>NZ_REFJ01000001.1:0-710308 GCF_003688415.1 Umboniibacter marinipuniceus
CTTTCTTTCGAATTAACGAGTAACTTGTTTCGATAATCTTTGTTGCGACTATCTCTACAAGTACCCACACGTATTGTCTGATTGATTGTTAAAGAACGTTGCTTCTCAGTGGAAGCGGATGCGCATTCTACACACATCTCAGCGTTTGTAAACCGTTGATTTGAAATGTTTTTTCAAACTTCCAAACCCGCGCATCAAACCGCCTTGATCACTCGCTGCTGCGTTGTGATGGTGCGCATTATAGGGCGCTCCAACTCAATGTAAAGGTGATTTTTTAAGGCGCTTCGCCTAAGTGAAATTACACGCGATACTGCAGCTCTTAGCCAAGACTTCTGACTAGCGACGGGTCACCCCCGTCAAGCAAGGTGGCGGATAATAGGGAAACAGGCGGTTGCTGTCAACGCTTTTTATAGGGTTTTTACCAACTCCTCGTGCGCGCTTAACGAGATGACCTTCAAGCCGCATTTTTTCAGTGATTCGACCAACAAGAAGCCATCGCTGCGGCTGATGTTTCTCGCGATACTTACGCTTGGGCGACCAGTAATACTGAGCTCGAAACCAAGGCACTCAAAATCCCGTTTCGGGACGCTGACATAAATGCACGTTTGCGCATCCATGGCGGTCGTCAGAATAGTTCGGCACCCCTTCCGATACTCGAGCTGGCGGATATCAACAATGAGGTGCTCTTCCAACCTCTGCACTTCGGCTACTTGCAATACAATATATAGCAGGGCCAGCGATGATAGCGACAGCATTACAGCTATGGGCCATAACCCCAACATTATAAAGGCTAGCGCAGCTATTAGGGCGGCACCGCTCAGCCACCAGTTGTGTACGCGCAGTAGGCTATCGTCCAGTGACTGATTTGGAGTAATGAGAAGGTGACTGGCGGATTGCCTTAGCAGTAGATTGATCATCTTCCAAGCTTAGTCAAGTTTTGAATTTGTTGAATACTATTTTGCGGTAGCTTATTCCCGCGCAATGGCTACCTTTTATGTATACTGTAGCCTGTAAGCTAGACGATCAGATATAAGGTGTAGAGAAGTGAGTGAGCCCGCTATAGAAGTTATTGATATTATTGCTGGCTATCAGCCAGACGGCGAAGCCGTTCTTGAAAAGCTCAGTTGCGTTCGCGTGAAGGACGGTTACGCGCTTGCCGAAGCACCGTTATTTGCCGCTGCCGCTCGGCTTGATGTGATTCAACTCGTAGACGATCGCGGCGACTACAAGGTGCTTACTCGCAGTGGCAACCTAACCATACGCTTCGTTAGCAAGCACGTCATAGCAAGTGTACTCGATGAGTACCAAGTTGAGTTTGAAAAGCTCGGCGCTGAGATTAGCAATATCAGTGAGCGCTTCTTCTCCATTACTGCGCACGTTAGCATTGGCTTTAATACTATCGAGCGGATTCTTGCGGAAGCATTGAAGTCCTTTCCCGAATCAGCATGGGCTTACACCAATGTGTTTGATAGTGATTCGGGCGAGCCATTGCATTGGTGGTCTTCGATGCTCAAAGAACAATAATCTCGGGAGGCTATTTGATGCTACGAACGTTATTAGGCACCATCGGACTAAGCTTATGCTTACCAGCCCTGGGAAATACCTTTATCCACCCAATGATGGAGCGTTCAAATAGCCTATCCTTCGGGGCATTCTATCAGGCTGCGGACGTGGGCATTGAGAGCTCGGCAAGCTTAGGCCGCTCGGTGGGCCTAAACCTTGAAAAGTTGGGAGTTGATACGAGTGACACCTCAGCAGGTTTCAATTATCGCCGTAGACTTAGCCAGCGCTTTAGCGTTGACATCAGCTACAGTGATTATCGTAGCCAAGGCGAGCGCGTTCTGGACGCACAGGTTGACTACGAGGGTACAATCTATGAAGTAGGCGCGCTCCTTCGCACCGAATTTAACACCCAAACTATCGCGACTCGGCTAACCTATGATTACTATCAGACCCCAACCACTGCGCTCGGAATTGGCTTTGGTGTCCACGCTATGGAGCTGCAGGCTACGTTATCGGGTGAAGGTCGTATAGATGGGGACCTTGTTGCAACCCCTCGGGTGGCTTCGGATAAGTTATTTGCACCGCTGCCTAACTTTGTTTTCACGGCGCGGCATGCTTTTGACGACCGACTACTGTTGAATTTATCGGCGGGCTGGCTGTCATTTAATATTGATGACTACGAAGGTCGTGTTCTTCTTGTTGAGGCATCTTTAGGTTATCGCTTAACGGAGTCTGCTTCGGTAGCGGTGGCCTATCACCTGAACGATATAGATGTGAGCCACTATGGTGATGCGCTCGCTTCAAATTACAACATGGTTCAAGGCGGCCCCCTACTCATGATAAAGTGGGCCTTCTAAACTAAGGGGCTACCATGCTGATTCTTATTTCTCCTGCCAAAACACTTGATTTTGAACAGGACACCTCACAGTTCCGCCACTCCAACACGCGTTTTGACACGCGCTCGGAACAACTCATAGAGGGCCTCCGGCTGCTCGACGCAGAAAATATTGCCAAGCTCATGTCAGTAAGCGAATCCATCGCCCAGCTCAACTTTCAACGATTTCAAAATTGGCAGCCACCAAAGCTCGATGAATCTAGCAAGCAGGCAGTGTTCGCATTTCGCGGCGATGTCTATACGGGGTTAGACGCCGACAGCTTCTCAAGCGCAGACTTGGAGGTAGCGCAAAATAAGCTACGCATTCTCTCTGGACTCTACGGGCTTTTACGACCACTCGACAATATCCTGCCCTATCGCCTAGAAATGGGCACCAAGTTTGCAATGGAAGAACACAAAAATCTCTACCAGTTCTGGGGAACCGATATTACCGAACAGCTTAATGCAGACTTAAAAGAATCGAATAACGATGTAGTCATCAATCTAGCTTCTAACGAGTACTTCAAGTCCGTCAAGACAAAGCTTGTCCACGCGACTATTGTGACGCCTGTATTCAAAGACACCAAGCACGGCAAAGAGAAAGTCATCAGCTTTTACGCCAAAAAAGCGCGAGGGCGAATGGCGAGGTGGTTGATCGATAATCCTGACTTCACCCTACAAGATTTGCGATCCTATGATTTGGACGGCTATGTATTTAGCCCTGATCAATCTTCCGCCGAGGCACCAACATTCGTTCGCGCCGAGCTCTGATCTACAGTCTCGATGGAGTCCTTGAGACGAGGGAAGATTGCCCTAAATGTGCTGCCCTTCCCTGGCCAACTTAGGATTTTCATTTCAGCCTGATGCCGAAGTAGAACGTGTTTGGTGATCGCAAGACCTAGACCCGTTCCACCAATTTTGCGATTCCTTGAGCTGTCTGCGCGATAGAACCGCTCTGTTAGCCGAGGTATATGCTTTGGCTCAATACCAACACCTTCATCCTTCACGCTAAATGAAAGCTTATCGCCCTTGGCGCGAAGCCGAAAGCGAATAGCACCGCCTTCCGGTGAATATTTGACGGCATTGAAGGCAATATTACTCAGCGCTGAATAGAGTTCGGTCTCAACACCTAATACCCGATGTCCATCCTCAATTTCGTCAAGGAACTCGTGTCGCTCTGCCGATAGCATTTGCGCTGCAGTCATCACCCTGCGAGCCAGAGCCGACAGGTCAACCAAGGCTGTGGTCTTTAACGTATCCGACTCATCAAGGCGAGATAGTAGCATTAAGTCTTCCACTGTCTCGTTCATTCGCTCAACCTGCATGGACATTTGCCCTAAGCCTTTAGCGACGTTTGGCGGAAGCATTTCACTGATACCTTCAAAGGTCTCGAAGTAACCCTTAAGAACGGTAAGAGGCGTGCGCAGTTCATGCGACACGTTTGCCACAAAATCTTTACGCATCTGTTCAAGCTGGGTGACATGCGTGACATCTCGCAACACAATAAGACGTTCATTTCCACCGTACTGAGTGACTTGGAGCTGCAGTACTCGAGTACTCTCGGCGGTAAGCTGCAGTTGAAACGGCCGAGAATAGTCTTTGGCATCAAGATAGGCTAGAAACGTGGGGTCGCGTACAAAGTTGGTAATTGCCTGGCCCGAATCGGTGCCAGCTTCCAGTTTGAGCATTTCTCCGGCCGCCGCGTTCCACCACTGTAAGCTATCACCCTCAGCGATTACCACAACACCATCAGCCAGTGCAGAAGTACTTTTTTCAACTCTACTTAACTGCTGCTGCAGTCTGCGTTTCGTTTTACGGTGTCGGACTCGGATAAAATGTATTGCTTCAGCAACATCAACGAGAACTTGGTTGGCCTCAGGAAGCGTTGAGCTCTTTCCCTCAAGCCAGCGATAGAATTCCTGTGCTTCACGGAATAGAAGAAAGAAGTATGCCACGTTGCCAACCACTAACCCCGCTAAGGGTTGGCCGACAATTATGCCGGCCAATAGGCATAGCCCTATAATTATTACTGCGCGTCTGAGCTCAGCAATCAATCCTCGGTAGCGTGTGGTTTGCACTCGTTACTCCGCTGTTAGCTTTGAATTAAACAGATAGCCGCTGCCGCGGACGGTTTCAATAAGGTCTTCATGCCCATTTACGCTTAAGGCCTTGCGAAGACGTCTAATATGAACATCTACAGTTCGTTCTTCAACATACACATTCGCTCCCCAGACTTTATCAAGTAATTGCTCTCGGCTATGTACTCGATCCTGATGAGTCGCAAAATAATACAGCAAGCGATATTCGATTGGGCCCAGCTTGAGCGTTTGCTCGCCTATTTTAACTCGCTGGCTAGCCGGCTCAATCACTAAATCCGCGACGACAATATTGCGCTCAACATCTAACTTTCCAGCTCGACGAAGCGTAGATTTAATGCGAGCGATCAGTTCGCGAGGCGAAAATGGCTTAGTAATATAATCATCTGCACCCGATTCGAGGCCGCTAATCTTGTTATCTTCTTCGGCTTTGGCTGTGAGTAGAATAACAGGCATTTCGCTCAGCGTTCCATCTCGGCGCAGCCGACGTGTTAACTCAATACCGGTCATTTCAGGCATCATCCAGTCTACTAATGCCAGATCTGGTTTCTCATCTACAATTAAAGCGAGCGCATCGCTACCATTCTCAGCCTGGACACAACCAAATCCGGAAAGCTCAAGCGACATGGCAACCATATCGCGAATTGCGGCTTCATCGTCAACTATTAGCACCTTTAGTTTGTTCAAGACCATTCTCCTAGTGTCGTTGTTCAGTCATCCTTGAGGACATTGAACAACGCTAATGTGACAGTCGTATGACAACATTTAAACTATAGCCATTGCGCTAGCGCGATGCCGAGAAAAAGAGCTAGGCCAACCCATTGGTTATTCAGAAAGGCGGCAAAGGGCTTAGGATGCTGTTGGCGAATAAGCCACTGTTGATAGATGAAGAGGCCTGCCGTGATGACTACCGCGACGAAGAAAAAGGCGCCGAGCTCAAAACGCTGCCCAAGTAGTAACAGCATCGCGACCATCACAACTTGCATCATTAAGATAATCCCTGGAGCTAAAGGTCCAAACAGTACAGCCGTTGATTTCACGCCAATCTTCAGATCATCCTCAAGATCTGCCATGGCATAAAAGGTGTCATAGATAACGGCCCAAAGCACCACAACCGCATAGAGCAACCATGCCTCCGAAGGAACCGTGTTCAACTCTGCTGCGAAAGCCATCGGTACCGCCCACGCAAAAGCAGCGCCCAAGACAACTTGCGGGAGGTGAGTGTAGCGCTTCATAAAAGGGTACACCGAGGCCAATAGTAGCGCGCCAACAGATAACAGCACCGTGAGCTTATTCGTTAATAGCACTACCGCAAAGGCTAGGGCAACTAGCATAGCGAACAGTTTTAAGGCCTTCTGCGAAGTAATCGAGCCGCTGGCTAACGGTCGCTGCGCCGTCCTAGTCACATGAGCATCAACGTTTCTATCTGCATAGTCATTAATAACGCAACCAGCTGAACGCATCAGAAAGACACCTAGCGTGAAGATAACAAGGTTTTGCCAGCTGGGGGCTCCATCGGCGGCAAGAAACAACGCCATGTAGGTTGGCCATAATAGCAACAAGGTGCCAACGGGGCGATCTACTCGCATTAACTGGTAATAAGGTAAGTAGTTAGCCGGAACAAAGCGTTTAAGCATCTAATAACTCCACGAAACTGGGCAAAAAATATTCTGCCACGAGTATCTGTCTATTGGCATAGCTAAATAGCGAGCGACGGCCCCAATGCCGAGTTTCAAACTGGTGTGCTGCTAACTGCGCCGTTTGAATTTCAATTGCACCGCGCTGTACGTGCGGATTCGCAAATAACCAGTGCCCTAGCGGCTGCTCGCCTAACTCCGCAATAAACTCGAAACTATCTTTTAGCGCTGAATCTGGAATCACCGTTCGGGCAAATACCAGCGGCGTGGTTGTGCTCGACAAGAGCACTTCTCGAACCAACGCACCTTGCCCCTTAGGGATTCCCAATAACTCCGCCTCTTCATCCGTTACTTTTATCCAATCTTGGCGCAGTACCGAAACTCGGATGTCATGCCCGCACCAGTTGGAGAGCTGCTCAGTAAGGGAGCCACGCCCACATAACCACCTACCAATGGATGGCGGTAGTTGTGAGGAAATATTGTCAGCGGGTTGCCACATGATCACGCTAAGCCATGTTATGATTTGCAGCTATTCTAACGTTAAGTACTAGCGCTCAGCCACCAGATTTGTAATCAAGGCTAAATGCTTGATGCCACCAAGTTTTTCGTTTTTATCGAGTTAAGGGACAACTATGTCTAGCCACGACGCACCTCTCATCATCATTGGAACTGGCCTCGCCGGCTATAATTTAGCGCGCGAATGGCGTAAGTACGACCAATCAACACCGCTGTTAATGTTAACGCAGGACAGCGGTAGAAGTTATTCTAAGCCGATGCTTTCCACCGCTTTCAGCAAGAATAAAACTGCTGAAAGCTTGACCATGGCTGATGCGGGCAAGATGGCCGAACAATTGAAGGCGACAATCCACACTTTTGTTAGTGTCGACGCCATTGACACTGAACAGCGAGTTATTCAGTTCGACGGTCAACAGCTGAACTATAGAGACTTAGTGATTGCCGCCGGCTCTGAAACCATCAATTTGCCCATTGAGAACTCTGCTGCAGAGAAAACTTTCGCCGTGAACGATCTGGAGCAATTTTCGGCCTTTCAGCTGGCTGCTGAATCAGCGCAGCGCATTCTCATCATCGGCGGCGGACTTATTGGCTGTGAGTACACCAATGACCTACTCTCAACTGGCGCTAAAATTAGTCTTGTTGAACTGCAGCCAACCCTGCTTAGCAACCTTTGCCATCAGTCAGTTGGCGACGCACTGGTCAGCCGATTCACTGAAGAAGGTGTCGACCTCCACCTTGGCTCTGCGGTCACCGCCATTCGAGCCAACAACAATGGCGTGATTGCCACCCTCAATGACGGATCCGAATTAACCGCAGACCTTGTTTTGAGCGCCGTCGGTGTCCGTGCGCGAACCGAACTAGCGCGCGGCGCCGGGCTGAAATGCCAGCGCGGTATCATCGTTGATCGCGAGTTACGCAGCTCCGCCGCCAATATCTATGCGCTGGGTGATTGCGCCGAAGTTGACGGACAGCTGCTTTATTACGTAATGCCGCTGATGCAGTGTGTCAGAGCGCTCGCCAAAACCCTCTCGGGAACGCCTACCGCGGTAAGCTACCCGGCAATGCCGGTGACCATTAAGACCAGCTGCTTCCCCATTGTTAGCAACCCGCCCAGCTCAAGCGCCCACTGGGAAGTTGAGCAAACCGACGGCGGAATTAAGGCCTTGGCCTATGACAAGACTAAGTCGCTTGTTGGTTTCAGTCTCGGTGGCAGCGCCATCGCGGATAAGGCTGCGCTGGCGAAGCAATTACCAAAGGTAATGGCTTGATTTGAATAGCGCTGCGTAGACAGGTAGCATCAGTTAACTACTAACCACTTTAGAGACAGTGGGCTTCGCCCAACGAGGATATAATGAAATTAAGCCTAACAAGTAAGATCCTGCTGGCAATGGTTGCGGGTATAGCGCTCGGACTGCTGATGCAGCTACTCGGGAGCTTGTTCCCTGACAACCCAATCAGTACCTTCTACGGAGTGTGGCTGGCCGAAGGTCTCTTCAACATGGGCGGTCAGATCTTTGTCAACTCGCTCAAGCTGTTAGTGGTGCCTCTGGTTTTCGTTAGCTTGGTGTGTGGCACCTCCTCATTGGGCGAAAATTCTCGAATGGGTGCCATTGCGTTCAGGACGGTTGGCCTCTACGTTATGACAACCTGTATTGCCATCACCCTGGCGTTATTCTTCGCAAACATTGTCAACCCAGGCGACGGCCTGGCACTTGAGCTGCCTGGAGCCGACGCGTTTAGCGCCAAAGAATCACCGCCACTCATCGATGTTGTAGTCGGCATGTTCCCAAGTAATCCTTTTGCGGCCATGGTTGAAGGTAATATGCTACAGGTTATCGTCTTCGCCATACTATTTGGCGTTGCGGTGTCTCAAGCGGGAGACTTTGGCAACCGAGTATCCGCCACCTTCAACAACTTCAACGAAGTGATCATGAAGATGGTCAATATCTTGATGAACTTCGCACCTTACGGTGTTTTCTGCCTGCTAGCTAAATTGTTCTTCACATTGGATGTTGGCGCCCTCGGTTCCTTATTTTGGTACATCGCCACCTTGGTATTCGTCCTACTTTTCCAAGCAACGTTTGTCTATGGTGGTTTAGTAAAGTTTGTTGCAGGCCTAAGCCCGCTGATGTTTTTCAAGAAGATGCGTCCGGCACTATCAATGGGCTTCTCTACCGCAAGTTCAAACGCCACCATGCCAGTCACCATGGAAGTGGCTGAGGAAAAAATCGGCATTCACAACTCGGTGGCATCCTTTACCATTCCGCTTGGTGCAACCATCAATATGGACGGCACCGCTATTATGCAGGGCGTTGCCACCGTCTTTATTGCCCAAATCTACGGGATTGATATTGGTCTACTTGGCTACCTTACGGTGATTCTTACTGCCACCTTGGCGTCTATCGGCACCGCCGGAGTTCCGGGCGTAGGTTTAATCACACTATCCATGGTTTTACAGCAGGCCGGACTGCCCGTTGAAGGGGTCGCAATTATTCTCGGCGTAGACCGCCTATTGGATATGATTCGCACCGCCATTAATGTTTCCGGTGATGCCGCTGTCTCAACGGTGGTAGCAGTCAAAGAGAATAAGCTTGACCGCGAGCTGTTCAACAGGGCCAGCTAAGCGTTAGCGAAAACTTCTGCTCCAGCGAGCCAGCGGTCTATTAGCGACTGCGCTCGCTCGGGGTATTGCTGCAGGAACTGCGCGGTTAATTCAGCCACATCGTCTAAGTGGTAGCTATCGCGCTCTAGATTCGCAATCTTAAAGCTGGCATCTCCAGTCTGGCGAGTACCTAACAGCTCACCCGCACCGCGCAACTCAAGGTCTTTTTCCGCAATGACGAAACCATCGGTACTCTCGCGCATCACTCCCAGACGCGCTTTACCGTTTTGAGATAGGGGTGTTGAGTACATCAGAATACAGAAACTTTCTCGTGTACCACGCCCCACTCGACCTCGCAGCTGATGAAGCTGAGACAGCCCTAAGCGCTCAGGGTTCTCAATAATCATAACGGAAGCATTGGGCACATCTACACCCACTTCAATTACTGTGGTAGCAACCAGCAAGTGATGCTTTTTAGCCTTAAAATCTGCCATTACCTGTGCCTTTTCACTGGCTTTCATTCGCCCATGCACTAACGCAATCGAAAGCGATGGCAGTGCCGCTTGAAGTAGCTGACAGGTTTCTTCAGCCGCTTCGGCCTCTACCGCTTCAGACTCATCAATTAAGGTGCAAACCCAGTAGGCCTGCTGACCACCAGCGCAGGCGGCATTGACACGTTCAACAACCTCTTCGCGACGTTGATTGCTCACCAGTAAGGTTTGAATGGGAGTGCGTCCAGGTGGCAGCTCATCTATAACGGAGCAATCTAGATCGGCATAGGCGGTCATGGCCAGCGTACGAGGAATGGGGGTAGCGGTCATGATCAGTTGGTGTGGCGCACAGCCACTTTCAATACCCCTTTGGCGCAACGCCAACCGCTGATCAACACCGAAGCGGTGCTGTTCGTCAATGACCGCAAGGGCGAGCTGATGATATACCACATCAGGCTGAAAGACCGCGTGAGTACCGACAATCAGCTTAGCACTGCCATCGGCAATCTGAACCAGCGTCTCTCTGCGTTGCTTAACGCCAATCTTCCCCGCCAACCAAACAACCTCGACGCCCAAGGGCGCCAACCATTCCTTAAAGCTCAGGTAGTGCTGTTCGGCCAGAATTTCGGTTGGTGCCATCACTACGGCTTGCGAACCCTTAGCCACGGCATGGAGCGCGCTAATGACGGCCACAACCGTTTTGCCTGAACCTACATCACCCTGGACAAGCCTAAGCATTGCCTCAGTTCGATTCAGGTCGGCACTAATTTCACCCACTACTCGGGCCTGCGCATTAGTTAGCTGGAAACTCAACTGACCCAAAAAGCTGGCTTCGAGCTTTTCTGGCCGAGGCAATGCCAGCGCCCCCTCTCGACGGTACTCTGTACGAAGCTTCAGCATACTCAAGCGATGCGCAATCAATTCTTCGATCACTAGCCGTTGAATTGCTGGATGACTACCTTCGGTAAGATCCTGAGTGGAAACATCCGGGGTTGGTTTATGAATAAGTTGCAGCGCGGCACTCAGCGATGGCAGTCCTCGAGCGCTGGTCATTGAGACTGGTAAAAGTTGATCAACTTCAAGTGTTCCAAGGCGCTCAAGCGCTTGGTCGGCGAGACTCCGCATTCGTGCTTGAGGTAATCCGTCAGTGGTGGGATAAATGGCCGTCAGCCGATCCGCTAGCGGGGGCATCGCGTCACCCTCACTAACAATTTTCATCTCTGGGTGGTACATCTCTAGGCTAGAGGAGCCCCGACGGGCTTCGCCCCAAGCTTGCAAATTGGTTCCTGGCGTGAGTTGCTGCCTGAGGTTAGCGCCAAAACGAAAGAACCTTAGGGCAATTTGCCCCGAGCCATCTTTGACAACTATCCGCAATGCCCTGCGACGACCAAACACCACCTCACAGGAAACCACTTCGGCCTGAATGAGCACATGATCGCCAAGACGTATATGGCCAATTGGGCAAACTCGAGTTCGATCTTCATACCGTGCTGGCAAATGAAATAGTACATCTTGCAGCGAATGGATGTGAATCTTGGCAAGCTTTTCCGTCAGCGCCTTGCCTACTCCTTTCAGCTCGCTGACGGGGACCTGCGCTATTGAGGTTTGTTCAATGGACATAACAGCGCCGCTTGTTTTAGGGCCATCACCGCCTCGCGACGAGTGAAGCTTGCGCGATATGCCAGCGCAATCGTACGACTGGGATCTGGAGCAGTAAACGGCCGCACTTCCAACATTCCAGCTTGATAATTCGACAGATCAGCGGCACTAGCCGGGAGGATAGTGATGCCGAGCCCCGACGCGACCATATGACGCAAGGTCTCAATGGAGCTACCCTCGCCACCTAGCATGGCATCTTTACGCCGCTCGAAGGATTGTTGGATAACGGGATCAACCGCTAGCACCTGATCACGGAAACAGTGTCCGTCGCCCAAGAAGAGGATATTTTCGTTGGCAAGCTGAGCGGGAGCGATTTCAGCTTTTTCCGCTAATGGATGACCTGCCGGTAAGAGCACCACAAATCGTTCGTCATATAAAGGTTCTACAATCACATCGGGTTCTGAGAATGGCAGCGCAATGATGATCACATCTAACGCGCCTTCTCTGAGTTGCTTACGGAGTACCGCGGTATAGTTTTCTTCAATTACCAGCGGCATCTTCGGTGCGATATCACGAAGCTGCGGTATACAGAATGGGAAGAGATAGGGCCCAACGGTGAGGATGGCGCCAACCTTAAGCGGTGAGGCTAGCTGATCCTGCCCCTGTTCAGCTAGCTGTTTAATCTCTAACGCACCACTGAGTACTTTTCGAGCTTGCTGAGCTACCTGCTCGCCCACGGGCGTTAAGCTTACTTGATTTCGCGTTCGCTCGAATAAGGAGACATCTAACTCCTGCTCCAACTTTTTGATTGCGATACTCAACGTAGGCTGGCTCACAAAACACTTTTCCGCGGCGCGGCCGAAGTGTTGCTCCTCGGCAAGCGTGACGACATACCGTAATTCGTTTAAAGTCATGGCATCATCCGTATTGGGCTAGCATTATGTTGAGTGGGAAAAACCTGTACCTTTTGGGATATGGTGACATATTACGACGCGTGTATCACCTGCAAAAACCGATAGCTAATCGTATCATTACCTTTAGTCGCAATATTGATCAGCACCCTGAGCCAGAAAACGCCATCGCTGCCGAGCTAGGCACTGGCCGTGATTGGCAATTGCCTCATCAGGACGAACAGTCAGTTGTCATATATACGCCCACGCCTTCCGAGCGATCCATTGCTGGCTATCAGCAGGGCTATATTAAAAGTTGTGAAGAGCTACTTGGCCGGCTAAAGCCAACGACGTGGCTAATTTTAGTTTCCAGTACTCGGGTATATCGAGGGCAGCAACTCAGTATCGTCGACGATACCACCCAACCATTAGCGGCCGATGAATTTGGGCAGGTATTAATTGATATGGAGGCGCTTGTCACCGCCAACCATGCCAACACGATTATTGTCCGCCCCAGCGGAATTTATGGCCGCTCTACCGCTCGATGGGAGCGCCTCATGGAACACCCTGAGCTCACTGGAAATAGGCTGGGCAACCGCATTCATGCCGACGACCTAGCGCGGTTCCTTAGCTTTCTTATCGACAAGATTCCAGCGTGCAAGACTAATCAGTTCATTGTGACCGACGGCGAACCCGCTAGTGAGTCGCAGGTTGTGGATTATCTCTTAGGCTTAACGAGGGATCTTCCCTCCGAGGGTATCGCGCTACAAGCAACGGCTTTGACGAAGAGTGGCTTCGAGCTGCATTACCCTAGCTACCGCAAGGGCTTGCTAGCGCTTAAACGCTAGCAACACCATCCGCTTCAATCCTAGCGCCTTTCGGCAATTGCGCAACGCCAATCGCAGCGCGAGCTGGATAGGGTTGTTCGAAGTACTGAGCCATAATTTCATTCACCGTAGCGAAGTGTGAAAGGTCAGTTAAAAAGATGTTTAGCTTAACGATGTGATTGATTGACCCACCAGCCGCTTCCATCACCGCACTCAAGTTTTTGAACACTTGGTGGGTTTCAGCTTCAAAGGAGTCATCCACCATCTCCATGGTGGTTGGATTCAGAGGGATCTGCCCGGAAAGGTAAACAGTATTGCCAACTTTCACGGCCTGAGAATAGGTGCCAATAGCAGCTGGTGCGTTTTCAGTTGAAACGATTGATCGGTTTGACATGGGGTATCCTTATTTTTTTCGACCCGACTTCAGTACCCAGGACTTCCGGTGTACTCGGCGAAGTATTGAGGCCAAGTGTACTCGACTCTTCACACCCACCGTCAAGTTAATAATGGCATAACCCGCATCCTTTTCAGCTATATCAACTCGGTCAATATTGCCGCCCTCTTCGGCTAACAGTGCTGCTAGGCTAGCAAAGACGCCGCGAATATTTTCGACTTCAACACGAATGTCCGCTAAGTACTCACCAGTGACCTCCCCAGACCAGGCTACCGGCGTTAGCTCGCCAGACTTACCACGAACCTCATTGAGGTTATGACAATCATCGCGGTGAACGACCACTCCCTTCCCGGGACTGATGCGCCCGATAATTTGATCACCAGGAATGGGTCGGCAGCAACCCGCAAAGCTCATCACCATGCCTTCGCTATCACTCACCAGCAAGGGTACTTCACCTACGTCCTTCAACTCACCTTCGGCGCTTGTTGCCATTAACTGCTGAGCCATTACAAAGGGAATATGATTTCCTAGGCCAATCTCCTCGAATAACGCATTAGCATCGGCGAGCTGATGTTGTTCAAGTACACGCTGTATCTCCTGCGGATCAATTTCATCAACCGTCTTCTGATAGGCTTGAAGCGTACGATTAAGCATCCGCTTTCCTAACACCACGGACTCACTGACACGCTGGGTCTTTAAGAAGTGGCGAATGGCTGAGCGGGCTTTACCGGTGGCCACGAAATCCAGCCAAGCCGGATTGGGCTGTCCACCAGGGGAGGTAATAATCTGCACGTGCTGACCACTTTCTAGCACCTGCGATAGTGGTGAGAGGCGATTGTTAATGCGAGCGGCAACACAACGGTCACCTACGCCAGTGTGCACCGCATAGGCAAAGTCCACGGCCGTTGCGCCCTGAGGAAGTTCAATAATTTTACCCTTCGGGGTAAAGACATAGACTTCATCGGGGAACAAATCAACTTTAACGTGCTCAATAAATTCCAGCGGGTTACCTGCCTGCTGCTGAAGCTGCAGTAGACCTTGCACCCAATCACGAGCGCGAGTGTGCGGGGCTAAGTCGTCTTCGTCGGAGGTTTTATACAGCGAATGTGAGGCAATACCATGATTCGCCATAGTGTCCATTTCAGCGGTACGGATTTGCACCTCGATAGGTACGCCATGCATGCCAATCAGCACCGTGTGAAGTGATTGATAGCCATTGGTCTTGGGGATAGCAATATACTCTTTGAACGCACCCGGAACCGGTTTGTAAAGGTTATGAATACAGCCTAACACACGATAGCATTGGTCAACGGACTGGGTAACAATACGAAACGCATAAACATCCATGATCTCCGTAAACGACTTATGCTTTGACTTCATCTTTTGATAAATTGACCAGAGGTGTTTCTCTCGGCCACTCACCATTACCTCGTGTCCCTCGCGCTGTAAACACTGCTGCAACGCGTCCGTAATCTTAGAAACAATCTCATTTCTATTACCACGAACTGAGCGGATAGCGGCATCAATACGTGTCGCGCGGACAGGGTGCATGGCATAAAAGCCCCTATCCTCAAGCTCTAATCGGATATCATTCATTCCCAAACGATGGGCTATGGGGGCATAGATATCCAGCGTCTCGCGCGCGATGCGACGACCTTTCTCGGGCTTTAACGCACCCAGCGTTCTCATATTATGGAGTCGATCCGCTAGTTTAACCAGAATAACTCGGATATCTCGGGCCATCGCCATGGCCATCTTTTGAAAGTTCTCAGCCTGCATTTCCGCGCGGCTGCTGAATTCAATCTGGGTCAGCTTAGATACGCCATCGACAAGATCAGCGACGGCGCCACCGAACTGTTGCGAGAGTGCATCCTTGGGAATTCCGGTATCTTCGATGACATCATGCAGCATTGCCGCCATGAGACTCTCAGGATCCATATGCATGTCGGCGAGAATATTCGCGACCGCTAGGGGGTGTGTGACGTAGGGCTCGCCACTGCGGCGAGTTTGCCCATCATGCGCTTGTTGGGCATAAAAATAAGCCCGCCTTACGCTCTGGACGCGTTCAGCGGGCAAATAATTTTCTAGCTTATCGGTAAGCTCGTCAATAGTGATTGGCTTGTCACTTACCAGTGTGCTAGACATTAGAACTCGACAGCAGGCTGCTCGTCGTCGTCTAAAATATCTGCGGTGACGTAACCTTCCGCAATTTCACGCAAGGCGATAACGGTTGGCTTGTCGTTCTCAAATGCCACATAAGGCTCTTGACCTTCAACGGCAATTTGGCGAGCGCGCTTGCTGCTAACCATAACCAATTCAAAGCGGTTCTTAACGTTATCTAAACAGTCTTCTACGGTGATACGTGCCATGGGAATTTCCTAATAATTCTGCAGAGTTTCTTAAGCAACTCGTCAGTTGCTTACCAATAGTACTTTGTTAGCGGTTATTCGCTCAACAATTCTTTCAATAAAGCTTCGTGATCTCTCGCTTGGGCGGAAATTTCGCAGCGCTGAGATCGGATAATAGCGCGCAAATCTTCTAACGCATGATCAAAGTCGTCGTTTATAACCAGATAATCGTTTTCAGCATAGTGCGAGATTTCGCTTACCGCCTCTTTCATTCTGCGTTCGATTACGTCCGACGCGTCCTGACCACGGCCTGTTAAGCGAGTTTTCAGCGCCGCTAAGGATGGCGGCAAAATAAAGATCCCCACCGCGCCCGGAAGTAACTGTCGTACCTGTTGTGCTCCCTGCCAGTCAATTTCCAAGATGACATCGGTGCCCGCCGCCAGCTCTTTTTCGACCCATGAGGCGCTGGTACCGTAACCATTTCCGAACACCATTGCATACTCGAGGAAATGCCCTTCGCTGACCATTTCATCAAAAGTGGCCAGATCGACAAAATGATAACTGACACTATGCTCCTCGCCAGGACGCTGAGAGCGAGTGGTATGTGAGACACTCACTTTGATATTGGGCAGCGCGTCAAGCAGCGCTCGAACTAGGCTGGTTTTACCGGCCCCGCTAGGAGCTGAAATAATAAATAAATTGCCGCGACTCACTGGAATTACCTTAGCCTTATGCTGCCAATACATTTGTATAACGGGAAACCACACAGTATATCGTATGAGCAAGCCTACGCCAAAGCAATTTCAACGCAGCTACCATCTTGACGGCTTATTGTTGAATTTTGATAAATCGCAGAGACTCGATACACTCAAATAAAAGGCATGCTAGGGAACGGGAATGAAACTTGCGCTATTTTTGGTTGGCTCTGCACTACTCAGTTACTCAGCACTCGCACAACCCACCTGTCCCACTGAGGTTGAGCCTGAGGTAACTACCAAGCAACAGGACTTGGCAAGATGCGAAGGTGAACAGGGGGTAGCCGCGCGCGAGTCCGCAGCAACCAGTGTTAGCTACGAATCCGTAAACCCCAATTCAAATAGCTATCATGAGCCACGATGGAGTGATTTTTTACCCATTCTGGGAAAAGAGGCTAGGGAGCGAGGCTATGTTCTACCCCTACCTTTTGGCATTTCGGCGGTAGCATTTACCCAACGCCAGCCTTTCCTTGTCACCAATATTGGTATTGAATTTGCCGGTTACGAAAGCAATATCGTCAATGGTATTGTTGATCAAGTTCTTACCCCCGAAAACCTGCGAGTTTCAGATCAAACACTAAATTTTCGCTTTGACACCTGGATTCTGCCATTTTGGAATGTGTATGGCATCCTGGGAAAGACTCAGGGGTCCGCCGAGCTAGACCTCAGGCTCAGCGCTAATAGTGAACTCAATGTTCCCACGGTACTGCTAGCGACCCAGGAAATAGGTGGCGGCCCATTAGTCTCAGGGCCAAATCGCTGTAGCAATCTCAACCTGAATTATAGTGGCAACACTAGCTTCCCCGGGGGGGCTTGTGTCGTCAGCTTGAACGCCAATAAGGTCTACCCTACCCGCCTAGACTTTCATGGAAATGTGTACGGCTACGGCACCACTATAGCAGGCGGCTACGGTGACTTCTTTGGCATGTTTGATGTGAACTACACGGAAGCTGATATTAATATCGCCCGTGAAAGATCAGAGCAAACCGTCTACTCTTCGCGACTTGGCTGGAATGGCACGGTAGGAGCTTGGAGCGGACAAGTGTGGGTAGGGGCAATGAAACAGCGCATCAAACAGGTATTGATCGTTGATGTTCCAGACACTCCCATTGCAGCAATTATTAGTCAGGAAGTGAGCTCACCCTATAGCTACCTCATTGGCGGCTCTTGGAACATCACTCCCGAATGGCAAATCATTGCCGAAAGTAGCTTTCTGTTTTCAGATCGGCAGCAGTTTATGATTCAGGGTTCTTATCGGTTCTAACCAAGTAACCCCTGGCGCGAGCTTATTCAATATTTTGGATCTGCTCGCGCATTTGCTCTATGAGTACTTTCATTTCCACCGCACTCTGTGTGGTCTGAGGGCTGATGGACTTAGAGCTCAATGTATTCGCCTCTCTGTTCAGCTCCTGCATCAAGAAATCAAGTCTCCGCCCAATGGCGCCCTTCTGCGCACAGACCCTAGCGACTTCGTCCAGATGCGCAACTAGCCGATCAATCTCTTCTTCCACATCCGCCTTGTGCGCCATCATGACGAACTCGGCTTCAATTCGCTCTGGGTCCAACGTATCTTGTAGCTCCGCCAAACGCTCTGTCAGCCGGTCGCGCTGCTTCTGCAACAGGCCTGGCATCACCGCCGCTACACTCGCCACTTCAGCTCTCATTGCGTTAATTCGCTCATCAATCATCCCCGCAATGGCTTTGCCCTCACGCTTTCGATTGTCAATGAGCTCCATGATCGCCTGATCTAAACATTGTCTGATGGCCGCATCAAACTCCTCACTTTCATACTTAGCTTCTACCACCACGCCCGGCCAGCGCAGGACTTCCATGGTGCTAATCGTAGCGGCAGGATCAATTTGTCGGCTGGCTTCCGTGAGCTTCGCAACCAACTCTGCATCCAAACTCAAACTTTGCGCCGACTCCGCCAGCTGAAGGGTTAAGGTCGCGTCTACCTTGCCACGGGATAATTTGCTGCGCAGGCGCTCTCGCACCATCACATCCAGATTACGCGCAGACTCGGGCAGGCGAATATACGGCTCCAAGTAACGATGGTTAACACTTTTTAATTCCCAAGTTACAGAGCCCCATTCGGTATTGATATTGGCACGAGCGAAGGCGGTCATTGATAGCATGGAATACTCCCACTGGATTAAAAAAATAATGTTAGCACATGCAGCCTTGCTACTGTGCGGTATACTCTATAGCTAACTTACTCAACGAGAAGCTCTACTATGACTCAAAGACCGAGTGGCCGTCTTCCAGACGAAATGCGAAACGTCTCGATCGTTAAAGATTTTACCTGTCACGCTGAAGGCTCAGTGCTCATTTCCGTGGGCAACACCAAAGTTATCTGCACGGCATCAATTAGTGAAGGTGTTCCGCACTTTTTGCGCGGGCAAGGTCAAGGTTGGATCACCGCCGAGTACGGAATGCTTCCTCGTTCCACTGGCTCACGGATGAATCGCGAAGCAGCCCGCGGCAAGCAAACAGGTAGGACCGTAGAAATTCAAAGATTGATTGGCCGCAGCCTTCGAGCTGGTGTAGACATGAAAGCACTGGGTGAAAACACCATCACCATTGACTGTGATGTCATTCAAGCCGATGGCGGTACACGAACCGCTTCAATCACCGGCGGCTGCGTTGCTCTGAATATTGCGCTAGAAGCCTGGGTTGCGAAAGGAAAGCTTAAATCGAATCCGTTGGTTCGCTGGATCACGGCAATCTCGGCAGGGGTCTACCAAGGTACACCGGTACTTGATTTAGACTATCCCGAAGATTCGGAAGCCGACACCGATATGAACGTCATCATGACCGATGAGGGTGGATTCATCGAGATTCAAGGTACTGCAGAGGGCAAACCTTTCACTGGTGAGCACCTTAACTCGCTGCTCGCGTTGGCGCAGAAAGGATGCGAAGAGTTGCTTGCCATCCAGAAGGCGTAAACGAGCTTTACTAATTCGACTAGGGTATCGGCTAAAATAGCTCGATATCGTAGTCGATGATTACCGGAGCATGCGACCCAAAGCTTTTGGTCTTGTAAACAACGCCATATTCAACGGCGCCAGATAAGCTCTCTGAAATGACTTGATAGTCAATTCGCCAGCCATCACCTTCACCTAACTCACCGCTAGGCCACCAGGTAAATTCATCTTTATCCTTGTTGACCTTGCGAAACGCATCTACGTAGCCGATATCATTGAATAGCTGCGTCATCCACTTCCGCTCAAACGGGAGTGCTCCAGAGGAGTCAGCATTCGCCTCAAAGTTCTCAACGTCATAGTCGCGGTGAATTTGGTTCCAATTACCACAAATAATGTATTCACGGCGCTTACGGGTAATCTTTGAAAGGTGCGCCTGTAGGTCATCGAAGAACTGTATTTTGTCTTCTAACGATTGAACCTCAGAGGTAGCGCCTGGCGCTAGCAAAGAGCCAATGGAGATGCCCTCAAAATCAGCTTGCACATATCGGCCATCCATATCGATACCACTAGCGAAGCCAAAGCCGGTCATAATGGCCTTCGGTGGCTGACGAGTATAAATTCCTACGCCGCAGTAGGTACCATCTGGCGAATCAAAGAAATAGCCGAAATAGCCTTCAAGTTGATACTCGGGCTCCCAGGCTAAATCAGGTTCGGGCCGGCGCATGTCCTGCAGACAAATGACATCAGCATCCTGCGTTCTCAGCCAATCAAACAGGCCATTGCCAATAGCATTATCAATACCATCGACGCAAAGCGTAATAACTCTCATTAAGTATCCCTAAAAAATGCGCGTATAATAGTTAGATCGCACAGTCGTGTTAATCTTATTAATACTTCTTTACCTAACGTTAGCAACTTTTGGGATATTCGCATGGAACTCCACCAAGAAAATTACTTAAAGCTCGCAATTGAAGCCGAGGCACTCGGATTTGGACAATTCACATTGAAGTCCGGTCGAACTAGCCCCTATTTCTTTAACGCCGGAAAATTTAAAACCGGTAAGACGCTTGCACTACTGGGCAAAGCTTATGCTAAAGCTATTGTTGACAGCGGCGTAGAATACGATGTTCTATTTGGGCCTGCCTACAAGGGTATCCCCCTAGCTGCAGCCACGGCTGTTGCACTAGCAACTGATCATGGTATCGATATTCCGTGGACATTCAACCGTAAAGAGGCAAAAGATCACGGCGAGGGCGGCAAACTTGTGGGTGCCGACATCGAAAATCAGCGCGTGCTAATTATTGATGACGTCATTACCGCGGGTACCGCGATTAGAGAAGTGATTGATATTTTAGCTGCCAACAGTGCGAGTTGTGCAGGCGTTTGTATCGGGCTAGATCGTAAAGAGCGCGGCCAGGGAACGCTGTCAGCAATTCAAGAAGTTGAGCGCGACTTCAATGTTCCGGTTCTCTCAATCATGACAATTGACCACATTATCGAATGGCTCAACACTCAAAACGAGCAGCAGCTTGTTGAAAAGATGACCAGCTACCGTAATGACTACGGCGTTTAAACAGGAGTTTCAATGCGTTTTCCACAGCCGCTTTTAGCCGCACTAATACTATTCTTTTCTAGCACGAGTGCTATTGCCGATTTCTATCGTTACCACGACGAGCACGGCAAGCTTGTTGTCGCCTATCGCCTCACGCCAGAGGCGATTCAGCAGGGCTACGAGGTGATCAATTCTCAGGGGGTTGTCGTCGCGGTCATTGAGCCGGCAAAGACAGAGAGTGACCTCGAGGCCGAGCGATCAGCCGCCGAGCAGCGCGAATATGATTTGCGCCTACTGATGACCTATGGCAATTCAGATGAGCTAAAGGATGCGATTGAGCGTCGCGAGTCGGCCTTAGCGGACGAAATAAGCCTAATGAAAACTAAGCTCGAAGATACCCGTGTAAGCCTCCGAGCTACCGAAGATCGAGCCGGCCTTGAAGAGCGCCAAGATGGTGTAGTCAGTGAGGCTACAGCTGGGGCACTAGAACAGTTTCGCGCGCAAATCGTATCACTGAGTAGTGAAATTGTGACGCTTGAAGGCGCGTATCAGGAAAATCAAAAGGAAAACGAAGTTGAATTAGCGAGACTTAGAGAGCTACTGGGCGAGTGAATACCCAGTAGCTGTTAATGGCTATCGAAAGAATCCAGTCATCAGGAACTGGTATTGATCACGCCAACCTTCAGTTGGCGAGCGGCGATAGCCGGAGCGGACAAACTGCCCCATGCGCCCTTCTACACAACTGATCAGTAGGTTAGCGCCTTCAGTAACCGTTAAGGTTGGGCGCAAACCTTCCCTTAATTCTGCCTCGCGGAGAATTTGTTTAATCTGCGTTTCGACGCGCTCAAAAAACTTCACGACTCGAGCGTGAAGCTTCGCGTTCTCTCCAGCTAGCGCGTCGCCCACTAAGATTCGAGCCATGCCAGGGTTGCGCTCACAAAAGCCTAACAGTAAGAACAAAATCGCATCACAACGCTCTAGCGCCGTTGTTTGATCTTTGATGATTTTCGAAATGCGCTCGAACACAGTGGTTTCGATAAATTCGATCAACGCCTCGAACATCTTAGTTTTGCTCGGGAAGTGTCGATACAATGCCGCTTCAGAGACGCCTACTTCTTGAGCAAGCTTGGCGGTTGTAATTCGTCCCTCTAAGTCCTGCTCGAGCATTCCCGCGAGCGCTTGCAAAATATGTTGCTTGCGCGAAATTTTTTGCTCTGTAACTGTCATAAATCCCCACGTAATAAGTCGTTATTCTACAGCTCAACGATCACGGTTTAATTAGCGTACCCACACCTTCATCGGTAAATACTTCGAGTAAAACCGCGTGGTTAACACGTCCGTCAATAATGTGTGCACTGCTTACACCGTTTTTAACCGCGTCTAATGCGCAGCCAATTTTAGGTAGCATACCACCATAGATGGTGCCATCCGCTATTAATTCGTCAACTTCTAACGCCGTTAGTCCAGTTAGGATCTCGCCAGATTTATCCTGCAAGCCCGCTACATTGGTTAACAGCATTAGCTTTTCAGCCTTTAGTACTTCAGCAATCTTGCCGGCCACCAAATCGGCATTGATATTATACGACTCACCCTTGTCACCTACGCCGATAGGCGCTATCACTGGGATAAAATCACTCGCGACCAGCATATCAATAATTGAGGCATTGATGGAGTCTACCTTGCCAACGTGACCAATATCTAGAATTTCGGAGGCCGTATGTTCTGGACTCTGTTCTCTGACTGAAATTTTAAGTCGGCTAGCTTGAATCAGTTTACCATCTTTACCCGTTAACCCAATGGCTTGACCGCCAGCTTGGTTGATGGCGTTCACAATTCCTTTGTTTACATTCGCTCCTAGCACCATTTCAACAACATCCATGGTCTCCGCATCCGTAACGCGATAACCATCCACAAACCGAGATTCAATGTTGAGGCGACTCAACAGGTCGCCAATTTGTGGACCGCCGCCATGAACCACCACGGGATTCATTCCCACCGCCTTCATTAAGACGATATCTCGCGCAAAACTGGCTTTAAGGTCTTCTTCCACCATTGCGTTGCCGCCGTATTTGACCACTATGGTCTTGCCCGCAAACTTTTGCAGATACGGGAGGGCCTCGGTTAAAACGCTTGCTTTGCTGTTATCCACTACTAATTCCTTATCGTAAATCTTCGATGAGCTCGTTCCAGTCGATATCGTCGAACGCACCACTCAAAAGGTCATAAAATCGCTGTCTGACTGCCGCCAAACCCGCTTCGGTATTCGATTCAAAGCGGAAGGTCACCGCACTTTCGGTGTTAGAGGGGCGAACTAGCCCCCAACCATCTTTGAATTCAACGCGCACACCATCCAACAATAGGAAAGTGGCGATATCGTTCCAATCCTGATGGTCATTCATGAGGTCAAGAACATGAGCACTATAATCGGCACTCACGGGGATACGTATCTCCGCCGAGGAGTAGCTCTTTGGGAGGGTTGCCACAAAATCGCCTAAAGTCTGCTGGCGCTGATCCAGCAACTGAATAATACGCAACGCTGCATAAATGCCATCATCAAAGCCATACCAATCATCGGCAATGAAGATATGCCCGGAGAGTTCACCACCCAGAACCGCCTTCTCTCTGACCATTTTGTTGCGCACGTTGGAATGGCCAGACTTACACACTAGCCCCTCACCGTGATAACGCTCCACGAACTCATCAATCGTGCTGGAACTCTTGATGTCGTAGACTACTTTGGCGTTGGGTACTCGCGCACACACATCTCGTGCCAATAACATCAGTAGCTTATCAGGCATAACCACCTGACCAAGCTCATCAATCATAAACAAACGATCACCGTCGCCGTCTAAGGCAATACCAAAGTCCGCTTGCTCATCGATGACACGCTGTCGAAGCGCATCGAGATTTGGCAGATGTGACGGATCGGGATCATGGTTAGGGAAACTTCCATCGGGCTCACAAAATAGCGGTTTAGGCTCACAACCCGCTAACTTTAATGCCGACAGGGCAGTTGGCCCAGCGATGCCATTCCCCGCATCAACGGCCACTTTGAAAGATAAGGTCCCTGTGATTCCCTGAGTCAGACGTTCAAGGTATTCATTATCCATCTGCTCTTCATGGTACTCACCTGTTCCGGAAACGAATTGGTCGGCCACGATTAACGATTTGATATCTCTAACCCGCTTACCGTCTAGCACCTTACCACCAATAACCATCTTGAAACCGTTATAGGCTTTAGGATTATGACTCGCTGTAATCATTACCCCCGATCGGTGACGACCAACTTCGGTGGCGTAATAAAGCTTTCCTGAAGGACCAGTCCCGATATCAATAACGTGACAACCAGTAGATAGAATACCCTCAACCAAAGCTTTGTGTAGTCGAGGCGAAGAGCTTCGGCCATCTCGACAAACGTACATCCCTTCACCTTGCGTGGATAGTACCTTGGTACCTAAAGCCCTACCTAGACTTAGCACCAGTTCGTCAGAGAGTTCGTCGGCAAGACCGCGGATGTCATAATCACGAAACACATGATGTGGCACATCGGCCCACTTCGCATCATGCGCCGTAGAGGACTTACGCAAGCCCTGCTGAAGCTCCCCTTTAAGACGGGCTTCATGCTGATGAATACGACGTGCCATCACGAGCCCCAGCAAAAGGATCAAGGCGCTCATCGCTAACGCGTAGTAGAAAATGCTGGTATCTCGCTCCACTTGATCCAGCCACTGGCCACTCGCGTCGAAGTCTGCCATCCAAATGCCGTTGATACGAATTCGTTCGCGATTGACCCCATCACCCGCGCCTTGCCCCAAGATCATCTGGGCTCGGCCTTGGGGTAGTTGCTGAAGCAAAATTACTCGGCCTGTGGCGAGCTGCGGGAGCAATAATTCGGAAAAATAATTAAGTGGTAAGGTCTGCAGATAGACGACCGATTCATTCTCACCACTCAGCGATACTGACTTGGCAAGGCGAAGATACCAGGTGTCCTTAAACTCAAATGCTTCGGGCTCAATAAGCTGGTCTTCACCAATCGCGCGAATCATTCGCAAATCACCCCAAGAAATTGGTGGCGTAAAGGAGTCATCAAGCTCAACTTCACTCAATTTCGCCGCGAGGACAACCTCACCATGATGATCTTGGAGAGTATTCCACCCCGCTTTCGTCAGCGGCTCGTCAATAATTTCCGCTAAATTCTGCTCAAACTCCAGCTGAGCTAAGCGTAAACCATCCACAACAACGTCCCGCACGCGCTGAGCCTGCTCAGTGACACGTTGTTTTTGCAGTGACTCGTGGTCATCGTCAATAAAACTAAGACTGAAATAGGGAACGGCGATGGCTACTGCCGCCGCAACGGCAAAGGTCGCTATCGCCTTCCATACGATCTGAAACTTCACTCAAACTCCTTACAGGCTAGCAGCTAGTATGGTGACTAACTGAGCGGCAATCTGGTTCTTGGCGGCCAAAGAAATTGACTGCTCGCTGGTCGCAGAAATCAACGTTACTGCATTATCGTCATGATTAAAGCCGGAGTCCGTGCGCGACACATCATTTGCCACAATCCAATCTAGTTGCTTGCGTGCTAACTTGTCTTTCGCATAGCGCACAACATCATTTGTTTCCGCCGCAAAGCCAACTACACATTGTGGTCGCTGTGGGTGTTTTGCTACCGAAGCAAGAATATCGGGGTTTTGCACCAAGACAAGCTGCAAATCGTCTGAGTCAACCTTCTTAAGTTTTTGCGGTGCACGCTGCGCGACGCGATAGTCGGAAACGGCCGCGGCAGCGATAAATAGATCCACCCCCAGCGCATGCTCCATAGCCGCCGATAACATCTCCTCTGCCGTTTCAACGGCAATGACTTCCGCCCTATCTACGGGAGAGATATTCACCGGCCCACTAATCAGCTTAACCGTTGCGCCCGCTTCAATACACGCTTGCGCCAGTGCGTAGCCCATCTTCCCGGAGCTATGGTTTGACAGGAATCGAACGGGATCGATGGGTTCTCTGGTTGGCCCCGCGGTGATACACACGGTCTTTCCAACTAAGGAGCCCGTATTGAACTGATCAGCCGTAAGCTTCACCAGATCATTCGGATCCAACATTCGCCCCAAGCCAACATCACCACAAGCTTGGCTGCCAGAATCCGGTCCAAACTGTTTAACTGAGCGCGCCGCCAGGAGCTTGAGATTCTCTTGCGTAGCAGTACTGGCCCACATTTGTTGATTCATGGCCGGCGCGATGGCTATTGGTGCAGAGGTGGCCAAACAAACTGTGGTAAGTAGGTCATTTCCCATCCCTACTGCGAAGCGAGCGATAAAATCTGCCGAGGCGGGTGCAACAACCACCAAATCGGCCCACTTAGCGAGCTCAATATGACCCATTGCGGCCTCAGCTTCTGTATTGAGAAGATCAATACCTACCGAATTGCCGGATAGCGCCTGGAGGGTAAGCGGGGTTATAAATTCCTGTGCCGCCGGTGTCATTACAACTCGAACGTCGGCGCCCCAGTCTTTGAGGCGTCTAATGAACTCCGCGCTCTTGTAGGCAGCAATGCCGCCTGTTACGCCGAGAAGGATTCGTTTATTCGCAAGTGCCGCTAGTTGTTCCATGGCTTAAACAAGACTCGAAAAGGAAAATAAAAAGATACCACAACCCCAGCGAGGTGTGCAGCTTATGTCGAACGCTTTACCGAAAAAAAACGTTGATCACAGTTTCAACCAAATCAGCAACTTTGAACTCTTTCAACAGCTATTCCAAGCGCTTAACGGCCAGGACTTGAACGCGCTATACACTATCAAGGAGAACAACTCTCTGCACCAGCTCGTGGGGCTATGCAGGACCGAATCATGTTATCTAGAACTCAACCTGGCACTCCAGCTCGTTCAGGAGTTTAACCGTCGCTACCTAAGCGAAGGTCTTCAGCGAACCACCTTTTTTAATGACCCTAATGACGTCAAGCGCTTCCTACTCGCCGAGCTTTCTCAGCGGCGCCGGGAGCGCTTCATCGCGCTATTCCTCGATAATCAGCATCGCCTCATTCAAAGGCGAGTGCTCTTCAAGGGAACCATTAACGCAGCTCAAGTCTACCCACGAGAAGTCGTTCGCGCCGCCATCGACCTCAATGCCGCGGCAGTTATCTTTGCCCACAACCACCCTTCAGGCATTGCTGAGCCTAGTGACGCGGACAGACGGATTACCGATCGACTTATTAACGCTCTTTCACTCATAGATATACGTGTTCTCGACCATTTTGTTGTTGGCGATAGCGAGGTAATATCCTTTGCAGAACGAGGTTGGGTCTAGCCCATTAAAATGTGTATAATGCTGGCTCGTTTTTTCGACTGGCGCACGAAAGTACCGATCAGCACGAAAATTAGGCAATTTTTGAGTTTTTTCTTGTTAATGCCTTGCTGTTCTGGTATAAAACGCGACCTCCAACGGGTTAAAAACCCAAACGAAGACAGAATTCGGATTTCGCCCGACGTTTAATCGGGCAACCAAGGCAACCGAGTAGATTTTTTGAGGCGATATCATGTCTAAAGTATGTCAGGTTACAGGCAAGCGCCCAGTAACTGGAAACAATGTTTCACACGCGAAAAACCGCACTAAGCGTCGTTTTGAGCCAAATTTGCACCACCACCGTTTTTGGGTTGAGTCTGAAAAGCGTTTCGTACGCCTTCGTCTTACTTCAAAGGGTATGCGTATCATTGACAAGAAAGGCATCGATGCCGTTCTTGCTGATATCCGCGCTCGTGGCGAATCTGTATAAGCTTTAAAAGCATTTAGGAGTTTTTAACATGCGTGATAAAATCCGTTTAGTATCAAGCGCTAACACTGGTCACTTCTACACTACTGACAAGAACAAGCGCAACATGCCTGGAAAAATGGAGATCAAGAAGTACGATCCTGTTGTTCGCAAGCACGTTATGTACAAAGAAGCTAAGATCAAGTAATTGATCCTCTGCTCCAAAAAAAGCCCGGCTAAGTTAGTCGGGCTTTTTTTATGGCGGTTTACCCCAGTTGCCGCGCCCCGAAAAGCATTCTAAAGTAGCCTCTCATTCGTAGACGATAGCTTGCAATCATGCCTGAATTGCCCGAAGTAGAAACCACCAAGCGTGGTATTAAGCCGCACATCCAGCAGCAAGTGATTACCGGCATCCTTGTACGTCAAGCGCAGTTGCGCTGGCCGGTTTCACCTGAACTACAAAACCTCGTAGGCGAAACCATCGTAGGGGTACGGCGTAGAGCCAAATATCTGCTGATAGATACCGCCAAAGGCGCAATCATGATTCACTTAGGTATGTCGGGTAGTCTGCGAATTATTGACCAGAGCGAGCCCCCCGGCTTTCACGACCATGTAGACTTGGAGCTTGGCTCGGTATCGCTTCGCTATACGGACCCTCGCCGCTTCGGTTGCTGGCTATTTGTGGCGCCGAACGCAAACCACGAACTACTTGCTAAGCTCGGCCCAGAGCCGCTGGAAGCTGACTTTAAATACGATCAGTTTGCAGCCCAACTGCGCGCCACCAAGCGCCCCATAAAGCAGGCGATCATGGACAATAAAATTGTTGTCGGCGTAGGTAATATTTATGCCAATGAAGCACTTTTTATGGCCAAGATCAGCCCCATAAGAGCGGCAAATAGAATTTCCGCCAAGCGCCTCCAAGCGCTCCATGAAGCCATTCGCATTGTGCTCACGGAAGCCATAGAGCAAGGAGGCACCACGCTCAAAGACTTCGTCAGTGCCGATGGCCAACCCGGTTATTTTAAACAGTCGTTACACGTCTATGGGCGAGGCGGTCTAGACTGTAGTGAGTGCAAACAAATACTAAAGGAAATACGCCTTGGTGGTCGCAGCACTGTCTACTGCCCAAACTGCCAACGATAGAGGAATAACAACATGCTCGGACGCTTTGATGAAGAGAAACTCGCTGCGATGGTTAAGCAGCTTGAGTACAAATATTTGGCCGCTAACAAACTTCCTAATCTGCAAATCGCGATTACCACTCCACAGGAGACGATTTATTCGCACGTATCAGGCTTTGCAGACATCGCAACCAAAACACCTATTACTACCGACCACAGCTACCGCATCTACTCAATGACCAAACCTATCACCTGCATGGCGTTGATGATGTTAGTTGAGCGCGGCTTAATTCAGTTATCGGACCCCGTTGCGGATTACCTGCCAGAGCTCGCATCTCTTAAAGTATACGAGGGCGGAACATTAGGGGACTTCAGTACACGCCCCATTAAGGCCCCCCTCACTATTCATCAGCTACTCACTCATACCAGCGGGCTCACCTACGGTTTCAACCAAGGAAATCCAATTGAGCAATTTTACGTGCAAAACGAGCTCGATCACGTCTGGCGCAACCCCAAGGAGCAGTGGTTAGCAAGCCTCGCTGAAGCGCCACTCTTATTCGAGCCGGGAAGCGCATGGAACTACGGACTTTCAACTGATGTGATCGGCTTCGTTGTAGAGGCGGTCAGCGGCGAGACACTGGGCGAGTTTATGCAACGAGAGATATTCCAACCGCTCGGCATGTCGCACACGGGGTTTCAGTACACCGGTCCCACGGGCCGCATGACTAGCTGTTATCAATATACCGATGAAGACCCGCTTAAACTGTTTGATCATTACGATAATTCGCTATTCAGTCAGACTCCTCGCGCTCATTCAGGAGGCGGCGGGCTTGTCTCAACCAGCGCCGACTATCTAAAATTCATGCGTATGTTGCTCAATAACGGGCGCCATGAAAGCTTTCAGATTATTGCGCCGAAGACGCTGGAGTATATGCGCTTAAATCATCTACCGAATGGCGCTAGTATTGCCGATATGAGTATTGGTTCATTTAGTGAGGTTCGCTATCAGGGAACTGGATACGGGCTTGGCTTCTCCAGCTTGTTTGACGTGACCGCATCGGGAGTTGTAGGTTCTGAAGGTGAATACGGTTGGGGTGGTATGGCCAGCACTAATTTCTGGATTGACCCGGAAGAACAGTTTGGCGTACTACTGCTAACTCAGCTCATCCCCTCATCAACTTACAATATTCGCTCAGACTTAAGATCAATGATATACGGCTGCTATCGCTACTAGTCCCTAATGGATTCGTTGCCCTGTGAATCTATGATCACTGGGCAACATCCCTACTCACCCCTTACTACCCCTTCTCGGCGCGGGTCAGCACCTCCCTCTAGAGAGCTACCCAATTGTATTAGATGGAGCCCAGAGTTCTGATACCCCGATTGAATACGATAACCCTGATCCGACAGCGCGTTGATGACTGATGCATCAATTCCCGGCGACTCTAACTCCAACACCGATGTGTTGCGAGCCACAATATGAGGAACCGCTACAGCGGCTTCAGGTGTCAGCCCGAAGAGTAAGACGTTAGCGATCGCCTGTGCTGTGTAGTTAATAATTCTAGACCCACCCGGAGATCCGGCCGATAACACCGGCTTACCATCTAAAAACACAATGGTTGGTGACATCGATGAGCGCGGTCGCTTTCCAGGTTGGACTCGGTTAGCAACTAACTCTCCATCAGCATTCGTGGGAACAAAGTCAAAATCAGTCAGCTGATTATTAAGCAGAAAGCCGCCTACCATTACGCGCGAACCAAAGCCCATTTCAATTGAGCTGGTCATACTAACCACATTGCCATTGGCGTCCACCACAGAAAAGTGGGTGGTTGATGGTTGCGACGGTGTACCATAAAAGGATCTACTCAAGGTGACATCGGGAACACCAGCCTGTGCTGAGAGCAGGGCTTCGGAGGTGATCAGCTGCGCGCGCTCGTCAAGGTACTCTGGGGCCAATAGACCGGCAACAGGGACCTCAACAAAATCAGCGTCCGCTAGATACATATTGCGATCAGCAAAGGCTAAGTTAGAGGCTGCTGCAAAGTGATGGATAAATAATGGATCAAGCGGACCGCTGTAGTTAGCCTGCTGGCGCTCCACAAGGCTCAGTTGCTGCAATAGCGTGACGCCGCCCGATGAAGGTGGTGCCGCACTACAAATCTCGTAACCCCAAACGGGTGCACAAACCGCTAAGCGTTGCACCGGTTGGTACGCTGCCATGTCCGCTAGACTTAACAACCCCTGGCTTGAGCTATCCGACTGGACCGCGCTCACGATATCTTCGGCCAGCTGCCCGCGATAAAAGACCTCAACCCCTTCACTAGCGATTAACGCAAGCGTGTTGGCATAGTCTGGATTCTTGAGCCGGTGACCCACTGGCCAAGGCGTTCCCTCAGCATCATAAAAATAGGCTTTGATAGCCGGATTGACATCCATGTAGGGGAAGGTAGAAAGCAACAAGTGTAATCTTGGCGAGACAATAAAACCGTCCGTTGCCAACGCTATTGCCGGCTCAAAAAGTGTCTCCCACGGCAGCTTGCCGTGCTGCTCATGAGCCTCCGCCATCATCGCCAAGACGCCTGGAACCCCCACAGATCGACCGCCAATGAGCGCTTTCCAGAACCCCATTCGATCGCCGTTCTCTTCGAGAAATAGCGAGCCATCAGCAGCCATGGGCGCTGTCTCCCGTCCATCCAGCATGACCAAGGACTCGATATCAGCATCATAGTGCAACATGAAGGCGCCACCGCCTATTCCAGACGACTGAGGCTCAACTAATGTAAGGGCCAGCTGTATCGCAATGGCAGCATCCACGGCAGAGCCACCGCGCTGAAGTATTTGATAGCCAGCATCCGCTGCAAGCGGGTGAGCCGCCACCACCATATGCTGTTGAGCGACACCACCTTTTAACTCGCTTAGCCCCGAATAAGCTTCCGGCTGTAACTCATCACTCGCCCAAATTAGCGCGCTATAGAATACCGACGCGAAAACGAGCCAGCGCTTCATGCTTGCTCAAATCGAAGCTTCAACGCTTCGGCGACCTTGGGGTGAACGAACTTAGTCACATCACCTCGAAGCGCCGCAATTTCGCGAACGAGGGTTGAGGAGATATAGGACAAGTGGTCAGCAGGTGTTAAGAATAGGCTTTCCACCTCCGGGGCCAGCGCTCGATTCATATTCGCCAGCTGAAACTCGTACTCGAAATCCGATACGGCGCGGAGCCCGCGGAGCACACCGGTGGCTTTATTCTTGCGAACAACATCAACTAACAAGCCTTCAAAACCAATCACCTGGACACTTGGTAGATGCTGGGTGACCTCCTGAACCATACTGACCCGCTGCTCCAGGGTGAAGAGTGGATTCTTCTTAGTATTTGGCGCGATAGCCACTACCACTTCGTCGAAGAGTCGACTAGCACGTTCAATGAGATCCGTGTGACCATTGGTGATGGGATCAAATGTTCCGGGGTAAACTACCCTGCGCATAATCTATTCCTTGTTACTCATTGTCGTTGTCGTTGTTAGAAATCGCCTCCACTGGCGACGAATACTGCAACTGCCAGAGGGAGAAGCTAATCTGCCCCGCTGATTTTGATTTCAATTGCCGCCAATTTTCTGGCCACTCCACCACCTCTGTCTTAGGGTGTTCTATGTATACTAACCCACCCTGCTTCATTGTGGGAATTAACTCTTGCAGCAATACTTGCCAAAGTTGATGATCGAAGGGTGGGTCGAGAAACGCGATATCGAAATGCTTACGTGGCTGCTCAGCTAATACTCGCCGAGCATCACCTGAAATCACCTCCGCATTGAGCTCCAAGGTACTGCAATTCTGCCGAAGCTGTTTCGCTACCCGCGTATTGAATTCAATAAACGTTGATTTGTTGGCGCCGCGCGACAGCGCTTCGATACCTAACGCGCCCGATCCAGCGCAAACATCCACACACTGAGCGCCTGTAACATACGGCTGAAGCCAATTAAACACTGTCTCTCTAACGCGATCACCGGTTGGCCGCAATCCATCTGCTAGAATAACAGGTAGCTTACGCCCGCGATGAACTCCCCCGATGACTCGGATGGTTGACGGTTGAGCGCTATGTTGACGTGCTTTTGAGGCCATTTTTTGAGCATTCATTAGTTAGTTCTAGCGGTTGGTGGTAACATTAGTCCACCTGACGTCGGTCTGCCGACATCCTAACAAATTATGTAAAGCGGTTGCCTTAACAAAATGCTTTTTTTTAAAAAGAAACGGAAGCAAAACGATGCCGATCCGAAACAGAACACTGAACAGACCTCGCAAGCAGACGCACCGTCGCAAAGTGAGGAAGTTAACCCAGCGCCGAATTCGTCAACGCCTGACAAGCTCGAAAGCGCTGTCGCGGATGTCTCAGATCAAACGTCGATTGCGTCACTTGATGAAAAAGATGAGAGCTCGGCCGGCGAATCGCCTAAAACCAGCTGGCTCCAACGAGTCAAGCAAGGACTAAGCCGAACAAGCTCACAGTTCAGTGATGGCCTTGCTAACGTTTTTCTCGGCAAGAAAGAGATTGACGATGACCTTCTAGAAGAACTCGAAACACAGTTATTGCTTGCCGACGTTGGTATGAAAGCCACCCTGAGAATTATCGATGCGCTAACCGATCGCGTCGCCCGAAAGGAGCTAAAAGATGCTGCGGCACTGCAGCAAGCTCTGCTCGATCTCCTTGAGGAGCAATTACAATCAGTCGATAGTTCCTTTGATTATGGTAAACAGGGGAACAAGCCGTGCGTCATTCTCGTTGTTGGGGTCAATGGCGTGGGAAAGACCACAACTATTGGTAAACTCGCCAAGCAACTTCAAGGTGAAGGCAAGCGCGTCATGTTAGCCGCGGGCGATACCTTTCGAGCTGCGGCGGTTGAGCAACTCCAGGTTTGGGGAGAGCGCAATGATGTGCCGGTGATCGCACAACATACTGGTGCCGACAGCGCGTCGGTGATCTTTGACGCAGTCCAAGCCGCAGAAGCTCGTAACGTTGATGTGCTCATAGCTGATACCGCTGGCCGCTTGCAAAACAAAGCCAATTTAATGGAAGAGCTAGAAAAAGTTGTTCGGGTGATGAAAAAACTCGACCCAAACGCTCCCCACGAAGTGCTGTTAGTACTAGACGCTGGCACCGGCCAAAACGCAATTTCGCAAACGAAATTGTTTACCGAGGCGGTCAATGTGACGGGATTGGCGCTGACAAAGCTCGACGGCACCGCAAAAGGCGGTATTATATTCGCACTTGCTAGCGAATTTAGTGTGCCGGTGCGTTTTATTGGTGTGGGCGAAGGCATTGACGACCTACAACCATTCAAGGCACGCGAGTTCAGCGAGGCATTATTCCAAACAACTAGGTCATAGCCAATGGAGGGTGAACGTGATCGAGCTACGACACGTCCACAAGCGGTATAGTCAGCAAAAGGACGTCCTAAAGAATGTTAGCTTTTCATTAGAGAAAGGCAGCATGACCTTTTTGACAGGCCAGTCCGGCGCAGGTAAGAGCACCTTGCTCAAACTCATCGCGGGTTTGGAACGACCTAATAAAGGCGATGTGGTGGTTGGCGGCGAACCCGTCAGCAGCTTGAAAAATTGGGAGTTACCCTACTACCGCCGTCAGATAGGCGTGGTCTTCCAAGACCACCAACTCATTGAAGAGCTCTCTATCTTCGACAACGTGGCACTTCCTTTGCGAGTATCTGGCTATAGCGATTTAGATATTCAACGCCGAGTTATTTCAGCTCTGGCCAGCGTCGGATTAGCCGATTCAGCGGTCAACTTTCCATCGCAATTATCGGGCGGAGAGCAGCAACGCGTTGGGATTGCTCGCGCCGTGGTGGCGAAACCTAGTGTACTAATTGCCGACGAGCCAACAGGAAACCTCGACCCAGAACTCTCTACCGACATTATGGGACTGCTTCATCGTTTTAGCCAAGTTGGCGTGACCGTACTTATTGCCTCCCACGATATCGCCCTGATTGAACAACTTGGCCACCCCATTCTGCACCTTCAAGGGGGCAATATTCGATGAAGTCGTCGGCTAGTCAATCTGGGCAGAAACCAACTCAGGCTTGGGTGCAACACCATCGCTTTTGCTTTTCCGACGCGCTTCGTCGCCAGCGAAAGGATTTAGGCCGAAGCTTTCTCACTTGGCTGGTCATCGCGTTTTCACTGGTTTTACCGGCCCTCCTCTACGCCGTATTAATTCAAATTGAACCACTGCTAGAGCAGCGTCCCGAGCCCCAGTTGAATGCCTATCTAAGTAGTAGCTTGAGTGAGGATGAGTTGTCCTCGTTTAGCTCTGCGTTGGCCGATGCTGATGGTCTAAGCATTGAATATATATCGCCGGAAGATGCGCTTGCGGCCCTTCAAAGCGACATTGACACGTCCTCGAGTAGCCAATTTAATCCACTACCACATACCTTCGTGATTACCGCTTCCAGCGCTCAACTCGATGAGTTAGCGGTCGCCCTGCGCAATGATGATAGGGTTGATGAGATACAATTAGATCGAGAGTGGATTCAGCGCTGGCAGTGGCTAGCAGCCATTGGTGAGCGTTCGCTACTCCTAATTAGTTTGATCTTACTTCTTGGCGCCGTTGCGACGGTAGGCAACACGGTTGGCCTGACCATTGTAATGCGTCAGCATGAAATTGAAGTCATGACGCTAGTTGGTGCAACCTCCACATTCATTCGTCGACCGTTCATTTATCACGGGGTGATCTCGGGGATCATCGGCGGGTTGCTTAGCAGCGTGCTCCTCATCGCTATTGTGATATCGCTCTATACTCCTTGGCAGCAGTTTATCCACAGCTATGACATTAGCGCCATTGCCATTCCTATGTGGGTATGGCTGTTCCCGATAGTTTCCGGCCTGTTAGTTGGTGCGGGCGGGGCTGCAATCGCCTGCTCTCGCTTTGTGCGTTACTAGTTTTGTTTCGGTAAGTCGCTACGCTCGCAGACCGCTACGGTGTTAGCAAACGTACCCTGCGCGTGCTATTATTTGCGACCGATTTAGCAGGATTCCCCATGAGTAAAGAACTGCAAGCTTTTGTTCAAATGTCACCCGGTGCAAACCTGGGCGCATACGTGCAAGCAGCAAATAGCATTGCAGTCCTGAGCGCCGAGGAAGAGAAAGACCTTGCTGAGGCCCTCTACTATGACAACGACTTAGACGCCGCGCGTAAATTGGTGATGGCGCACCTGCGTTTCGTGGTACATATAGCGCGCAGCTACAACGGTTACGGATTGGCTCAAGGCGACCTCATTCAAGAGGGTAATATTGGCCTAATGAAAGCGGTAAAGCGCTTTAACCCCGAAAAAGGCGTTCGGCTCGTCTCCTTTGCTGTGCACTGGGTTAAGGCTGAGATGCACGAGTTTATCCTTCGTAACTGGCGAATTGTCAAAGTCGCAACAACTAAAGCTCAGCGAAAATTATTCTTTAATCTACGCTCAGCGAAAAAGAAACTGGCGTGGCTCACTCACGATGAAGCAACCGCTGTTGCCGCGGACTTAGGCGTTGAAGTCGCCCATGTTCGTGAGATGGAGAAGCGCTTAGCTGCCGTCGATGCGTCCTTCGATCCAACCTTTGATGATGACGATGACGCACCCGCTAGCGCCCCAGCGCTCTACCTAGAAGACCAGAGCGCTGACCCAGCTCTTCAGGTGATTGAGGCGGACTCAAGCGCCACCAGTTTAGGCCACCTTAGTCAGGCGCTCGCCGCGCTCGATGAGCGCAGTAGAGACATTCTCGAAAGTCGCTGGCTTGGCGACAACAAAGCCACCCTTCATGAATTGGCGGATCGCTATGAGGTGTCTGCTGAGCGTATTCGCCAACTTGAAAAAAATGCTATGAAGAAGGTCAAAGCAGCCATTGATGCCGCGGGCGAAGAATGACCACCAAACTATTACTGATTCTGATTGCGCTTTCTGGCGCCCTCTGCGTTGCGCTAGGTGCTTTTGGCGCGCATGCTTTGGCTGACAGCTTATCTTCCAGCCAACTCGCCACATGGCGAACCGCAACGTTGTATCAAATGTTTCATACCCTTGCCGCACTGTTTTGCCTAGGGTTAACACATCACATAAAGCAGCGCGCTGCGTTAAAGATTTCCGCCGGTTTCCTACTTGGAATCCTGTTATTTTGTGGCAGCCTCTATTTTCTCGCCTTGGGAGCCCCGCGCTGGGTTGGCTTGATTACTCCCATCGGCGGTCTATGCTGGCTAATCAGCTGGCTATTTTTAGCTTATTCAACATTCAAATATCAACGCTAGTAGTGAGTTATGACAGATTCAACGCCTGAAGAAACGCCATTTGAAATTCGTCCGCAGTACAAAAAAAAATCGATTCGCAGTTTTGTTATTCGCGCTGGCCGAATCACTGATGGACAACGTCAAGCCATGGAGCAACAGTGGCCTCATTATGGCCTGAGCCTATATGACGGTCTCTTGGACCTGGCTGAGGTATTTGGCAATGATAACCCGGTGGTGGTTGAGGTAGGGTTCGGCATGGGCGACTCACTACTCGAAATGGCTGAGAAGGACCCGAGCACCAACTTCATTGGTATCGAAGTTCACCCACCAGGCGTGGGCCGACTGATCAACGAAGCGACGCTGCGCGAACTAAGCAATATTCGAGTGTTCTGCGCCGATGCAAACGATGTCCTCGAGGATTGTTTCGCTGACGAGAGTATTAAGCGCCTACAACTCTATTTCCCGGATCCTTGGCACAAGAAGAAGCATAACAAGCGGCGAATTGTCCAAGCCGAGTTTGTTGAGAAGATACGCCAAAAACTGATCCCTGCTGGTCATTTTCATATGGCCACTGACTGGGAGCCGTATGCTGAGCACATGATGGAAACCATGAATGAAGAAAACGGCTTCCAAAACAGCATGCCGGGCAGTGATTTCGCCCCGCGACCAGACTATCGCCCCATTACCAAGTTTGAAAAACGCGGTGAGCGGCTGGGGCACGGGGTCTGGGACCTGATATTCGTAAAGAGCTAGACCGAAGTTAATGAACAGCGGAGGGTGGCGCTATTCAGCCGCCTCAAGCTGCTCAAGAACCTCCAGCCAGCTCGCTTCAACTTCCTCCAACTGAACTCGAAGCTTGCCGCTCTCAGCCGACAATTCCTGGGCTCGCGCCGGTTCTTCAGTGTAAATACTCGGTTCGCCAAGTTGGCCCTCTATTAATGCCAACCGCTGCTCCAGCTGCTCGATTTCCTTTTCTAGCTGTTGCTGTTTCTTTCTTAGTGGCGCCAGCAAGGCCCGCCTATTCGCCGCCTCCTGACGCGCTTGTTTTTTGTCCACCGCGGGGGTGGTGGTTTTGCTGGTTGGCGTAGCATCGAGGTCACGCTGCTTTAACCACCGCGAGTAGTCATTCAGGTCACCATCAAAGGCCGCTACGGCTCCATCGGCAACTAGCCAGTATTCATCCACCGTATTCGCTAACAGGTGGCGATCGTGAGACACCAGTAATACCGCTCCCTCAAAGGTCTGTAACGCCACTGTAAGGGCATGGCGAACCTCGAGATCAAGGTGGTTGGTAGGCTCATCCAGAATCAGCAGGTTGGGTTGTTGCCAAACCACAAGAGCCAGTGCTAATCGTGTTTTCTCGCCGCCTGAAAATGGCTCAATAGCCTCAAAGACTCGGTCTCCCTGAAAATTAAAGCCACCCAAGAACTTACGCACCTCGGCCTCAGGGGCATTCGGGCTCAACATTCTAATATGGTCGAAACAACTTTGTTCCAACTCCAGGGCATCAAGCTGCTGCTGCGCGAAATAACCGACGCGCGTGTGCTCACCGGAAATGATTTCACCGCCCAACTTAGGGAGTTCACCAACCAATGTTTTGATCAGGGTGGACTTACCAGCGCCGTTGACGCCCAACAGACCAATTCGCTGACCAGGTTGGATGGCGAAGCTGAGCTTATTAAACACTGTCGCCGACGGATAGCCTACCGCCACCTCATCTAAGTTCATGAGTGGCGAGGAAATCTTATCGTAACAGGGAATACGGAAATGAAATGGGCTGTCAGCGTGCGCTGGAGCAATATCTTCCATCCGCTGAAGCTCTTTGAGTCGAGACTGTGCCTGGCGAGCTTTGGTGGCCTTGTAACGAAAGCGCGCAACAAAGGATTCAATTTCCTTTTTACGTCGTTGCTGCTTCTCAAAGATCGCCTGCTGCTGAGCCATGCGCTCAGCCTTTTGGCATTCATAGGCGGAATAGTTACCTCGATACGAGGTCAACTGTCGTTGCTCAAGCGCAACAATGTGATTCGCCACAGCGTCAATAAAATCCCTATCGTGAGAGATAAGGATTAAAGTACCCTCATAGGCCTTCAGCCAATCCTGGAGCCAAATAATTGTATCCAAGTCAAGGTGGTTGGTGGGTTCATCTAACAACAATAGGTCGGAGCGACACATCAGCGCTCTGGCAAGATTGAGGCGCATTCGCCAACCGCCAGAATATGAGGTCACGGTTCTCTCACCCACATCATTGGCAAAGCCGAGACCGTGAAGGAGCTTCTCAGCTCTATTTTTAGCGCCATAGCCGTCTATGCGCTCAAGTTCAGCGTGTGCGGTAGCCATTTTTGGGCCATCATCAAGCGCTTCCGCTTGTTGGAGCTGCCCTTCAATGCTCCGCAGTTCAGCGTCACCATCAACCACATAGTCCACGGCAATCGCATCGGTCTCAGGGTGCTCCTGTGCCATATGCGCGATAGTCCAAGCTTTGGGGACGTGGCAGTCACCCTGATCCACCGTTAACTCACCCATCAGCAGTTTAAATAGCGTGGTCTTACCAGCGCCGTTGGCGCCAATCAGTGCTATTTTATGCCCAGTATTTATTCGCAGTGAGGCGTTCTCTAGCAGGCTTTTCTCGCCTCGTTGGAGATTCGCGGCTGTTATTTGTATCATCGGTGCTTACTCGCCCATTTTTAATGTCCGCAGTTTAGCAAATATGAGGTTCGATATGTCGGCTTTAAGCGAAAGTTTCTGGAACTTCTGCCTACGAACTTGGTCAGATAAAGCGTTGTCTGAGCGTTTAATCAATGCGTCGATAACGGAACATGCCGATGTGGTCTTGCTCCTATTTTCAGTCTGGAGCAAGCAGCAGCATCACAGCTTTAACTTAGAAGGCATTCAGCGTATTGAGGAACTAACAGCAACCTACCGACCACTAGTGGAAGCCTATCGCTCACTTCGTCGACAGTCCAAGTCTGTTGTAGTGGATCCACTGTATCAGGCTCAAAAGCACTTAGAGCTTAAAGCCGAACAGTGCTATGCCAATGAACTCTGTGGCTGTATTTCCGCTGATCGCTCTAGCGCACTCAACTTTGAAGCCATCGTACTCACCACACAGGAGCTGGCGCTGGCTAGGCATTTGACGCAAGTCATAGACTCAGAGCGCTTGAAGCCATAGACTCTAGCAATAACCAAAAAATGACCATTCATAAACAGGATTAAACATGAAATTAAAAACACTCGCCGCTGCGGTGGCCATATCTGTAACACTAGTAGGTTGCGGAGAAGAAGAGACTACAACAACTGATGTTGCAATGCAGAGCTCAGCACCGGTGGAAACGCTAGAGCAGCGAGTTTCTTACCTAATGGGCCTTCAGTTCGGTCAGCAGCTATCTGGCGGTGAATTTGAAATTAGCCAAAACGCTCTTGAAGCGGGAATTAACGACGGTCTAAATGGCTTTGAGCAGCGTCTGAGCGAAGAACAAATTACCGCTACGCTTGCCGAGTTCCAAACTATGATGGAAGCTCAGCAGATCGCGGCTCAACAGGAAGCGGAAGCAACCTTAGCTTCACAGTCGGCTGAAAACGAAGCTGCTGGCTTGGCGTTCCTCGAAGAGAACGGCGCCCGCCCAGAAGTCATCACTACTGAAAGTGGTCTTCAGTATGAAGTGCTCGTAGAAGGGACTGGCGCCCAGCCTTCAGCTGACGACACGGTAACCGTTAACTACAAAGGTACTTTCCTTGACGGTAGCGTCTTTGACGATTCTTCACTACACGGTGGCCCGGCTACCTTCGGTCTTGATCAGGTCATTAGTGGCTGGACTGAAGGCGTAGCGCTTATGAAAGTTGGTGCCAAGCACAAGCTATACATTCCTTATAACTTGGCTTACGGTGAGAATGGTTCAATGTCTATCCCACCTAAGTCAACGCTAATCTTTGAAGTTGAATTACTTGAAATTGCTGAGTAATTAAGCTTTTTTGATCATTAAAAAGGCGCCATGGATTACCATTGGCGCCTTTTTTTGCTGCAAATGCAGTTAGCTGTCTAAGGTCTTAGCGGCTAGCTCAGCCTTCAACCATATCGCGATGTGCATTGTGAAGAATCTCAATCATTTGATCTTCCATTTCAAAGCGAGCTTCCAAATGCTCTCCTAAACCAACAACCTTATTTGCTAGCTCATGGAGATTACACTTTTCATTCACAAAGTCATGGAAATCCATGAGATGCTGAGTATTCTGCTCTAACTTGGGAATCAAGACACCGGCAATCTCATCGCTACCATCCTTAAAGTCCTGACCTTCAAGCATTAATTGTTCGTAAACCTCAAAGTGCCCTTTCGATGCATAGTCCACCAAGAGCTGACAAAAGCGCTGGATACTATCCCAAACGGGACGCGGCTGCGCTGGGTGTAGACCCGTTAACTGACAGTATATTTTCACCAACTGCTGTCGCTCTTGGAGCCAACTATCAATGATGGTGCTCACACCACCAAAACGTTCCGCAGCAGTCTGACTTTTAATTAACATATGGTCTTTCCCCTCGTTAAATCCCTTAATTTGAGTTTAGACGAATACACCGGCTATACCACTTATTTCGAGCGACGAATAAGCTGAAAAATAGCGAGTCCCAACAAGCCTAAGAACGCGATCAATGTCCAGGCTGGGATAGATAAGCCAAGCAGACTCCAATGTACGTCGGCACAGCTGCCATCCCCCAATAAAATCATCTCCAAGGCATCGCGCAGCGGAAAAGCATCCACTATGTAATCGAAACTTGGACCGCACAACGGTACTTCATCTTCGGGAAGGCTCTGAATCCAAACATGGCGACCCGCTATGGCAGCGCCGGCACCCGAGGCTAACACGAGCAAGCCTGCATAGACCTTTGTGGCGCCACCATGAACGAAAGCGATCAGCGCAATGACACCAATGCTGATTGTAGCGATACGTTGAGCAACACAAAGCACACAGGGTTCATAGCCAAGGTGATTTTGGAAGTACAGCAGTGCTGTGGCCATCATTGTGATGGTGTATAGCGCCATAAGGAGAAATGTTTTACGGGTACTTAGTATCATAATAAAGACTACGAATGGTTAATTTAGCCTTACATTAAATCCTGAGCTGGCAGAGTACAACCCGTTATTTACCAAGGTGGCGAGATAGAGGGAAATTACTATTATCGGGTGGCCATAGGGCCACCCTTTGAGTTGGATTACTTGAAGCTATGGCGCATATCTTCGCCTTCAACTAAGTAAATTATTTGCTCACAAACGTTGGTGGCGTGATCGCCGATACGCTCAAGACTGCGCAGTGTCCACATAACATTCATTACCCGCTTAATAGAACGCGGATCTTCCATCATGTAGGTCACTAGACTACGTAAAGCGCTGGCGTACTCGTCATCCACTTTTTCGTCCACACGCATCGTCTCACGGGCCTTTTCCGCATCGTAGCGAGCAAAGGCATCAAGCGAGGCATTAATCATCTCACGCACCCGTGTGGCAATGTTTCGACATTCAACATAGCCAATTGGAGAGCTCCCCTCTTCGGCAAGACGAACACCCAGGTCAGCGATCTTTGCCGCCTCGTCTCCCATCCTTTCCAGGTCACGTACAATCCTCGACACCGCTAGTACCATTCGTAGGTCGCTGGCTGCGGGCTGACGTTTCACCAAAATTTTGGTGCAAAGATCTTCCGTTTCTACCTCAAGACGGTTCACTTCAACATCATCTTTAGAAACGGCTAAGCCTAACTCACTATCACCGCTTTCAAAGGCTGCCATCGCTTTGACAAGCTGTTGCTCAACTAAACCACCCATCTCGAGCAGACGGCTACGAATATCTTCCAAATCCTGATTAAAGCGTTGTGAAATATGCCCATCAAGCTTCATCATTTGCCTTCTCCTTAACCGAAACGTCCAGTAATGTAATCTTCTGTTAACTTATGACCGGGCGAAGTAAATACCGTGTTGGTATCATCAACCTCAATCAACTTGCCCAAATGGAAATAGGCGGTGCGATTAGAAATTCTCGCCGCTTGCTGCATGGAATGCGTCACCACTACGATGGTGTAGTTGCTCGACAACTCTGCAATGAGCTCTTCGATACGCGCCGTTGCAATAGGGTCCAATGCCGAGCACGGCTCATCCATGAGGATAACCTCTGGATTCACCGCAATGGTTCGAGCAATACATAAACGCTGCTGCTGACCGCCCGAGAGCCCTATTCCGGGCGTATGCAACCGGTCCTTCACTTCGTTCCAAAGTCCCGCTTTCTGGAGGCTGCTTTCAACCATTTCATCAAGCTCAATACGATTGCGCGCAAGACCATGAATCTTTGGGCCATAGGCCACATTCTCATAAATAGACTTAGGAAACGGGTTTGGCTTTTGGAATACCATGCCAACTCGAGCTCTAAGCTCCACTGGGTCTACTTTGGCGCCATAGATATCTTGCCCTTCCAAGAGCATTTTCCCTGAAACACGACAGGTATCGATGGTGTCGTTCATCCGGTTGATGGTGCGCAAGAACGTTGACTTACCGCAACCTGAGGGGCCAATAAAGGCAATTACTTCATTCTTACCTATGTCTAAGCTCACATCGAAAATGGCTTGCTTGTCGCCATAGAATACGCTCACACCGTCGGCGGTAATTTTAGGGTCTGCACTATTTGGTGACCCAACTGTTACATACTTATCTGACATCAAAATATTTCCAATCTATTAATCTAAAACTTTTACCAGCGCTTTTCGAGGCGCTTACGCAGCCATACCGCAAAGGCGTTCATGACCATCAAGAACATCAGTAGGACAAGAATTGCCCCTGAGGTCTTTTCCATATACCCGCGCTCTGGTGCATCAGACCAAAGGAAAATCTGTACCGGCAGTACCGCAGACGGATCAGTGATTGTTGAAGGCACGTCAACAATAAAGGCAACCATACCAATCATCATTAGCGGTGCTGTTTCACCGAGCGCTTGCGCTAAACCAATGATGGTTCCGGTCAAGATACCAGGCATCGCCAATGGCACCACGTGATGGAAGACCACCTGTGTCTTGGAGGCGCCCAAGCCCAGAGCCGCATCGCGAATAGAGGGCGGTACCGACTTAATCGCTGCACGTGCCGCGATAATAATTGTTGGCAATGTCATTAAACTTAATACTAGACCACCCACAAGCGGTGCCGAGCGCGGCATGCCGAACCATTGAAGAAAAACCGCTAAGCCAAGCAGGCCGAAGGTGATTGATGGCACAGCAGCCAAATTGTTGATGTTCACCTCAACGAATTGAGTGAAGCGGTTCTTTGGCGCAAACTCCTCAAGGTATACCGCGGTCGCAACCGCAATGGGAAAGGATACGCAGAAGGTTACTAACAGTGTTAGCAAGGACCCTATCAGCGCCCCTCTAATGCCCGCTTCCTCAGGGTTTCTCGAGGCGCCATTCTGGAAGAAGATGCGGTTAAACACGGAGCGCATGCTGTCTTGCTCAATGAGCGCTTCGGTCCAAGCTATCTGCTTTTCGTTGAGTCGTGTGCCCACCGATTCCTCGCGGAAGTACTTGTACCACATATCCACATCAGAACTGGCGCGAAGCCATACTGAATGGGTGCCATTCAACCACTCTGGGTTAGCTTCAAGCTGCTCGGCCAACTGCCACTGAGAACTTTCCGACACCAGCGCATAGAGCGCGCGCTTATCTGCTCGGCGCGTTACGTCAGGATACATATCCCGCAAGCTTGATTTGATCACCCCATTCCAATTAGCGCCACGAAGCGCTTCAGTGGTGAGCTCATCAACACCTAGTAGTTGCTGATCGAAGCTTACTTCAATGCGAACCTCGGTTTGAATGAAGGCCTTGTAACCCTTCAAAAATACGTCACTCAGTAGGATCACCAGCGCGCTGACAGCGAAGAGAATCGCCAGCATTCCAAGGCGCTTAAAACGACGCTCGCGGCGATGGCGCTTTTTCAGTGACTGCCTTACCCGATCTAAATTTGAATTAGTCATATTGCTCTCGATATTTATTTACTACGTGCAGCGCAATCATATTAAGGATTAAGGTCACCACGAACAGCACCAAGCCAAGTGCGAAGGCTGCGAGTGTCTTCGGACTATCAAATTCCTGATCTCCCACCAACAGGGTGGCGATTTGTACCGTAACGGTGGTCACCGACTCAAACGGGTTGGCGGTCATCTTTGCTGACAGGCCAGCTGCCATCACCACAATCATGGTTTCACCAATCGCTCGTGATATTGCCAACATGATGCCACCAACAACGCCTGGCAGCGCGGCTGGGAGTGTGACTTTAGTAATTGTCTCACTTCGGGTAGCTCCGAGCCCTAGCGACCCATCGCGAAGCGACGTCGGCACCGCTCGAATCACGTCATCGGCCATTGAGGAGATAAACGGAATCAACATGATCCCCATAACCGCGCCGGCTGCCAATGCACTTTCTGAACTAATCTCGAACGGCGTATCCATCAAACCCATTGAAATCAACTTTTCGGAAAGCCATTCCACAAAGTTTCGTACATTTGGCGCAACCGTCAGCGCTGCAAAAAAGCCGTAGACTACCGTTGGAATACCGGCTAACACTTCGAGTACCGGCTTGAGAATGTTGCGCACGCGTGTCGTCGCATATTCCGACAAAAAGATGGCTGAGTAGAGACCCACTGGAAGGGCTACGGTCATCGCGATCGCCGCAATTAATAGCGTTCCGGCAAACAATGGAACAGCACCAAAACTACCCGATGAGGCGGTCTGATCGGCTCGTAGCGCTACCTGAGGGCTCCAATGCGTTCCGAAGAGGAATTCCATTGGCGATACCATCTGGAAGAAGCGCATCGATTCAAAGATTACCGACAGCAAAATTCCCAAAGTGGTTAGGATAGCAATTAGGCTACTTAGAAATAGAAAGCCGCGAATCCACTTTTCAACCGAGACCCGAGCATGAAGCTTACTTGAGAACTTCACCACTGAGAATAACAGGCCCGCCACGCCAATCAGCGCAACCGCTCCAAACAGCGCGCTATTAGCCGCTCCAGCTAGATAGACATAAGTCTCCGCAGCGGGAACTAATTCAACTGCTAGGGATTCCGAGATAACCCCTTCTTGAACGTGATTTTTGATCATTGAAAAGATCAGTGACGGATCAGAATTAACACCTGTTAGGTACGATGTCGGAATATCTGCTACCACAATGGAGCGAATAACACTCTGCTCTAGCAGCACCCAAATCAGCACCAAGAATAGCGCAGGAACAACCGTCCATAACACCGCCCAAAGGCCGTAGTAATGCGGTAGGGCAGGAAGTCGGCTGGATCCTACCGACTTCTTCTTGGCTCGTCCTGTGGCGGTAAACCACGAGAATAAGCCAAGCCCGACAATTAAAAATAAAATCACACTTGGAGACATAGTTAACTCAATCAACCGATATATTTACGGGTCAGTCTATAACAAGCACAACCCACCTGCGCTGAGCGCAGGTGGGTTGTGCCAACTTCATTATAAAAGCGAGTATTAGATCGCTTCCAGATTACGAACCGCGGTGCCAACTTGAGCACGCTCTTCTTCTGGCATTGGGATTAAACCGCGATCAGTTAGGTAACCATCGTCACCCCAAGCCGCTTCGCTGGTGAATTCAGAGAGGAACTCTTCAATCCCAGGAACAACATTGACATGAGCAGCCTTCACATAAAAGAACAACGCGCGAGAGATTGGGTAGCTACCATCTGAAATCGCCTCGAATTCAGGTGCGATACCATCGATCATTGCACCGTGAACCACATCAGCATTTGACTCAAGGAAGCTGTAGCCAAACACGCCCAAACTATTCGGGTTAGCCGCTAATTTCTGTACGATTAGGTTATCGTTTTCGCCTGCTTCAACATAGGCTCCGTCTTCACGAATACCATGACAAACAGCCTTAAAGCGGTTTTTATCTTCAGACTTGATCGCTGCAATCCAATCAAAAGACTTACAGCCTGACTCCATAGCTAACTCAGCGAAAGCATCACGCGTACCCGATGATGGCGGAGGGCCTAACACTTCAATACGAACCGCTGGCAGTGAACTATTTACCTGGTCCCAAGTACGGTATGGGTTTTCTACCAGAGTCTCACTACCATCAGGGTTTGGTACCAACTTTCCTAGCGCCAAGAAAATTTCACGTGGCGTTAGGTCGAATTGCTGAGCGGCTACTGAGTTAGCCATGACAATGCCATCGTAGCCAACTTTAACTTCAACGATTTCGTTAACGCCGTTGCTAGCACACAACTCAATTTCTGATGACTTGATACGACGAGATGCGTTGGTCATATCCGGTGTACCTACGCCTACGCCACCACAGAATAACTGCATTCCGCCACCGGTACCCGTAGACTCAACAGTGGGTGTGCGAAATTGCGTTGCCTTACCGAAGCGCTCCGCTACGACGGTAGTAAACGGATAAACAGTCGATGAGCCAACAATTTCGATATGCTCACGCGCCGACACTTGTGCTGCGCTAGCAATAAGACCGATGGCCAATAGTGCTTTAAGTTTCATAATTTTGCTCCTAGGCAATTTTTCAACTGTGGCCAGTCTACGAAGTCTTTATGACAACTGTGTTACAAAACAGATTATTTGTAATATTCGAGTAAAAATACCCTTTCAAGCTACTCAGAGCGCTTAACACGAGTGCTGCATCAGGTATAATCGAAGAAAACAATAAGAGACACACCGTGCATACCTCTCGGATTAATCATCTCATCGCAAAGATTGGCCAATGGGCGAGCCTGCTTATTTTAGCAATGGCGCTCATCACTACTCTCATTGTGCTGCTTAGGTTCGGCTTTGACTGGAGTGCCATCGCCGTTCAGGAATCAGTTATGTATTTGCATGCGTTTGCGCTGATGCTTGTTATTCCTTGGGCGCTGCAAACCGAAGACCACGTCAGAGTGGACATTTTCTACCGTCGAATGCGCCCCCAATCGCAACGCTGGGTCAATATCGTTGGCGCCATAGTCTGCCTGTTGCCATTTTGCGTTTATAGCACCGTCTCATCACTGCCGTTTGTTATGGACTCCTGGTTAATACTTGAAGATTCTCCTCAAGCAAATGGCATACCCGCTCTATTTATTTTAAAAAGTATTATTCCGGTGAGCTTCGCACTCCTTGCAGTTCAAGGTTTGGCACTACTAGTTACCAATATTAAAGCGCTGCTAGCGGCAGTCGAGGAGCTCAACTAATGGAGTGGATTGCCGTACTTATGTTTGTAGTGCTTTGTTTTGCACTCATTTCAGGTTATCCCGTGGCATTGACTCTGGCGGGTGTATCCCTTGCGTTTGCCGCCGGCGGTATCCTCGGCGGAGTTTTCGACCAACAGCTGTTAGGTGCCTATGTAAACCGGGTATTCGGCACCATTACCAATAGCACACTGATGGCAGTGCCCCTTTTTGTTCTAATGGGCGTGTTACTCGAGCGCTCAAAGATTGCAGAGAAACTGCTGGAGACGCTAGGCAATATGTGGGGGCATGTTCCAGGAGGGCTAGCGTTGGCGGTGATAGCCGTGGGCGCGCTGATGGCTGCTAGTACTGGTATTGTGGGTGCAACGGTGGTGACAATGGGGCTGATCTCCCTACCAACCATGTTAAAGATGGGCTACAAGCCATCGTTAGCTACCGGAGTGATCGCCTCTACCGGTACCCTTGGACAGATTATCCCTCCCTCCATTGCCCTTGTCTTACTGGGAGATGTCCTCTCTAACGCCTATCAACAGGCTCAGCTTCGCCAAGGCATTTACAACCCAGAGACACTATCGGTTGGCGATCTATTCATTGGCGCCATTATTCCAGGCCTATTACTTGTTGCTATTTACATGTTGTACGTTGGGTTTTATGCACTCATTAAGCCGCAGCACACACCACGTTTAACGGTCAAACAAAAAACATCTAAGGCGGCACTCTTCAAGCACCTCCTGCCACCCATTTTGCTTATCGTCCTAGTACTTGGGTCTATTTTAAGTGGCGCAGCCACGCCTACTGAGGCGGCGGGTGTTGGTGCAGTCGGCGCTATTTTTCTCGCCTACTTGAACGGCGTGCTCAGCATTGAGCTACTCAAGGACGCATCGCAACAGGCGGCAAAGATTACCGCTATGGTCTTTTTGATCTTATTGGGTGCTTCGATGTTCTCTTTAGTATTCAGGGGCTTTGGCGGCGAGGAGCTCATTGCAGACTTTCTTCATAGCCTCCCGGGCGGGGTAATGGGCGCTACATTAATGGTCATGTTGGTCGTCTTTCTAATGGGCTTTGTACTCGATTTTATCGAGATCTGTTTTGTCGTCATCCCGCTCGTTGGTCCGGTTTTACTTGGCATGGGTGTGGATCCGCTGTGGCTAGGGATTGCCTTAGCAATCAACCTACAGACCAGCTTTTTAACACCACCTTTTGGTTTTGCCCTATTCTATTTAAGAGGGGTAACGCCCGAGAATATCCCAACAAAAGAAATCTATCGCGGCGTAATGCCCTTTATTGCACTCCAACTTTTGGTCTTATGCCTCCTGGCACTGATCCCTGAAATTGCTACTTTTTTACCTAATTACTTAAAAGGTGAGGCCTGATGAACCAAGAAAGCAACTTAGACGATGAGCTAAAGCCCACGGGTGAACTCTGTCTGCGTTTAACGGCGTTGAGTAAAGATACCAACGGATATGGTGATATTTATGGTGGCTGGCTAATGCAACAAATGGACTTAGCTGGCAGCGTTTTGGCCGAGGAAACCGCAGAAGGGCGAGTGGTGACGGCAGCCGTTCAAGCTATCAACTTCCTTCGTCCCGTGCCGCTTGGATCAAACGTTTCGTGCTACTGCGATATTGTCGCTATCGGCCATGCATCGGTGGAAATTAACGTGGAAGCATGGGTAACGTCAAAGGGAAAGAGCCCATTCCAGCAAAAGGTTGCCGACGGTCGATTCTATTTTGTTGCCGTTAATGATCAGGGGAGAACCCGTAGAATCCCCCGCTAATCATTGCAACCCTCTGACCTACGCCGCGCAGCGTTTATTGCGACTCTGCTTCACGTCGTTGTTGGTAATAAGCCTCTTCTGAGATCGCATGGTAGCGCTGCACACTCTGCTGAAAGTTCCGATAACTCTCCCAGACTCGGGCAAACTCGGCATCGGTTGCCGCGGTTTCTTCGTAGAGTGTTTGGGCAATCTGATAGAGATGGTTGAACACTGGGGTAGGCATGCGACGTAACTTCACACCATGGACCTCAACCAACTCTTTCAAGGCGGCGTTGTTACTGGCGGTATATTCATCAAGCATGTCTTGATTGATAGCTCGTGCTGCCCCTTCAACAATATGACGAAGATCGGACGGAAGCGTTGCCAACGCATCCGCATTAACAATAAACTCAAGTGAGGCCCCAGGCTCATGGAAGCCTGGATAGTAGTAATACTCAGCCACTTCATGAAAACCAAAAGCTAAATCATTGTATGGGCCAACCCATTCAGTGGCATCAATCACCCCAGTCTTAAGCGCCGTATAAAGCTCTCCACCTGGAATATTTACGGTGGTACCGCCAGCGCGATTAAGTACTTCGCCACCCAGACCAGGAATACGCATTTTCAAACCACTCAAGTCTGCGACGCTGTTTATTTCCCGATTATACCAACCGCCCATCTGAACACCGGTATTACCACCCGCAAAGGGAACAAGGTTGAAGGGCTCATAGAGGTCGCGCCACATTGCTAAGCCGCCGCCATGATGCAGCCAACCATTATACTCCTGAGCATTCATTCCAAACGGGATAGAGGTAAAAAACTGCGCCGCTGGCACCTTACCCTTCCAGTAGTAGGCCGCTCCATGTCCCATCTCGGCGGAACCTGCAGATACCGCGTCAAAGACTTCAAGCGCCCCTACGATTTCACCGGCGCCGTAGACAGTGATGTTCATTCGCCCACCAGACATCTCTCGTACTAACTCAGCAAAGTTTTCTGGGGCGGTACCTAGACCGGGAAATCCCTTTGGCCAGGTCGTTACCAAGCGCCAATTAAAAGTCTGCTCTCGATCGGCAGCGATATCTTGTGAGCTAGTCCGATTAACCTGATTGAAGGCCGCAAGATAGAACACTAAAACAAGTAATCCAAGAAGAACAACGATAACTAAGGATTGAATTGAAGCTCTTTTATCAGTCATTTTTTTGCCTATAACACCTGTAAATTAGCGTGTGCAAGCATCAGCCATTTCGCACCCACTTGATCAAAATTAACCTGCACTCGGGCGCGCGCGCCAGCGCCTTCTACAGCAAGGACAACACCGTCACCAAAGGTGGGGTGAACCACAAATTGCCCAAGTGTTATGCCGCTCTGGGGCTCCACATCTTGTCGTAAGCGCGGTGGCGTAGCCGGTTTCTGGAATAGAGGAGTAGAAACTGTCGCCTTCAGGCGAACGTGGTGAAGCAGCTCATCAGGCACTTCGCGAATAAAGCGACTCATCACGGTGTAGTTCTCGTTACCATAGAGGCGGCGCATTTCAGCCCAACACAGCACCAATCGCTCCATTGCTCGGGTCATCCCCACATAGGCTAAGCGACGCTCCTCTTCAATTCCTCGACCTTCATCGAGCGACATTTTATGGGGAAATAATCCCTCCTCCATCCCCGCGATAAATACCAAGGGGAACTCTAAGCCTTTGGCGGAGTGCAGCGTCATTAGCTGCACTGCATCTTCGTCTTCACTGGCCTGACGGTCGCCAGCGTCCAATGATGCCGAGGCTAGGAACTGACTTAATGCCGGGCTTTCGTCTTCGTCCTCTGGAGTAAAGTTCTTAGTTGCAGTAATAAGTTCCTTCAGGTTTTCTACGCGCGCTTGCCCCTTTTCGCCGCGCTCCTTTTGATGAAACTCAATCAGCCCAGCCTGATGCAAAACCTGTTCACAAAGCTCAAATAGCGGCAGCTCCGCATCACCAACCGACGCTTCGTCAACTAAATCTAAGAACGACTGTACTAGATTACTGGCTCGCGTTGGCAGTAACTTGCGCTCAACCATCAAACCTGCGGCCTCCCAGAAGCTGCAACCTTCTTCTCTGGCGGTCAAACGTATCTTCTCGATGGTCTTCTCGCCGATTCCTCGGGTTGGGATATTGATCACTCGCTCGAACGCCTGATCGTCATCACGGCTCTGAATGAGTCGAAGGTAGGCAAGCGCGTTTTTAATCTCAAGTCGCTCGTAAAAGCGCTGCCCACCATAAATACGGTAGGGTGTGCCGGAGCGTAAGAGCGCCTCTTCTAGTGTTCTTGATTGGGCATTGGATCGGTAGAGTATCGCCGCTTCGGCAAGTTTTCTGCCCGAGTTACGCCAATCTCGAAGTTGGTCGCTGATGTAGCTAGCCTCATCCTGCTCGTTGTAAGCGGCAAACACCGTGATATCGTCGCCGGCATCGCCATCCGTCCAAAGTGATTTCCCTAACCGATCGCCGTTGTTCTCAATAACAGCGTTCGCTCCCTTCAAAATAGTGCTCGTAGAACGGTAATTTTGTTCCAACCGTATGGTTTCTACCGGAGCAAAATCTCGGTCGAATTGTCGAATATTTTCAATTTTCGCCCCGCGCCAACCATAGATGGATTGGTCATCATCGCCCACGGCGACAATAGGCGTTGTATTTCCTGCTAGGACTCGAAGCCATGCGTACTGAATGGTATTCGTATCTTGAAACTCATCCACCAATATTGTTTGGAAACGCTGTTGATAATGACTGAGTAGTTCGGGCTTATTCAGCCACAGTTCGTGCGCACGCAATAATAACTCACCAAAATCTACCAACGAGCTCCGCTGACAAACATCCTCATAAGCCAGATAAATCTTTTGCTGAGTACGAGAGATAGGGTCACGGGCGTCTAGGTGAGCGGCGCGACGCCCTTCGTCTTTTTGGCCGTTAATGAACCATGCCATCTGTTTGGGTGGGAATTGTGCTTCATCTATCCCCTGCTCTTTCAAAATCCGTTTAAGTAAACGCACTTGATCATCACTATCAATCACCTGAAAGTTCTGTTTTAGACCAGCCTCAAGCCAGTGATGTTTAAGCAAGCGATGAGCAATCCCATGAAAGGTACCAATCCACATACCCCGCTCTGACGGCCCTACCAGTTCTTCAACGCGGCCGCGCATTTCTTTAGCAGCCTTATTGGTGAAGGTAACCGCAAGAATGCCATAGGGGGAGACGCCTTCAACCTGAAGTAACCACGCAATTCGATGGACCAACACCCGCGTTTTGCCGGAGCCAGCACCCGCCAATACCAACATATTATGCATCGAGGCGGAAACCGCCTGGCGTTGCGCGTCATTTAGTTTGTCGAGTAGTTGTGAAACGTCCATACTGTATCCAAAGCGGGCTTACTTTTATTATTGGGTTATTCAGTTTACCATCACCTACAGTAGAACGAGACCTCTCTTATTGGTTTTTTTAAGGATATTAATGGCTACCAGCTTTACGCAACACATTTCTGACAATCTAGACAACCTTCGTCGCTCGGAGCGCAAGGTTGCTGACTATGTTTTGGCGAATGCAACATCAGTTATTCAGATGCGCATTGTAGACTTATCCACTGAGGCTGAAGTTTCCGAACCCACGGTTGTCAGATTCTGTCGAGCCATAGGCTGCGACGGCTTTCAAGACTTCAAGCTGAAGTTAGCTCAGCAGCTCGCCTCTAGCCCAACCATCGGCCAAATTGCCGTAACCGATAGTGACTCATCGTCGGCATATACCACCAAGGTGTTTGACACATCTATCGATGTACTCATTAAGGTTCGAGACCAGGTTAATGCGTCAGTCATTGACGAAGCAGTGAAACTAATCTTCAATGCGAGGCGGGTTGATTTCTTCGGTTTTGGCGGCTCTGCGCCGGTTGCTGCCGATGCTCAGCACCGCCTGTTACGTCTTGGTCTCGCCACGCACACCTACAGCGATCCACATATCCAAACCATGGCGGCAATGAGCCTTCGCAGTAATGACGTAGTCATTGCAATATCACAAAGTGGACGTACCAAAGCGTTATTGGACAGCCTGCGCGAAGTTAAACGTCGTGGTGCAAAAATTATCTCATTATCACCCAGCGACACACCGGTACTAAGCCAAGGTGATGTGCAAATCAAGATTGATGTTAACGATCACTTCGATGTGTACTCGCCATTGTCGTCGCGAATTGCTCACCTGGTAATTATTGATGCCATTGCGGCTGGGGTTGCTCAGCATATGGGTGACAACGGCAAGACGCATATTGCTAAGCTCAAGCAAAGTTTACGTGGCCATCGTATCAACTACCATGAGCCCACTATTCCTAGTAATTAACAACTTTGAGCAGCCTATTCGTAGCGAATAAAAAAGCGTCCAATGGACGCTTTTTTTTGTGAGCATACTTCCAAAAGGAAAGACTATTCAGCTTCTGATTCAGGCTCTTGCCAGTCGCGAATGTAATCACGAGCCGCGTTCGCTGCTTCTCGATCTTCTAACGCAAACATAGCTTGGATCTGATAAGGCGCCGCTAGCGTGTCACCAACAACATTTACCCGATCAAAACCAGGTCGAATAATGCTACTCGTGTTATCAATGGTGATAGCTTGAGCAAAACGGAGTTCGGATGACTGCCTCTGTAAGACCACTAGGTATCGCGTTGAGGGGCCCATGGTAAGAATAAATGAACGTCTGTCTATGGCTGCCCAGCCACTGATATTCATTGCGTTGACCCGCTCCAAAGGTTCCAGTCCTGGGACTTTATATCGATCAGGTAGCGATTGGTACATGCTTTCGACACGCCCCACATCGTCCTCGGCGGCGCCAACCTGATTAGTGCTACTGCACGCTGTTATCATCATCATCGATATGAGTACAAGGAAGTACTTCTTCATGGCTTCAACTCCTAGACTTTAATTCCGCTTTTTGGGGGGAACCCATCCAGCAACGTTCTTCTGCTTTGACCTTGAAATGGCCAAAGAGTTCTCGTCTACAGTTTTAGTAATAACCGAGGCTGCACCAACAAAGCTTCCTTTGCCCACAGTAATTGGGGCAACAAGCGTGCTATTTGAGCCGATGAAAACATCGTCAGCCAAAACGGTTTGATGCTTGTTAATGCCGTCGTAATTACAGGTAATGGTGCCAGCGCCAACATTTACACCGCTGCCGAGCACCGCATCTCCTATGTAGGATAGATGATTCACTTTGCTTCCGTTACCTATTTCAGCTTTCTTAGTTTCCACAAAGTTACCAATCTTGGCGCCATGTCCAAGCTGTGTGCCTGGGCGAAGGCGAGCATAAGGACCCACATCATTCGTTCCTGCTAGCGAGCTATCTTCAATACTGGTGAAGGCTTTAATCATCGCCCCATCCCCGATGGTGACGTTCTTCAAATGGCAGTTCGGTCCGATAACAACACCGTTACCAATGGTGACTTCGCCTTCAATCACGCAGTTCACGTCAATAAAGCAATCTTTACCATGACGAAGAGTGCCGCGAACATCAATGCGCTCCGGATCCGCGAGCGAAAGCCCTGCTGCGAGTAACGTTGAGGCATAGCCACGCTGATAGGCGCGTTCAAGCTCTGCCTGTTGGATACGGTTATTTACCCCCATCACTTCGTGTAGCGACTGGGCGGCTTGGGTAGCAATCTCCACACCTTCATTGACCGCCGTGGCGACAACATCGGTAAGATAGTACTCACCTTGAGCATTATTATTTGATAGTGACGACAACCAGCGTTTGAGCTTACCGCCATTAATTGCCATCACGCCGGTGTTGACTTCACCAATCAGTAACTGCTCTGGTGTACTATCCTTTTGTTCTATAATCCCTTCAACTTTACCACTCACATTTCGTACAATACGCCCGTAACCGGTAGGGTCATCTAACTTCAGGGTTAACAAACCGAATCCGGTTGATTCAGCGCGCTTGACCAAATCAATTAAGGTTTGAGTTTTAATCAGCGGCACATCACCCATCAAGATCAAGGTGGTGGCATCATCGCGTAAGAACGGTGCCGCTTGCATCACAGCATGCCCGGTTCCCAGCTGCGCGGTCTGCTCCGCCCAGTTGACCTTTCGATCACCGAAGGCTGCCCGCACGGTTTCAGCACCATGGCCAATCACCACTGTGGTAGAAGCGTCAGCCATATCAACTACCGCATCCAGCACATGTGCAAGCATGGGTTTGCCGGCAATGGGGTGGAGAACTTTAGGAAGGTCAGAGTACATTCTTGTTCCCTTCCCAGCGGCGAGTACAACGATATCGAGAGGCATAGCGATAAATCCTTTATTCGTAATTTCAAACAGAGTTGTGACTAGGATATTATAGTTTTTAGTTTATTGCACTAATACAAAAAAAGGGCAGCTAAGCTACCCTTCTTTATAGAGATCTTGAAGATCAGTGTTTAGCGTTTCATGCGTCGAATTTGTTCGATTGTGCGCAATTGCGCCGCTGCATTCGCTAAGCGGCTAGCCGCTAAATGATAATCAACACCAGATGCTGTTCCGGACATCTCTTCACGAGCCAGATCACGGGCTTTTTCCGCTTCTGATTCGTCAAGATCTGCTGCACGAGTCGCTACGTCAGCGAGGACGGTTACGGTATTAGGCTGAACTTCTAGGAAGCCACCTGTCAGGAAGAAAACTTCCTCCTCACCGCCCTGCTTAACAACACGAACCGGACCGGGTTTCAGGCTGGTAAGTAATGGAGCGTGACCATAAGTCACCCCCAAATCACCAACTTCACCCGTAGCAACTAGCAATTCCACCAGTCCAGAGAAGATTCCTTCACCCGAGCTGACGATGTCGAGGTGGATTGTCATTGCCATGTTCCAGCCCTCCGATCGGCTTATGCTTTAGCTGCTTTCTCAACAGCTTCGTCAATTGAACCAACCATGTAGAAAGAACCTTCTGGAAGGTGATCGAAATCGCCATCTAGAATGCCCTTAAAGCCACGGATTGTTTCTTTAAGCGGAACATATTTGCCTGGTGAACCAGTAAATACTTCTGCAACGAAGAACGGCTGAGAGAGATACTTCTCAATCTTACGTGCACGGGCTACAACCAACTTGTCTTCTTCAGACAGCTCGTCCATACCAAGAATCGCAATAATGTCTTTCAACTCTTTATAACGCTGAAGAGTTTGCTGAACACCGCGAGCAACTTCATAGTGCTCGTTACCAACGATCTGTGGATCAAGCTGACGCGAAGTTGAGTCCAAAGGATCAACCGCTGGGTAGATACCCAGAGACGCAATGTTACGGCTAAGTACTACCGTTGCATCCAAGTGCGAGAAGGTTGTTGCTGGCGATGGATCCGTCAAGTCATCTGCAGGTACGTATACCGCCTGTACAGACGTAATAGAGCCTGTCTTCGTTGACGTAATACGTTCCTGAAGAACACCCATCTCCTCAGCTAGCGTAGGCTGGTAACCTACCGCTGATGGCATACGACCCAATAGTGCTGATACTTCGGTTCCCGCTAGGGTGTAACGGTAGATGTTGTCAACGAACAACAGTACGTCACGACCTTCGTCACGGAACTTCTCAGCCATGGTCAAACCAGTTAGTGCAACACGTAGACGGTTACCTGGTGGCTCGTTCATCTGACCGTAAACCAACGATACTTTGTCGATAACGTTAGATTCAGTCATCTCGTGGTAGAAATCGTTACCTTCACGAGTACGCTCACCAACACCAGCGAATACAGAGTAACCACTGTGCTCAGCTGCGATGTTACGGATAAGCTCCATCATGTTAACGGTCTTACCAACACCAGCACCACCGAATAGACCAACTTTACCACCCTTAGCGAATGGGCAAACCAAGTCAATTACCTTGATACCGGTTTCCAATAGCTCAGCAGAAGAAGACTGATCAGCATAAGAAGGTGCGTCACGGTGAATTGCCCAACGCTCCTCTTCGCCAATAGGTCCTTTCTCATCGATTGGATTACCTAAAACATCCATAATACGACCAAGTGTGGCCGAACCAACAGGTACCGATACCGGCTCACCTGTGTTTGTAACTACTAGTCCGCGACGCAAACCTTCTGACGATCCCATGGCAATACCACGTACAACACCGTCACCAAGCTGCTGCTGAACTTCAATTGTTAGTTGAGTTTCTTCGACTAACAATGCGTCGTAGACCTTCGGTACGGAATCACGCGGGAATTCCACGTCGATCACGGCACCGATAATCTGAACGATACGTCCGCTGCTCATTATCCGTTTCCTCTTATCAAAACCTGAATTCTTAATGCTGCTGCAGATTAAACCGCAGCCGCTCCACCAACAATTTCTGAAAGCTCTTGGGTAATCGAAGCCTGACGGGCTTTGTTATACACCAGCTGCAAATCATCAATTAATCCACCGGCGTTGTCGGTTGCGTTCTTCATAGCTAACATACGAGATGCCTGCTCACACGCTTTGTTTTCGACAACACTCTGGTAAACCTGAGACTCAACGTAGCGAATCAATAGGCCATCAAGCAACGAACGTGCGTCTGGCTCATAAAGATAATCCCAGTGGTGCGCCATTTGATCCGATTCTTGCTTCTGAAGCGGAACTAACTGCGCAACGTAAGGCTGCTGCGTCATTGTGTTGATGAAACGGTTAGAAACTATAAATAGACGGTCAATTTTCTCGTCTTTGTAAGCATCTAACATCACCTTAACACTACCAACTAAGTTGGCCGCGTCTGGCTCATCACCCAGGTCGCGTACGGAGGCAACAGTATTGCCACCAACGCTTTTAAAGAACGCCTGTGCTTTCGCGCCAACTACACAGATATCTACTTCGACTTCTTGGCTAGACCAAGATTGCATCGATTTGATCGCCTGTTTGAATGCGTTAGCGTTTAAGCCACCACATAAACCGCGATCCGAAGATACCACAATGTAACCGACACGCTTCACTTCACGTTCATGCATATAAACATGTTTATATTCGGGGTTTGCATTGGCCAAGTGACCAATTACAGCTCGAATACGCTCTGCGTAGGGCTTGCTTCGTTCCATTAAGTCTTGCGACTTACGCATCTTACTCGCAGCAACTTTTTCCATTGCGCTCGTAATTTTTTGCGTACTTTGGATACTAGCAATTTTACCACGAATCTCTTTCGCGCCTGCCATGTCGTTACCTTGCTCCTTAATCAGGGATAGAGGCTTACGCCCCTATCACATTACCAGGTTTGGGTAGCCTTAAACTTCTCGATCGCCGCGTTAAACTGCGCTTCGATCTCGCCGTTGTAATCACCCTTCTGGTTGATCTGAGCCATTAGCTCGCCATGCTCAGTACCCATGTACGATAGAAGTGCTGCTTCGAAAGCCAATACCTTGTTTACAGGTACGTCTTTCAAGTAGCCTTTATCGGCCGCAAATAGCGATACAGCCATATCTGCAATTGACATTGGAGAGTACTGGTTTTGCTTCATTAGCTCAGTAACTCGCTCACCGTGCTCAAGCTGCGCGCGTGTCGCCTCATCGAGGTCAGACGCGAACTGAGAGAACGCTGCAAGTTCGTTGTACTGTGCTAGAGCGGTACGGATACCACCAGACAGCTTCTTAACAATCTTGGTCTGTGCTGCACCACCCACTCGAGATACCGAGATACCTGGGTTAATTGCAGGACGAATACCTGAGTTAAACAAGCTTGTCTCAAGGAAGATCTGACCATCGGTAATCGAAATCACGTTGGTTGGTACGAACGCCGAAACGTCACCACCCTGTGTTTCAATAATCGGTAGTGCTGTCAGTGATCCCGTTTGACCCTTAACTTCACCATTGGTGAGCTGCTCTACGTAGTCAGCGTTTACACGAGCTGCACGCTCAAGTAGACGTGAGTGAAGGTAGAATACGTCACCAGGGTAGGCTTCACGACCAGGTGGGCGCTTCAATAGCAATGAAATCTGACGGTAGGCCCAAGCCTGCTTAGTCAAATCATCATATACAATCAGAGCATCTTCACCGCGATCACGGAAGTACTCACCCATCGCACAACCAGCGTATGGCGCAAGATACTGCATTGCTGCAGGATCCGCAGCACCCGCTGCTACGATGATAGTGTGGTCCATAGCGCCGTGCTCTTCTAGCTTACGAACTACCGCAGCAATCGAAGACTGCTTCTGGCCAATCGCAACGTAGATACACTTAACGCCGGTTCCTTTTTGGTTAATGATCGCATCGATAGCTACCGCTGATTTACCAATCTGACGGTCACCAATGATAAGCTCACGCTGACCACGACCAATTGGAACCATGGCATCAACAGCTTTCAAACCTGTCTGTAGAGGTTGATCTACTGGCTCTCGTGCAATAACGCCCGGAGCAACTTTTTCAACAGGTGATGTCTGTTTAGCATCGATTGGACCTTTGCCGTCGATAGCATTACCTAGCGTGTCAACAACACGACCAAGCAACTCGGTACCAACAGGCACTTCTAAAATACGGCGAGTACAAAGAGCTCGCTGGCCTTCGGCCAAGCTCATTGCACTACCTAGGATTACTGCACCAACGGAGTCACGCTCCAAGTTAAGTGCCATACCGTAGATACCGCCTTCAAATTCAATCATCTCACCGTACATCACGTCCTGTAGACCGTGAATACGTACGATACCGTCAGATACCGAGACAATTGTGCCCTCGTTTTGGGCTTCTGTTGCAACATCAAGACTATCGATGCGCTTCTTAATAATTTCGCTGATCTCAGATGGATTCAGTTGCTGCATGCTCTTTCCCTCAGTCCTAAACGCTTCAGGAGTTCATCGCTTCGGCGAGCTTAGCTAAACGCCCACGCACGGAACCGTCAATAATGGTATCGCCAGCTCTAATAACAACACCGCCGATCAAAGATTGATCAACTTCAGATGTTACTCGAACCTGGCGGTCTAAATTCGTTGCCAACGCACTTTCAAGCTTAGCGGTGATGTCATCAGTTAACTCAAAAGCTGACTTAACATTAACATCTACTGCACGCTCGATATTCGCCTTCATCACTGCAAATAGCGCAGCAATTTCAGGTAGCAAACCAAGACGCTTATTGGCGGCAAGTGTCGAAACGAAATTCTGACCTTTGTCGCTGAGCTCACTATCTAATAGCTCGATAAACTGCTTGGCAATTTGATCACTCGGAAGTGATGGCGAGCTGAAGAGCTTCACCACCACATCTTCTTGAGCAACCGCGGCCGCTTGGTTAAGCATGGCTTCCCAACCAGCCAAATCACCCTGTTCCTGCGCAAACTCGAAAGCGGCGCGGGCGTATGGGCGTGCTAGGGTACTTAGTTCTGCCATGTTGTCCCTCGCTTACAGCTCACCAGCCAATTTGTTGACAAGCTCGTTATGAGCCTTGGCGTCAATTGAAGACCCAAGAACTGCTTCGGCACCTTGCATGACTAGAGTAGCCACTTGAGCGCGTAGCTCTTCACGTGCACGATTCACTTCCTGCTCTACTTCTGCTGCCGCTGCTGCCTTAAGGCGAGCACCTTCAGCTAGTGCGTTTTCCTTCGCCTCATCGAGGATCTGGTTAGCGCGCTTGTTCGCAGAGTCGATAATTGTTTGCGCTTCCTGCTTAGCAGCACGCAACTTCTTACCAGCTTCTTCTTTTGCCAACTCCAAATCACGCTCGGCGCGATCTGCAGCTTCAAGGCCATTGGCAATTTTTTCAGAACGCTCTTTCATCGCCTGCATAATCGGCGGCCATACGTATTTAAATACGAACGCCACAAAGATGAAGAAAGTAATCGTCTGACCGATAATTGTATAATTGATATTCACAGGGCCACCCCATTTCTCATTAAATTGGTGACAGATTTACTCATTGCTAACAAAGATTAAATCTGAACCGCGAACATCAAGTACATAGCAAGACCTACACCGATCATTGGTACCGCATCAAGCAGACCAGCGATAAGGAACATCTTACCCTGTAGCATTGGTGTCATTTCTGGCTGACGCGCAGCACCTTCAAGTAGCTTGCCGCCCAAGATACCAAAACCGATTGCGGTACCTAGTGCACCCAAACCGATCATTAGTGCTGCTGCAATGTATAGAAGACCCATAAAAAAACTCCCGTAGAGTGTTAAGCGTGTTTATTACGCTAGGTTGTCGTTAAAAAAATTAGTGTTCTTCGTTGTCGTGCGCCATCGCGAGGTAAACCACGGCCAATACCGTGAATACAAACGCTTGAAGCACAATAACTAGGATGTGGAAAACCGCCCACGCCCACTGCAATACGCCGGCAAAGATACCCATAAATAGGCCTGCACCAAACATAATAGCAATAAGAATAAAGATCATTTCACCTGCATAGAGGTTACCGAACAAACGCAAGCCCAAAGAAATAGGCTTTGCTATTAAGTTCACTAGCTCGAGTACTAGGTTTACTGGGATCATCAAGATATGGTTGAACGGATGCAGGCCCAATTCCTTAGCAAAGCCAAGAATGCCCTTCTCCTTGATACTGTAGTAAATCACCATAGCGAATACTGCCAGTGCCATACCAAGTGTTACGTTTGGATCTGTTGTTGGAACTACCTTGAAGAAGGTATGTTCACCACCGATAGCCATAGCTAAGCCAGGCAACCAGTCAACAGGAACCAAGTCCATTGTGTTCATCAACAATATCCAGAAAAACACCGTTAATGCCATTGGAGCAATCCAAGGATTGCGATAATGGAAGGTATCTTTCACGGTTGAGTCAATAAACTCTACACACATCTCTACGAAGTTAACAAAGCCCGTGGGTACACCCGTGGTTGCTTTCTTAGCAACGCTTCGAAATGCGAAAATGAACAACAATCCCAACACCCAAGACCAAGCCATTGAATCGACATGAATGGCATTAAAGCCCATGTCTTTGGCCTCTTGCGCGCTATGCGCCATCGTCCAGGTAGGCTCAGTAATCACCGTGCCATCAGCGCGAACATAAGGCTCGACACCGTCAACACAACTTACTGAGGTTTCCTCACATGCACCCGGCTCTAACAAACCGTAGGTCATATTTTGCAAGTGGTGTTGTATATACTCTTGCGGAGTTTGGTTTTCACCAGCCATGTTGTACTCTCTCACACCGTTATTTACCTATTCAGCTGGGTTACAGCCGAATAGAACCAACCCATCCCACTACAACGCCGATTATAAAACCAACGATGATGTGTACCGCATACATGCCGTCTACCGCCATGAATGCCACCGCAAAAAGTAACGCGGTTAAGATGAACTTTATGCTTTCACCCTTGTAGAACGAACCAACAATCTGCTGGGCGTTCTTCGCTCCCTGAAATCGGTAACCAAACCAGATAAAAATAGCATTGGGAACCAACGCAATTAAAAGTCCTGATAAGACGGCCAACATGTGACCAACCGAAAAGAGTGCGATACTCACAGTAGCTACAAGTGTGATTATTACAAATTGCATTACGAGCCATTGTCGCCAAGGGAACTCGCGGATTTTCTTGCCGTTTGTAAATGCCACGTAAATCGAGCCTAGTCTGTGTGGGTAATTGCGCTCAAAGCGCGCAAATTATAGGTGAGTAGCTAATGCTATTCAACCGTAATGCGACCCTTGGCTACTGTTTTCGTCTGCTTTTCGACCAACGGACTATTTTATGCGAGCGAGAATACCATCGAGCTCGTCTAAACTAGCGTAACTCAGCTCGAGCTTGCCCTTGCCGCCCTTGCGTTGAGTAATCTTCACTGGAACGCCAATTCGCTCGGATAATGACTCCATTAAACGCTCAACATCCGGGTCTTGCTTTGCAGTAGCCGACTTCAAAGACTTGCCTGCGAGCAGCCCGCGTACGTGATCTTCTGTCTGGCGAACCGATAACCGCTTAGCAATTACCCATTCCGCCGCAGCGCGCTGCTTGTCGACATCAAGAGCAAGTAGTGCTCGTGCATGCCCCATTTCCAAATCACCGTTCTCCAAAAACGTTTGGACGTCGCCAGCCAATGTTAGCAGGCGAAGCAAGTTAGTGACGGTAGCGCGATTTTTACCGACTGCCTCAGCCACTTCAGCGTGCGTTAAGTCAAAGGTGTCCTTTAAGCGATTAAAAGCAATGGCCTGCTCCATAGCATTGAGATCTTCCCGTTGGATATTCTCAATCAGCGCCATCGCCGCGGCTTGGTTGTCATCAATGTTTCGAACGAGCGCTGGTATTGATGCCATCTGGAGTGCCTGACAGGCACGCCATCTCCGCTCCCCAGCAATAAGTTCATACTGTGTTGCCGTTTTACGAACGACAATTGGCTGCATGAGCCCCTGCTCTCGAATAGACATAGCAAGCTCTTCAAGCGCTTGCTCATCAAATTCTTTACGTGGTTGGTAGGGTGAGCGCGAAATCATCTCAATGGGAAGTAACTTCAACTCACTCGCCTCGGGCGACTCAGTATTGGCTTCAACCGAATTCTCTACCGCAGATTTAACCGCCAACAGCGCGTCCAAGCCGCGTCCTAACTTTGCTTTTTTTTGCACCATATCCTAAGCACTCATCGCTATTTGTTCAGCTCTTCGAATAACTTCGCCCGCTAACGCGAGGTAAGCTATCGCCCCTTTTGACTGCCGATCGTAATTCAACACAGGTAGGCCATAGCTTGGCGCTTCAGCCAGACGAACATTCCTAGGAACAACCGTTAGATATAATCGGTCACCAAAGTAATCTTTCAGCTGCTGGGAGACTTCATTGGTAAGCGAGTTGCGAGGGTCGTACATGGTGCGCAGAATCCCCTCAAGATGAAGGTTCGGATTGATCACCCGCTGAATTTTGTTGATGGTATCAACCAGGGATGAGAGCCCCTCTAATGCATAGTATTCACACTGCATAGGCACCAATACGGAATCAGCGGCCGCCAGGGCGTTTACCGTCAGCATATTTAACGATGGCGGGCAATCGATGACAATGAAGTCGTAGTCTGCCTGAATACCAGCCAAGGCTTTAGCTAAGCGTGTTTCCTTGTAATCAAGGTCCAGCAATTCAACTTCCGCGGCGGTAAGGTCGGCGTTAGCCGGCAGTACGTCAAACTGTTTCGAACCGTCGCGCTGAATCGCTTCTTTCACATCGCACTCGCCAACCAACACATCGAGGACGGAAAGAAATAGATCATACTTATCCACGCCAACACCCATTGTGGCGTTACCCTGTGGGTCCATATCTACCAGCAGCACACGTTTTTTGGTAGCTGCAAGCGACGCTGCCAAGTTGATACTGGTGGTCGTCTTGCCAACACCGCCCTTCTGATTGGTGATCGCAAATAATCTAGCCAAGTACTACTCCCTAAAGCGACTCTAGCACCACCATCTGACGGGTGCGGTCGGTATCGTAATCTGACAATTGAATTTGTTTATTGACCTTAAAGCTTTTCGGAACTTCACTCAACTCATCTTCGCTTAAATGTGCTTTGAGCGCGAAAAACTTACCGTTTGGACCGGGCAAGTGTGCACACCACCGCAGCATATCGCTCAGGCTAGCGAAAGCCCTACTCAGCACCCCATCATAGGGTTGAGCAGGTTGATAAGCCTCTACGCGAGAATTAATAATCTCGATGTTATCTAAGCCCAACTCCAAAGCAGCTTGGAACATAAAGCGAGTGCGCTTGCCGTTACTATCTAGCAATGTGAAATGGCAGTGAGGCATTGCGATAGCAAGGGGTAATCCAGGCAGACCCGGGCCCGTGCCGACATCAATGAAGCGCGTTCCCTCAAGGTGGGGCATCACCACAATCGAATCGAGGATATGCCTTGGCACCATATCCTCGGCATTGCGAACTGAGGTCAGATTGTAGGCTTTGTTCCACTTATCCATTAGCATGACGAAGCGGGCCAGTTTATCCGTGGCCTCAACATTCAAGTCTAAATCCTTAAGCCCACTTTCAATTTGACGCTGAATAACATCAAGCACTGCGCTTTGCTCCACGTTTGATATAGATTAACAAGAGCCCGACTGCAGCGGGAGTTACGCCCGATATCCGGCCAGCTTGACCTAGCGTTAGCGGCTTCACATCATTGAGTTTTTGGCGAATTTCATTGGACAAGCCATCTACCGTTTCGTAATTAAACTCAGCGGGAATTTTGATATCTTCCGAGCGATGTAAACGATCGATTTCTTCTTGCTGTCTAGCGATGTATCCCGCGTACTTAGCACCAATCTCAACCTGTTCAGCAACCTGCTCTTCGCTAACTGCCAGACCACTTAAATGCCCCACCGCAGCATAGTTAAGCTGAGGCCGCTTGAGCAAGTCTAGTAAGCTTTGTTCGCGTTGAATCACCTCACCTTTATCGGCGAGACTGGCGGCGGCTGGCGTATTCGGATGAACGTAAGTGGTGCGTAGGCGCTCCATCTCGTTGGCAACGGCGTCTCGCTTGCGAGAGAACGCATCCCAACGCTCATCACTAATCAAGCCGTACTGCCTTCCCATATCGGTAAGACGCTGGTCGGCGTTATCTTCTCGGAGGAGCAACCGGTATTCGGCGCGCGAGGTAAACATACGATAGGGTTCTCGCGTTCCTTGGGTGATCAAATCATCAACCAAAACGCCCGTATAAGCTTGGTCGCGACGGAAGATTAATGGCTGAAGCCCTTTAACTTGGCCGGCCGCATTAGCCCCTGCAAGAAGCCCTTGCGCGGCCGCTTCCTCATACCCTGTAGTACCATTGATTTGTCCCGCGAAGAAGAGGCCATCGATACACCGCGTCTCTAGCGTAGGTTTTAAATCCTGAGGATTAAAGAAGTCGTACTCAATGGCGTAGCCAGGACGTGTAATATGCGCCTGTTCAAAGCCAACCATGCTCTGAACCGCGGCAAGCTGGATATCAAAAGGGAGGCTAGTTGATATACCGTTAGGGTAGAGTTCATGGGTAGTTAAACCTTCTGGCTCAACGAACACTTGATGCGAGTCTTTATCGGCAAATCGCATAATCTTATCTTCGATTGACGGGCAATAACGCGGTCCAACACCTTCGATCACCCCCGTATACATGGGTGATCGATCTAAACCTTTACGAATAATTTCATGGGTTCGCTCATTGGTATGAGTGATATAGCAGCAAATTTGTTCGGGCTGCATAGAACGATTACCCATGTAACTCATTAGCGGGGTTGGTGTGTCGCCCCATTGTTCTGCCATCTTTGAGAAATCGACAGTTTTAGCATCAATTCGTGGCGGTGTTCCTGTCTTAAGGCGATCAACTCGCAACGGCATCGCTCGTAGTCGCTCAGCGAGCGCGATTGACGGCGGATCTCCCGCACGTCCCCCAGATTGATTCTGCAAGCCAATGTGAATGGTTCCGCCTAGAAATGTCCCGGCCGTTAATACCACGGTCTTACCGTTAAAACTCAGCCCCATTTGAGTTTCAACACCAGTCACTCTGTTTCCATCCATTCGGAGGTCAGTAACAGCTTGCTGAAAAATCGTAAGATTTTCTTGGTTTTCCAGATGAACTCGAATCGCATTGCGGTAGAGGGTTCGGTCAGCTTGAGCACGGGTTGCTCGAACAGCTGGACCTTTGCGCGAATTCAAGACGCGAAACTGAATCCCAGCCTTGTCCGTGGCGAGTGCCATTGCTCCGTCTAAGGCATCAACCTCTTTGACAAGGTGAGACTTACCGATACCACCAATTGCCGGATTACAGGACATCTGACCCAACGTTTCAATGTTGTGAGTCAATAACAAGGTTGCACACCCCATACGGGCGGCTGCTAATGCGGCTTCGGTACCAGCGTGGCCACCGCCGATAACAATGACGTCAAATGATTTGGGATGTATCACAATATCAATCCATGAGTTTTGGGGATTTCATTATACGCGAATCGAGAAGATGCTCATAATCTGTAAATACACTATTAAGTAAGATTATTTTTAAGGATTATTGATTAGTTTTTATTGTTATTTGTTATTAAGGGCCCCTTTGCCTGTGTAAAACTTTAGTATCCCCCCTAATATACTGATCTCTAGCTCGATTTTGGGTGTTACTAATGAGGCTAAGATACTGGTAACAAGCTGGTACAAGTTGGGGGCTAAAGTGGCAGTTATACACAACCGTAGTAAACCGTTAAGTTGTGCACATTTATATCCTTACTTAATTCACAGCTAAGGGGCGCGGTTATACCGCGCTTATCCCCTCATTTTCCGATGCAAAAGGATCCGAAAATATGCCCCAATAGATCGTCACTTGTTACCTGACCGGTAATTTCCCCCAGCGACTTTTGGGCTAAGCGTAGGTCTTCAGCCAGTAGCTCGCCGGCATGAGCTTCAAATAATTGGAACAGTCCATCTTCCACACTCTTAAGCGCTCTCTCCAGCGCATCAATATGACGACGTCGTGCCATGAAGGCACCCTCTCCAGCAGTCTGAAAGCCCACCGCGTCCTTTAGGTGTTCGCGCAACAGGGCTACACCGTCCCCGTGCTCGGCAGAAAGGGTAATCGTTGCCTGTCCGCTGTGACTATGGATGCCTGCCTCTACACCGGCTAGGTCGCACTTGTTAAGTACGGTAGTGAGTGGGATGTGATCAGGCTGAGGGATATCACTTGGCCAGTCCGCTTCATCACTCGGCGAACTGAGGTCGCGGACGAGAAGAATGTGATCGGCGCGTTCAATTTCATCATAGGCTCGCTTGATGCCCTCTCGTTCAACAACGTCCGGCGCATCGCGCAATCCCGCGGTATCCACAATGTGCACGGGCAAGCCATCGAGATCGATGACCTCGCGGAGGACATCGCGAGTAGTGCCGGCTATATTAGTAACGATGGCGCTATCTTTGCCGGTTAAGGCGTTGAGAAGGCTCGACTTTCCGGCGTTCGGTCTACCGGCTATCACAACCGTCATGCCATCTCGTAATAACGCTCCCTGTCTAGCCGTTGCCAACACACTGTTAAATTCATCGCGTAACGCTTCGGCCATCGCCTGGATCTTGCCATCGCTGAGGAAGTCAATTTCCTCGTCGGGGAAATCTATCGCAGCTTCAACATAAACGCGAAGGTAGGTAAGTTGTGCAACGAGTGCATTAATTCGATTAGAGAAGACACCGTCCAGCGATTGAAGTGCCCCGCGAGCAGCTTGTTCGGTTGAGGCATTTATAAGGTCCGCAACGGCCTCTGCCTGCGCAAGGTCGAGCTTGCCGTTCAAGAAAGCTCGCTCACTGAATTCACCCGGTCGAGCAAGGCGAGCATTGCGCTTAACAAGCGCTCTAACAATTCGATCTAGGAGAATTGGACCGCCATGACCTTGGAACTCAACAACGTCCTCGCCGGTAAAGGAGTTTGGGCCGGGAAAGTAAATGCAAATGCCTGTATCTAGAACCTCGCCATCTTCAAAGTGACCATAGTGGGCATAACGAGGTTTAAGTTCGTGAGCAACGAGCTCAGCAGCAATTTCTTTAGCTAGCGGCCCTGACAGCCGAACAATGCCTACCCCACCTCGACCCGGAGGGGTGGCGATTGCGCAAATAGTGTCGTTATCTAAGTTCATAGTGAGCTTTCGTACCTGTGTAAAAAAGCCGCTCATGAAGCGGCTTTATGTTTATTCAATAAGTGTAGCTGATTGCACTACTTCTTCGCTGCATCCTTTTCAATTCCACGGTAGACATAAATCTGCTGTAGCATCGAAATCAAACTATTGAACAACCAGTAAAGTACCAAACCGGCTGGGAAGAACATAAAGAAGAAGGTGAAGATGATTGGCATAAACTGCATGATCTTCGCCTGCATTGGGTCTGGAGGTGTCGGGTTTAAACGTTGCTGTAAAAACATTACCACGCCCATCGCTATAGGTAGCACAAAGTACGGATCTTTCACCGATAGATCCTGTATCCAAAGCACAAACGGTGCATGCCTAAGCTCGACACTTTCCGCAAGCATCCAGTACAACGCAATGAAAACTGGCATTTGTAGCAAGATAGGTAAACAACCGGCCATTGGGTTGATCTTTTCCTGCTTATATAGCTCCATCATAGCTTTTTGCTGTTGCTGGCGATCATCGGAATAGCGCTCACGAATCTCTTGAATGCGCGGAGTAAACTTGCGCATCGTTGCCATGGAGCGGTAGCTGATGGCTGATGGATAGTAGAATAGGCCTTTGATCAAAATCGTTAGGGCAATAATAGCGAAGCCCCAATTTCCGAGTAAGTCATGGAAAAGGTCCAAAGCAACGAAAAGTGGCTTTGCAATCCACCATAGCCAGCCGTAATCAACGGTTAGGTCAAGGTATTCGCCAAGCTCAGAAAGCTTTTCCTGATCCTTAGGACCTGCATAGAAAGTTGCGCCAAAGCGAGCCGATTCACCGGCCGCGATAATCTGCTGATCACTTGTAAAGCCAAAACGATAGAAGCCGTTGGCCATTGGTTCGCCATAGAAACGGTTAGTCCCTTCAGTGGTTGGCACCCAGGCGCTGATGAAATAGTGCTGAACCATTGCAACCCAGCCGCCGTTTACGTTGGCACTGTATTTTGTTTCGCTCAGGTCTTCAAAGTCGCGTTTAACGAAATTTTCATCCTGCTTGGTGGTCGCCATCCCAAGGAATGGCTGCATAGCACCATCATTATCAATTAGCGGCGCGCTGGTATCGCGCTTAATTTGGCCGTAGAAGTATCCGCGCCACTCCGTTGCCGTTTGGTTATCAATAAGATAGTTAACGTCAATAGTGTGCTCACCTTCAGTAAAGGTGAATCGCTTGGTAATCGTCACGCCAGGTGCTTGTTCGAGCGTCAGGTCAACGGAGAGTGATTCGCCGCTAAGCTGATAGCTTCGCGCTTCACTATTAAAGGTTGGTCGTGAGCCACTGCCATCGGTGCCGTTTGGTCCAATCAAGCCGCTTTGTGCGATGTAAACATTACCTGGGCGATTGAGTAGCAGTGGAAGTGGGTCGCCGCTTTCTTGATCTAACGTGTGATCAATGAGGGAAACTGTCTCAATATCACCGCCAACAGGATTGATTTCAACGTAGAGTTGAGGAGTGGTTACCTTGATGAGATCGGTTGATATTTGGATCTCGGGTTGTTGGTCATTGCTAATGGCACTTGGCACATCGCTGACGCTATCAGTCGCCGGAGTGTCGAGCGGCATTGCTGCACGTGAAGTCGACTGCGCTACGGCTGATTCAGGTGGTGTGAAATTTGACCACTGAAAAACCAGCGCCATCACGACGCCAACCATGCCGATTAGTAAAGTATTACGTAACCAATCCATAAAATACTACTGCTCTTTGTTAGTGAGTTTTTTGTTATCTGGTACATCGTCGAATCCACCAGGGTGCCAAGGGTTACATTTAAGGATTCGTATGAATCCTAAGTAACAGCCTTTTATTAGGCCGTGGCGGTCTATCGCCAGCTCAGTATAAGCAGAACAGGTTGGATAGAATCGACAGCTGTTCCCAACCCAAGGGCTAAATAGATAGCGATAGAGTGCGAACAAGCGCTTAATTATGCGGTGTTTTGACTTCTTTTTGCACATTTTTGTTCAACTTTCGCCAAAGATAGTTGAGTTGCTGCTGTAGAAAGGCGTTATCCGCACCTTTAGCAGGTGGCTTAACCAGAGCAATGACATCCATTGCGGGTAATTCGTGCTGCTTTAAGCGGAAGTGTTCTCGAATCTGACGCTTGATGCGGTTTCGATCAACGGCGCGCTTAGAAACTTTTCGAGAGATGATTATGCCCAGACGGGGGGTATCAAAGCCGCTTTCGGCTGCAAGCAACATCACCTCTTTAGTAAAGGCTTTGTATTTCACAGCATCGAAAACGGATTGATAATCGGCTGAATTGAGTAGACGGAGCTGCTTACCAAAGTTTAATTCGGCCACTGTTCTACCTACTCAATTAGCGATTAAAATGTCTAAAGAAATTAGACAGTGAGACGCTTGCGACCCTTCGCACGGCGACGGTTAATAACCTGACGACCGTTGGCTGTTGCCATGCGAGCACGGAAACCGTGAGTACGCTTGCGCTTCAGAACGCTTGGTTGAAATGTGCGTTTCATAATAGATTCCTATAGTTGCGAATCACGCGAAGCTCAAAAAATTGAGCGCGCATTGTATGGCAGATCACTACCTGACGCAACGACTTTGTTGAAAAAAACAGCAAATATTTCGCGCACAGCTAGTGCACAGAATGCCCACAGTATACGCACAACGAGCTGTGGATAACAGTAGCGCAAACCCCTTACTTGCGCGTATTTTTTGCACTATTAGATGTGTATAAATTACTTAGCTTGTGGCACAATTGTGGGTAAGTTATACCAATAATAATTAAGGCGTTGTTACGTGAGTTCTTCCCTGTGGGCATCGTGCCTCGAACAATTACAGCAGCAGATACCTAAGCAGCAATACTCAACATGGCTTGCTCCGCTAGTTTTCGTCTCGCTGACGGATGATACCTTGACGCTTTCAGCACCTAATCGCTTTATTCAGGATTGGGCTGCACAGCAATTTAGCAATCAAGTTGAGTCGGTATTAAGCGCTTTAGGTCAACCTCGGAAGGTTATTTTTACGGTGGCCGCGAGTGAAAATTCGGGTAGTAAGCGCCCGGTATTTAAGAGGAACCGAAAGCGAGGTGCACTCAGTAGTAAGGTTGGCTCAGTAGTTAGCACTCACAAACAAGATGAAGCGCCGAGTCCAGCTAAGCGAGACGCCTCTCCTTCGCGCTTAAGTCAGGCGCCAACGAGTACTGATTTGGACGTCGCGCCAATTGGTGGCGGTTTACTAGAGCTTGGTGAGGCAAACAGGTCAATTGACACGACCGCTACGGCGGAGGTTTTCAAGCTAGCTCCATCTGCTTCAGTGACGATACCGCCACCTAAAACAACGCCCGATGCTCATAATTCATTGCTGAACCCTATGTTCGACTTCGAAAGTTTTGTTATTGGTAAGTCTAACCAGTTGGCAGCTGCTGCGGCTCGCCAGGTTGCAGAAAATCCGGGTGCCGCAGGCCAATATAATCCCCTCTTTATCTATGGTGGTGTAGGCTTGGGGAAAACCCACTTGATGCAGGCTGTTGGTAACGAAATTGTTCGCCAAAAGCCAGATGCTAAGGTTCTTTATCTTCGCTCGGAGCGCTTTGTGGCAGATATGGTAAAGGCGTTACAACTCAACGCAATGTCTGAGTTCAAGCGCTATTACCGTTCAATGGATGCGTTATTGATAGACGACATTCAGTTTTTTGCTGGAAAAGATCGTACCCAAGAGGAGTTTTTTCACACCTTCAATGCGCTGCTTGAAGGTGGTCAGCAGATTATCGTTACCAGTGATCGCTACCCTAAAGAGATTAGTGGCTTAGAGGCTCGCCTAAAGAGCCGCTTTGAGTGGGGCCTAACGGTTGCGGTTGAGCCGCCAGAGCTTGAAACACGGGTAGCTATCTTGATGAAGAAGGCGGCACTGCAGAAGATGGTGCTTCCCGATGACGCGGCGTTTTTTATCGCACAGCGGATACGCTCGCATGTCCGAGAGTTAGAGGGAGCGTTGACGAGGGTGGTGGCGCACGCTCGTTTCGTAGGTCAGCCAATTTCCATTGCGCTGATCAGAGACGCACTTAGGGATTTGTTGGCAATTCAAGACAAGCAGGTTAGCGTAGATAACATTCAGCGCACAGTGGCCGACTATTACAAATTGAAGCTGTCGGAACTGTTGTCAAAGCGCCGTACCCGTTCAATCGCTAGGCCCCGGCAGTTGGCAATGGCGTTAGCTAAAGAGCTTACCAGTCATAGTTTCCCTGAGATTGGGGAATACTTCGGTGGTCGCGACCACACAACGGTGCTTCATGCTTGCAAGAAGATTAAAGAGCTCAAGTTGTCAGATTCAGACGTTCGTGATGACTACGAGACGTTACATCGCAGTTTAACCAGTTAAAACCATAAGCATAAATAAGTGCATAAGGGAGTTCATTTAGATGAAATTTACAGTTCAGCGTGATGCATTACTTAAGCCGCTCCAGCAGGTTGCGAGCGTTGTTGAGAAACGCCAGACATTGCCGATTCTAGCAAATGTATTGCTATCGGCTGAAGGCACTTCATTGTCGCTCACGGGTACAGATCTCGAAGTTGAAATGAGTGGCCGTGTCGAGATTGAGAGTTGTGAGGCCGCTGGCGCTGTGACGGTACCGGCTAAGAAGCTACTCGACATCTGTAAGGCATTACCTGATGACCAGCCTATTCACTTTGCTGAAGATGATGCCAAGGTGGTGGTCCGTTGTGGTCGCAGTCGTTTCACGCTTTCTACGTTACCAGCGTCAGAGTTTCCTAAGGTTGAGACAGGCGAGGATGGTAGTAAGTTGGTGATCGCGCAGCGTGTGCTGCGGAGGTTGATTGATGCCACAGGGTTTTCGATGGCACAACAGGATGTTCGTTACTACCTAAATGGCATGCTGTTCGAGTTAACCCCAACCTTTATTCGAACCGTAGCCACAGACGGTCATCGTTTGGCGGTAGCCACCGAGCCTATGTCAACCGGTATGAGTGAAGACTCTCAATGCATTCTGCCTCGAAAAGGTGTCATGGAGTTGGTGCGCTTAGTAGAGCACTCGGATGATACGGTAGAGTTATACTTAAGTGCATCGCACATGCATATGGTCTCAGAGCAGTACTCGTTTACTTCTAAGTTAGTTGATGGAAAGTTCCCCGATTACAACCGCGTACTACCGAAGGGCGGAACTAATATTGTGTTGGGTGACCGAGAGTCTTTGCGATCAGTATTTTCGCGCGCAGCCATTCTCTCTAACGAGAAGTACCGAGGCGTACGTGTCAGCGTAAAAGATAACCTCATGACGGTAGTTGCAAACAACCCTGAGCAAGAGGAAGCAGAGGTTCAGGAAGAGGTTAGTTTCGATGGCGACTTCATTGAAATCGGCTTCAACGTTAATTACGTTCTTGATGTTCTAGGTGTGCTGGGTAGTGACGAAGCTAAGCTAATTATGGCGGACTCTACTTCAAGTGTGCTTATCCAGGCTGGTGACTCTACTGACGCACAGTATGTTGTAATGCCAATGCGCCTATAAGCTCCGCTTTTAATGCGCCTTAACAGAATCATCATTCAGGGGCTCCGTAATATCTCTCACGCAGATATTCGGGGCTTCTCTCGTTTTAATCTAATCATCGGTCCCAACGGATCGGGTAAGTCTTCGTTCTTGGAGGCTTGTCATCTTTTATCTACGGGGCGAAGCTTTCGTAGTCGGCAGATCAAGCCCGTCATTTCAACCGATCTTCCCGAGGCAGTTTGCTTTGCTGAAGTTTCAACTGAAGGGGCTGTAGCGCGCAAGATTGCAGTCAAGAAGACACGTTCTGACGAATCAGTTTACCGTATCGACGATACAAACTTTAGAAACCCGTCAGAAATGGCTCGAATACTCCCTGTGCTGCTGATAGAGCCGGCACTCTTCGTGTTGATGGATGGCGGACCAGTTGTCCGCCGTAGCTTTATAGATTGGGGAGTGTTCCACGTGGAACATTCTTTTTTAAAACTATGGCAGCGTTACCAGCGGGCGTTAAATCAGCGGAATAAGCTACTTAAAAGTGGTATACTATCCGAGCAGGAGTTGGCCCCTTGGGAGGCCGAAATGGCTGATTGTGGCGCTGCTATCACGGGCTTTCGTGAGCAGTACTTCCAGCGGCTTTTCGAAGAGTTCGAGAGCTTGGTTAGCGGTTTTAGTGATTGGGATCTACCAAGTATCACCTTTTCTCCTGGTTTTAGCGGTGAGTTAGCTACAGCGTTGGCAGACAATCGTACTAAGGATAGCCAGCTAGGCTACACGTCGGCAGGTCCGCACCGAGCAGATATTAGGCTTCGAAGTGGACGGTTTGGTGCCGAAAAAGTATTGTCACGTGGCCAACAGAAGATGCTTATTATCGCGTTGAAGCTTTCGCAAGCGAGCGTCTATTTTAAAACGCACAATCAAAAGGTGGTTTTCCTCCTAGATGATTTGTCGAGTGAGCTCGACGCCGGTAATTTTAAGCTACTTATTCCGCTGCTTGCCGAACTCGGCGAGCAGGTGTTTTTGACTGGAGTAGATACCTCATTAGAGGAAACGGTCTCTGATGCCCTTCAGGCTGGTAATATTGATTCAAACTTAGCTGTGTTCCACGTGGAACATGGTAGTATTAAATAATAAATTAAATGCTTCTGAGAAAGCACCGACATTGAGGTTCCTATGAGCGAACAAGAATATGATGGGTCGAGTATTAAAGTACTAAAAGGCTTGGATGCTGTACGTAAGCGTCCGGGTATGTACATTGGTGATACCGATGATGGCACAGGCCTTCACCACATGGTTTTTGAAATCGTCGATAACTCGATTGATGAGGCGTTAGCTGGGCATTGCTCAGAGATTCGCGTAACAATTCATCCGGATAATAGCGTTTCAGTATCAGATAATGGCCGCGGGATACCAGTAGATATCCATGACGAAGGTGTTTCTGCGGCAGAGGTCATCATGACCGTTCTTCACGCGGGTGGTAAGTTTGACGATAACACCTACAAGGTGTCTGGCGGGCTTCACGGTGTTGGTGTTTCTGTAGTGAATGCACTTTCTAAGAAGCTTACACTAACAGTAAGGCGCCACAATAAGATTCACGAACAGGTCTATCACCATGGCGTGCCTCAGGCGCCGTTAGCGGTAATTGGTGACTGCACAGATAGCGGCACAAAGGTACACTTTGAGCCTTCAGAAGATACCTTTACGAACATTGAATACCACTACGATATTCTAGCCAAGCGTTTGCGAGAGCTAAGCTTCCTTAACTCTGGAGTACGAATTGTTCTCCATGATGAGCGGACTGGAAAAGAAGAAGCGTATGAGTACCAAGGTGGCGTAGAGGCCTTCGTTGAGTATCTGAACCAAAATAAAACAACAATTAATGATCGTATTATCCACATTAAGTCCGATCACGAAGATGGCGTAGGCGTTGAGGTTGCACTGCAGTGGAATGATGGTTATGCGGAGAATATTCTTTGCTATACCAATAATATTCCACAGCGCGATGGCGGCACCCATCTAGCTGGTTTTAGAGCTGCACTTACACGAACCCTCAATCAGTACATTCAAAATGAAGGTTTTGGTAAAAACGCGAAAGTAACCTCCGCTACCGGTGATGATGCACGTGAAGGTTTGACTGCCATCATCTCCGTTAAAGTGCCGGATCCAAAATTCTCGTCACAGACTAAAGATAAATTGGTCTCTTCTGAGGTTAAATCTGCTGTTGAACAAGAGATGGGGCGGGCTTTAGCTGATCACCTCCTTGAGAATCCAGCCGAGGCCAAACAGATCATTAACAAGATGATTGAAGCGGCTAGAGCACGTGAGGCGGCTCGTAAAGCACGAGAAATGACCCGTCGAAAGGGTGCGTTAGATATCGCCGGCCTACCCGGTAAACTTGCTGATTGCCAAGAAAAAGACCCTGCATTGTCTGAACTCTACATTGTGGAGGGTGACTCGGCGGGTGGTTCAGCCAAGCAAGGACGAGCGCGCAAGACTCAGGCGATTCTTCCGCTTAAGGGTAAGATCTTGAACGTGGAGAAAGCGCGATTCGACAAGATGCTTTCATCCGTAGAGGTTGGTACGCTAATTACCGCGCTCGGCGCTGGGATTGGTAAAGACGACTACAACATTGAAAAGCTTCGCTATCACTCAATTATCATCATGACCGATGCCGACGTGGATGGTGCGCACATTCGTACGCTGCTGTTAACTTTCTTCTTCCGTCAGATGCCTGAGCTCATTGAGCGCGGACATATCTTTATTGCACAACCACCACTCTATAAAGTGGGTAAGGGTAAGCAAGAGCAATACCTAAAGGATGACGAAGCGCTCACTGACTACTTAACGCAAAACTCACTTGAGGGTGCAGAGCTATTCGTTAACGCTGATGCCCCAGCGATTGCGGGCGAAGCGCTTGAGGATTTGGTTAAGGCCTACCGCAACAACTTAGGTCGTGTAGAAAAGCTTAGCCGTTTGTATCCTGAGCAAATGTTAATGGAACTGATAGATCAGGCGCCATTAACAATTGAGTCGCTTAAGGACCAAAACTTCATGTCAGAGTGGGCAGCATCGCTTGAAAAGGCGCTGTCAGCTAACACTGAAAATGTTCGTTGGAGCATCTCCACGAAGCTCGATGAAGAACGTGGTGAACACCTAATTCTTATTGATCTGCTTGAGCATGGGGTTAATCGCGAGTACGTCATTACTCGAGAGTTCATCTCCGGGAAGGACTATCGCGAGATGGTAGCGCTCCAAGAGAAACTTACGGGTTTAATTGAAGAGGGTGCTTTTGTGAAGCGCGGTGAGCGCCGCAGGGATGTCCAGCACATTAGTGACGTCTATGACTGGCTTCTAGGTGATTCGCGTAAGGGCCTTTATATCCAGCGATACAAGGGTCTAGGTGAGATGAACCCTGAGCAGCTGTGGGAAACGACAATGGATCCGGGTACTCGCAGAATGCTACGAGTTACCATTGACGATGCCATTGGCGCTGATCAAATGTTTAATACTTTGATGGGTGACCATGTAGAGCCACGCCGCGCGTTCATTGAGTCTAATGCGCTAATGGTTGAGAACTTAGACGTATAACGGCTAAGAGCGGTTAATGTAAAGGATGTGGCTGGTGAAACCAGCCCGTTATAACCGAAGGACCACTCCCTAAGCAGGGGGTGGTTTTTTTATAGGTGTAGTACTAAGCGCTAGAGGTTCTGCTCTACAATCCAGTCTCGCGCAGATTGAGTGATTTCTGCTACGGAAGACTCCGATGTATCAATGGCTTCGCCAATGACTACTTTGAAGATTCCCGGCGACTTCTTAAAGGTGCGAGCGGGCCAGACCGCGCCGGCGTTGTGCGCAACGGGAATCGCCTTAACACCTGCACGCTTAGCGAGTTGAGCGCCGCCTCGGGCAAACTTGCCAATTGTAGGATAATCGTTTCGCGTTCCCTCAGGATAAATAATAACGCTCGTTCCCGAGGTCAATCGCTTTTCACCCTTCTCCATCATCTGTGCCAGGGCCTGACGGGGCTTTCCTCGATCAATACCAATGGGCTTACTTACCCAAGCTCCCCATCCAAAGAATGGAATTTTAAGCAACTCTTTCTTAAGGATAGGCACGGCGGGAAAAAAGAGTGACTGGAGGACGAAGGTTTCTGGGCTGCTCTGGTGGTTAGCCATGACCAGTACCGTACTACCATCTTTAGGGATATTCTCCCTGCCCTCAATGACGAGCTTTACGCCACACGATAATCGTAACCAACCCACCACAGCCCAACACCATAGGCAGCCAACACGAAGTCTCATCCTATAGCTCATTAGCGGTGCTGAGATTGGTGCAATAGTCCCATAGATAATGGTGATAAGCGCAAGGCCAATATAGAAAATAGTGGAACGAAACAGCATTAATAATCCTTTGGAGGTATGTAGGTACTTACAAACCGGGCGTTATTTATGTGACTGACCGGTTCTGGATGAGCATAGAATGCCACCTTTTCCAAGAAGAGCCAAGGGAAAATAAAGGGGGATTAAACCCCCTTTCGTACTTTGTTAAACCAAGCGTGAAATGTCAGCAACGGCACCGAAGAGATTGGAGAGTCGCTTTAAGATCGCCAACCGGTTCGCACGAACTGCATCGTCTTCAGCGTTCACCATTACGCCGTCAAAGAAGGCATCAACCGGACCACGAAGTTCAGCGAGGGCAAGCATGGATTCCGTATAGCGCTTCTCCGCAAGTAGCGGTTGGACGATAGGCTCTACACTGAGTAACTCGTTGTAAAGTGCTTGCTCAGGAGCTTCAGAAATCAACGAGGGGTCGATATCGTCACTAACAGCATCTACCTTAGCGAGAATGTTACCAACGCGCTTATTCGCCGCAGCGAGCGCTTCAGCGGCGTCAATTTTAGCGAAGTCTGTCACCGCCAATACGCGGGCGTTGAAATCCACAGGGCTAGTGAGTGACTTCTCAAGTACCGCGTTGACGGCATCAGCACTAATACCCTCTTCAACATACCTAGCCTTAAAGCGCTCGAAGACATAGTCCACTATTTGCGCTCGGACCTGAGAGTGGTCGAATTCAACGTGTTGTAGAGACTTAAGCGCCAAATCGGTGAGCTCCGCTAGATCTAAGTTGAGGTTGTTCTCAACAATTAAACGAAGCAGCCCAATTGAGGCTCTGCGGAGTGCGAAGGGATCCTTCGAGCCGCTTGGAATCTGACCAATTGCAAAGATACCGGCTAGCGTGTCCATTCTGTCCGCAATGGCGATAGCTGTCCCCGTAGCGGTACTAGGAAGCGAATCGCCCGCGAAGCGCGGCATGTAATGCTCGTTCATAGCGCTAGCAACTTCTGCACTCTCGCCATCGTGGCGGGCATAGTATTCGCCAGCAAGCCCCTGTAGATCATCAAACTCTAAGACTAACTCAGAGCTTAAATCTGCTTTACAAAGTTTGGCGGCGCGTTGTACGTCGGCCGCTTTGGCACCAACAATTGTTGATATTGACGTTGATAGCGCGGCAATACGATCACACTTCTCTGCAATCGTTCCAAGCTGCTTTTGAAAAACAATCTTCTCAAGCTTTTCGGCCTTAGATTCTAATGAAGTTTTAAGGTCTGTCTTGTAAAAGAAGTCTGCGTCCGCAAGGCGTGGACGAATTACTTTTTCGTTCCCTTCAATCACCGACGAAGGCTTAGAGGATACGATATTCGAAACGAATACGAACAAGGGTAATAACGCGCCTGCGTCATCAACCACATGGAAGTACTTTTGGTGTTCTCTCATGCTTGAGATGAGTGCCTCGGCTGGAACCTCCAGGAACTTCGCCTCGAACGACCCTGCCATGGGCACAGGCCACTCTACAAGGCCGGTAACTTCATCTAGCAACTCGGCACCAATAACGGTGTTACCGTTAGCGGCGGCACCTACTTCGGCCGCCCCGTCACGAATTAGTTGGCGGCGCTTTTCGAAGCTCGCGACGACCTGCCCGTCATCAAGTAGAACTTGTTCATAGGCTAGCGCAGAGGGAACAATCAAGTCGCCCTGCGAGTGGAAGCGGTGACCACGCGTGACGTTACTACTTTCAATACCCAGCACAGTCATAGGTACGATAGCGTCATCGGCTAGCGCAAGTAGCCACTTTACTGGGCGAACAAATTCGGCGCGGCTAGCACCCCAGCGCATGCGCTTAGGGATGGGTAGTTGCTGTAGGGCCTTTTCAACGAAACCCTGTAGTAAAGCAGTTGTGGATTGCCCCTGCTGAGTGCTGCGAAAAGCCAGACGAGTACCCTTTGGCGTTTCTACTTCGATTAGCTGATTAAACTCTGTGCCACATGAGCGAGCAAAGCCCTCAGCTGCCTTGGAGGGATTACCCTCTTTGTCAAAGGCGGCTTTAACATTTGGGCCGAGCTTTTCAACGTCGGTATCGGCTTGGCAAGCTTGCACATTATGAACGAGCACACCAAGGCGACGCGGTGCGGCAAAGCTTTCAACCTGCTCAAAGTTAAGTTCTGCGGCCACTAAGCTATCTTTGATGCTTTGGCTAAAGGCATCTGAGAGCGCCTTTAATGACTTCGGTGGTAGCTCTTCAGTGCCAAGTTCGATAAGAATATTCTGGGTTGTCATTATTTGTTCTCCCCTAACGCGGCGAGCACTTCTTCACGGATATCTGGACGAGCAAGTGGGAAACCTGCCTTTCTACGTGCCTCAAAATAGGCTTCGGCGCAGGCTCGGGCAAGTGTTCTAACGCGCAGAATATAACGTTGGCGCTCGGTAACAGAAATTGCATGGCGAGCATCTAACAGGTTGAATGCGTGCGAGGCTTTCATGACACATTCGTAGGCGGGCAGCGGCAGTGACGCCTCAATGAGCTTCGCGCTTTCGGCTTCATAGTCATCGAAATGCTGGAAGAGTGTCTCTACGGTTGCATGTTCGAAGTTGTAGGTGGACATTTCAACTTCGTTTTGGAGGAAGACATCGCCATAGGTGACAACACCTTCGGCACTTTCAGTCCAAACCAAATCGTAGACGCTGTCCACGCCTTGTAGATACATTGCGATCCGCTCTAAGCCGTAAGTGATTTCGCCCAAAACTGGATAGCACTCAAGACCACCGACCTGTTGGAAGTAGGTAAACTGGGTCACTTCCATCCCATTCATCCATACTTCCCAACCAAGTCCCCAGGCGCCAAGCGTTGGCGATTCCCAGTTATCCTCAACAAAGCGAATATCGTGCTCAGTCAAGTCCACGCCCAGCGCTTCCAATGAACCAAGGTATAGCTCTTGAATGTTGTCAGGTGATGGTTTCATGACAACTTGAAATTGGTAATAGTGCTGGAGCCGATTAGGGTTTTCACCGTAACGTCCGTCCGTTGGCCGGCGACACGGTTGCACGTAGGCTGCATTCCATGACTCGGGACCAATGGCTCGAAGGAAAGTTGCTGGGTGGAATGTACCCGCGCCTACTTCCATATCAAGCGGTTGCATAATGACACAGCCATGCTGAGCCCAGTATTGTTGAAGGGCAAGGATTAAACCCTGAAACGTGTTAATATCGACGCGGTTGTTGGCAGACACAGACTTCGCCGCCTCCTAGTTAAATAGTGTTAAAAAAAGTGCTGCCATTATACTTAGGATCGCAGCTACTGCCTAATAATTGACTCATTATCGGCTTGAGACAGATGAAATTCCAAAAAATAGTGGTAAATACTCTTCTAAAGCTTCTTTCGAAGCTTAATTTGCGACAAGCAAGGTGGCTGGGGCGAGTCTTGGGTTCAATAGTTTGGCGAACTGATAGCGGCCCAAAGAAGTCCACCCTACGCAATTTGGAACTTGCCTACCCTGATATGAATCAAGCAGATAGAGATTTGTTGGCGAAGCGCTCTCTGCAGCATATGTTCAGCTTGCTGCCCGAATTTGCAATCACCTGGAATGCCAGCAGTGATTGGCTGCAAAACCAGGTGCAATCAATCCAGGGGGAAGCATTGCTGGCGTGCCCAGAGGGAAAAGGCGTAATCATCCTTGCTCCCCACTTGGGGAATTGGGAGGCGATGGGGCAAATTATCGCTACGAAGGTGGCAATGACGGCCATGTACGCACCACCCAAGCAGGCCTTTCTTGAACCCATCGTCCGCAGCGCTCGCGAGCGCTTTGGTGTGAATATGGTTCCGGCAACAGCAAAAGGGGTTATCGGTCTAACCCGAGCCCTAAAGAAAAACGAAAGTGTCTTTATTCTTCCCGACCAAGTTCCCGATGGTACGGGTGGTATTCATGCGCCATTTTTTAATGTTAACGCCTTCACCATGAAGCTAGCTGCCGGTTTAATAAGCCGAACGGGCTGCAAAGTTGTTATGGCGGCAGGCTTTCAGAGCGCTGATGGGTGGAATATTGTTTTGGAAGAGGCTGACCCTGAAATATATAGTGAGGATGTCCACACTTCGGTTGCAGCGATGAATCGTTCAGTTGAAAAGCTAGTTAGTTACCACCCAGAGCAATACCAGTGGGAATACAAGCGCTTCCGCAAACTTCAAGATCCATCTATCCACTATTACCGCTTTTAGTCTAGTCACGCCAGAATGTGGGTGTGAACAGAACGAGCAGTGTGAATACCTCAAGTCGGCCCATGAGCATGGTGAAAGATAGGAGTAATTTAGCGCCATCGCCAAGGGATTGATAGTTGGCGGCGACGTCTCCCATTCCAGGCCCAAGGTTGTTAATACAGGCAGCAACGGCGCTGAAAGCGGTTAGGAAGTCATAACCCATTGCCATCAATACCAGCCAAGTCATGACGAAGGTCAGCATATAGATAGCGATGAAACCCCAGACTGATTCTAACACTCGCGAGGGAACAACCTTCTGGTTTAACTTAATATGGCGAATGGCGTTAGGGTGCACCAATCGGTATAGCTCACGCTGGCCCTGGCGTACCAATAACACCCAACGCATCGCTTTCATTCCGCCGCCGGTGGATCCAGAACTCCCCCCAACAAATGCCATGAAGAAAAGTAAGAATGGTAGAAAGAGTGGCCAACTAGTGAAATCTTGTGTCGCGAAGCCGGTAGTGGTGGCGATAGATACCAACATAAACGCGCCGTGATAAAAGGCATCTTCCAGCGGTAAGGTCTCGGTGAGCCAGAGGTACCAAACGGTAATTGCAATGCCTACTGCTAGTAGCCACAAATAGAACTTACATTCGCTATCCTGAAAATAATGGCGAAGGCTATTCTGCTGCCAAGTGACAAAGTGTAAGGCAAAGTTAATACCGGATAGCGCCATAAAAATTGTCGTCACCCACAGGATCGTGTTCGAATCATAAAAGCCAATACTCGCGTCATGGGTTGAGAACCCGCCTATCGACGTGGTGCTGAGTGCGTGAGCGATGGCATCGAAACTCGACATTCCCGACACATACAGTGATATTGCACAGGCCACCGTTAGCGCGATGTAGATGGATGCCATTGACTTGGCCGTCTCGGCAATGCGCGGTGTAAGTTTGGAATCCTTAACCGGACCGGGCGTTTCGCTTTTATAGAGCTGAAGCCCCCCTACTCCCAAGGCTGGGAGAACAGCAACCGCGATGACAATGATACCTATTCCGCCAATCCACTGTAGCAGCTGACGGTAGATCAATAGTCCTCGTTCCATGGTGTCGAGGCCAGATATGACGGTAGCCCCGGTGGTAGTTAGCCCGGAAAAAGATTCGAAGATCGCGTCCACCCAGGAGATATTTAATTCTTCAGATAGCGCGAATGGCAGGGTTCCCAATAAACTCAAGGTGGTCCAGAACAGGACAGTTATAATGAAACCATCGCGGACTCGTAACTCATAACGTTGAGCTTGTTTTCGCATTGCCCAGCGTATCGTTGAGGCCGTTCCAAAGAGTATGCCTCCAACAAAGATAGAGATGTAGAAACTGGTGGATAACGAGGTATGGCTTTCGCCATACCACTCTGAAACCACGATGGCGGGGAGAAAAGCCACGGCTGAAAACAGCCATATCATTAATCCTAGAACTCGTCCTATTACCGCAAATCGCATGTATACACCTAAAAGAAGCTAAAGCTCACCTGGAAGAGCTTTTCAATATCAGCCACATTCTTCTTGTTAACCAAGAACATGATTACGTGATCTTCAGACTGAACCCTGATGTGGTCATGGGCAATGAGCACCTCTTTCTTGCCGTCTATTTCGCGAACCAGCGCACCAATGGTTGTGCCCGGCGGTAGCTTCAGCTCAGAAAGCTTTCGGCCTACGACTTTAGAGGAGTGCTTATCGCCGTGCGCTACCACTTCGATTGCTTCAGCCGCCCCGCGGCGCAAACTGTGCACGTTAACAAAGTGTCCACGGCGAACGTAGCGCAGCAATTTACCAATAGTGATCAACTGAGGTGAGATGGCGATATCAATTTCGCCACCCTGAACAAGATCTACATAGGATGGATTAGAAATTAGGGTGATGGTCTTCGTAGCACCTAATCGCTTCGCAAGCATTGAAGACATAATGTTTGCTTCGTCATCATTAGTCAGAGCGCAGAACACATCTGTGTCTTGAATATGCTCTTCCTTAAGTAGCTTTTCGTCTGTTGCACTGCCAGCGAGGACGACCGTTTTCGACAGGTCCTCTGAGAGGGTATAAGCCTGATCTGGATTAAACTCAATGAGTTTTACGTGAAAGTCCTTCTCGATGAGCTCCGCCAAACGCTTACCAATGTTACCGCCGCCAGCAATAGTAATCCGTCGATAAGGTTTATCTAGGCGCCGCAACTCACTCATTACCGCCGTAATGTCTTTGGCGTCGGCAATGAAAAAGACTTCGTCATCGGCTTCGATGATCGTGTCGCCCTCGGGCATAATGGCCTCACCGCGGCGAAAAATAGCGGCAACACGAGTGTCAACCGACGGCATATGATCGCGAATACTGCGCAATTTTTGATCCACTAATGGGCCACCATAATAGGCCTTCACTGCAACCAGCGAGACCATGCCGTCGGCAAAATCGAGCACCTGAAGGGCCCCGGGATTAATTAGCAGGCGATGGATGGCTTGAGTGACCAGGTCTTCCGGCGCGATACGAACATCAATAGGAATGTTGGTATCGGAGAATATTTCGTCTTTTAGCGTGTAGGCGGTGCTCCGAATTCGAGCAATTTTGGTGGGTGTTCTGTAGAGTGCGTGAGCGATCTGACAGGCAACCATATTCACTTCGTCACTGTTGGTTACCGCAATCAACATTTCGGCATCAGCGCCGCCGGCAGCCTGCAAAATATCAGGATGGGAGCCGCAACCGATGACTACACCAATATCGAAACGCTCCTGCAGTTCGCGGAGCCGCTTCTCATTAGTGTCAACAATGGTGATATCGTTTTGTTCGTTTGCCAAGGTTTCAGCTAATGTACCGCCAACCTGACCGCCGCCTAGAATGATAATTTTCATTATTTAGTAGCCTAGCCTACTGAGCACGCTTTTGTAACAGGCAGTAGTAAAACCCATCGTGGCCGCCGTCACTCGGAAACAGTTGTCTTCCATGCAGCGCTGGCGCTCCCCACGAGGCGTTAATTGCCTCTTCAACAGCATCATCCGCCTTCTTTAGGAAAGTTGCAATAGTTTGCTCGTTCTCGGCTTTGAGTACCGAGCATGTTGCGTAGAGAAGTTTGCCGCCAGGCTTTAGCGTGCCCCAGACTTTTTCTAGGATGTTTAACTGAAGCTCACTGAGAGTTTTTATATCGGCTTTGCGGCGCAGGATTCGGATATCGGGGTGGCGACGAAGAACACCCGTTGCTGAACACGGGGCATCGAGGAGGATGCGGTCAAAGGGTTCTCCATCCCACCACGCGTTCAGATCGCCAGCGTCAGCAATGCTTAGCTCGGCGTGCAAGCCAAGGCGTTGCAAGTTTTCAGTGATACGAACAGCTCGATGTGGCTCCAGCTCAATAGCTTGGAGGCGTTGTTTTGCTTGGCGCTCTAAGAGATGACAAGTCTTCCCGCCCGGGGCGGCACAGGCATCGAGTACACGGGCGTTCTCGGGAATAGAAAGCAGCGACGCGCTCAATTGTGCCGCTTCATCTTGAACGGATACCCAGCCATCCTGCCAATGAGGTAGTTGTTCTACCCCAATGGGACTTTGCAAATAAATGCCCTCGGGCGAATGCGCAGCCGGTGCCGCGGCAATATCGCTAGCAGTAAGCAGCCCAAGGTATTCATCACGACGGCAACGGCGCAGGTTCACCCTCAGTGTCATGGGCGCCCTACCATTATTCGCGGCAAAGATATCTTCTGCCTGCTCTGGCCAATCGGCCTCGATAGCTTGAGCCAACCAATTGGGATGGTTATGGTAGAAACCTGGCATTCTATCTTGGCTGGGTGGGCTGACCGGATTACGCTGCATGCCTCGAAGCACACCATTGATGAGTCCTGTCGCCCACGGTTTCTTCAACGCTTTAGCAGCACCGGCGGTTTCCCCAATGGCGGCGTGCGCTGGTACATCCGTATGGCGTAGCTGAAAAACGCCCAACATTAACAGCGCTTGGACATCTGAGTCCTTCGGTTTAAGCGGTTTATCAAGGCGTTGATCAATCAGATAGCTCAGCTCACGATAGTGTCTAAGCGTACCGTAACACAGCGCTTTCAACAGTGCCGCGTCACGCCCCTCTAAGTCTCCGGTAGCATTGCTTAACAAGCCCGTGAGGGAGCCTTTATGCTGGTAGATGGAGCTGATGATGCGTGCCGCACGAAGCCGAACCGAGGATTTAGCCAAAGTGTTTACCTGCTGTGAATAACTCGGGAGATCCATTGACGATGTCACTCACTGCCATGACCCGCTTGCCGGACCGCTGCAGCTGAGTAAGCTGCAGTGTGCCCTTTCCGGTGTTAACCACTAAGCCAGATTTGTCAGCGCTAATTACGGCGCCCTCGGCAGCATTAGCTGACACGGCTTCCTGGCTGATGATGGCGGCGGTATGAACGCGAATCACTTCGTCATTAAATAGCGTCCACGCAATGGGAAATGGATTAAAGGCGCGAATTTTACGTTCAATCTCAACAACGTTAAGCGTCCAGTCAATCTTGCCTTCCTCTTTGCTGAGTTTGTGCGCGTAGTTCGCGAGCGAGTCGTCCTGGATTTCACCTTGAATTGGCCCGTTACGTAGCTTCTCTACCACTTCTTGCAGCTCAATGGTTCCCGCTGCAATAAGCTTATCGTGCAGGCTGCCAGCGGTTTCCGAAGGACTAATAGCTACCGTCAACTTGCTTAACATAGGGCCGGTATCTAGCCCCGCTTCCATTTGCATGATGGTGACGCCAGTTTGTTGGTCACCGGCTTCAATGCAGCGTTGGATCGGCGCGGCGCCGCGCCACCGAGGTAAAAGCGAGGCGTGGACATTAATACAACCCATTCTTGGCGTGTCTAGCACGCGCTGCGGTAGCAATAGCCCGTAGGCAACTACCACCATCAGGTCCGCTTGGTAGGCCGAGAGTTTTGCTACGTCTTCATCAAGCTTAAAATTAAGCGGTTGCTCTACCGGTAGACCCGCTTCCAGCGCTAGCGCTTTAACGGGGCTGGGAACCAGCTTCTTGCCTCTTCCTGCACGTCGATCGGGCTGAGTGTAAACGGCAACTACCTCAATATTAGCAAGATCAAGGAGCGCTTGAAGGTGCGCAGCAGAAAAGTCAGGCGTGCCCGCGAAAATAATACGCATGATTACTTGGCTTCCAAACGTTGCTGCTTTTCAAGTTTTTTGCGAATTCGATTGCGCTTCATGGCAGAAACATAATCAACAAAGAGCTTGCCATTGAGGTGGTCTAGCTCGTGTTGGATACATACCGCCAACAAGCCATCCGGTTTAAGTTCAAACGATTCACCCTTGGCGTCGTAAGCTCTAACCACAATGTTTTCTGGCCGATCGACCTGTTCATAGAAGCCGGGCACAGATAGGCAGCCCTCGTCGTACGGAGCCTCTGGGCCATCGAGCACTTCAATGGTAGGATTGATAAAGACTAGGGGGGAATCTCTTTCATCGGAGACGTCAATCACTACCACGCGTTGATGTACATCAACCTGGGTTGCGGCAAGACCAACACCTGAGGCCTCATACATGGTCTCAATCATGTCTTGAACGAGTGTTTCTAATGCCTCGTCAAACACTTCAACGGGCGCTGCGATGGTCCTCAAACGCGGGTCTGGGAACGTTAAAATATCTAAGATAGCCATAAACTGTGTGACAAACTCCTAGTAAATACGCCGTTGGCGTTGCTAACATAGTATTAATTAAGCCAAGATGTAGTTGGCGAATTGCGAATTAAACGACATTAATTGTCTCTACCGCATTATACACTAATCCAAACCATCGCGGACTACTGCATAACAGGATGATTGAATGAAAGCGAAAGCATTAGCATTGGCAGCAGGTTTCTTCCTAGGAGCTAACGCCGCAGCGTTAGATCTAGCTGATAACCACCCAGACACCTACACGGTGGTGAAGGGCGATACGCTCTGGGATATTGCCGGAATTTTCCTCGATCAACCGTGGCAATGGCCGGAAATTTGGGTAGCCAACGATCAGATTGAAAACCCCCACCTCATTTACCCTGGCGATGTCTTACGCTTAGTTTATCGTGACGGTAAACCCGTTTTGGAAGTGGTTCGAACCATTAAAATGAGCCCCGAGGTTCGTGTGGTTCAGTCCGCAGCACCTGTTACAACCATTCCATTGGAGCACATTGAGGCGTTCCTTCAGGGTGCACAGATCTTTCAGGATGAAGAAAGCTTCTTGGCCAACCCATATATGATTCAGGGTGCGCAGCAGAACTTAATTGTTGGTCAGGGACAGCAAGTCTTTGCCCGCGGAGAGTCAGGTTGGGCGGCAGCAGCGCAACATTACGGTGTTTATCGCGGCGGCAATACCTTGGTTGACCCTATTACCGAGGAAATCCTAGGCTTTGAGGCAGTAGAGATTGGCGCGCTAAGCGTATTAGATGAAGGTGATGACATTGCGCGCTTAGAAGTCACGCGCAGTCGAATGGAAATGCGCCCAGCGGATCGTGTGGTTGAGTTGAACCAAGAAGACTTAACGCCGCTTTATTACCCTGCCGCACCTAATGCGGAGATTGATGCCTTGATCTTAGCCGTTGATGGCGGCGTTAGTCAGGTGGGTAACATGAGTGTCGTGACGGTTAATAAAGGTGCACGTGAAGGCCTAGAGCCGGGTCATGTATTAGCTATTTGGAAAGCGGGTGAGGTAGTGCGAGACCCTGTCACAGGTGATGCTATTCAGCTTCCAGAGCAATATGCGGGCGTATTAATGATCTTTAAACCCTTTGATAAAATGAGCTACGCACTCGTCTTAGAGGCGGATCGACCACTTAAAGTAGGTGATTTTGTCCGCACGCCTTAGTCGTTAGTGAGAGGTGGCTCGGAGAGATTATGAGCCACTTATTACTAACGAAACTCTGGATTACTAGCGTACCCAAAATTCCCGATGCACTGCGTCGGGATTTTTTTCGCCTGGGCTATTTACCCTATGTCCCGCTCGCCTTCAAAGCACGTTATATAGGCTGGCAGCAGGCACCCGAAAAAGATCCACTCTACTCACTGTTAACGGAAGCCGCTGAACAAGTAGCCAGCAAAACCCTTGTGGCGCTATTTTTGGGTGAGCCAGGATACCCCGCGCAGCTCACTCGTTTGAGCGATGCGCCTGTAGCGTTGTTCGTGCGAGGCAATGCTGAGGCACTCAACCAGCCACAGTTGGCGGTTGTAGGAAGCAGGCGTTGCAGTGCCCATGCAGCGGCGGTGTGTAGGCGCTGGTTGCCTGCGGTCTGTCATGCAAACATCGTTATTACCAGCGGCATGGCCTTAGGCGTTGATGGGCTTGCCCACGAGGCAGCGCTAGCGGCTGGAGGGCAGACCGTTGCGGTAATGGGATCGGGCATTGACTACTGCTATCCTCCCCAGCATCAAGCGCTCTACCAGCGGATCATGCAGTACGGTTGTATCGTGAGTGAGCGCCTTGGTAAGGTTCCACCACGACACTTTGACTTCCCGCGTCGCAATCGCATCATCGCTGGTCTAGCTGCCAGTACGTTAGTGGTAGAGGCAAGACTTCGATCAGGAAGCTTAATCACCGCCGATTTAGCGGCGCGTTTCGGGCGAGAGGTGCTAGCGGTGAGCGCCAGCCCGCTCGATGCCGCCGCGCTAGGCTGTCTTGAACTCATCCGTAACGGTGCCCGCCCAGCATTATCACCAGATTGCCTGATTGAAAGCGTTTTGGCGCAACACCAATGGGACCATCAACCAACGCAGCAACTGTTGCTTGCCTTAGCTTCAGGCGGAGTTTCAAGCGATGAGCTCGCCCACCACACAACATTAACGATGCCCGATGTTATTGCGGAATTGGCCACGCTGGAGGCTGAGGGTAAGGTGGAGCACCGAAGCGGTTTGTGGTTTCCAACTCATATGGCCTGATAAGCTAGCTCGGCCAAGCGCAAGCCCAGCGTTAACTTGCCTAGCACAATGTGCCCTGCTTTAAGGTCACTCAAAATCGCCAACACCCAAAAACGCGAAACAGGTGTTACAATCGCATACTAGTAAAGCTTGAGCACCAGCATGACGGACACCAGCAAGTATGAGTAGCAACTTACTAAGCGCCTCTGATCGGGCAAGAATTATCGCGCTATACCAATCAAATGGCGTCTTCGCCTATCCAACCGAAGCGGTTTGGGGGTTGGGTTGTAACCCCTTCAATCGCACGGCGGTGGAGCGGATTCTTGCGCTAAAAAAACGTCCAGAAGATAAGGGTTTGATTGTCGTGGCGGCTGATTTATCTCAACTTGAGGCGCACCTGGAATTAACCCCAGAAATTATCGCCCGCATCACCACACCGCAGTCGAGATCAACAACCTGGTTAGTGCCCTGCCCTGAGTCTATGCCAAGCTGGGTTCGCGGCACTCATACCCAGCTGGCTGTTCGCTTTAGTAACCATCCGCTTGTAAAGCTGCTGTGCGAAAGCGTGGCAGGCCCAATCATCTCAACCTCTGCGAACCCGGCAGGTTTGTCGGAAGCATTAAGCGAAGCCGAGACAAGAGCCTATTTCGGTGACGGTGTAGATTGCTATGTTCGTGGCAGCTTGGGTGATGATCCCCGCCCTTCACAGATTATTGATAGTCAATCCGGCGCGATTTTACGCAGCTGAGTTAGGAGACCTATGAGCAACTCAATCAACATTGAATCGGTTAAACAGTGGCTGCTTTCCCTGCAGGATGCTATTTGTGAAGGCCTTGAGGCTTGCGACCAAAAAGCAACCTTCCAAGAAGATGCTTGGACAAAGCCCTCAGGTGGAGGTGGTCGTACTCGGGTCATTACCCAGGGTAATATTATTGAGAAAGGCGGCGTTAATTTTTCCCACGTATTTGGTGACAATCTTCCGCCATCAGCTTCCGCAGCGCGCCCAGAGTTAGCCGGACGCTCGTTCCAGGCTATGGGTGTTTCCTTAGTTATTCACCCACATAATCCTAAAGCGCCCACCTCGCATGCGAACGTTCGCTTCTTTGTAGCAGAGAAGGAAGGTGAAGAACCAGTTTGGTGGTTTGGCGGTGGTTTTGATCTCACGCCAACCTACGGCTTTGAGGAAGACTGTATTCATTGGCACCAGGTGGCTAAAGATGCCTGTGACCCCTTCGGCGCGGAAATCTACTCCGAGCTGAAAACCTGGTGTGACAACTATTTCTATCTAAAACATCGCGACGAAACCCGGGGAATTGGAGGGTTGTTTTTTGATGATTGGACACGAGGTGGATTCGAACAGGCCTTTGCGTTCACCCAGTCGGTGGGCGAAGCTTATCTCCCTGCTATTGTTCCAATCCTCGCCAAGCGAGCACCTATGCCATTTACCCAAGCACAGCGCGATTTCCAGCTCTATCGCCGAGGCCGCTACGTGGAATTTAATTTGGTGTTCGATCGTGGTACTTTGTTTGGCCTGCAGTCTGGCGGAAGGACTGAGTCTATCTTGATGTCACTACCGCCGCTCGCACGTTGGGAGTATAACTACCAACCCGAAGCTGATTCCGCCGAAGCACAGCTAACTGAATATTTCTTAAAACCACAAAATTGGTTAAAGGTGTCATGAAAAAATTTCTTGTTCTTGGAAACCCAATTAAACACTCTCAATCGCCGGTTATTCATCGCCAGTTCGCACAACAACTAGGGTTAGAGATCAGTTATGACAAAGCCGAAGTCCCGCTCGATGATTTCGCCAACTTTGTGAGAACATTCTTTGCGGAGGGAGGTGAAGGATTGAATGTTACCTTGCCTTTCAAGGAGCAAGCCTTTGCATTAGCAGATGTTGTCAGCCCCAGCGCCAAGGCGGCTCGGGCGGCGAACACCTTAAAAATGAAGAATGGCGAGCTACATGCCTACAACACAGATGGTCGCGGTATGCTTCAGGATATTACCCATCGTTTGGGGTGGTCGGTTCGCGGTAAACGCATACTAATAGTTGGCGCGGGCGGCGCCGTGAGAGGGATACTTCAGCCATTGCTCTCTGCGAGCCCAGAAGAAGTAGTGATTGTTAATCGAACCTTCGAAAAGGCGCAGAAACTAGCCGCTGAATTTGGCGTCTACGCCCAGCCAATCAATGCCATCGAAGGTAGCTTCGACATGATAATTAACGCCACTAGCGCTGGTTTAGATGGTTCGGATATCGAATTAGCGGCAACTATTGTTACCGCACAAACACAGTGCTATGACATGCTGTACCAGGTAGCTGAGACGCCATTCATGGCGTGGGCGAAGAGCCTAGGTGCGAGTGAAATGAGTAGTGGCCTAGGAATGTTAGTGGAGCAGGCTGCGCTGTCATTTAATATCTGGCACAGCCAGTCACCTGATACTCGCCCAGTTTTTGATACTATCCGCCAGCAGCTAAACCTCTAGCTGTTGGCTTAGTTTTCGCTTAGGTAGTCATCTTTAAGTTTGACGTAGTTTCCAGCCGTGTACTTAAAGAATTTACGCTCCTTGTCTGTTAGGGGGCGTGCCTGTTTGGCGGGGCTTCCCATATACACGTAGCCTGATTCAAGGCGTTTCCCTGGTGGTACGAGGGTGCCGGCACCAATGACCACTTGATCCTCAATCACGGCGCCATCTAACACTTTAGCGCCAATGCCTATTAGCACCTCGTTGCCTACAGTACAGCCATGTAAACAAGCTTGATGGCCAATGGTCACATCATTGCCAATAGTCAGCGGGTAACCGTCTGGGTTGAAGGGGCCAGCGTGAGTGATGTGCAAAATAGCGCCGTCTTGTATCGAGGTTCTTTCGCCAATCCGAATGCGATGCATATCGCCGCGAATAACGGCCATTGGCCAAACCGATGAATCGTCACCGAGTGTGACATCACCAATAATTCGTGAGCTATCATCAACCAATACACGTGCGCCCAATACTGGTTGGCTACCTTTATAGCTAGATATGGCTTCTTTCATTCTGCACCCATTGTAAGCTGACTAATTGCCCCCATAATAACCTGTAAGCAAACGACAAAAAACTGAAAAGGCTGTTTATGACGAATCCACTCATTGGTCCGCAAGCTACACCTCCCTTCCATCACTTTCCGATTGAGCAGGTAGAGACGACTATTAACGCAATGCTCAGCGATGCGCGTGCGCAGATAGCGAAGTTTGAAGTGGAGGACACCATTGATTGGCATTGGTTAGCGCGTATTGAGGCGCTCGATGACGAACTCAGCAGAGCTTGGTCGCCAGTCTCTCACCTCAATAATGTCTGCTCTACGGATGAGCTACGTAGCGCTCACGATCACTGCATTCAGGCATTAACAGCTTGGCACACCGAACGCGGTCAAAATGAAAAACTGTTTAAGTGTTATCAACAGTTGGCGGCACGATCAGATGGAACGGTAGCTCAGCGCACCGCGGTTGAGCACGCGATACGTGGCTTCAAACTTTCGGGAATTGGCCTACCGGCTGAACAACAGCAGCGCATTGCCGAATTGAAGCAAAACTTGGCTCAACTCAGCAATGACTTCTCCAACAACTTGCTCGATTGTACCCAAGCTTGGACCGAACACCATGAGGACGCTAGTCAACTAGCGGGCTTGCCCGCGGCCAACCTAGCGGTAGCTAAGGCAGCAGCTACCGCCAAATCATTAGCTGGCTACCTACTTACCCTAGATGCCCCGCAATATATGGCAGTAATGATGTTTGCTGACAATCGCGCGCTGCGCGAAAGGTTGCACAGAGCCTTCGTTTCCCGTGCTTCGAGTGCGCCACACCATGATGCTAAAACCGATAACAGCCACAACGTACAGCAGATTCTAACTGCGCGTGGAGAGCTGGCTGAATTGTTAGGTTTTGACAACTATGCGCAACTCAGCCTGGCCACCAAAATGGCCGAAAGTGAAGAGCAGGTACTCAACCTACTAAACGATCTTGCACAGCGTTCTTCTGCGCAGGCGAAGGCCGAATTCGCTGAGGTGGAGAGTTTCGCTTCAGAGCTCGGTTTGGCCCCTGTTCAACCGTGGGATGTGGCCTATGTTTCGGAGAAGATTCGCCAACAGAACTACCAATTGTCACAGGAAGAACTTCGTCCCTACTTCCCAGTGGACCGTGTTGTAGGCGGCCTGTTCGAAGTCGTGAAGCGCTTGTTCAATGTTGACATCCAGCGAGACGACACCGTAGCGACTTGGCATAAGGATGTGGGTTACTACCACTTACTAAAACAGGGGCAGCCCATTGCTAGCTTCTACTTTGATCTCTTTGCGCGTGAAGGTAAGCGCGGTGGTGCCTGGATGGACGATTGCCGAGTGCGTCGTGTGGACGAAAGCGGTACACAGCTCCCGGTGGCCTACTTAACCTGTAACTTCACCCCGCCCAGTGATGAGATTCCAAGCCTGTTATCGCACGATGAAGTCACCACACTGTTTCACGAGTTTGGGCATGGTTTACATCATATGTTGACCGAAATTGACGTGCCGGCCGTATCAGGTATTAATGGCGTGGCCTGGGATGCGGTGGAACTACCTTCTCAGCTGCTTGAAAACTGGTGCTGGGAGCCAGAGGTCATTCCGCTAATCTCAGCGCACTACGAAACTGGCGAAGCCCTGCCTCAGGCATTGCTAGAAAAATTGCTAGCGGCGAAGAACTTCCAGTCCGCTCTTTTCATGGTGCGTCAGCTAGAGTTTGCTATTTACGATTTTGAGCTACACGCAGAAACGCGTGCTGCCGCAACACCGAGTGCGCTGGAAAAGTTGGCGGAAATCCGTGCCCGCTTATCCATTGTGCCAGCTGTTGCTGAAAACGCTTTTCCGCTATCGTTTGCGCATATTTTCGCCGGCGGTTATGCGGCGGGTTACTACAGTTATAAATGGGCAGAAGTCTTGTCAGCAGACGCCTATTCGCTTTTCGAGGAGCTGGGGATCTTTAGCGAGGCAGCCGCAGCTAAATTGTTCAATTGTATTTTAAGTCGGGGTGGTTCTGAGCCTGCAGCGGATCTCTATCGAGAATTTAGAGGTCGCGATGCAACCATCGATGCCCTACTTCGCCATAGCGGAATTGAGGAAGCTCATGTTTAAGTCAAATAAGCGTTTCATTGCCGGTGCGGTGTGCCCTAAATGTAAGGCGCAGGATCGGCTGGTGATGTATCGCGAGGATGAAACCAACTATCGCGAGTGCATAGAGTGTGGTTTTAAGGATGAAATGCATATACATTCCGCCGGTGGCGAGCTAGAGACACGGGTTAATCGTACCGAAGAAGAGAAGAAGTCGGCGGTGCAGATTATTGACCTCTCTGGTCTGAAAAAATAGCGGCTAACGCAATTCACCATTAACCACAGCAAAATTAAGACTAAGACTAGGGGCGAACGGGGAATCAATGCAAAGCAATTCGCAACAGTTTAAGCGCGGCTCGCTCGCAATGATGCCGCTAAGCCTCATTGTGCTGCCTTGGGGAGTTCTCACCGGCTCATTAGCAATGGATGCTGGGTTGGGTGAGCTGAGTGCCGTAGCGATGAGTCTATTGGTGTTCGCGGGTGCTGCACAATTGGTAGCCTTGGGGTTAATAAAGGCCGGCGCAGGGATTTTTACCATCCTTCTCACTACCCTGTTCATCACCTCTAGGCACTTTCTCTACGGCGTCGCCATGCGATCAAAAATTTCCAGTAGGCCGTTAAATTGGCGTCTCTCTCTGGGTTTTCTCCTTACCGATGAGCTGTTTGCTGTCTGCGGCATGCAACGCGATGAAGACTTCAATCTTTGGTTTGCCCTCGGCGCTGGATTGAGCTTCTATGTTGCGTGGAATCTTTCCACTATCGGAGGCATTTTATTGGCCTCTCAAGTGCCGGAGCTCTCCGAGTACGGCTTGGAGTTCGCGATCGCAGCCATTTTTATCGCCATGGTTGCGCCAGGCGTTAAGACCTGGGCCGCCGCAACGGCAGTGGGGGTGGCGCTACTACTCTCAGTTGTCTTTAGTCTATTTGAAATACCGGCAGCCATTGTACTAGCTAGCTTAGTGGCTATGACCTGCGCATACTTCGTGGACAGTGTGGAGCGTGCCCAATGATTTGGTTGACTATAGCGGCTATGTTCGCGATTGTTTTTGCCAGTAGATATATCTTTCTGGAACCACGGCTACCAATCCGACTAGGAACCAGAACTCAGCGTTTCCTATCCTTCACCGCTCCGGCTGTTATGACGGCTATTTGGGCGCCTATTGTTTTTATTCAACAACAGCAGCTAGTGGTTTCGCTCTTCAATCCTTACCTCGTAGGTGCGCTCGTCACAGCAGTCGTGGCCTTCACAACCAAGCGCGCGCTGCTGGCAGCGGTATTGGGCATTTTTGCGTTTGCTGGATTGATGCTGCTAGGTTAATAGACCTCCTAGCTATCAACGTTTTGGAGAAACGTGGCGAACCTTTGGCGACACTACCCGTGGAGCAATCGCTTGAGTGATAGATGCGTTAGGCCGACAGACCTCACACTTTAACGATTACGCGAATCAACCCACCGCGATTAGCGGCACCAATCGCAACGGTCAGAGTGTTAATGCGAGCTATGTTTACGACGGGCATCATCGTCGCGTAAAGCAAACGGTGAACGGCACAACAATTTACTCAGTGTACGGAAGCCAAGGCCAATTACTTCACCGCTTAAACGCAACGACCAACACCGCCACCGATTACATCGCAATCGCAAATACTACCGTGGCTGAAGTCGAGCGGGTTGGAAGCAACGATACCGTGCGCTATCCGTACTTCGATCACTTGGGCTCAGCGGTGAAAATGGGCAATGCCAGTGGTGGGCTCATATCCAGCGAACAAGCTATCTTTTTGCCTTTTGGTGAGCGATGGGGCACAACAAATCAAGCGGCGAATGGGCGTGGCTTTACCGGTCATGTTGATGATACCGAGCTAGGCCTAACCTATATGCAGGCGCGCTATTACGATCCGGTTATTGGGCGGTTTTATTCGAATGATCCGGTGGGTACGCTGGGACATTTTCAGAATGGCAATATTCAAGGATTTAATCGTCACGCTTATGCCAATAATAATCCGTATAAATACACTGATCCTGATGGGATGGATCCGTTTCTAGTTGGGAGGCCACTGAAACAACCACTCGGTAATTTTGCTGGCCATATGTTTATTGTTACAGGAGCAAAATTTGTTGGGGATACAGGGCCAAATGTTAAGTTCTATCCATACGGTCAAAATTCAGACGGTAATTTAGGCCTGCTAAGTTCTAGTAATGAAGGTGACCTTTCAAAAGGTACTACTGTAACAGATAAAGCTTTTTCGGGAGGGTTGTCTAGAGATAGCAACTCTGCTTCGTTAATTAATGCAAGTGACGATGTTGTCGATTCCATAGCTGACTCCTTAGTAGCCGATCAACCCTATGATTTACCCAATGTATCCTTAGAAGACAGTGGGACCATAGCTATAGGAATACCTGTACGCCCAGTAACACCTCCATCCGTGACAATGACTGGGGTAAACAGTAATAGTGCGGCGCAAGCTGTGGCAAACCGAGCGGCTGGACAAACAGTTGCTCAACCTAAGTCTCCGGGAGCATTTGGATATCCGGGGGCAGAGAATGCCAATAAGATTCATTTTAATGAGCAATAGATATGAAAGGCTTAAGATACCTCAGTTTAGTTGTAATTATTATTGGTTGCATAATTTTTTGGCGATCAGAAAATTACTCAGTAGAATATTTGCATGGCGAATATAAAGGAGTCGCTATAGGTGATAGCAAGCAATCGGTTGCGAATCTTTTGATAGAAAAAGGCATTGATGGCTACTCATTTATTACTTTAGAAAAAGACAGCTGTGTAATGATATTTCCCATTTCTAAAGGAAACATGGATGAATGGTTTAATTCTGATATTTGGATTCTTACAAAATCAGATAACGGTTCGTATCTAAAGTCCATCAGAATCATTTTCGAAAACAATAAAGTATCCAAAATAGATTCGTGGAGTCGTTGGTTCGAAAGTCCATAATGCTCTTACAATTGAGAAATAAAAACTAAATAGGAGAGGCATATTCGTTTTTACTCAGCTTTACTAACGATTACGCGAATCAACCCACCGCGATTAGCGGCACCAATCGCAACGGTCAGAGTGTTAATGCGAGCTATGTTTACGACGGGCATCATCGTCGCGTAAAGCAAACGGTGAACGGCACAACAATTTACTCAGTGTACGGAAGCCAAGGCCAATTACTTCACCGCTTAAACGCAACGACCAACACCGCCACCGATTACATCGCAATCGCAAATACTACCGTGGCTGAAGTCGAGCGGGTTGGAAGCAACGATTCCGTGCGCTACCCCTACTTCGATCAGTTGGGCTCAGCGGTGAAAATGGGCAATGCCAGTGGCGGTCTCATTAATAGCGAACAAGCCATCTTTTTGCCTTTTGGGGAGCGATGGGGTACAACAAATCAAGCGGCGAATGGTCGTGGATTTACCGGGCATGTTGATGATACCGAGCTTGGCCTAACTTACATGCAGGCGCGCTATTACGATCCGGTGATTGGTCGATTCTATGCGAATGATCCGGTAGGTACGCTAGGACACCTGCAGAATGGCAATATTCAAGGATTTAATCGCTACGCGTATGCGAATAATAATCCGTACTCGTATGTGGATCCGGGTGGACGTGAGGTAGTCTGGGTAGGTACAGAAGACGAGATTGAATATGCTAGAAGCGCAGTGGAAGAGGCTAGGAGACTCTCTAAAAATACCAATCGAGACCTTGAAGCTTTAGAGGCATCTCACCACGTTCATGTAATTCAAGGCCGCCCTTACAACACTCACCGCTCGAAAACTATCGCAGCAGGGGGTGGGTCGTTGGTCAACCCGGATGGCACGGCAGGTGTCGGGTCGGGGTCATACATAACAATTGGTTATGAAGCGGACCCGCTTGATGGCACTAAACGAGCTGACCCTGCTACAACTGCTGCTCATGAAATTGGCCATGCTCAGGACTTAGATTCAGGCGTATATCCAAGAGATCCCGACACTTTAATTAGAATAGGTCCGAACGGTCAGACAACGCCGAAAGATGAGGTGGGTTCGCTAAGAAACGAAAACGAAGTTCGAGCCGCTAAAGACATGAAGATAAGGGAATATTACAACCAATGACTTTATGTAAACACTTAACTTGGGTGATGCTAATCGCGGTGTCCACCCTTTGCATAAAAACTGTGTCTGAATCAGATGACCAATTTGATAGAGAAGATGCGGGATTACCTGAGTCTGCTACTAGGAGCTTTGATTCGGCGATCAAGCTCTGGGGGTGGGAAACTAGTTTTACCGAAATACTTCAATCGGTCGATGACGAGGATAACTACTTTATTGTGCTGGAAAAGTCGGGGTTTTGGGGGTTTGTTGTTTCCGGAAAAGACTTTATTTCTATCACGTATTATTCGCCACGACATTCAGATCCATTCGAATGTAATGCGCAGACTCAAATGTTTAGCTCGAGTAACCCTTGGTCGCTTCTAGATCAAGACCATACTCGCTATCCAACAACAATAATAACGGATCCCCTAGAGTTTATCGTCGTAGAGAAATCTGACGACTTTTACAGAGAGGGGTTGTTTGTCGTTCGTGACACTTATACAGATGACTTCTTTGAGAACTATAGAACAACTCTTCTTAGCGTCATGGTTGAGTCTTGTCTGTAGCTCAGATTTTGTAGGAGCAAGCCCCATGGAGGGGGTTGTAGGCTACTTTTTTACCATCATACTTTTTCCCAAATTATTCATCATACGATTGTTTGAAAAATAGACAGCTTTCCCAAAATACCATCGATCGCGAAAATAACTTTACCGAACTGTGGTCTCTCAGCTTTACTAACGATTACGCGAATCAACCCACCGCGATTATCGGCACCAATCGCAACGGTCAGAGTGTTAATGCGAGCTATGTTTACGACGGGCATCATCGTCGCGTAAAGCAAACGGTGAACGGCACAACAATTTACTCGGTCTACGAAATCCAAGGCCAATTACTTCACCGCTTAAACGCAACGACCAACACCGCCACCGATTACATCGCAATCGCAAATACTACCGTGGCTGAAGTCGAGCGGGTTGGAAGCAACGATACCGTGCGCTATCCGTACTTCGATCACTTGGGCTCAGCGGTGAAAATGGGCAACGCCAGTGGCGGTCTCATTAACAGCGAACAAGCCATGTAACCCCCCCCGAAAAAAGACAGCGGTTTTAAATAGAGCGCTTCATCCAAATTGGTTTCGGCTCCAACTACCCACACTACGCCTTCGTAACAAACCACCGCTGCCTAGCCCGAAGCCAGTGCCCGGTCATCAGCACGCTTCTGCTGGAGTTTAGTGCGATAAATGCCAACCAAAGCCCATCATTACCCCAGCTTTGGCTGACGTACCAAACGCTGAGGTATATGATCACGCTAACTACCATAATATTGCGCATCGCCGCGTATTCGCCCGCCCCAATATAGAGGCCATCAAGCTGATAGCTCAGGATTGATACCAGCGGTATTAAAATAACCCAGGGCAGCGCCGCATTCGCCACTTGCAGAATATCCGTCTGTTGGGTGAAGAGGTTTAGAATTTCACTACCCGCTAAGTAATACATTAGGCTAATGAATAGCGCACACACTAGCGCCCAAATTAACGCCGCACCAGTATGGGCCCGAAAGGCCTTGCGATCTTTGCTACCAATAAAGCGTCCAGCCAAACTCTCGGTAGCGTGCGCGAAGGCGTCCAAGGCGAAAGCACTGGCCGCCACAAGCTGATAAAGAATGGCGTTGGCGGCGAGTGTTAGTTCGCCTAAACGTGCACCCTGTGAGGTGAAGAAGGCAATTGCAAAGAGCAAAGCCAAGGTGCGAACAAATAGCGCGCTGTTGGCCTGAATGAGGTGGCGCCATCCCGCCATCCACTCTTTAGGCTTAGTTAGTTGGAATTTGCGCCGGTAGTGCAGTAGATAAGCCACAGCAATAAATGCCCCAACGTACTCCGCGATAACACTTGCCAATGCGGCGCCCTCTGCGCCCCAGCCAAACAACAGTACAAAGATCAGATCACCTGCTATGTTGAGTAGATTAGTTGCCACGGCAATAACTAGTGTGGCCTTGGCGTTACCGATACCTAATAGCCAGCCTACGGCAACGTAAGTCGCCAACACGGCTGGCATGCTGAACAGTCGAATGGCGAGGTAGTTGTTAGCAATAGCGCTGGTGGCTGAGTTGGCCCCCATAGCTGAAATAGCCGGCGAGCGCCAGAGCCATTGGGACGCCAAAATGATCAGTGAAATAGCGCCTGCTAACATCAGCCCTTGAATAATGAGTCTTGATAGCTGCTCTTGATCATTACTCCCGTAGGCGTTAGCTGTTAATCCAGTGGTGCCCATGCGGAGAAAACCAAATCCCCAATACACAAAGGACAAAATGGCCGTGGCGATGGCGACCGCGGCGAGGTCCGTGGGACCATCAAGATGTCCTAAAACGGCGGTATCCACAAAACCCAAAAGCGGAATTGAGAGGTTTGTAACCAGCATTGGGCCCGCCAAGGCCAAAACGCTCCGATGTGTATTTGTGATCACAAAACCCCCAAGATATGGATGAAATTTAAACAATACGCATAAAAATCAAACACTTTGATCAAATAAAAAGCGAAATTGATCTCTAGTTTAATTATTTTTTGTTCGTTATACTCGAACTGTTTTCTATCACAGTAGAAAACTTTCTCCTTTCCGAGCTGTAATAGGATTGGCGTTAGTCCCCGCACGAGGTGGTGTTGACGTATGCGGCTCAAACCAAACTACAATCGCCCTCATTCCGTGCAGGACTGTGCTCGAAACTACCCAAAGTTATAACGCAATAGTCATAAAAATAAGTGCATGGAGACAGAGGGAATGTTCAAAAAGGACAAGAAGGGCCTCTATTCCTTAGTGGTCGCCGCTTTTGCATCGTGTTCTGCGATGGCCGAAGAAGGTGCTCGCTGGGGTTTAAATATGACCGAAGGGGTCACGGATACAAGTCGTGAGATCTACGGTTTGCACATGGATATATTCTGGTGGTGTGTTGGCATTGGCGTCGTTGTTTTCGGCGTAATGTTCTACAGCATGATTGCTCACCGAAGAAGCGTTCGAAAGGAAGCTTCACAATTCCATGAAAGTACTACGCTAGAAATTGCTTGGACGGTGATTCCGGTCATCATTCTCGTCATTATGGCGTTACCTGCAACGAAAACCTTAGTTGATATCTACGATACCTCCGATTCGGAAATCGATATTCAGATTACCGGTTATCAATGGAAGTGGCGTTACGACTATGTAGGTCAAGATGTTAGCTTTTTCTCGAATATGCGAACTTCGCAGAATGAGATTCAGGGCGTAGCCCAGAAGGGCGAACACTACCTACTAGAAGTAGACGAGCCGCTTGTGGTGCCAACCGGTAAGAAAATTCGCTTCATTATCACAGCCAACGATGTGATCCACGCATGGTGGGTACCTGCATTGGCGGTGAAAAAAGATGCGATTCCTGGCTACAACAACGAAGCGTGGACTGTCATTGATGAGCCGGGTATTTACCGCGGTCAATGTGCGGAGCTCTGTGGTCGTGATCACGGCTTTATGCCGATTGTGGTGCAAGCGCTAGATCAGGCTGATTATGACGCTTGGCTTGAAGAAAAGCGCCAAGAGGCAGAGACCTTACGCGAGTTGATGGCGCAGAACTTTAGCTTTGAAGAGCTTATGGAGCGCGGCGAAGCCGTGTACCAGCGCAACTGTGCTGCCTGTCATGGTCCTAACGGCGAAGGTGGAGTGGGTAAAGCCATTGCAGCTAGCCCCATTGTTCGTGGGGATATCAATGCCCAGCTCGATTTGCTGGTCAATGGTGTGCCGGGAACGGCGATGCAGGCCTTTGGCAACCAACTTAATGATCTTGATATGGCCGCTGTGCTGACCTATACCCGAAGTGCTTTCGGTAACAATATGGGTGACAGCATGCAAGCCGTAGACGTTTATCAATACAAAGCAGCGCAGTAGCGGGAGGATATGATGGGAGAACATCACGGGCCTGCTAAAGGCATCACGCGTTGGTTGTATACAACCAACCACAAAGACATCGGTTCGATGTATCTCTGGTTTAGTTTTGCTATGTTTTTACTGGGCGGCATGTTCGCGCTGGTAATTCGAGCAGAGCTATTTCAGCCAGGTTTACAGCTCGTCGATCCGGGCTTTTTCAACCAAATGACAACCATGCATGGTCTCGTCATGGTGTTTGGTGCAGTTATGCCAGCCTTCGTAGGCTTGGCAAACTGGCTCATTCCCATGATGGTTGGTGCGCCAGATATGGCACTACCACGCATGAACAACTGGAGTTTTTGGATTCTACCCTTTGCGTTTGCAATGATGGTTGCCACACTCTTCATGGATGGCGGTGGCCCTAACTTCGGTTGGACCTTCTATGCGCCATTATCAACAACTTACGCGCCACCAAGCGTTACCTTCTTCATTTTTGCCGTCCATATCATGGGAGCTTCGTCAATTATGGGTGCGATTAACATCATCGCGACCATTCTGAACATGCGTGCCCCGGGTATGACGTTGATGAAGATGCCGCTGTTTGTGTGGACTTGGTTAATTACTGCATACCTATTGATTGCGGTAATGCCGGTCCTTGCGGGCGTGGTAACCATGATGCTATTCGATATCCACTTCGGTACAGCGTTCTTCGACGCGCGTGGTGGTGGTGACCCCGTCTTGTTCCAGCATGTATTCTGGTTCTTCGGGCACCCTGAAGTTTACATCATGATTCTACCGGCCTTTGGTATCGTTTCGGCAATCATTCCAACCTTTGCGCGCAAGCCGTTGTTTGGCTATGCGTCCATGGTCTATGCCACGGCGTCCATCGCAATTCTTAGCTTTATCGTTTGGGCTCACCACATGTTCACCGTGGGGATCCCTGTCGCGGGCGAGCTATTTTTCATGTACGCAACTATGTTGATTGCGGTGCCAACGGGCGTGAAGGTTTTCAACTGGATCACCACGATGTTCCGCGGGTCTATCACCTTTGAAACACCCATGTTGTTCTCAATCGCTTTTGTGATTCTGTTCACCATCGGTGGCTTCTCTGGCTTAATGTTGGCGATTGCCCCCGCAGACTTCCAGTACCACGATACCTACTTTGTTGTTGCTCACTTCCACTACGTACTCGTGCCCGGCGCTATTTTCTCAATCTTTGCAGCCGTGTATTACTGGTTGCCAAAGTGGTGTGGTCACTATGTAGATGAAGCCTTGGGTAAGACGCACTTCTGGTTGAGTTTCATTGGTCTGAACATCACGTTCTTCCCAATGCATTTCGTAGGTTTAGCAGGTATGCCTCGCCGTATTCCTGACTACGCCCTACAGTTTGCGGACTTCAACCAGATTTCGACCATCGGTGCCTTTATCTTCGGCTTCTCGCAAGTGTTCTTCCTATTTGTGGTGGTGAAGACTATCCGCAATGGTAAGAAAGCTAGCGCCAAAGTTTGGGATAGTGCTGAAGGTCTTGAGTGGACGGTTGATAGCCCAGCCCCTTACCACACCTTCACTACGCCACCTAAGGTTTAGGAGAGGACGATATGAGCGATAAGCAAAACAAGCAAATTCAACGTCAGGTGGCCAAACTGTCCATTGTTGTGGTTGCCATGTTCGCTTTCGTTTTTGTTGTAATGGTGCCCCTGTACAACCTCTTTTGTGAGGTTACGGGGCTCAACGGAAAGACAGGCGGGCCTTATCAAGCTGAGCAGATTGTTGTTGATGAAACCAGAACCATTAGGGTTCAGATGATTTCGATGAACAACGAGGAAATGCCCTGGCAGTTTGGCCCCGAAGTTGAGGAAGTCTTTGTTCACCCAGGAGAGCAAGTGCAAGTGAATTACTTCGCTACTAATCCAACGGGTAACGAGATGGTCGCGCAAGCGGTGCCTAGCGTACTGCCATTTAGGGCAAGTAGTTACTTCCATAAAACTGAGTGCTTTTGCTTCAACCAACAAACGTTGGCTGCCGGCGAAAGCATTGAGATGCCGTTGGTATTTATCGTTGACCCTGAAGTACCAGACAACGTGAGTACCATTACCCTGTCGTACACAATATTTGACGTTTCACCGGCGCGCGCGTCGGTGGGCGCAAAATAGAGGAGACTTATTATGTCTGCTGAAGGAACGTATTACGTACCGGAGCAAAGCAAGCTGCCAATTTTGGCATCCCTCGCATTGTTCTTAACTGTGTTTGGCGCTGGTTTATGGCTAAATGGATCTAGTAACGGCCCATGGGTGTTCGCCTTTGGCGGCCTCTTTTTTTCCGGCGTTTTGTATAGCTGGTTTGCCACCGCTGCACGCGAAAACTTAGCGGGTATGAACTCTGCTCAGCTCAAACGCTCCTATGTTTGGGGTATGGGTTGGTTTATCTTCTCGGAAGTGATGTTCTTCGCAGCCTTCTTCGGTGCGCTGTTTTATGTTCGTGCTTTCGCGCTACCGTGGTTAGGTGGCGAAGGTGATAAAGCGGTTACTAACGAGCTTTGGAATGGGTTTCAGGCCACCTGGCCACTAATGGTAACTCCTGACCAAGCGGCTAACGGTGACAGCGCAATTTTCAAAGGCCCGGGTGAAGTTATTCCTTGGAACGGCTTACCGCTCCTGAACACCATCCTTCTGCTGCTCTCCAGTGTAACGGTTCACTTCGCGCATCATGCGCTAAAGCATGATCAGCGTAAGAAGTTCCATAACTGGCTCATTGCCACGCTTATTTTGGGTGTTGCTTTCCTATTCTTCCAAGCTGAAGAATATTGGGTAGCTTATACGCAGTTGGGTTTGACACTTGATTCGGGTATTTATGGATCAACGTTCTTCTTGCTTACCGGCTTCCACGGTCTTCACGTTACCTTGGGTACCTTCATGCTATTCGTACAGTTGGTGCGTAGTTATAGGGGTCACTTCAAGGCGGATGATCATTTCGGCTTTGAAGCCTCAAGCTGGTATTGGCATTTTGTTGATGTAGTTTGGGTAGGTTTGTTTATCTTCGTCTACGTCTTGGTGTGAGCAAATAAGAGGGCCGTGTTTATTGGCCCTCCGCTTGTTTAGTAGCGGTTGGACCAAGGTGCACCCACCTGAAGCTGGCCGCTCCAAATACCATAAGCAATGGTGCCTATCAGTGCGGTCGCTAGGGCAATTCGAACCCCTAGCGCCCACATTAGCCGCCTTTTATTGCTCGCTGCGTGATCTTTCATCAGAAAGACGAAGCCGCTGGTCAGCGAAATAACCATAGCGATAAACAAGACTGCGATAAGAATTTTAAGCACGAGTTCCGCTCCCATAAAAATGTGTGATGAGGTATTAAAGCACATGCTTAGTCAAAATCCTGCAACAAATCGTCGCCTGCATGGCTCCTTTCATTTGCTATGCTTGGCGTTGCTGATTCTGTTGATAAACCTGGGCTTTTGGCAGCTAGATCGAGCAGCTTGGCGAGCGGATCAGTGGCAAGCAATGGAACAGCAGTTACAGCAGCCGGCGATCAGTTTGAACTCGGCAGGAGCTTTCCCAGCCCATAGGCTGGTGACGGCGCAGGGTCGGTGGCTGAATCAAGAGGCTCTATTGCTGCAAAATCGAACCTATGATGGCCAGGCTGGGGTAGAAGTGTTGGTTCCCTTCCAAACCACTCAGGGTTTAGTGCTGGTTAACCGAGGATTCGTTGCCTGGAACTATGGCGCCGTATTGCCTTCGGTCAATCCAGCTACTAGTTTAGAGATACTTGGGCGAATTGCCCCAGTGGACGAAAACCCAGTGTTAGCTAACGTAGATAGCGCTGATAATCCCCTCGTTCAAACACGAGACTTAGCCGTGTTATCAACACGTCTCGGGGCGCCGATAGTGAGCGAAGTCCGGTTAGTGGCGGAGCATCCCGATGCACTGGCTACCAATTGGCAGTTCAATCGAATTGGCCCAGAAAAACATATCGGCTACGCCGTGCAATGGTTTTGCATGAGCTTTGCTTTGCTAATTCTCTGGGTTGTGGTATTCATAAGAAGTAAAAAAAATAATAATAATGGAGAGGTTCATGCAGATGTACGCTGAAGATTCCCTCACCGAGGCAACGATACGATCTAACAAGCGCAAGCTTGCTGTTCTACTGATCATTCCCCTGGTGGTTCTTGCGATAGCTTATGCTGTCTTTTATACGGGTGTAGGTGTCCCAACTGGTACAACTAATAAGGGCGAGCTAGTTCAGCCCCCTATCGCCACGGAAGACTTTGTTTACAACCAACTCGATGGCAGTTTATACACGCCTGAGCCGCTCTGGCACATGGTTATCCCGGTGATGGGAGACTGCAGTGTTACCTGTAGAGAGACGTTATACACCACACGCCAGGTTCATTTGCGACAGGGCAAGCGGGCCATCGACATAGACCGAATTGCGGTCCTAACTAGCCCGCCTTCCTCCGAGTTTGTGGCATACATGGAGGCTGAGCATCCTCGCACAGCTATCGTGATTGCCAACCAAGCCCAATGGGCTCTGGTAACCGGCCCAACACAAGCCGCCGATGGCGACTACTTCCTGGTGGATCCACGCGGCTGGCTGATGATGGCATATCGCAGCGAGCATACGGGCGAAGATCTGTTGTTCGACCTGAAAAAGCTGATTCGCTGAGGAGGCACTATGAACAATAGAATAGTGCTCGCTCGGAAAGTGGTCATCGCTGCGCTCGTGATTACTGCATTAGCGGTTAATCTGGGAGCCTTTACTCGCTTGGTTGACGCTGGCTTGGGCTGCCCTGACTGGCCAGGATGTTATGGTCATGCCCTGTGGCCAAACGAAGTCCACGAAGTGGCTGCGGCCAACCAAGCGTTTCCCGATACGCCCGTAGAAGCTGATAAGACTTGGCCAGAAATGGTTCACCGTTATTTCGCCTCTACCGTTGGTTTATTCATTATTGGTTTGGTCTTGTTGTGTTGGCGCAACGGGCCTCGAAAGCTGTCAATTGGCCTGCTATTCATGGTGCTACTTCAAGGCGCATTTGGAGCGTGGACGGTAACACTCAAGCTCTGGCCGCAGGTTGTGACGCTTCATTTGCTGGGCGGCTTCACGACTTTGGCACTGCTTTGGTTACTCTTTCAGCGGCTCTGGCAGTTTAAGTGGCCAGAGAATAGCGGTCTGCTTGCTGTGAAGCGCTTGGCCATTGTGGCAACTATTGCGGTGGTTATGCAGGTTGCTTTAGGAGGTTGGACATCCTCAAATTATGCTGCGTTGGCATGTACTGATTTACCCACCTGCCACGGCTATTGGCTGCCCACCGCTGATTACCAAGAGGGTTTTGATATATTTCAAGAGATTGGCCCCAACTACTTGGGCGGTCAGCTTGATAATGACGCCCGAATTGCGATTCACTTCAGCCATCGTGTTGGTGCCATTGTCGTTACCTTGATTCTATTAACGCTGCTATTAAAAGTTTGGCGAGCTGGCGATTACTTCGCCCGTCGCTGGGCCATCCTAACGACGTTCATTTTAACTGCGCAGATCTTACTGGGCTTAAGTAACATCATCTTCGCCTTGCCACTTAGCGTGGCGGTATTACACAACGCTGGCGGCGCTGCCCTGTTGCTATGTCTGGTCACTTTAAACCATCGCCTATTTACCATGGCAACAAACGCGCAGCACGCTGCCGTGGAGCAACGAGTATGACGCAAACAACGAGTATTTCCGAACGTCCTATATGGCGTGACTACCTGGAGTTGAGTAAGCCCAATGTTGTGGCATTGATGATCGTTACCTCTGCTATCGGCATGGTGTTGTCCACACCTGGCTTAATCCCCTTGGATGTGTTCGTGTTGGGTAACTTAGGTATTGCCCTTTGCGCCGGGTCGGCTGCGGCGGTCAATCATCTCGTTGATCAACGCATTGATACGCAAATGGCGCGCACGCAAAATCGGCCGGTCGCTACCGGCCGTCTTAGCACCACACAAGGTGTGTTGTTCGCCCTCGTGACAGGCGGGTTGGGTATGGGGATTTTGTTCGCCTTTATTAACGCCTTGACCGCTTGGTTAACCTTCGCATCGCTGTTGGGTTACGCTGTGGTCTACACACTCTATTTAAAACGTGCCACACCACAAAACATTGTGATAGGTGGTCTGGCGGGAGCGGCTCCGCCGCTGTTAGGTTGGGTAGCCGTCACCGGCGAAATTCATCCTCACGCATTGCTCTTAGTGCTGGTCATTTATATCTGGACACCACCACACTTTTGGGCGTTGGCCATTCATCGCCGTGACGACTATGCCAAGGCAGACATTCCAATGCTGCCGGTCACCCATGGCATTCCTTACACTAAGTTGCACGTGCTGCTTTATACCGTAATTCTTCTGCTGGTAACGGTGCTACCCTGGCTGACAGGAATGTTTGGGCTACTCTACTTGGCCGCAGCAGTGATCCTAGGCGCCGGTTTCCTCTACTGGAGCTTGATTCTCTATTTCGATAAGCATCCCAATGCCGGAATGGAAACCTTCAAATATTCCATCGTCTATTTACTCGTGTTGTTCGTGGCGATGATTCTAGATCATTACCTCATGACACCCACCTTCAGCATTCAAGCTACTGGAGCTTTAGTATGACCGCAGCAGTTACCTCACAACAGTCAAAGGGCATTAAATGGACCTTAGCGCTAACGGTTGGGTTTTCATTGTTGATGCTAATTGGCTTTCTTTGGAAGTTTACTCAGCCCCGAGTACTTTCGACTCCTGAACTACGTGCGAATAATGCGTTTGTATTTGAGACCGCAAGAATTCCACGCCCATTTCAACTCCTCGATGAATCCGGTGCGCCGGCTGACAATAGTATCTTCGAAGGTAAGTGGACGCTGGCGTTCTTCGGTTTCGTTAATTGCCCAGATATTTGCCCCTCGGCAATGGCGCAAATGCGTGATATGAAAGCAATGCTGGAGAATCAAGGTCGAGCCGAAAACGTGCAGTTTATGCTGGTAAGTGTGGATCCAGACCGAGATAGTGCTGAGATCTTAGGCCCCTATGTGCGCTTTTTTGATGAAGATTTCCGCGGTTTGACGGGGGAGTATCTACAGGTGAAGCAATTAGCCGCCGATTTCAATGTGGCGTTTAATAAAGTCTACGCCGATGAAAGCTATTACTCGGTGGATCACAGCGGCAATATAGCGCTGATTAATCCTTATGGGCACTATCAGGGCTTCTTCAAGCCCCCCTTTCTTCCCAGCCAGCTCGTCTTGACGTTCAACTCTATTCGTCAATCTTGGCGTGGCTAACACCGAACTCGTGGCTAGTGAACGCTAGCCACGACGGCCATCAGTACGAAGCCAATAATCACGAAATTGAAATCTCTACGGTTACAGCAGCGATTGATTAAGGTGGCGCGCGTTAGACCGTGAAGTGTACCTAAATATAAGAAGGTACCTGCCGCGAAGGCATTAAAAGAAGGCTCTAAAAGCTGCGCCGTAGTACTTGCACTGGCGTCGGCAGTGATCACACCGGCAACAATACCCAGCGGAAAGGCAAAGGCGAATAGCCCAAATGCCACTAGATTGCTTTGCAATGACTTGCCGCTTTGAACTAGTTTCACGGCTAGGGCGAAACTGGCAGCCCACTTGTGTGCAAGAACGGCGACCATAATGATAATGGCCGTACTCAGGTGATCAGTGGAGCCCAGCGCGGCGCCAGCAAGAACCGAATGAATAGAGAGCACAGCAGTGGATAACCATGCGTAGGCAGGGCTATTGGCATGATGATGATCAGCGAGGTGGGTGCCAAGATGTTCCAACCAAAGTAGCAGCAAGAACACGACGCCCGCACCTACAAAGGCAAACGGGTAGTGGTAGCCTAAATCATGGAAGGCTTCGTTTGCTTCAGGGAGCATATGCAGCAGTGCCGCACCCAGAAAGATACCGCAGGCCAGCGCTTCGCCCGTTGAGTAATCTACGCCGATACGCTTGCGATGTTGATGTCGGAATGGCGGCATGCCTGCCAGCCAAGTGACGATGAATATCAGTATTGAAAAACCGATCAACATTAAGGTGTGATCCATGAAAGAATCTCTTCGCGATGATTAATGAATTTGCACGGAGTATATCAACAGTATTGTGCAATATCGCTAGGATGTGCAATTAATTGCGCTAATCGTCGGCGTAGCTGGTAGGCCGACTTTAAACGCCGGCCAGTCTGCTGTAATTCATCTTCACGACGCGATAGCCAGAAGCGCATCATGGCCACCCTAGAAACTAACCACCAGAGCGATAGCTCTTGGGTGGTGATTGGCCTAATAGCATTATAACGGGCGATAAGCTGTTGCAGCTTGTGGCTATCATAGTTGTTATTCTGCTCATCCCAACACCAGTCATTTGCCACAATGGCTACGTCGAGAAGAAAAACGTCCGTTGCCGAGAAATAGAAGTCAATGACCGCCGAAAGCTGACCATCGTGAAACAGCGCGTTGTCGTGGAAGAGGTCGGCATGAACAATACCGCTGGGTAGTGAACTTAAGGTATCGAGGTGCTGCAGGTGATCAGCGAACTGTTGATCTACAAGCTCCTGTTCAGCCGTTTCTAGGCCTTGGTAGATAGATTCTGCCGTACGCTGCATCCAGTCGAGGCCCCGAGTGTTAACCTGGTGCAATGCGGGCGGTCGGACGTGACTAAGGTGCATAGCCGCGAGAAATTCACCAGCTTGACCACATTGGTCAGCGGTGGGTTGAGTTACGTGGCCACCTTCCGCTCGAGGGAATAGCAGCGCAGCTTTAGACTCAAAATGCACCACTGCTTCGCCGTCGCCGGTCCGATATGGACAGGGAACCGCAAGGCCGCGGTCCGCGAGTTTGGTGGTCAGCTCAATAAAGAACGGCAAGTCCTCTGACTTGAGGTATTCGAAAATGGTGAGAACGGCTTCCTCAATCTTTCCGTCACGGCTGAAGTCTACGAAGTAGGTGGTATTTTCAATGCCATCTTCGATTCCACGAAACGAGACCACCTCACCAAGTTTAAACGGTTCGCACAGTGTCTGCAGTTGTGCGGTGGTGAGTTGAGTGTAAACGGCCATGAAAGGTCTCCAAGCTTCGATCTGATAGAGCGATAGTACCACCAAGCGATTAGTGAAAATAGCCTTCGAAGTGGCTGATAATCATTGTAAATCGCGTTATTCTTTAGCTTAAATTTTATCGGTAGTGAAATCTATGACTCAGGCCACAACGCCCCTCGTTCTCGTTGACGGTTCCTCGTACCTCTATCGCGCCTTCCACGCGATGCCGCCATTGAATAATTCAAAGGGCCAGCCCACTGGCGCCGTTAAAGGTGTTATCAATATGATGCGCCGGTTGCTCAAGGATTACCCTGGTAGCCCCGTAGCGGTAGTTTTTGATGCGAAGGGCAAGACCTTCCGCGACGAACGCTATAGTGAATATAAGGCACAGCGTCCACCTATGCCGGACGATCTGCGTTCCCAAATTCAGCCTATCCATGACATTATTGATGCGATGGGCCTCCCGCGCATTGTTGTGGAGGGTGTAGAAGCGGACGATGTGATCGGCACGCTCGCACGCGAAGCGACGGAAAAAGGCATTCATACTATTATCTCCACCGGAGATAAGGACATGGCACAGTTGGTCAACGAGTTCGTGACGCTCGAGAACACCATGACCGAAACTAAGTTGGACCCGGCAGGTGTGGTTGAGAAGTTCGGCGTTGGGCCTGAGTTAATTATTGATTTATTGGCGCTCATGGGCGACAAGGCCGATAACATTCCGGGCGTTCCTGGCGTTGGCGCAAAAACGGCGCTGGGGTTGATACAAGGCCTCGGTAGTATCGCTCAGATCTATGAGCGACTCGACGAAGTGGCAACACTAAGCTTTCGTGGCGCCAAGACCATGGCGCCAAAGCTGGAAGCAAATCGTGAAGCGGCAGAAATGTCCTATTGGTTGGCCACCATCAAAGTTGACTGCGAGCTAGCGGTAGGTGCCGAAGACCTCGCCGTTAAGGACCCAGATAACGAGCGATTGGCTGAATTGTACGAAGCCATGGAATTTAAAACTTGGATACGAGAGCTAGGCGGAACCGTGACAGCGGCCGCTGCGGAACCTGCAGCCCCAGTGGCTCCAGCGCCAACTAATGTAGAGTACGAAACAATTCTGACCCAGTCGGCTTTGGATGAGTGGTTAAGCTTGTTACATGAGTCCGTACTGATCGCTTTTGACACCGAGACCACAAGCCTTAACTATATGGATGCCAAGATAGTAGGCGTGTCCTTCTCGGTGGAAGCCGGTAAGGCAGCCTACGTCCCGCTCGCCCACGACTATCTAGACGCGCCCCAACAGCTTGATAGAGATACGGTGCTGCAGGCACTGAAGCCAATTTTGGAAGATCCAACTAAGCAGATCGTAGGTCAAAACCTCAAGTATGATCAGAGCGTTCTCGCGCATTACGATATCCAGATAGCGAACATCTGCTTCGATACCATGCTGGAGAGCTACGTTCTTAATAGTGTTGGCTCAAAACATGATATGGATACGTTGGCAGACAGACACCTTGGCGTAAAAACCATATCTTTCGAGGAGATTGCTGGAAAGGGTGCAAAGCAACTCAGCTTCAATCAAATTGACATTGCTACCGCTGCGCCCTACGCCGCGGAGGATGCCGATATCACGTTACGATTGCACCAGCAGCTCTTCGGACAATTGTTGACGCAGCCGGCGTTGCTTTCGCTTTATAATCGTGTTGAACGTCCACTGATTGATGTCTTGTCACGGATTGAGCGAACCGGAGTGATGATCGACCCGGCGCAGTTAGCGAAGCAAAGTGTTGAGTTAGCGGCAACCATCACGCAGTTGGAGAATCAAGCCCACGAGATTGCCGGTGAAAGCTTTAATCTTGGTTCAACTAAGCAACTCGGTGAGATTCTCTACAACAAGCTTGGTATTCCGGTTAAAAAGAAGACTCCTAAGGGGGCTCCGTCAACCGCTGAGCCGGCCTTGATTGAGTTAGCTGAAGAATACGAATTGCCGCAGGTCATTCTGCAGTACCGTAGCGCCACAAAGTTAAAATCTACGTACGTGGATAAGTTGCCACAACTCATTAACCCTACCACTCAGCGTGTACACACGAGTTATCATCAAGCCGTTACGGCAACGGGTCGGCTATCAAGTTCTGACCCAAACCTCCAAAATATCCCAATTCGAACCGCTGAAGGACGCAGAATTCGACAGGCCTTCGTAGCACCTCCTGGTTATGTAATGTTGGCGGCGGATTATTCGCAGGTTGAGCTGCGGATCATGGCGCACCTCTCGGGCGACAAAGGCCTGATTGCCGCCTTCTCGGCTGGCGAAGATATTCACCGGGCAACGGCGGCAGAAGTATTTGGCCTATTACCCATGGAAGTTGATGCCGAAAGTCGCCGTAAGGCTAAGGCCATTAACTTTGGCCTCATTTATGGTATGGGTGCTTTCGGGCTAGCGAAACAGATCAATGTCGGCCGTAAGGATGCCCAGGCATACATTGAGCGCTACTTTGAACGCTACCCTGGTGTAGCGAACTACATGGAGCGAATTCGCGCTCAAGCTGCCGATCAAGGATATGTAGAAACTTTGTATGGGCGCAGACTGTATCTACCTGACATCAACAGCACCAATGGCATGCGTCGCCAAGCCGCGGAGCGAACCGCTATTAACGCGCCCATGCAGGGAACCGCGGCAGACATCATCAAGCGGGCCATGATAGCCGTAGATAAATGGCTGGTTGAAGATCAGGTTGACGCGAGAGTGGTGATGCAGGTTCACGATGAACTGGTCCTTGAGGTCAAAGAGGATCAGGCCCAACAGGTGGCGATTTCGTTGTGTAAGATTATGTCAAAAGCGGCCGATTTGGACGTTCCTCTAGTGGCTGATTATGGCATCGGAACCAACTGGGATGAGGCGCATTAAATTTTTTTTCAAAAAGTTTTGAACTTTTTTAACTGGGACGCTGTCTTATAAACAGTTATTCATTAATCCCTAATGTTTACGTCCCCAGATATTTAACCCTAGCCTTTGCTAGGGTTTTTTTTGCCTGTTGGAAAGTGGTGGCCATCCATGCTCAAGCCAGTGGGCCACTTGTTAACAGGGGGCGGCACTGAACGTCGTGGCGCTCAGTGTTTAAGACCGCGTTACTGAGCGAGCAGTTTAGCTACCGCTTCGCCCACAGCGTGAGCGCTGGCTGGATTTTGGCCGGTAATGACACGCTCGTCTTCTACCACAAAACTTCCCCAAGGCTGAACCTTGCTGTAGCGCGCTGCGTTACGTGCTAATGCTTCTTCCAATAGGAATGGGATGTTATCTATGGTCCCGTAATCGACTTCTTCTTCACGAGTGAAACCTGTTACTGAAGTGTGTGCGAGCAATTTCTCGCCGTTACTGAGCGTGATAGGAAGTAACGCTGCAGGACCATGACACACAGCTGCCACAATGCCGCCGTCTTCATAGTGCTTTGCACTGATGGCGGCAAAGTCTTTATCTTCCGCCAAGTCAGAGAGTAGTCCGAAGCCGCCAGGGTAGAAAACCGCATCATAGGCATCGCCATCAACTTCACCAACGGGAATTGAGTTAGCTAACTTTTCCTGAAGTGTCGCATCAGCTAGCAACTGGGTGTTTACGGCATCATCGGGCATGTCGGTGCCATAAACGGGTACTTTGCCGCCGCCGATAGAGGCGATGTCGTAGTCAAAACCGGCATCGAGAAAAACCTTGAGCGCATGGGTAAGCTCTGGCGCGAAAGTGCCGTTGGCTTCGTCAGTTGAACCCAGCGTTGCGTGGTTGGTAACTGGAATAAGAATCTTCTTCATAGTTGTACCCTCTGAATTTAAAGCAATCACTAGTGCCCTATTGGACAGTCTGTGCGTAGGGTACGCGAGAAAATATATTTCGGTACCGTTATAAATAACTAGATCCGATCTGGCGAAGATGTCGTCGTTCCTCTACTTATTGCGAGTAGAGGAGCCGAGACTATTTGCTTGGTTTTGCTTTCGTGGGGCGGTAATGCTTAGTCATGCCATCTAACACACTGCGTAAAAACTGATCGAGGCAGGCGCGATAATTTTTGTGGCCAGGGCGACGAAACAATGCGCTGAGTTCGTGCTTGCTGACCTTCAAATCCGCTAGCTTCAGCATCGCTAGTAGGTCATCAGCCTGGAGATTGAGGGCAATCTTTAGCTTGCGAAGGACAATATTATTACTCATCTTCGACTCAGGCTCCGGAATACCGTCTTCCCGCGCACCGCGATTCTTAATAATTAAGCCGTTCAGAAAGCGAGCCAAAATTTCATCGGGGCAGCGCACAAAATTATCTTCCTCTTCGCGAGCCAGCCAGGTGTGCAGTTCTTCTTTGGTGGATTCATGGCCGCCAAGCTTGAAGATCTCGAGTGTTATTGGATCGCTAAAATCGAACATGTAGCGCACGCGGCGCAAGATATCGTTGGTAATGATAAGCGTAGCTCCCTAATTTGAGTGCTTAGTCTGCGTAAACCGGTTGTGCTGTCAGTTCCACATAGATAGTGAGAATATTGTTATCAACAAGCTCATCGATGTGGCTATTCAACGTTGGAAGTGTAATGGCTACCGCGGTCTCCTCGGACTGTCCGAACTTGCAATCAAAACGCCAGTAATTAGCGCCTGCAGGTAGCGCTTTAGCACGCTCTCGCTTGAGGAATTTTTTGATCTCGTGTTTTACCGAGTCTACAACCCGAGGCACTTTAATTTTGGGGTGCTCCAGCTTAAACGTCTTTTTCATGGGAATCCTTAAGAGTAGTGACCTAATGCGAGGCATTAAGCGCTATGCAAGAATGAAGTATCTATTGGCGCGCATTCTAACACTTCTGGTGTAAGACGCGCCTATTTGCTGCCGTATTTGCGTCAGAATGGGTAAGCTTTTACCCCTACAGTTAATAGTAGTGTAGCGTGCTGAAGTGTAGGCGAATAAGCACGCTTAGCGAGCGGTTACTCAAGGTTGCTCAGTATTCGTTTGCGCTGCTTCAATCTCGCTCGTTGTCGCGGCTAACTTTGCTCGCTCTGCTTTGCTTACATACTTCGGCTTTGAAGCGGGAGAAAGTTTGGCGTTAGCCTTCTTCTTTTTTGCTAAGAATAACTGCTTGGCCTTTTTACGGCGATTTACCATCGGCGCCCCCGAGACGAGAATTCGGCTGCTTTACGTTCTCGCTCTCGCTGCAATCGCTCAGCGTCCTCTAAGCTTAATTCAGCCGGTTCCCCAGGCTTCTGATGCGAGGGCACGATGCGATCACGCGGGGGGAGCTGAAATTGATCATCGGTGGCTCTAGGTAGGCTCTTATACTCGTAGAGATAAAACGCCTCTACCTTCTCCCTTGCCCATTGAGTCTTTTTAAGGAACTTAATGCTCGATTCGATACTAGGGTTAGTTTTGAAGCAATTGATGTTCAGGTAAGCGTAGAGAATTTCGAAGCCGTAGTGCGCAACAATTTCGCCAACGAGGGTCTCGAGCTTTAAGCCATGAAGAGGGTTGGCTTTGTAATCTATATTGGAGGTCATAGGGATTGCCGTGTTGGAAGGCTTCCAATGGAGAAGAAGCTTAGATTGTGACGGCGCTAAACGATAACCGTACAGCGCCAATGCTGTGTGTAGTTTAGTCTAAGACTTCGAATTCGCCTTCGTCTTCAAAATCACTTAGATCAAGCCAAGCATTCAGGTGGCCGCGTAGTTGGTCCAAGCCAGTTCGCTTGGTGGCCGAAAAAACTTGAGCCGTTACTTGCGGGCCGTATGAACTGACCGCTTTCTGTACGCCAAGCAACGTGGACTGTGCTGGACCGCGCTTAAGCTTATCCGCTTTGGTGAGCAAGATATGGACAGGCATTTGTGCCTTAGCGGCCCAGTCCAGCATGTGGATATCGAACTCCTTTAAGGGGTGCCTAATATCGGAAAGCAAAATTACGCCGCGCAGACAAAGACGACGCTCTAGGTAATCTGAGAGATGTTTCTGCCAATGTTCTTTTACCGCAACAGGGACTTTCGCATAGCCGTAGCCCGGCAAATCAACGAGGCGCTGTTCTTCGTTCATGGCAAAAAAGTTAATAAGCTGAGTACGACCAGGGGTCTTGGACGTTCTCGCGAGTGCTTTCTGATCACAGAGGGTATTAATTGCCGACGACTTACCGGCATTTGATCGGCCTGCAAAGGCAACTTCAGCGCCTATATCCTCAGGACACTGAGACAATTTGGCCGCACTTGTGACGAAACTCGCCTGTCGAAAATCTACCATGTAATATTGCCTCGTTAGTCGCTGACGAAAAGAAAGCGATAGTATATAATGCCGATCATCCATACAATAGGTAGGGAATCTAGTTAATTTTAGCGTAAACCGTTGCATTTGCGGTGATGGCGACCTAAATTGACTACAACGGAATAGCGAGTACATCATATTGCTCGTCGGATAACATCACTATTGGGTAAATCGTAATGAATAAGCTTTTCAAGGGTATGCTTTTATCGTTAGGTCTTGTAGCTATGTCTCCAGCAATGGCGGCTGGTGATGCAAGCGCCGGAGAATCTAAGTCAGCTGTGTGTGCAGCTTGCCATGGCGCAGACGGTAATTCAGTTAATCCAGCATGGCCTAAAATTGCTGGTCAGGGCGAGAAGTACTTGCTTAAGCAGCTTCGTGACGTAAAGTCTGGCGAACGTAACATCCCAGAGATGACCGGCATTGTTGCCAATATGACTGACCAAGACTTCCAAGATCTCGCTGCCTATTATGCGGCAGGTACTATGCAGTTGTCCGGTGCGAGCGCAGATGATGCCGAACTACTAGCCGAAGGTGAAGCACTGTTCCGCGGTGGCGATCTTGAGCGTGGTGTTGCGGCGTGTATCGGTTGTCACAGTCCAACCGGTTTAGGCAATGCCCCGGCAGGTTTCCCGCGTTTGTCGGGCCAGCATGCTGACTATGTTGCTACGCAGTTGCATGCCTTCCGAACCGGTGCTGATGACCCAACCAATAGCTCTGCACGTACCAATGATGGCGATTCGCGCATTATGCGTGACGTGGCTGGAATGCTAAGTGATCGTCAGATCCGCGCATTGGCGAACTACATTGCGGGTGTTAACTAAGTCAAAGACTGGTTCGCTTAAGTAGAATTCGCACAAGAGAGGGGTGGCTAAGGCCACCCTTTTTCTTTAGGCTAAAACCTACCCTATATAACAAGATTTTTTATCTATATTTGCCTTCGGAGTTTATATGAAGTTTCTTCGCCTTTGTGCCATCGCGATCCTCGCACTGACGACAGCGCAATTCAGTTTCGCTCAATATGAAGCCGGTAAAGATTACCGTGTACTAGAAACCCCGTTACGTACTAGCTCAACGTCTATCGAAGTGACCGAGTTCTTCTGGTACGGATGTGGACACTGCTACAATTTTGAGCCATATTTTCAGCGCTTCGAAGCCACAGCGCCTAGCGATGTTCGCGTTACCAAGTCACCGGCAATGTGGCAAGGTGCTATGCGTGAGCATGCTAAGCTCTACTACGCATTAAAAGCTATGCAGGCTACCAACGAGCAGCATATGCAAGTGTTTACCAAGATTTTGGTAGAGCGTAAGCGTCTGACTGAAGTCGATGAAATGGCCGATCTTGTGGAGAGCATGGGTCTTGACGCTAACCGTTTCCGTTCACTGATCACCAGCTTCCCCGTTGACTCTCAGGTACGTATGGCTGATAGCCGTCAACGCAATGCAGGCGTAACAGGCACCCCGCAGCTAATGGTTGCAGGAAAGTATGTAGTGGGTTCAACTCGTGAGAACCCGCTAACTTTTGAGCAAATGTTAGAAGTTGTTAGCTATCTTATTGATAAAGAGCGCACGGAGCGTGCTAACTAATCTAGTACCTTGAGCGCTACTGCTATTAAAAAAGGCCATGCTATCAATTAGCATGGCCTTTTTTTACCGCCCATTTTCTACCAGCGCTTATTCGTCTTCGATCTCTGAGTGTCGCTGCGCCTTAATGCCAACGAATGATTTGTAGAACTGACGAATCTTCTTGATGTCTTCATCGTAATTGCCGGTAGTATAGAAGGCTTCGGATTTCACCCCGGCGACTTTCGATGGTCCATCGATATGCGCCAGAATCAGCGGAACACCGCCCTGATCAGCCATATGATAAAAGCCAGATCGCCATTGATCAACCTGCCCCCGAGTGCCCTCTGGTGCTATCACAATGAACAAGTCCTGTGATGTCTTAAAGCGAGTTGCCACTTGCTCAACAAGGTTGCGACTCGCATTTCGGTCTACAGGAATACCGCCCAACCATCGTGCTAAAGGTCCTAACGGCCCCTTAAACAAACTGGCCTTGCCAATCCAGTGAAGGTCGTAATTAAGTTTGAATGCGATAGCCATCATGACGGGGAAATCCCAGTTTGATGTGTGGGGCACAGCGACAATCACGCCCTTTCTCGTGTCCGGTAGTGGTTTGTCTTCCACTCGCCAGCCGCTAATAAATAGGCCAATCTGAAATAACCAGCGGAACAGTGTTCGAATCACTGGGGTGGTAAAAATAGTCATAGCGTTCTTGTTTAGTCCTGCGCTTAGGATTGCTCAGCCTGAGGTTTTGCCAGGCGAAGATTTTGGACAACCTCTGCACTCATTACGCGCTCGGCGAGATAGAGAATGTCAGTTAGTGGCTTGTCGAAGCGAATAAAGCCTTCATCACATTGAATAACCTTCCTTTGATAGAGCTGATCAATGAATCCAGCAAATAAACGTTTATCAAAGAACTCAGGAGAGTGAATGCCGTGAATCATACTCAAACGCTGGGCTACATCAACACTCTTTTGCTCAAGTAGTTTTGTGGACAGAGGTTGCTGGTCTGCCGCACGTATTAAGCTTAGTACAATATAGAAACGTTCGAGCATCGGTTGGCAATGCGCGGCCAATAGGCGTTGAATAAGCTGTTGATTAGAGCCTGGTTTTGCGCCGCGAATAATCTTACCTTCGGTTGTTAGAATGCCGCGCTCAAGGAGGAACGCCAAATGTGTTTCGATGGCTGTCTCAACGTCACTTAGCTCAAGGTTTAGGTACAGCTCTTTCTTAAGATAGGGGTAAACGCTGCTTACTAACTGAATCAGCGCTTTACGGCCAATGCCGCGCTTGTTATTGAGTGCATAGGCAAGCAAAGAAGGAATGACTAGTAGGTGTTGAATATTATTCCTGTAATAGGTCAGTAGAACACTATTCACCTCGGAAAGGTGGTATACCGCCCCCATAGAATCTTCTCGTTTTTCAACGAAGCCTAGCTTTTCACAGTGCTCAACCATCGCCGCTGGGTCGTGATCGTCAAAGGTTGTTTCTTGACTATAGGGTACGGCTTGTAACAGTTCCTTATAGAAATCAATTTGTGCGAGTAAGGTGGTATCACCTAGCGCTTGGCGAGGCGCGCAGAGAATGGCTGCAGCCACCAAGCTAACACGGTTGACGTGTGCAGCCTCATTGATGCGAGTAATGGCCTCGTCGGCAAGTTGATTGGTAACAGTTGGTAACCACTCTGGTTTGTCCGAACTGACTTCACGCCAATCAGGTTGCTGAGCATCTAAAAAGCTGTTCAGAAATAGTGGTTCGCCGAAGTTTGCGCGGACTTTACCGAACTCGCCTTTGAGCGTCTTAACCACTTTCACGAGGCCGAAGATCGATTCCGACTTCTTGCTCTTTCCGCGCAGTTCGCCCAGGTAGGTGTTGCCCTCAAGGACCTTTTCGTAGCCAACATAAATCGGCACGATGGCAATAGGCTTGGTATGGTCTCGGAGATAGGAGCGCAGCATTAGCGCCATCATGCCGGTCTTTGGCGGCAGTGATCTGCCGGTTCTTGAGCGGCCACCTTCGATAAAAAATTCTACCGGAAATCCGCGGCGTAACAGCGTGTGCAGGTACTCGTTGAAGACCGCTGTATAAAGCGGTTTGCCCCGGAAGCTGCGGCGAATAAAGAACGCCCCTGCACCGCGTAACAAACGGCCAACGATTGGTAGGTTAAGATTAATACCGGCCGCAATATGGGGTGCCGCAAGCCCTTGCTTAAAGAGCGCGTAACTCAACAATAGGTAGTCAATGTGTGAGCGGTGACACGGCAGATAGACCACAGCATGGGTCCCTGCCAGCGCTCGCACCCGTTGAATACCCTCAACCTCTACCCCGTCGTAGACTTTATTCCAGAAGCGGGTCAGAAAGATGTCTAAAATTCGGATGGAACGTGTGTTGTAGTTGGAGGCAATCTCATTACCATATTTCTGCGCTTGTGCCTCAAGCTGTTCCCGTGACGACTCACCAGCTTTGATTTTTTCGTCAATAACTTGCTGAACCGCACGACTCTTTACCAAATCTCTGACCACGGTTCGTCGGTGCGACAGATCAGGGCCAACCACCGCCGTCTTTACATGGCGATAGTGAACGCGAAGTACTCTGTGAAGTTTACGTGCAGAAATCTCATCATTTTGATCGTGGCTAACCAACTCATTTAGTGAAAGCGGTTTGCTAACATGGATCTCCAAGTCTTTGCGCGCCGCGATGGTCGCAAGAAACTTGCGTAAACCGCCGCCGAGTTCGTAGTTGTTGTAGGAGAACAGTAGCCGCCAGAATGATTGTTCGCGCTTAGGAGCTCGGCCCCAGAAAATGGATAGCGGCACGAATTGAATGATCTCACCGGCGCGGGCACGCTGAATGAGCTGGCCGGCTTGGTGGGCGTCATAAACTTGGCGCCTCGCAAAGAACGAGCCGGTCTTTTCCGTGAGCGGATACCAATGATCGCGCGATGCCGGGGCTGGCAATGAGCAGGACTTGATAGCCTGTTGCGCCGCCACGAGATCGGTAAAAGATCGATCGTGGAGCACATAATACACATCACCCTCAAGCTCAGCCTGAATACTCTCTAGTTCGCTTGGTAGCACTGTCGGCCGAATCCAAAGGCGGATGATGGTCGCGATGCGATAGTGAATCAAGGTTAGCCATTTCATATGTGATGTTCCAAATTGATCAGCTTTTGCTGTAATTCCCAATTATTACCTTAGCTTAAAAACCCGTTTAATCACTTAAATTTGGTGGCTTGTCAGATGGGTTTTTCATTGGCGCTAATGTTACCATAGCCCACTAAGATATTATCGAGTATTAGTAGTATGTGGTTTAAGAATTTGCGTTTGTATCAGTTAACCCAGCCCTTCGATCTCACTGGGATGTTATTAGAGGAAAAGTTACAGTCCAACGCCTTTGTTGAGTGTGGCAGTCAAGATGCCAGTAAATTGGGCTGGATTTCACCCTTTGGTCGACATGGCACGGCACTGGTTCACGAGGCCGCCGACGGTCTTTGGCTAACCGCCAAGAAGCAGGAAAAGGTACTGCCAGCAAGTGTGATTAATGAGCTGTTAGCTGAACGCATTGCGGACATTGAAGCCGATCAGGCTCGCAAAGTTTACAAGAAAGAAAAAGCCCAAATGAAAGATGAGCTACTCGTGGAGCTGCTTCCCCGAGCCTTTACTAAGTCTAGCCTGATTAGTGGCTACTTGGACCTCAAGCGCGGGTGGTTCGTGGTAAATAGTAGCAGCGCGGCGCGCGCCGAAGAGCTTATTAACTTAGTGCGCGATAGTATCGGTAGTTTTGCATTAGTTCCCTGGTCAACTCAACAGCTGCCTTCGGATACCCTAACGTTATGGCTGGAATCTCGTGCACCGCAAAATTTCGTGGTAGGTGAAGAAGCGGAGTTGGTGAGTCGTCAGGTTGAAGGTGGTGTTGCGCGCCTCAAAGAGCAGGATTTATTGGGCGATGAAGTCAAGCTCATGCTGGAATCGGGTAAGCGAGTAAAGCGTCTTGAGCTACTCTGGCGAGATCAGATCTCAGTGATCGTTGACGAAGACCTAGCCATTAAGCGCCTCAAGCTCACTGACGCTTTCCAGGAAAGTCTGGATACAGTAGATGGGGATTCCATAGCAGCGCAATTGGACCATGAGTTTGCCTCAATGGTAGTGGTTTATCGCGGCTTTCTAGATGATCTGCTTGCTGCGTTCGGTGGGCCGGAGCGAAGCGAGACCGCGTAAAGAACTTTTAACGCGCTAAATGCAGGCGGCCTCGGTCGCCAAAGCGCAAACCAACGTTTGACGTTGCAGGTTTGCGCGGCGCACCTTCACAGGTGGTAGGCGTATTTAGACCTTAAGATCACGATACTGGCTCATGAACTGGGCCAGATAATCATCAAAACTCATGCTATCTGCCGCTTCGAGCTTGTCTTGAGCATCCAGGGAAGTGGCCGCTAAGTGCTGATAGTGCCCGTGCAGTTCCGCCGACAATGGTTGTGATAGCCAGTATTCGTGATGCTGCTTAGCCATGATTCTTGCCGTTGCCGCAAAGCCACGACGATCGGTTAAGCACTCCTTGGCGAACTGAGCAGATAGTGTGTTGTTGCTGTCCGTCACTTTTGAGTACTGTGCTAAGACCGCCTGACTATACGCGCTGCCGCCCTCAGCGGCATCCAGCAATGCAGCCACGTCCTCGAGTTCGCTCAGTGTTGCGCTAGCCCACTCACCCAAAATCCGATCACCATCGCGATGATAGAGCGATAAGGAAAGCTCTCGACCCTGATTGACCACACGCTTTTGGTTTTCGGCAATGCCATCGTATTCTTCTTGGGTGGTTAGCGGGCTGTCGGTCATTGCACACCAAGTCATGAATACTTCCACAAAGTGGCATTGCTCCGAGCTGATCCCGCGGGCGTCGTAAGGATTAATATCCAAACAACGGACCTCAATATATTCCACGCCTTGGCTCTGCAGCGCATGGAGTGCTGTTTCGCCGCGCTGTGCTGTACGTTTTGGACGAATGGTTGAATAGAATTCGTTTTCAATCTGCAGCAGCGCATCGGACAGCTGTCGATATTCGCCTTCTACCTTTACGCCAATGTGCTGATACTCGGGATGGGGCGCGACGATGGCGTGTTTTAGGGTTTTTAGGTAGCTAGGTAGCTCGTTGTAACTGACGGTCAGCGACGCTTGCGCATTACTTTGATAACCCAGATCGCCCATTCTAAGGGACGTAGCCTGATCGCCGCCATAGGTACAGTGAGTGAATTGTTTCAGCTGGTGGTGCGGGTTGTTCTTTACAAAGCTCTGGCACAGTAATGGTGAGGCGCCAAACAGGTACATTAGCAGCCAAAAGTTACGGCGAAAGTTGCGAATGACACCAAAGTATTGGTCAGTTTTGAAGTCTTGTAGCGATTGATTGTTCTGTAGCTGTTGCTGTTTGAATTGCCAGAAGCTATCACTGATTGAGTAATTGTAGTGAATACCGGCGATGGTTTGCATAAGGCGGCCGTAGCGATTGCCCAAACCGTGACGATACGTGGTCTTTAACTGCGCCGAATTCGAGCTACCGTATTGGGCCACCGGAATGGCGTCGTCTTCCGCCATAATACAGGGCATAGAAGCTGGCCAAAGCATTTCTCCCTGTTGTTCCAGCACGAAAGTGGTGTAGCGATGAATCTCATCAAGCTGTGCCAGGGTGCTGGCGATATCATCGTGCGGCTGAGTAATAAACTCTAGCAAGGCTTCTGAGTAATCGGTGGTGATTGAACCGTGCGTGAGCGCTGAACCCAAGGCGGTTGGATGGGGAGTCATGGCAAGATGCCCGTCGCGGCTGATGCGTAGGCATTCTCTTTCTATACCACGCTTGGCGCCTTGCAGGATATCAGGCTTGCTGGCAATGGCACGCTGCAAAGCGTTAAAAACAGTGGACACTAGGCAATTTCTCCCGAGGCAAGCGCCGTTGGCCGCCCTTTTTCGTCAGTGCGGCAGGCCACGACAGCCAGACGCTCATTGATATGTTTGCTGTTGTACTCAATGAGCTCATTAAGCACAACGTCGTAGTCAGACGAGTGAAAGGCTTGTTTTAGCTGAGCCAGCGCAAGCCATTGTTGTTTAGCGTAAAAGAGACCATCACCGCGTTGAATGCAATAAACCGTCTGCATATTCGTCTACCATCGTCAGTTGCGCGAAGTTTAAAGTAATACTGTGTTCAGCAACATCGTAATTACCCAAGTAGTGAGTACTAGGCCGCCAAGGACATAGGCGTAAAAACGATGCAAAACCGTGTTGTAGCCGGTATGTATAAGAGAATGAGCTACTCGGGAGCCAACAAATAACCACGCTAACAGCACCGAAAATTCACTTTCCACCTTCAGAATAATAGACAGTGCGCCCAATATGTAAAATAGCAGCGGCAGCTCAAGCAGGTTGGCAAAGTTTCGAGCCAGCATATTTTGTCGAAGTGACAACAACTCTTTGGCATCTTCGGGCGTATTGAGTTGGTGTGGTAGTAATTTCTTTGCCTTGATCTCGCTTAGTCTTACCAACAACAAGGCCCACCAAATAATGGTGGTCCAGGTCAGTAACGCCAGCATTGGGAGTGCGTATTCCATAGAGAGCTCCTAGTTAAAATCCTTTTGCGGGTTAATTACGGGTAGTGCTTCGAAATTTGCCTCGCGCTTTTCGAAGGCGGCGAAAGCAGCTTCGGTCATGTCGCGGTAGTGAAAGTGAGCGGCTTGCCAGACGGTTTGGTAGTGCAGTGAGTCGGCCACGCTGTGATCTCGGCTGTAGTTAAGTAAATGCTTGCAGCCGGCAACCGACATTGGGCTCTTGGTTGCAATTTCACGAGCCATTTCAACCGCCCCTTCGAGCAGCGCCTCATGCGATTCAAAGGTTCGGTTTAAGTAACCACTGGTAGTGGCCTCGACGGCTGTTAGGCGTCGCCCGGTATAACAGAGTTCACGGGCTAGGCCAGCTGGCATGATACTTCCTACTCGTTGCAGCGTGCCCACGTCAGCGGTCATGCCAATATTGGTTTCGGCAATTTGGAACCAAGCGTCACTGGTGGCTAGACGAATATCACAGGCGCTAATAAGATCAAAGCCCGCACCGATACAACCACCCTGAACGGCGGCAATGACCGGGAATCGTGCCGCTTCAACGGCGGATATGCACGCTTGGAGATAGGCTACTAAGTGGCGAAAATACTCGCCTTGACGACCCGGCTCTTCCGTTGCAAATAGCTTAGAGGTGTCCTGAAAAACCGCGAGGTCCATACCGGTGCAGAAGTGTTTCCCTTCGCTGGCTAGCACGGCGCAGCGAACCTTCCCCTCATTCGATAGCTGCTCAAACACGCGCTTTAGCTCGTGCCAAGTTTCAGCGTCCATCGCGTTGCGTTTATCGGTACGACTGAAGCGAACGATGGCGATATGATCCTGTTCTTCAATGGTAAATCGCGAGTAGCTCATAGCAGGTCTCCTAGACTTAGATTAACGCTTGTTCATGGCCTTGGCTAGTGCAGCAGCCATGGCGTTGTTGCCCTGCGGTGTGTTGCTCCCGCGCTGGCTATTATTTCGAACGTGTTGCTTGGGCTTGGCGGCGCTGGATGCTGGGCGTTGAGCCGACGTGGCTGGCTTAGTGGCACTATCCCCCATCTTCATTGAGAGCGCGATGCGCTTGCGATCAATATCCACCTCAATCACTTTGACAGTGACGATATCTCCGGCCTTCACAACTTCGCGAGGGTCACTAACAAATTTATCGGCCAACGCCGAAATGTGGACGAGGCCATCTTGGTGAACACCAATATCAACGAACGCGCCGAAATTAGTCACGTTAGTAACGGTTCCTTCCAATCGCTGACCAGCTTTTAAGTCCTTCATCGTCTCTACGCTATCGTTGAGTGCCGCGGTACGAAACTCAGGGCGTGGATCGCGGCCGGGTTTCTCCAATTCACTGACGATATCCTTTAGCGTTACTAAACCGGCGCCCTCCGAGACAAATTGATCCAGAGCGATACTGCGCAATAGGGCTGCATTACCTATCAAAGTTTCAATAGCGGTGTCATTTGCTGCGGCCATTGCTTTAACCACACCGTAGGATTCAGGGTGAACCCCAGAACGATCTAGTGGATTCTTGCCGCCGTTTACCCGTAGGAAGCCAGCCGCCTGCTCGAAGGCCTTGGGCCCAAGGCGAGCTATCTTCTTGAGCTGATTGCGTTGATCAAACGAGCCGTTTTCGTGGCGATACGTCACAATATTGGCGGCAATGGTGGTATTTAGTCCAGCAACCCTGGCGAGGAGTGCTTCAGAGGCCGTATTCAAATCAACGCCCACGCTGTTTACGCAATCTTCTACTACAGCATCAAGCTGGCGAGCGAGTTGTAGCTGGCTAACGTCATGTTGATACTGACCTACACCAATGGACTTCGGATCAATCTTCACAAGCTCGGCAAGGGGATCCTGTAAACGTCGAGCGATGCTCACCGCGCCACGAATAGTGACGTCCAAATCCGGTAGTTCCCGGGAAGCAAACTCGGAGGCAGAGTAAATAGAGGCGCCCGATTCGTTCACGATAACAGGTGTGGCATTTAACTCTGGAGCGGCTTTAAGTAGCTGGCGAACAAAGCGCTCAGTTTCACGACTAGCGGTACCGTTGCCAATCGCGATGAGTTCAACGCCATGTTGCTTAATCCACCGGGTAAGCTGCGCGGCGGCATCTGCGATGCGATTCTGTGGTGCATTGGGGAAAATAGCGCCGTGATCGAGGACCTTTCCGGTGGTATCAATCACTGCACATTTGACTCCGGTGCGCAGGCCTGGATCAAGACCCAGTGTGGCCCTTGGTCCAGCTGGAGCAGCTAGCAGCAGATCTTTAAGGTTGTTGGCGAAGACCCCAATAGCGTCGAGTTCAGCGCGTTCACGCAGAGTATTCATGAGGTCAGTTTCGATATGTGGCGCCAGTTTGATACGCCAACACCAGCGAACCACTTCGCCCAGCCATTTTGCCGCGTTGCTATGCTCGTGCACGGAGGCAAATTGTCGAATCAGTGCCTCACAGGGATGCGCCGCTTTCGGCGTGTCATCTAACTCATCCTGAAGCACTAAGGTCAGTGCGAGAATACCTTCGTTACGACCGCGCAACATGGCGAGGGCACGATGGGATGGCGTTTTCTCAAGTAGTTCGTGGTGATCAAAGTAATCACTGAACTTAGCCCCGGTATGTTCCTGTCCGGGAACCACTAGACTGCGGATAATGGCATTCTTGCGCATGAATTGTCGCGCGCTATCAATTAAGCCGGCCTGTTCGGCCCAGCGCTCCATTAGAATGAACTTCGCTCCGTCGAGGGCGTCCTTCGCCGAGTTAATGCCGTGTTCTGCAGATAGAAATGCGGCGGCTGCGTCCTCTGGAAAGGCACTCTGGTCTTCCAACAGCTGATCAGCAAGCGGCGCTAAGCCCGCTTCAATCGCGATCTGTCCTTTGGTTCTTCGTTTTTTCTTGAACGGGAGGTAGAGGTCCTCTAACCGCGATTTGGTATCGGCGTCGAGTAGGGCTTTCTCCAGCTGGGGACTTAATTTCCCCTGCTCATCGATGGATTTAATAATACTCGCACGGCGATCGTTAAGTTCGCGTAGGTAGCGAAGACGTTCTTCGAGCTGGCGCATCTGGCTATCATCAAGGCCGCCTGTCACTTCTTTTCGATAGCGAGAGATAAACGGTACGGTGTCACCTTGGTCTAGTAAAGTGACAGCGGCGTGAACCTGCTCAGGGCGAACCGCGAGTTCAGCGGCGATAGTTTTCGATACTTGGTTGATAATCATGCTTAACTTCCGCCAACAGAGAATAAATTAGTCGTCTTTTCGGACCTTCGGTAATGACGGATGGCGATTGCTTTCGCTTAGGTTAAGATTCCAGCGATTGTGGCCAAACCGTTACTAGGTTGCTGCTAAATTACCTTAAAGAGCCTGCTGAATGAAACCCAAATCTATTATTCTTTTAATCCTTCTTTTTATTGTGACGCCAGCGTTGTTCATCGCGTTAGTTATGGGCAAACCTGTTCCAGAGCAGCGAGACGATATTAAAGCGCCCGTGCCACTTGTGGAGGTAGTAACGGTCAGCACAGAACCTAGAGCGGCCACTATCATCGCCCAAGGCACCGTTCAGCCGTCTAAGAAGATTGATGTGATCTCGCGGGTGTCTGGGCAGATCTTAGCGGTTTCCGACCATTTCGACGCCGGTGGCTTCTTCTCTTCCGGTGATATGATGATTCAGATTGAGAAGAGCGACTATGAACTCGCCCTAGTGCGAGCTCAATCAAGGCTGTCGGAAGCGCAGCGAGCGGTTGCTCAAGAGCGTGGTCAGGCTCGCCAAGCGCAACGCGAATGGCGTGATTTAGGTGACGATGACGCCAATGCTCTGGCGCTACGTAAGCCTCAGCTGGAAGCTGCGGAAGCGGCCCTTCGTGCCGCGCAGGGGGAAGTTGAGCAGGCTCAGCTAGACCTCGAGCGCACCACTATTATCGTCCCGTTTAACGCAGTCATTGCCGATAAAAAGGTTGAGGTTGGTCAGTTTATTAGTGCAGGGCAGCCAGTAGCACATATCTACTCTACCGAATCCGTTGAGGTTAGGGTACCTCTGACGGATCGCCAGGTCCGCCTAGTGAACTTGCCAATGATTGGTGATCGAGGTGGCAATATTGAGGCTGAAGTTAGAGGGGTGTTCGGTGGTGTCGAGCACGCTTGGACGGGCCAGATTCGCCGTATTGAGGCGTCTATTAACGTTGCATCACAGACAGTTTTCGCGGTGGTAGAGGTTGAAGATCCCTATTCAGTCGTGGACGAAGGAAAAACGCCCCTTCCAGTGGGGCTGTTCGTTGAAGCTCACATTCAAGGCTCAGTCATCGATAACGCAGTGCTCTTGCCACGCGAAGCGCTTAAGCCTGGTAACGTCATTTACGTCATTCGCGACGGAAAGCTAGAGTTTGTAGAAGCACAGCTACTGCAGTCAAATAGCGATGGTGCTTTGGTGATAGCGCAACTGAATGAAGGTGAGCAGGTGATTACCGCGCAAATGCCTTATGCGGTTCCAGGAATGGATATTGCAGCAAGAGAAGGATTTTAAGTCATGCGCCCAATTATTCGCTGGTTCGCTGAAAATAGTGTTGCTGCCAACCTGTTGATGATTTTAATCATCGTCGGCGGCCTCTTCTCTGTCGGAAAGCTTGGCAAAGAGGTATTTCCGTCTATCCCGTTAAATGTGGTAGTGATAGAGACCTCCTACCCAGGTGCGGGGCCCGTAGAGGTTGAGGAGCTCGTCACCCGCCGACTTGAAGATGCGGTCAGCAACGTCGAAGGTGTGAAGGAGATTCAGTCATTCTCTCAGCAGTCTCGCAGCCGAGTACAAATTGAAGGAACCGCTGGCTATGACATTCAGCGTTTGCTGGCGGACGTCAAGGGTGCAGTGGACAGTGTCATCACCTTGCCGGTTGAAGCAGAGCGCCCACTTGTTCGTGAGATGACGTTTAACATTGACGTGATTGACGTGCTGGTAGTAGGTGACGTTCCAGAGCAAACACTAAAACTTTATTCAGAGCGAGTTCGCGACGATTTATCGCTGCTTCCTGGTGTGAGCAAAGTGAATCTTGAGGCAATCCGCTCGAACGAGATGAGTATCGAAATTTCTGATGCGCAGCTTCGTCGTTTTGGATTGAGCTTTGATGACGTCGTCAACGCGGTTCGCAGCTCCTCGCTGAACTTGCCAGCCGGCACCATTCGATCAGCGAGTGGTGACATTCAGGTGCAAACGCGAGGCCAAGCCTACACTGCCATTGATTTTGAAGAGCTCGTAGTCCGAGCGCTACCCGATGGGACGATGGTTCGAGTTCGAGATGTCGCCATAGTTACCGACGGCTTCGAGGAATTTGACCTCTACGCTGACGTCGACGGTGTCCGAGGTGCATCCATTGAAGTAGCTACTGGGGCGGATCCTGATTTACCTGCGGTAACGGCTGCAGTGAAGGAATATGTTGTGCAGGCGCAACAGACGCTGCCGAGTGGCCTCACTATTATGACCTGGCGTGATCGTTCAGAAGCTTTCGAAGGCCGAATGAACCTCCTTTTAAGTAACGCGTTCCAAGGTCTCATTCTCGTATTTATCATTCTGATGCTGTTCTTGCGCCCCATCCTAGCCTTCTGGGTTGCTGCGGGTATTGGTGTCTCGTTTATGGGGGCTATTTGGTTCATGCCCATCACCGATACCACGCTCAACATGGTGTCGATGTTCGCCTACCTCATGATTCTGGGAATCGTAGTAGATGATGCCATCATTAGTGGTGAATCCATCTACACGGAGCAGAAAGCAGGTATGAAGGGGACGGCCGGTGCTATCGCAGGTGCTTCGCGTGTTGCAGGTCCAGTCATCTTTGCGGTGCTTTCCACCATGGTGTTCTTTGCGGCAATGTTGTTCCTGCCAGGGAACAGTGCGGCCTTCCAGCGTCCGATTGCGATGGTAGTTATCATTACGCTAACTTTCTCGCTCATTGAGTCTCTGCTTATTCTGCCAGCTCACTTGGCACATATTGGGCCTGAGAAACCCCCTAGAACGTTTGTGGGTAGATGGCGTAATGCCACCGCTGAAAGCCTGATGACCTTCGCGAATAAGGTTTATCTCCCGCTGCTAAAGAAGAGTATCAATGCTAAACGGGTAACCATTCCGAGTTTCTTGATCACCTTCTTGGTACTGACCTCGGTCTATGCGTTTGGTTACGTGCGTACCTCCTTCTTCCCCGAAATTAATTCGGACACACTCGTTGCGCGAGCAACACTTGAGTCAGGCGCGCCCTTCTCGCAAACCCGAGAAGTATCGGACAGTATTCGCGCTGGCTTAGACCGAATGGAACTCACTGACGTGGTGCTGAATGAGAATGGTGACAACGTCTTAGGTAGAACCATGCGTTGGTCGTGGCGAAATAATTCGGTGGTCGTCATTGAAATTGATGACCCCACCTACAGTGTAGATACCTGTTCTTTGGCTGATGAATGGCGCCGTAGTATTACTGATATGCCACCGGTGAAAGAGTTTAGACTCGATTGTTCCTTTGGCGGCGATACCCCTGACGTCAGTGTGAATATTTCGGGCACCGATCCCGTGCAGTTTGACAATATGTTACGCAATGTTCGCAATCAGTTGGCAACGTATCCCGGTGTGATTGATATCGAAGACTCGATGGAGGCGTCGCGCGATGAAATCGAGATTCGCCTCAAGCCTCAGGCCGAGCACCTTGGCTTAACGCTAAGGACGGTAGCCCGTCAGGTGCGCCAGAGTTTCTATGGTGAGGAAGCGCAGCGAATCCCACGCGGTAACGAAGATGTCCGAGTGATGATTCGCTACCCAGAGGAAGCACGTCGAACGGTTGACACCCTTGATACCATGTTCGTCCGTACCCCGTCCGGCGCAGAAGTGCCGTTCAGCTCCGTTGCGGAAGCGGTGATAGTGCCGGGTTATAACATGATTCAGCGTATTGATCGTCGCCGAGCGGCTACGGTGACGGCCAAGGTGCTGGAAGGCACCAGCGATCCAAATATCATTGTTCAGGATATCTTGGATAACTATGCTCCGCAGTGGCAAGCGTCCAATCCAGCGGCTTCTATTGATCGCTCAGGTAATATGCGTGAACAGCAAGAGTTCTTTAGCAGCTTTGTAAGCCTGATTACCATGGCAATTTTGATCAACCTAATGCTAATGGCGATTGCATTTAAGAGCTACAGTCAGCCGCTTTTGATTGCCTCGGCTATCCCCTTCGGTTTTGTTGGAGCGCTTATTGGCCATATTGTCTTTGGTATTAATATGACCATGTTCTCGGCATTGGGAATCCTGGCAGTGGCAGGTATTGTTGTGAACGATAACTTGGTATTGGTGGACCGAATTAACCAGCTCTATCGCCAAGGCGGAGACTTGTATGAAAGTGTTATGCAAGCGGGTGTTGATCGCTTTCGACCTATTGTCCTAACCTCCATTACCACCTTTGTTGGTTTGGCTCCTATCCTACTCTTTGAACACTCGCCTCAGGCGCAGTTCCTAAAGCCAATGGTAGTCTCACTGGCGTTTGGTGTTCTTAGCGCTACCGTGGTGACTTTGCTGTTAACGCCAAGCCTCTACATTGTATTGGCAAGAACCAAGCAGGCGAAGGCCAAGGCCGGAGCTTGGTTAAATAGCGAAGAATATGATGAGGCTGAGGTAAAGCGATAGCCGAAGCATTATCGTTGGGCCGGTCTTAGTGCCGCAAGCCTGATGCTTCAGAAAACCCCAGGCTACTGAGTTAACTGGGGTTTTTTTTGCCCTACTTTGCACCTTAAGGTCGTAGCCATGATCCAAGGCAGAATAGCTAACTTGCGGGCAAAAAAAAGAGCGCCAGAGCGCTCTTTTATAACGTATTTTACCGTTTAACCCTTCGGACCAGCCGCGATAATCTCGTCCTTCACGTCGAACTGCTTGAAGTTCTCAACAAACAACTTAGCTAGCTTATTTGCTTGCTCGTCATAGGCGGCTTGATCGCTCCAAGTATTACGTGGGTTCAAGTAAACACCATCAACACCAGGCACTTCGTTCGGGATAGTGAGGTTTAGCGAGTCGATTTGAGTTGTCGCGACATTCTCCAGCGCACCACTTTGGATGGCTGCAATCACTGCACGGGTGACTGGGATTGGGAAGCGCTTGCCTTCACCACCTGGTGCACCTGAACCGCCGGTCCAGCCCGTGTTAACGAGGTAAACACGGGAATCGAAGTCTTCAATGCGCTTCATAAGCAACTCAGCATAATCACCCGCTGGACGTGGCATGAACGGCGCGCCGAAACAGGTTGAGAAAGCGGGGTTAATTCCTGCTGCAGCACCTAGCTCGGTAGAGCCAACACGGGCAGTGTAACCACTTAGGAAGTGATAGGCAGCGGCTTCTTTACTCAGCATTGATACTGGAGGAAGAACGCCCGATACATCGCAGGTTAGGAAAATTACCGCCTTTGGCTCACCACCGTTATTAGTTGGTGCGCGCATTTCTACGTGGCTGCGTGGGTACGAACAACGACCGTTCTCTGTTAATGAGGTGTCATCGTAATCGGCTACGCCAGCGTCATCGAGTTTGACGTTCTCGATGATCGCGCCAAAGCGGATAGCGTCCCAGATCACCGGTTCGTTCTTCTGCGATAGGTTGATGGTCTTCGCGTAACAACCACCTTCGATGTTGAAGACTGAACCTTTGCCCCAACCGTGCTCGTCATCACCAATCAGGTAACGCTCGGGATCAGCTGAAAGTGTGGTTTTACCGGTGCCAGAAAGGCCGAAGAATAGGCACACGTCGCCCTCTTCGCCTACGTTAGCAGCACAGTGCATTGGCATCACGTCCTTCTCAGGAAGCAGGAAGTTCTGCACTGAGAACATGGCTTTCTTCATCTCACCGGCGTAACGCATGCCAGCAAGCAGCACCTTGCGCTGTGCGAAGTTGATGATAACCGTGCCATCAGAGTTAACGCCGTCACGCTCTGGGTCACACTGGAAAGAGGCAACGTTAAGGATCTGCCACTCTTCTTTATTGATTGGGTTGAATTCATCGGCGCGAATGAACATGTTTAGGCCGAAGAGACCTTGCCACGCCGTTTCAGTGATGACTTTTGCTGGCAGGTAGTGCTCAGCGTGCTCGCCAATGTGGAGGCTAGAAACAAAGAACTCATCCTTCTGTACTAGGTAATCCTCAACGCGCTGCCAGAGTGCGTTGAATTTGTCCTGCGGGAACGGACGGTTGACTGGGCCCCAGTTGATAGCGCTCTTAGTAGAGGGCTCTTCAACGATAAAACGATCGGCAGGTGAACGACCTGTGCGTTTGCCTGTAATTACCGATAGTGCGCCAGTGGCTGCGAGCTCACCCTCACCACGACGAACAGCGTGCTGAATGAATTGAGCCGATGTAAGATCGATGTGAGCCTTTTGGGTATCAATCATTTGTGTCATGTAAATTCCTAGTCGCCCTTGGCGAAAAACGTGTGGAGTGTTAGGGCAGCGATACTGCCAGTGAAAAACGCTGCTTCCTATACGAAAAATCGAGTACAAAAAGTGTGCTCGATGGACGGCGGGGAACGTTTTTTTCACAACGATTATTGTAGCTAAAGCGCTACCTGAAAACAGTATTTTTTTTCACCAATTTTGTAGTAAAACTACAGGTTTTATGCGGCTTTCAGGGTTGTTTTTGGCGGGCTGTATAGGGATAAAAAAGGCCTCTTTCGAGGCCCGTTTTCTAGTGTTTAGTGAAGCTGTTGTTCGCTCTTTTCGTATACGAAATCTAAGCTGTTTCGATCAAATTGATAACGCTCTCGGCAGAACTGACAATCCACATCAATGGCGCCGCCCTCTTCGTCAATCGCCTGTTCTATCTCGGCTCTAGGGACAGAGCTTAATGCTCGGGCGATCTTTTCGAATGAACAGGTACACTTAAAACGGACCGCGCGGGGGTCATAAATACTGACCTGCTCTTCGTGGAATAAACGGTGTAGAAGTTCGCTTGCTTCCAACTGCGTTGCCTCGTTGGTAGTGACGGTATCGCCGAAAACACTCAAACGGTCAAAAAAGGCTTCGTTGTCATCTTTTGGTAGTACATTTTCACCGGGAAGGATCTGCAACATCAATGCAGCGGCGCGATTATTGCCGTAATGCATCCAGTATTTCGTACGTAGTTGTTCTGACTGCTCAAAGTAATCGGCTAGCGCACCAGCCAAATCTTCCTTCTCAAAGGCAACAATTCCCTGATAGCGATTGCCAACGGTTGGGTCAATGGTGATAGTCAGCGCGCTGTCATTGAGTAGTTCACTTAGCGGTTGATCAAATACCGCTGGGTCAGCCGCTTCATCATATTGTGCGATACAACGCAGGTCAGTGTGATTGCTACACTCAGCCATAATGGTCTTGAGTGGGCCATTCGAACGCACCTGAAGCGTTACCACCCCCTCAAACTTGAGCGTGGTTGAAAGGATTGCCGTTGCACACAGGAACTCAGCTAAGAGTGCTTTGATTGGTTCTGGGTACGAGTGGCTCTTGAGGGCGGCGTTTAGGGCATCGTCTATTTGCACGAATTGGCCGCGAATGTCCGCCTCATCAAACAAAAAACGTTGAATTTGGTCTTGGGTGCTCATAGTTGCGTTACCTAGTCTTGGGGCTTAGCCCTTAAATGGGGTCGATCTTACAAAACTCAACCATCGGCCGTATCAATTCGTTTAAAGCGATGAATTTGACGGCGCTGTTTCTTGGTTGGCCGGTGCTCGCTCAAGATATCCGCGCCGCGATGCGCTTTACGAAGCTCCGCCGCCTTCTCTCTTGCTTTGATACTAGCTTCTGTTTCTTCATATTGCTCGGCAGCAATAGGCGCGCCAACCCGCTTTTCAATAAGACCTCGAACGATAATGATCCGATCGTCATAACCTAAGGTGACCTTCAGTTCGTCGCCCAGGTGTAGGTCTCTGCTTGGTTTGATACGCTGACCCCCTACTAGCACCTTACCGCTCTCAATCGCTGACTTTGCTAGTGAGCGGGTCTTGAAAAGCCGCACCGACCACAACCATTTGTCTGCGCGTACCGCAGTTAATGGGCTACCCATTTGGCAGCGCCTCGTCGAGATAATTCACGGCCGGCCATTGAGTGACGTCTCGAGCCGGATGCTCACTAGATGGTTGGGTGATACACAATAGGTGGCCAATTCCGAATTGCTCGGCCGAAGTGAGTACGGCGAAGGAGTCATCCACGAAAAGTGTACGCTCCCGGTTAAAGCCTTGCTGTTTGATGAGGGCTTCCCAGAACGCTTGGTCTTCTTTGGGATGGCCGAAGTCGTGGGAGCTCACCAGCGCATCAAAGTAGTGCTCAATGTCCACTTCGGCCAGCTTAATTGACAGCGTTTCACGATGAGCGTTGGTTGCCATCACGATGGTTTTACCTTGTTCTTTGAGCCAAGAGAGGAATGCCTGTGTGCCGGGGCGTTCGCCAATGCGATCTTTCACGGCCCGCTTCATTTCCGCGACTGGCATATCCAACGCATTGGTCCAATAATCTAAACAGTACCAGGCTAGATTACCCTGCTCGCCCATGAAGATGGGCTCTAGATGGCGGTAAGCGTCCTCGAAGCTTATGCCATGCTTGTCAGCGTAGGCTTCGGGGATTAACTGTCCCCAAAAATACATATCGAAGCTTAGGTCGAGTAAGGTGCCGTCCATGTCCAGTAAAACGGTGTCGATCTTGTCCCAGTCGGGTATCATAGGTTATCCACTACAAAGGTTTGTGATATGCCATCAGCGCCAAAAATTTTAGCTCGACAGCGAGTTGCTCAGTCAACGCTATTTTCGGTAGAGCAGCTTGAGCTCGAGTTTTCAAATGGTACGAAGCGAACCTATGAACGGCTCATCACCTCGGGTGGGCCGCCTGCAGTGATGATGGTCCCCATCACCGCCGACGATAAGCTGCTGCTAATCAGAGAGTATAGCGCGGGAACAAACAGTTATCAGCTCTCGCTGCCTAAAGGCGCTGTAGATGAAGGTGAGTCATCGGAAGACGCGGTGCACCGTGAACTTCGCGAGGAAGTAGGCGTTGATGCGCGAAAGCTGAAGCACTTAAAGCGGATGACTTTGGCTCCTGGATATATGCAATATGCTATTGACTGCTATCTCTGTTGGGATCTTTACCCTGCTTCGCTTGAAGGTGATGAGCCTGAGCCGTTAGAGGTTGTTGCCTGGCCAATTGCCGAGCTAGACCAACTTTTAGCCTGCGAAGACTTTAGTGAGGGGCGAGCGATCGCCGCGATTTATTTGGCTCTACAAACTCAGCAACGTCTTCAACTCAATGTTAACGCTAGCGAGGCGGGTATATGAAGGATTTTGCGGTCATGAAGGACCTGCCTGCGCTGCTTCGCGCGGGGACGCCGTTACTCGATCTTCGGTCGCCCGGGGAAGTGGCGGTGTCGGCATTGCCCAATTCCACCAATATCGCGCTGCTGGACGATGCGCAACGAGCCCAGGTGGGTACCTGCTATAAGCAACAGGGCGAAGAGGCGGCGCTGGCGCTTGGCGATCAACTGATATCGGGTGAGATCAAGGCGCAGCGGATGGCGGCATGGGACCTATGGGCCAAGGAGAATCCGCAAGGCGTGCTCTATTGCTGGCGCGGAGGACTTCGCTCAAGGCTGACTCAAGCAGCTCTTTCCTCGCTGGGCCATTCGGTCCCTCGCGTTGAGGGCGGCTATAAAGCGCTGCGCCATGTCCTTTTGCAGCAAATGGAAGAAACGCCCACCGCCAACCTAGCGGTAGTGAGTGGAGCAACAGGTTCTGGAAAAACAGATGTACTACTCAAATTGTCGCATGCTATCGATCTAGAGGGTCTTGCACGCCATAAGGGTTCGGTATTCGGTCAGGGTATTGCCGAGCAACCGGCACAGACAAGCTTTGAGAACGCGGTATCACTTAAGTTATTACAGCGTGAAGTCGATGTTCGCTACTGGCTGGAAGATGAGGGTCGGCTTATTGGTAAATGCTGCGTCCCGGCAACGCTTCAACAGGCTATGCAGCACTATCCCCGAGTGGAAATTGTGGCCACTGAAGATGAACGAATTGATCGTTTGTTGAGAGATTATGTGGTTGATCGCGTCAGTGATTATCAGGCTTGTTACGGTGAAGATTATGTCACGCCATACCGAGAGCGAGTTCTGGCGCAGTTTGCACGGATCAAAAAGCGCTTAGGTGGGCTAAGACATAGTGAGTTGCAAACGCAAATTGAGGCGGCCTTTGATGCCTATGAGTTGAGTCGTGACCCGTCCGAGCACCGCGCGTGGATCGCTACGATTTTGACCGAATACTATGACCCTATGTACAACTGGCAGCAGAGTAAGCGCGAGGGTGAAGTGGAGTTTCGCGGTGACTTCAACGCCGTGGTTGAGTGGTGTGAATCGGCGAGCCTGCGCTGATTAGTCTGTTTCTGGTGGGACTTTTTTGAAAAAAAATTGGCAAATTATGGAATAAGCAACCATTTTAATAGAGACGGTTGAGTAATTTGCTAAATAAAGGAGTCTCTGATGGCTAAAAAGAAGTCAAAGGTTACTGAAGATAAAAGCGCTAATGATGCAACATATGATGGTGGCGGTGAACTTCGCACTATGACATCTAACCGCTCGGTGCGAGATCAGCTGAGTGACGACGTTGCTAAATTTCTCCAAAGTGGTGGCGAGATTGTCGAAGTTGAGAAAAACCTCATGGCAGACCCACCACGAAAGCCAGCCTCTAACTACGGTAGTAGACCAATCTAGGATAGTTATCTCGTTGACATTCGCGGCACTCGAGCCCATGGCCGAATAAGCTAGCTCGAGTACGCGGGTGTGGTATCAACGGGTTTCGTCTGAATGACAAAATGTCCCGATGGCCTCGGGTAATTGCGCCAAGTTGTTGATGGTTCGCTCTAGTGGCAAGCCGTTTACATCATAATGAATGAAGTGCCACCCCGCCGCGCGTGCTGCTTGTCCATCATAAAAATCACTGTCGCCCACTAAAATGCATTCGCTAGGGCTTAAGTTAAGGGATTGTTGACAGTGACTTAACATGCCACTATCCGGCTTTGCCGCGCCGATTTCTTCAGCGCTAACGCTCAGGTCAAAATATTTGCCAATAGGCGTAGTATGAACACGGCAATTGCCGTTGCTGATACTCGCTAGCGTGAAGGAAGTGGACAGATCGTTTAATAGCTCCTCCACCCCCGAAAACAGCTCGACCTCGCTGCGGGCCTGCAAAAACACCTCAATCGCCATGGCGGCAAAATCGGTTGCATCGCCTTGATTGTAACCCACTTGCGCGGCCGCTGAAGCGAAGCTCCGTTGCCGAGATTCGGTGAGTTGCAAGGCGTAATCGAGTTGTGGGCTAATCATCGATTTGCGTAGCGACTTGAGCGACTCAATAGACCAGCAGCTCGCCACGTCGGGGTGGTGCGTTTGCATCCACTCGAAGGTCTTTGTTTCGGCGTGAGCGAGCACTGCTGCGCCATCCCATAGAGTATCGTCGAGGTCAAAGGCGACGAGTTTAATGCTATTCATTTCTTCTTGGCCCTCGGATGTGCTTTATCGTACACCGCGGTTAAATGTTGAAAGTTTAAGTGAGTATAGACCTGAGTTGTACTGATGTTTTCGTGCCCCAAAAGCTCCTGAACGGCGCGCAGATCTCCGGAGCCTTCAAGGAGGTGTGAGGCAAACGCGTGGCGCAAAAGATGGGGGTGTAGTCGAACATCGAGCCCAGCCTGTTGACCACGTTTGTTGACAATATACTGGATGCCGCGATGGCTTAACCTAGCGTTCGACTTAAGGTTGATAAATAGCGCCGAGGAAGGTGTGAGCTGAAGACGTTCAAGCCAACGTATCAGCGCCTGTTTGGCGTGTGCACCGATGGGGATGATTCGCTCCTTAGCGCCCTTACCCATCACCCTCACTTGCTGTTGCCCGAGGTCGAGATCACTAACGTTTAAACTGGCGAGTTCTGCCAGGCGAAGGCCACTACTGTACAATAATTCCAGCAGTGCTCTATCGCGGAGGTCGGCATCCTCATCGCCCTTGACCACAACCGCCGCAACAGTGGCGTCCACGTCGAGAACTTTAGGCAGGGGCTTAGCTTGTTTGGGACGCTTCAGCGCTGGCAGTGCAAATTCCTCCGGTAGCTCATTGTGCTGGCGAGCCCACTTTACGAAGGTTTGTAAACTCGAAAGTGCCCGCGAAATGGAGCGGGTCGCAAGACCGGACTTCGACATCGTGGCAATTTGCGTACGCAGGGCGCTTACGGAGAGGCTTTCTGTTAACGGTGAGGCACTGTCATCAACGAAGCGTTGGATATCTCGGCGATAACTTTGAACGGTGTGCGAGCTGAGACGACGCTCAACCGTCAGGTGCTCAAGCCAACGAGCAACGGCGCTATGCACCGCGATTCGCTAAGTCGGGAATGAGTCGCTGTAGTACTTCACTCACGTAATTTAGGAACAGGGTTCCCATACCACTGCGGTAGAAGTTGGCGTCACTATGCCCAACGGCTAATACGCCGAGTAACTGCAGCTGCTGTAACGGCGCAATTGCCGCCGAGCGAATACCATTGCGCTGGAATAGCCAGTTCATCTCGTTGGCGGGAAACTCGCCGCAGATCGCCTTTTGACTGGTAAGGATGGTGCCAATGTATCGGTTAGCATCGATAACTCGCTCGGCACGACAACCATCAATGGGCGTCTCAGAAAACAGAATCAGAGAGCAGGCTTCTACCCCGAAGTCATCGTAAAGGCTCCGCTCTACGGCGTCACTGAGTTCAGCGAGGTCTTGTGACTCCAGCGCACTAAGGACAAAACGACGGGTTTGTTGGAACTTGTGATCATTATCACGGGCGTGTTCAAGTAAGCGATCTAAGCGGGTATGAAACTCTTTGTTTCGGTCTCGGAGCACATGGACTTGATGTTCGAGTAAAGAAATAGCGCCGCCACTTTGATGGGGCACCTTCAAGGTATTCAATAGCTCCGAGTTTTCGATAAAAAACTCTGGATTACTGCGCAAGTAATTGCGCACGGCTTCGGGAGTTAACGGTGAATCCTCGACCTTTTCGATGGTCATATTCTTATTTGCCCACTAAATACGGTAGTTGCTGGTCCAGTCATGAATACAGAGCCATCCTGACCGTCCCACTCAACTTCGAGTGTGCCACCTTTTAGCAATAAATTCACCTTTGTGTCGCACCAGTCATTACGAATTGCTGTTACCGCAGTGGCACAGGCACCCGTTCCGCAGGCAAGCGTTTCGCCAGCGCCGCGCTCGTAGACTCTTAAACGCACGGTGTTACGGTCAACGAATTCTGCGAAGCTGACATTCACGCCTTCGGCGAAGGCGCGATGCTTAGTGAGTAATCGCCCATATTTTTCTACCGGGTAGCGTTCGGCTTGGCTGACTCGCGTCACGATGTGCGGATTGCCCATTGAGACAGCGGAAACCTTGAAGTGTCTATCGCCGGCTTTGAGTGAGTAGACGTCCGCTTTGTCCCGATCAAACTTTAGCTCCGTAGGCTCGAATGACGGCGCGCCCATATCAACGCGAATCTGACCGTCGTCCCGAATGTGGAGGGTTAGATCACGAGACTTCGTTTCTACGTGGATGGTGTCACGGTGAATTAGGCGTTGGTCGCGAACAAACTTGGCGAAGCAGCGTGCGCCATTACCGCAGTGCTCAACTTCTGAGCCGTCGCCATTAAATATTCGATACTTAAAGTCCATCTCGGGACGAGTTGGGGCTTCCACGATGAGTAGCTGGTCGCAGCCGATGCCAAAGTGACGGTCACCAAGTTGAGCAATTTGTTGGTTAGTTAGGCGCACTCGTTGGCTCACTGCGTCGACAACGATGAAGTCGTTGCCAAGGCCGTGCATCTTGGTAAATTTCAATAGCATACTTACTCCGCCAATAGTTGCTCGTGGGCAAAGAGATCCGTGATCACTTCGCGGCTACGTATTTCAACGAGCTGATCTTTGCGCAACAGAACTTCGGCACACCTAGGGCGGCTGTTGTAGTTGCTTGACATGGTAAAACCATAAGCACCTGCCGAATGAATTACAAGTAAATCTCGTTCGGCAATGCTCAGCTGTCGATTTAGCCCCAAAAAATCGCCGGTTTCACAAACGGGTCCAACGATATCCCAGCTTTGCTCTGTTGCAGCCAAAATGCGAGGGCCGGCAACCACATCAATATGGTGATGGCCTTGGTAAAGCGCCGGGCGCATTAAATCATTCATGGCGGCGTCGACAATGGCGAAATGTTTACCGGTGTTTTCTTTGCTCAGGATAACCTCGGTAATCAAAATTCCGGCATTGGCCACGATGGATCTTCCTGGCTCAAACACCAGCTCTAATGATCGGCTTCCTAGCTTTTCGCTGACCGCGGCAATATAGCTCTGCGCCGATGGCACTTGCTCGTCGGTGTAGCAGATGCCTAATCCACCGCCCAAATCCAAGTGTCTAAGGTGAATGCCATCCTCAGCGAGTTGGTCAATTAGCTCAAGGAGTCTATCCAAGGAGGCTAAAAATGGCTCTAGCTCGGTAATTTGTGATCCAATGTGGCAGTCTATACCCACTACGTCTAAGTGCGCTAACGAGCTTGCATAGCGATAGGCGCTAACCGCCTCCTCGTGACTAATACCAAATTTATTGGACTTTAAGCCAGTGGAAATATAAGGGTGGGTATTGGCGTCTACGTCCGGGTTTACACGCAATGAAACCTTGGCGCTTAAGCCGCGCTCAGCGGCCACACTGTTGATGTGTTCTAGCTCACGAATCGACTCTACATTGAAGCATTTAATGCCTACTTCTAGTGCTCTAGCGATGGCCGCGGTTGATTTGCCTACTCCTGAGAAAACAATGCGTTCGGGTAGTCCGCCGGCGTGAAGCACGCGTTCAAGTTCACCTTGGGAAACAATATCAAAGCCAGCGCCTAAACGGCTTAGCAGCTGAAGTACCGCAATATTAGAGTTAGCTTTGACCGCATAACAAGTCAGTACTGAGTGATGCGAGGGCGCCTCATGCCAGGCTAAAAAAGCGTGGCGAATCGCCGCCTCATCGTAGAGATACAGCGGCGTACCAAAGGTGTTCGCAGCTTCTCGGATTACCGTTGACGAGAAGTTTGTGTTGATGGGAGACATAATGCTCGATCAATCCTCAATTGTAATATGGCTAGCATCTTCTTCGGGAAGGTACAGCGGCCCCTTTTGACCACAAGCAGCCAAAAGACCGAGGAGAATGAACATAGTAATGTTACGGCGGCTAAACATAATAGCTTGCTCCTAAGCTGAGAATGACTGTAAGTGGGTGAGTGCGCGCTCAGTTGCGGCGCGAACTTGATTTGGCGCAGTGCCGCCCAAGTGGTCTCTTGCAGCCACCGAACCCTCTAGCGTCAGCACATCAAAAACGTCTGCGCCGATAATGTCGCTGAAGCGTTGCAGCTCTGCCAAGCTCATTTCACTAAGGTCTCGTTGCTCATCCACGCCAAACGCGACGGCCTTGCCGACCACTTCATGTGCGTCACGGAACGGCATTCCCTTCACCACCAAGTAATCCGCAAGGTCGGTTGCGGTAGCAAAGCCCTTGAGCGCGGCATTTCGCATCTCGTCCTTGTTTGCTTGAATAGCGGGGACCATATCAGCGAAGGCGCGAAGGCAGTCATGTAAGGTGTCTACGGCGTCAAAGAGCGGCTCTTTATCTTCCTGGTTGTCTTTGTTGTAAGCTAATGGTTGGCTCTTCATTAGCGTCAGTAGCGCAATAAGGTGCCCATTCATCCGTCCGGTTTTACCGCGAATGAGCTCTGGAACGTCTGGGTTTTTCTTTTGCGGCATGATGGACGAGCCCGTACAAAAGCGGTCGGGTAGCTTAATGAAGTTAAATTGCGCCGAAGTCCAAATAACCAACTCTTCGGACATTCTAGAAAGGTGGGTTAAGCACAGCGCAGCGGCTGCACAGAATTCAATCGCAAAGTCGCGATCGGAAACGGAATCTAGGCTATTAGCGGTGGGGCGATCAAAGCCCAACATGTCGCTCGTCAACTCACGCTGAATAGGGTAAGTAGTGCCCGCTAAGGCGGCGGCGCCCAGCGGTGATTCATTTAAACGCTTGCGACAGTCAATCAAACGCGAGTGATCACGCTTGAGCATTTCGTACCAAGCGAGAAGATGATGACCAAAGGTGACAGGCTGGGCAGTCTGTAAATGGGTGAAGCCCGGCATAATGGTCTCGGCTTCTTGCTGCGCCAGCTTTACGATGCCAGCCTGTGCTCTGATGCACTGCTGTTCAATGCGGTCTATCTCATCACGCAGCCACAGGCGGATATCGGTAGCCACCTGGTCATTTCGTGAGCGCCCGGTATGGAGCTTCTTCCCAGTGATGCCAATACGCTCAGTCAGCGCGGCTTCAATATTCATGTGCACATCTTCGAGGCCTATTGACCACGCGAAGTCACCTGCTTCGATTTCGGCTTCGATTTCCTGCAGACCGCGTTGAATATCAGCGAGCTCGCTGGCGTTCAGAATCCCCGCTTTTTCCAGCATCGCTGCATGCGCCAAGCTGCCGCGTATGTCTTGTTTATAAAAGCGCTGATCGAAGGTAATTGATGCGGTGAATCGCTCTACAAATTCATCCGTAGGTTCTTGAAAACGTCCGCCCCAAAGCTTGTTTTGACTCATCTGAATGCCTGCCCTAACCGAAAATAGAAAATTCTGATGGTATATTAGGTGGCGCGGGCCTCCCCTGCAATCCACGTACGGAATAGAACACGATCTGTTTCGGCATAGTAGCAGCGAAATTCAGTAAATAAATTGTGCAAAGCACGGCAGCTTTACTAGTCTAAGAGTACTAGTCGGCACGTTTTAGTGCTATGAGCGGTCATTTAGACTGTAGTTGGACAAATTTAGGAAAGGAAAGCCTATGTTGCGAACGATCATCGTTGATGATGAAGCGTTGAGTCGCAAGCATTTTAAGCATATCGCTGAGCAAGTTGGCGGGATGTTGCTCGTTGGTGAAGCCGCAAATGTGGTGGAAGCAAGAGAGTTATATGAGCGCTTACAACCGGAAGTCATTATTCTCGATATACGCTTGCCCGGCACCAGTGGTTTGGATTGGTCTAAGGAATTGCGTGAGTTGCCGTGCCCGCCTGCGGTTATCTTCTCGAGTGCCTATGAGTCTCATGCGCTCGAAGCCTTTCGTTCGGGTGGCGATGGGTATCTGCTGAAACCGGTTCGCCCAGATCTTCTTCGTGATGCATTAGCTAAGGTCTCCAAGGGCAGTCGAGCCTTGCGATCGGGGTCTGTGCCCAACGGTGAGCGTCGCTTTCTGACCATTAAGAGCCGGCGAGGCTTAACCGTATTACCTATTGAAGATGTCCGCTACTTTTACGCTGATCAGAAGTACGTCATGGCGGTGACTGAGGAGGGTGAGCGAGTGCTTGATGAAGCGCTGCGACATCTCGAAACCGAATACAGTGACGCACTCCTGCGCGTTCACCGTAATGCGCTGGTGACCATAGAGCATGTAATGGGCTTGAAACGTTTAGGTTCCGGACAATACCAGGTAGAGCTGCAGGGGATTGACGGCGGACCAGTTGTTTCACGGCGTCATCTCAGTGAAGTGCGAAAGCGCCTCTCTTCCATGTAGAAGTTCATATCCTCGTGTTACTATAATCGCCACACTAAATTTTTGAATGTGGAATCATCATGCCCAATCATGCCATCGTCATTGCTACCCGTGAGAGTGCGCTTGCGCTCTGGCAGGCAAACTATGTTCAGGGTGCCCTATTAAAGGCTCACTCTGATCTTTCCGTAGAGCTTCTTGGTATGACTACCAAGGGTGATCAAATCCTTGATACCCCGCTGGCCAAAATTGGCGGAAAGGGCCTCTTTGTGAAGGAACTGGAAGTCGCCATGATGGAGCATCGAGCAGACATTGCGGTGCACTCCATGAAAGATGTTCCCATGCACTTTCCGGAGGGGTTGGAACTGGGTGTCATCTGTGAGCGCGAAGATCCACGCGACGCCTTTGTCTCCAATACCTACGCTTCGTTAGATGATCTTCCAGAGGGAGCAACGGTGGGAACCAGCTCGCTTCGTCGCAGCTGCCAGCTAAAGTTCGCGCGTCCTGACTTAGTCATCAAAGACCTAAGAGGAAACGTGAATACTCGTCTCGCAAAGTTGGACGCAGGTGATTTTGACGCCATTATTCTTGCTGCGGCAGGACTAAAACGGTTGGGCTTTGATGATCGAATTGCCGAGCACATTGATATTGAAATGAGCCTCCCAGCGGGTGGTCAGGGCGCAGTGGGCATTGAATTGCGAACTGATGACACGACAACACGAGCGCATTTAGCCGTATTGAATTGTGCCGTAACGGCGCCATGTGTTTTAGCCGAACGTTCGCTGAATCGGCATCTCGAGGGCGGCTGCCAAGTTCCCATTGCTTGCTATGCCATTTGGGAAGACGAGCAAATATGGCTGCGTGGCCGAGTTGGCAGTCTAGATGGTAGCGTACTCCTGCGTGCTGAGGGCCGTGGGACGGACCCCGAAGCACTGGGTGTTCAGGTGGCTGAGGCGTTACTTGAGCAGGGTGCTGGCGAGATCCTGGCGGCAGTTTATGGTGACTAAGCCGCCGCGGCTGTGGAATACCAAGCTCACTGAATTCAGTGACTCTGCTCGGCGTGCCGTTTCCGCCGATTGGATTCATGAACCACTCTTTGAAATCACCAAGCTACCGCTAACGCCTCAGGGGCGCACGCAGATTATGGCGCTTGATGAATACGCCGGCGTGGTCTTCGTGAGCCAAACGGCTATTCAGTTTGCCCTTCCGTATTTCGAACAGTTTTGGCCGCAATGGCCTACCCGTCAGCATTGGTGTGCGATGGGCAAGGGTTCTGCGGAGCTGATCAGGGCTGTGGATCACGAAGTTGTCACCGCAACCCCGCCCACGACCGAGGGCTTGCTAACTCAGCGGGCACTGCAGGACGTAGCGGATCAACGCTGGCTTATTGTGCGCGGCGAGGGTGGCCGGGAGCTATTGCGCGAAGCGCTTCAAACTCGCGGAGCGCGGGTGGAGTACTTGGAGCTTTATCAACGCGAAAGCCGAGCATTCGACATTGAGATTCAACGGCTGATTAATTCGCCATTGGATGGTATCTTTATATCAAGTACTCAGGCCTTAAATGTGGTTGCTGAGCTATTTCAAACTAAGCGAGCACAGGCCCCCACTCTGGTGGTCCCAGGTGAGCGTGCTGCCTTAAAGGCCCTGTCGCTTGGTTTTCGCAGTGTAATAGAGGCGGCATCGGCTGCCGAAAATGATTTGGTCGCCGCTTGGTGTGGCGCAAAGGGGTAAGGGAATGTCGGACAAAGCAATCACCGTAGAGGCTCAATCCGAGGCGCCTCAAAAGGAATCCGCTGAAGCTAAAAAGCCGAAGCAGGCTAAACGTGGTAAATCAGCCACGCGCGGTTCGCTGCTTGCTCGTTTCAACTTGTTGATGATTATTGTCGTGGCTCTTTTTGTCTTCTGGGTGTGGCAACAGCGGTTTGTTGAGCATCAGGCTATCATCGCGGAGATTCATCAGGTCGAAGCTGCCAATGAGGTGCTCCATTCGCAACTCCAAGGTGCCGAAAATACGTTGGACATACTCGCTGAAAGACAGGCCCAGCTGGAGCGTGCGCTGGGTGATCTAACAGTGCTGCAAGATCAGATTAACCGCGTTGAGTCTGACTTGAAGGGAGTTAGTAGTGCTGACCGATTGGTTTGGCAGCTAGAGGAGTTGGAATTTCTCCTACGGATGGCGCGGGAGCGAATCTTGCTAAGTAACGACGTGCAGGGAGCACGGGCGCTACTCGGCTCGGCAGATCGCCAACTCCAGGAAATGAATAATCTGGATCTTCAGCCCATCCGAGCTGCGCTAGCTCGTGATCTTATCGCCGTGAACGCGGCGGCTGAAATCGATACAGCGGGTGTGTTTGCCAGAATTCGGGCGCTGGCAAACTTAATTGAACAGCTAGCGTTGCGCCCAGATATTTTGCTGGCTGAGCAGCCCACAGCGCTTCCTTCGGAGGAAATGAGCACCTTCGATCGCCTTATTGCGCTGGTGGATATACGAGAATTTGATCGTTCCGTCTCGCCGGTACTCGCCCCTGAGGAGCGCTATTTCGTCACGCGAAATCTCGAACTAATGCTCGAAGAGTCATTACTCGCCTTATTGCAGCAAAATGAGACCCTTTGGGTGGCCAATCTTGAGCGTGCCGATAGCTGGCTGCAGACTCACTTCGCGGAAGGTCCAGAAAGGAGTGCTTTCAGTGCGGAACTGATCAGCCTTCAACAGCAGGCCATTTCCATCAGTCAGTTAGATATCGGTGCCGCCGAGGAGGCGCTCCAGCGGTTTCGTTTAGGTGAGCAGAATGTCTCGGAGGAGCAGACGCCGTGAAGCGAATGATTATCTGGTTGATGGTTGCCGCGGTTGCCGGCACGCTCTTAGCAATGTGGGCACTAGAAGACCCTGGTTATGTCGCGCTGGCGCGCGGCGAAGTGATGGTGCAAATGTCAATGGTCACGGCCATAGGCTTACTGGTACTAACTATCGCCGCTGTGCTGGTGATGATTCGCTTAGTGGCAATCCTGTGGATGCCAGGGCGATGGGCAAGGCAACAGTTACTAGCTGGATCGAAAACTCGGGCGACGAGACGAACCAATCGCGGTTTCATTGCCTATCTGATGGGTGATTTTGCGAAAGCTCGACAGCAGTTGCTGGCCTCCGTGGGCAATGTTGATTCGCCGATGCTGAACTACCTGCTTGCTGCCAGATCTTCACAGTATCTAGGGGAGAATGATCGCGCGCTAGAATTGTTGGAAGAAGCACAGCTAGCCGACGAAAACGCTCAGGCGGCCATCATAATGGTACAGGCCGAGATCTATCAGCAGCAGGGACACTGGGAGCAGAGTATTGCCATATTGCAGCGCCTTGAGAATACCGACAATAATTCCGCACTAAGGCTGCTGGCGATGGCGTACGAGGAACTGAAGGATTTCGCGTCGCTCTACCAACTACTGCCGAAGTTAGAAAAATATCGCGTATTCGACGCAGAAAAGCTTAGCGCGTTACATCTTGCGGCCGCCACCGGCCAGTTAGATAGAGCCATGAATGATATTGAGAAGGGCCATGCGGACAACAGTTCGTTAGCGGCTATTTGGGGCTCGCTGGCTAAACAAGATCGTCGTAACGCGAGCTTGGCAGCTCACTACGCTTCGATATTAAAACAGCGTGCAGCGGAAAGTGATGCGGAGAAACTTCTTCGGCCGCTACTTGAACGGCAGTCTCCCGATGTACTCATTGAGATGTACGGGCAGCTTAAGGGTAGTGATGCCATGAAGCAGCTAAAGAAACTGCAAGGGCTTGATCGCACTGATCGCACTGCGCTGATCGCTCTCGCTCGTTTGAGTTGTGGAGCCGAGCTGTGGGGTCAGGCGAAGGATTACTACCAGCGCGCGATAGGGCTAACAATGAGTGCTAAGGTCGCACTGGAATTAGCTTCCGTTCTACGTAAACTAAAGGACGAGACTGGCGCCCTTGAGGTTGAGCGAAGCGCGCTAGTGGCGCTTGCTCATAACTAGCGCTCTACTCGTCATCAATCCCTAAGTCAGCCCAGATTTCATCAACGCGCTGTTTGATTTGCTGGTCCATTTCAATGGGCTCTCCCCACTCCCGCGTGGTCTCACCGGGCCATTTATTGGTGGCGTCGAAGCCGACCTTTGAGCCGAGCCCGGACACGGGTGATGCAAAATCGAGATAGTCAATGGGGGTGTTCTCGATGACCGTCATATCTCGAGCAGGGTCCATTCGAGTGGTCATCGCCCAGACGACATCCTCCCAATTGCGCGCATCAATATCGTCATCGACAACGATGATGAACTTGGTGTACATAAACTGACGTAGATAACTCCATACTCCCAACATCACACGTTTGGCGTGCCCAGCATAGCCTTTCTTAATGCTGACCACTGCCATGCGGTAGGAACAACCCTCCGGAGGCAGGTAGAAATCAACCACCTCTGGGAATTGCTTTTGGAATAAGGGTACGAAAACTTCGTTCAGCGCCACGCCTAAAATGGCGGGTTCATCTGGTGGACGCCCAGTGTATGTACTGTGGTAGATGGGGTCTTTACGGTGGGTAATCTTCTCAACCGTGAACACAGGGAACGATTCAACTTCATTATAATAGCCCGTATGGTCGCCAAAGGGCCCTTCGTCGGCCATTTCATCGGGATAGAGGAAGCCTTCAAGGACAAACTCAGCGCTGGCTGGAACTGATAAGTCCGATAGCAGGGCGTTGGCGACTTCAGTCTTGGCATTGCGCAGCAGTCCGGCAAAGGCATACTCGGATAGTGAGTCGGGGACGGGAGTTACCGCGCCGAGAATCGTCGCCGGATCTGCGCCGAGTGCTACCGCAACTGGGTACGGTTGGCCCGGATTTAGACGTTGGAATTCTTGATAATCCAGCGCCCCGCCGCGGTGGGCGAGCCAACGCATGATCAGCTTATTCTTGCCAATCTTTTGCATTCGATAGATGCCGAGATTCTGTCGCTCTTTATTGGGCCCTCGGGTAATGACCAGCGGCCATGTTACCAGTGGGCCAGCATCGCCAGGCCAACAGGTTTGGATGGGGAGTTGGTCTAAATCAACCTCATCAACCACCACCTGCTGACAGGCGGGTTTGCGCACTGTTTTTGGCCCCATGTTCATTAATTTTTTGAGCAGCGGCGCTTTATCTACCAGATCTTTGAAACCCTTGGGTGGCTCCGGTTGGCGGAGGTAAGCGAGGATCTCGCCGATCTCCCGAAGCTTCGAGGTATCGTCGGTACCCATGCCCATCGCGACACGTTGGGGGGTTCCGAATAGATTTCCTAGTACGGGAGTGTCATAGCCAACTGGGTTTTCAAACAGCAGAGCTGGACCCTTCGCTTTAAGAGTGCGATCGCAGATCTCGGTCATTTCTAAAACGGGATCAACGGGGTGGCTAATACGCTTTAGCTGGCCGCAGGATTCGAGGTAATCGATGAATTCACGTAAGTCTTTATACATGGCTTTTCTACGCTGAGTGGATGCTAATTGGATTGTTTTGCAGAGGGAAAAACGGAGCCATTAGGCTCCGTTGATTATCGTGTCTACTTTCGCTTCATTGACATAAAGAACTCATCGTTCGTTTTGAAGTCTTTGAGCCTGCTGATTAAGAACTCAGCCGCCGGGAGATCTTCCATGTCGTGGAGTAGCTTACGCAAAATCCAAACCCGCTGTAGCTCGTCTTCCTTCATGAGAAGGTCTTCACGGCGAGTGCCGGAGCGGCGGATATTGATAGCTGGGTAAACGCGCTTCTCAGCGATCTTACGATCGAGGTGAAGTTCCATGTTGCCGGTGCCTTTGAACTCTTCGAAGATCACTTCATCCATCTTCGAGCCGGTATCAACTAGGGCCGTAGCAATAATGGTTAATGAGCCACCGTGTTCGATGTTACGAGCTGCACCAAAGAAGCGCTTTGGACGTTCCAGTGCATGGGCATCAACACCACCCGTTAACACCTTACCTGAACTCGGCACGATAGTGTTGTAAGCACGAGCTAGGCGAGTAATGGAGTCCAGCAGGATGACCACGTCTTTTTTGTGTTCCACCAAACGCTTGGCGCGCTCAATGACCATCTCGGCGACCTGTACGTGACGCGCAGGCGGCTCATCAAAGGTTGACGCAATAACTTCGCCGCGCACCGAGCGCTGCATTTCCGTTACTTCCTCTGGACGCTCGTCGATCAGCAATACCATGATATGCGTTTCAGGATTATTGCGGATGATCGACTGCGCGATATTCTGCATCATAATGGTCTTACCGGCCTTTGGCGGCGCGACGATTAGACCACGCTGACCCTTACCGATAGGACTCACAAGATCAATGATTCGGCCCGTTAAATCCTCCGAAGAGCCGTTACCCGCTTCTAGGGTGAGACGGTCATCAGGGAATAAGGGAGTGAGGTTTTCAAACAGAATCTTGTTACGAGAATTTTCGGGTTTGTCGAAGTTGATTTCCGCAACTTTCAACAGCGCGAAATAGCGCTCACCGTCTTTTGGTGGGCGAATCTTACCTGCTACCGCATCGCCGGTACGCAGATTGAAGCGTCGAATCTGACTTGGGGAGACGTAAATGTCATCTGGGCCCGAGAGATACGATCCTTCTGCTGAGCGTAAAAAACCAAAACCATCTTGGAGGATTTCTAATACTCCGTCACCGTAGATGTCTTCACCGCCCTTGGCATGGCGTTTGAGGATTGAGAAGATAATGTCCTGTTTGCGAGAGCGAGCAAGATGATCGAGCCCCATTTCTGCGGCGATCTCTAAAAGCTCGGCAATCGGCTTTTGTTTCATTTCAGTTAGATTCATAGGCTTACTATTTTTTTATTGAGTTGTTAGAAACGGCTAACATCGACAGGTGTGTCGAAAACAAAGGAAGCGTTAAAAAGGTGGTTTTGGAATCCCGATGGGATGGTTAACAGCACTGCTACATCTAAATGCTGAACTTCAGTATAAACACGCAATGGCAAATATGAAAGGTCAAAGCGAAAAAATCTTATCACCATCGGATTATTGTTGTTGTATCGATGCTTCGATACGCTGGAGGCGAGTGCAGCCTAGGCTACTCTATGCCAATAAAAAAGCCGGCTCGATGAGGAGCCGGCTTTTCGGTGTTATAGGTTTTCTTCGATAAACTGCGCTAGCTGAGCCTTAGAAACGGCGCCGACTTTGGTAGCCGCAATTTCACCATTCTTAAAGATCATCAGGGTAGGAATACCGCGGATGCCGAACTTTGCTGGTGTTTCAGGGTTTGCTTCGATATCCACTTTAGCAACGGTAACACGGCCGACAAATTCATCGGCGATTTCGTTCAATACAGGAGCTATCATCTTGCATGGACCGCACCACTCCGCCCAGTAGTCAACCAATACTGGCGCTGAAGAATTTAGTACATCATTCTCAAATGATGCATCGCTGACGTTAACAATGTGCTCGCTCATGAAATAGTCTCCAATAGAGGGAGGGTAACTCCCGAATTCATTTAGCTTAAATGTGAGGGTTGGGCGGGGCTTTTTCAACCCCCTGTTTCAAGATATTTATACCTAATTGCACTAGGGCTATTCCTCACTAGGAAGAAATAGTGATTGGACGTGATTGAGGAAGCGCTGGCCTCGATAGCTTAATTCAAATCCGCCTGGGCTTAGTGTGACTAAACCTTGGTCCCTGAGCTGAATTAGCTTGTGGTTGATGGACTCGTAGGCGGCACCGGTCGATTGCTCAAACTGAGTTTGACTGACTGGAGAAAAGAGCCGCAAGCGATTTAAAAAGAATTCGAAAATACGATCTTCGTTGGGAACGATAACGTCCTTAAGCTTTGGGCCCGCCATATAGTCTTCTGGGCGGCGAGTCTTCTGTCGGCGTCTAATTTCATTACCCTGAGTATATTTGCCATGAGCGCCGGCGCCCACGCCGATGTAGTCTTCGTAATTCCAGTAGCTTAAATTATGCCTTGAAACAGCACCATTGCGCGCCCACGCTGACACCTCATATTGCTCAAAGCCATGCGAACGCAGCAGTTCGAAACCGGCTACCTCAATATCATCAAGGGCGTCGATGTCGGGCAGTTCAGGCGGGTTTGAATAGAAGGCAGTATTCGTTTCTATCGTTAGTTGATACCAGGATAAATGTGTGGGGGCGAACTCGGCGGCACACGCTAAATCGGCAAGGGCTTCTTCAACACTCTGCTGCGGCAAGCCATGCATTATATCAATGTTGAAATTATCGAAGCCAACCTCGCGAGCGGAGCCTATTGCCCGCTTAGCCTCAAGGGAGCCGTGAATTCGACCGAGCGCCGTTAACTTTTCATCATCGAAGGATTGAATGCCCAGCGATAGCCGGTTAACACCCGCCTGAGCATACCCCCGAAACTTAGCTTGCTCGAAGGTGCCTGGATTGGCCTCCAGCGTAATTTCTGCATCCAGGGTAAATGGAAAGGCGTCATTCAATGCCGCTAGAATCCGAGCGATGCCGTCGGCGGAAAATAGGCTCGGCGTGCCGCCACCGAAGAAGACTGAATGCGCAGCTATCTCGCCAAGCAGTGACCTTTCGGTCCGGATATCCTGGATGAGTGCAGCAATGTAGTCTGCTTCAGGAATGGCATTAGGGTCTCGTTGGTGCGAGTTAAAGTCGCAATAGGGGCACTTGCGAACACACCAGGGCAGGTGGACGTAGATAGCCCGGCTAGCACTAGTCACTCGCCAGCCACTCCGGGTTGGTGCTCAGAAAATCATGTAACAGGCTCAGTGCCTGAGCACGGTGACTCACAGCCATCTTTTCCGCAGGACTGAACTGAGCGGCGGCGCGGTCGGCGCCAGTGGGCAGAAAAACTGGGTCGTAGCCAAAGCCATTCTCTCCCTGGGGGGCAGCTAAAATACTCCCCTCCCAAACGCCATTGCAGATCACGGGGGTAGGGTCTTCAGCATGACGCATGAGTACCAAACAGCAGTGGAATCGTGCCTGCCGATGTACCACACCGTCCATCTCGGTCAGTAACTTTTGATTGTTGGCCGCGTCGCCAAACGAGCCGGCGTAACGTGCCGAATAGATGCCCGGGCGGCCCCCTAGGGCGTCAACCGCAATGCCCGAGTCATCGGCAAGCGTGGGGAGCCCGCTGAGCTTTGCAGCGTGGCGGGCTTTCTTGATGGCGTTTTCCACGAAACTAAGGCCGTCTTCCACTGCGTCAGGGATATTAAGTTCGCCCTGAGAGATGACAGTGATACCGCGATGTTCAAGTTGACGGTTGAGTTCGGCCAGTTTGCCAGCGTTACTGCTGGCGAGAACGAGTTTACTCATCTTCGATATACATCTGTTGATGGAAGGTTGCTTCGCCACGACTGCCATCTTCGAAACCGGCCAAGATGAACACGCGCAGCGTCTCGCGATCGGTGTAGCGAATTTGGGCAATATAATAGGTAACGTCGCCCTCGTTGACGGGGGTGAACTCGAGCTCGGTTCGCTGCCCTAGGATATTGAGAATGTGGGCACGAAGCAGTCCAGGCTTACCCAGTGAGAATTGATCAACCCCTTCTGGTTTCGTTAGCGCAACGGTCAGTGTAGCCATATTCGGCGCGCGAACTAAGCCTAGCGCTCGCGCCGCGCTGACATCCATCATCTGAGAATTGAACAGGGTGTGGTAAATGCGAATGCCATTACCATCACTGTAGAGATTGTTTTGGGCCAACGCAGGCGCGGCAAGAAAGCACAGTAAAAGTACAAAAATTCGAGTCATAGTTATCTCAACGTTCTAGTTGGTAAAGCGCCGTTTCAGCGAAAAGATTAGGCCAGAGCCGAGAAAGAATGCCTCCGGTCTTAGTTGTCCCATCACCTGCAATCATCGCTTTGGCGGAGATGCGATAACCGTTTTGCTGACAAAAGTCCTCGAAGTCACGGACCGTGAAAAAGTGAATGTTCGGTGTGTCGTACCACGAGTAAGGCATATAATCTGATACAGGCATCCTTCCCTTCAACGCTAAGTATAGTCTAGGTCGCCAATGGCCGAAGTTCGGGAAAGTGATGATGCAGCGCTTACCTACTCGCAGCATATCAGCCACGAGCTTGTCGGGGCGATTAACGGCTTGAAGTGCTTGAGTCATCACCACCGCATCGAAGCTTTCGTCATCAAAGCGCGCGAGTCCTTTGTTAAGATCCTGCTCGATTACCGACATTCCTCGTTGGACGCACGCTTGTATATTCTGTTCATCAATTTCTAGGCCAAGCCCGCGAGTTTGCTTCTGCTGACTGAGGTAGTGAAGTAATACGCCGTCCCCACAACCTAGATCCAGCACTCGATCACCGCTATTCAGCCATTCGCCAACTAAGGCGAAATCACGACGGATATTAGTCATGTAAAACCCTCGACATATAGGCAGATAAAATGGCTTCATAACGCGAATTCGGTATAAGGAAAGCGTCATGCCCCTTGTCCGATTGAATCTCGGCATAGCTGACTTCGCGACCTGCTTTGATCAAGGCGTCGACAATTTCCTCGGAGCGCTGTGGCGAGAACCGCCAGTCCGTAGAAAATGCCAATACTAGAAACTTTGCGCGCGTTTCGGCGAAAGCGAGTTCCAACTGATTGTTAAAATCTCGTGCTAGATCGAAGAAATCGAGAACGCGGGTTAGCAGTACGTAGCTGTTAGCGTCGAAGCGATTGGCGAAGCCGCTTCCTTGGTGTTGGAGATAGCTTTCAACTTGAAATTGGATGTCATCCCCCTGCCCCAGGGCGAAACTACCCTTACGAAGTTCGCGGCCGAAGCGTTCATTCATGCCGTCGCCCGAAAGGTAGGTGACATGACCAATCATCCGAGCGAGGGCCACACCGGTCTCAGGAATGGTCCCCTTCGCTTTAAACTGACCTTGATGAAACGCCGGATCAGCTTTGATGGCTTGTCGAGCCAGTTCATTAAAAGCGATATTCTGGGCCGTGAGGTGGCTCGCCGACGCGATGACGATGCAATGGCGCAGCGCCTCAGGGTAGTCGACACACCAGCGCATGGCTTGCATTCCGCCTAAGCTTCCGCCCACCACGGCGGCCCATTGACGAACCCCTAGTTCACCCATTAGCCAGTGCTGACATTTAACCCAGTCGCGAACGCGAAGACTGGGGAATTGCTCAGCCCACGGTTCGCCTGTGTCCGGGTTTTCGCTTTCTGGGCCAGTGCTGCCGTTGCAGCCGCCAATATTATTAACGCCCACAACAAAGAAATGATTCGTGTCGATGGCTTTCCCAGGGCCCACGTAATCACTCCACCAACCGGACTTTTTATCGTCTGCCGAATACTTCCCGGTAACATGCTGATTGCCAGTTAGAGCATGGCAGATCAAAATTGCGTTAGTCGCGGATTCGTTGAGTTCGCCATACGTCTGAACGGCAAGGCGATAACCCGCAAGCTCGCCGCCATTGGCAAGCGTGAGCGTATCCCGATGCTCGAAGAACTGGTCGTGAACAATAAGCGTTTGAGTTGTCAAAGCTTAACCCTAATTAATTCAATCTAGATTGATATTTAACGAATCCAGCCAAAAACGCCGCCGATCATGCCTACACCAGCTGCCACGTTATACAGCAGGCCTTCACTAATAATGATAATTAGAAAGGCGATGATGGGGCTAAGATCTAGCCCTCCTGTAGCGGGCATAAAGCGACGAATAGGCGCCGTGAGGCCATGGCCAATCTGCATAACAAGCTGCGCGGCAGGGTGGCTGTGGGCGGCAGGAATCCAACTGAGAATGACAGTGATGAGTAGAATCCACCAGAGCAGCTTCACAATAAGCAGTGGCAGCGCAACGGCGGACCAGGCTATCTGCTGCGCAATATCTAAGCCGAAGCCGTTGACTAAGCTAACGACGCAAGCCATTGCCAAGGTTAACAGCAACGCTAGAACCACTGAGGCAGAATCAATTGGGCCAACCGGTGGGATTAGTCGGCGCAGTGGCGTGAGCAAGGGGCTGGTGGCCGTCATCACCGTTTGTGCCAGCGGATTGTAGTAGTCCGCCTTCGCTAATTGCATTAGCAGACGAACGACAACTAGGCCGATAAACAGTGTGCCAAGGGTATGAACAATTAACGTGATGATGTCTGCGAAGGACATGATTATTCTCCGTGCTTAAGTTTAAACAACGCGGCCATCTCTTGGGCGCGTTCGGTGCAGTCTACCATGGCTGAGGCAACGATACCGTGCAGATTTTCCGAAGTAAATCGTTCAATTGCTTGGGCGGTTGTGCCGCCAGGGCTGGTCACACGGCGGCGTAACTCGGCTGGTTCATGTTCGCTATCGTTAGCCATTCGGGCCGCCCCCAGCGCAGTTTGTTTTACCATCGCCGCGGCGTCACTCGGATCGAGTCCTTGTGCTATGGCGGCAGCAATCATGGCTTCCATAAACAAAAAGAAGTAGGCGGGAGCGGAACCTGCCGCGGCAATCACTAAGTCAATCTCCGCCTCGGTTTGGCAATGGTGGACAAGACCAAGCGGTTGGAATAGTTCCGTTACCGTCTCGTGGTCCGCGGGACCGCAATGATCACTAAAGAAGACTCCGGAAACACCTGTCTTCACCAGGCAGGGGGTATTTGGCATCACCCGGCAAATTGCATTTTCCGGGAGAAAGTATTGGTAGTTTTCAAGTGGGACACCAGCCGCAACGGTGATCACTAGCGCGTCTTTAGGGATGTGTGAGGCGAGCGAAGCCAACAGCTCGTTGATGTGCACAGGCTTAACGCCCAGAATAACGACGTCTGCCTCTGCCACAGCCTGAACGTTGTCGGCGCTAGCATTGACGCCTTTGGCCGCCCAAGCTGCGCGTGCGTCTTCGCTTCGATTCGTGGTCCAAAGTGAGGCCGGAGGGGTTCCTGCAGAGAGCATACCGTCAATAATGGCACCGCTCATGTTGCCGGCGCCGATAAATACAATTTTGTTCATGGTGTCACCTCAGGGTAATTACGCGCACCGAAAATATCGGTACCAATTCGAACCATACTACTCCCCGCACTAATTGCCACCTCTAGGTCGGCGGACATGCCCATTGAAAGAGTATCTAGGTGGTGGGCTTCGCTGGGGAAGCGCTGTCGAAGCCGCGCTAGCTGATCACGCAGTTGAGTAAAGCTAGCTAAGGTCTGGTCCTGACTCGCCTTGACAGAGGGGATGGCCATAAGCCCACGAAGTGTTAGTTGTTTCATGGAGATGATCAATTCGGCTAAGGCCTCGATATCGGCTACATCTACGCCCGCCTTGGTGGTTTCGCTGTCAATGTTAACCTGAATGCAAACATTGAGTGGTGGGAGCTCATTCGGGCGCTGATCGTTCAGTCGCGTGGCAATCTTCAGCCGATCTACGGTGTGCACCCAGTCTGCCCGCTCGGCAACCGGACGGGTCTTGTTACTTTGAAGCGGGCCAATGAAGTGCCAACACAGCTGCAGTGACGATAACGCATCCACCTTCTCCACGAACTCTTGCACATAGTTTTCGCCGAAATGCGTCAAGCCACACCGCGCGGCCTCGCGAATAGCACTTTGAGGTTTGGTCTTGCTGACCGCGAGAATGAGGACTGAGTCGTCTTTTCGACCGCTATTTTGTGATGCAAGTTGTACTCGATGCCTCACAGTGGCTATATTGGTGGCAATCATAGTCATAATTTAGGGCGTCTTTATCAATGGACATTACTGAACTCCTCGCCTTTTCCAACAAGCAAGGGGCATCTGATTTACACCTGTCGGCGGGTTTGCCGCCGATGATCCGCGTAGACGGCGATGTTCGCCGTATTAATCTTCCGCCAATGGATCACAAAGCAGTTCATAGTTTGATCTATGAAATAATGAATGACAAGCAGCGCAAGGACTTCGAGGAGTTTCTCGAGACCGACTTCTCCTTCGAGGTTCCAGGTGTGGCGCGATTCCGTGTTAACGCCTTTAACCACAATCGTGGTGCCGGTGCGGTGTTTCGTACTATTCCATCGAAGGTACTCACCATGGAAGACCTTGGGATGGGCCAAGTGTTCCGCGATATCTCAATGATTCCTCGTGGCATCTGCTTGGTGACAGGCCCTACTGGCTCAGGTAAGTCAACCACACTCGCGGCGATGTTGGATTACATTAATGACAACAAATACGAGCACATTCTCACTATCGAAGATCCCATCGAATTCGTTCATCAATCTAAAAAGTGTCTGGTAAACCAGCGTGAAGTTCATCGAGATACTCTCGGCTTTAACGAAGCGCTTCGATCGGCGTTGCGAGAAGACCCTGATATCATTCTGGTTGGTGAGATGCGAGATCTAGAAACTATCCGTTTGGCCTTGACGGCGGCTGAGACCGGGCACATGGTTTTCGGGACGCTCCACACTAGTTCGGCGGCGAAAACAATTGACCGAATTGTTGATGTATTCCCGGCCGAAGAAAAATCGATGGTTCGCTCAATGCTATCCGAGTCATTGCAGGCGGTCATTTCGCAAACGCTGTTGAAAAAAGTGGGCGGTGGTCGAGTGGCTTGTCATGAGATCATGCGCGGCACACCGGCTATTCGAAATCTAATTCGTGAAGATAAAATTGCACAGATGTACTCGGCGATTCAAACGGGCGGATCAATTGGCATGCAGACTTTAGATCAAGGCTTGCAGGACCTAGTTGCGCGTAATCTGATCACCCGTGAAAACGCGCGCGAAAAAGCGAAAGTGCCTGAAAACTTCTAAGGTAGACGTATGACAGAATTTGATCGCATGTTGGCCTACATGACACAGAAAAAGGCCTCAGATCTATTTATTACCTCAGGGTGTGCGCCGTCAGTGAAACTCAACGGTAAGTTATCACCCATTGCCAAGCAGATCTTAACAGCTGAACAGTCGAAGGCGTTGGTGCTCAGTGTGATGAACCAAGAGCAGCGCGAGGAGTTCCTTGAGCACCGGGAGTTGAACTTCGCCATAGCAAGAGAGGATATCGGTCGTTTTCGCGTCAGCGCCTTTTATCAGCGCAACGACGTAGGGATGGTGCTGCGGCGTATCGAAACTGAGATTCCCTCGGTGGCCGGGCTCAATCTACCGTCAGTCATCAAAGATCTGGCGATGACCAAGCGAGGTCTGGTTATCTTTGTTGGTGCTACCGGCACGGGTAAGTCAACGTCGTTGGCAGCAATGATTGGCCATCGAAACGAAAACTCCTATGGCCACATTATCTCTATTGAGGATCCTATTGAGTTTGTCCATCCACACAAAGGTTGTATCGTGACCCAGCGTGAAGTTGGTATTGATACTGAGTCCTATGAAGTGGCGCTGAAGAACACGCTCCGGCAAGCGCCTGACGTGATTATGATTGGTGAGATTCGCTCACGCGAGACGATGGATCATGCTATTGCGTTTGCCGAAACGGGGCACCTCTGTTTGGCCACGTTGCACGCCAACAACGCCAACCAAGCGTTAGATCGAATTTTGCACTTTTTCCCCGCTGATCGTCACAGCCAATTGTGGATGGATCTAAGTCTAAATCTTCGCGGTATCGTTGCGCAGCAATTGGTGCCAACACCTGATGGTACGGGACGTCGAGCAGCACTTGAAGTGTTGTTGAATACACCGCTTGTTGCGGATCTTATCCGCAAGGGAGAAGTTGCTGAGCTCAAGCCTGTAATGGGTAAATCTCGCGAGCTGGGTATGCAGACCTTTGATCAGGCGCTGTTCGATCTCTACGATGAAGGTGAGATTAGCTACGAAGATGCACTCGCCTGCGCGGATAGTCCGAACGATCTTCGTCTGTTGATCAAGCTGAAGTCGGAATCTAGTGCCGAAGATCTTAACTCCGCTGCGAGCGAATTCAGCCTGCTTCACACCGATGACACGAACAATCAGTTCTGATTACTGTTGCTGAGCCAGCCAGCCCTCAAGAATCATTCGGGCGGCGATGGAGTCGACGGGGTTGTCTTTGTAGCTACCTCGCCGACCTCGTAAGTGGGCTTCATGCTTGGCTTCGCGTGTCGTGAGTCGTTCGTCAGCCATTTCAACCGGGAGTTTAAATCTTCCGTTGAGGCGGTTGCCGAAGCGTCTTGCCGATTGGCACATCTCCGACTCTGAGCCATCCATGTTCAGAGGTAGCCCTACAATTAACGCGTGGGGTTTCCACTCCTCAATAAGCGCTTGCATTTCGGCCCACTGTGGCGCGCCGTTTACGGCATTAATGGGTTTCAGCTCATTAGCGGTCCCGGAAATTGTCTGACCTACGGCGCAGCCGATAGAGCGCATGCCGAAATCAAAGGCGAGAACCAGTTTGTTAGTCATTGAAGTGGCTTGTTGCTAGTTAACAGATTCATATCGATTCCGAGCAATGTTTCAGCTCGTTTGCGTCGTTCACTTGAACGGGTGTTGAACAGTAGTTGTCGATTGAGCGGTAGGCACATCCAGTCATCGGCAAGGATTTCCGCTTCGAGTTGCCCCGATTCCCAGCTGGCATAGCCAAGAATGACGAGAGTCTGTCGCGGGCCAAGGTCGCGAGAAATATCGTCGAGAATGGTTTGGCTGGTGGTGAGAAAAACCTCCTTTCCCAAGTCGATAGTATGTTCCCAGTTTTTGCCGCCAGAATGAAGGATAAAGCCTCGCTCAAGACCGAGCGGCCCGCCCTGATAGACGGGCTTTTCGGCGCTGGTATTGTCGGCCGATAAATCAAGGTCGACCAATAATTCGCCTAAAGTATGATTCGACGGTTTGTTGATAATCAAACCGAATGCCCCATCGTCATTATGTTCACAAACTAGGACGACGGCATTGTGGAAGATACCGTCGCTAATTTTGGGTGTCGCAACTAAAAACTGTTGTGCAAATGAGTTTCTCACAAATTTACCTACTAAAACTTACTGTGTCCCCAAACGTCCTGAGGGTTCAAAACGCCAAGTTCGAATAATATCAAGTTGGTCCGTTGAACTGCGAATTGAATCCGGGAATGGTGGATAAGGAGCTGCCTCGCGAACGATATCCATGGCTGCTCGGTCTAACACTTGGACTCCGGAGGACTGTAATAGTTCGACTTTTTGTAGTGAGCCATTGGCTAATACGCTCACTTTTAAGCGTAGATTACCGAACAGTCTTCTTGCCCTTGCTTCTGGAGGGTAGTTGGCGTTTCCGTAATCTTCCACCTGCTGGCGCCAGCGTTCAAGGTACGCCGCATCGGCCGCCGCTTTGGTGGAGACCGAAGTCAGGGTCCTGACGCGCGGGCGTTGAGCGTAAAGCTGTTGGAGCTCGTGAACGCGAGCCTCGAGGATGGCTATTTGCGGAGATAGTGAACCTTCACCAATTTGAATGCGCTCAGCGCTAAGGGGAGTGGGTGCTTGAGCTGGCAGCAGCATAACGAAGCTACTGCTCTGCCGCCAAGCATTAGCGAGTTGTGCGGAGTCGTTGGCCCGTTGTCCCAGCTGTTGGTCGTTCGCACGGCCTTGCTCGGCAATTTGTTGCAATTGCGCCGCATTCAGCTCTAGGGCCTCGTCTTCGGAACCGGCACCCTGTTGCGAGGACTGAGCGAGAAAATCCGCCTCGTCAGGGTTTTCCTCGTTTCTGACGGCCACGGTAACGCGCATTTGGCTGGTCTCAAGTGAGTGTTCTGGAGCGCTAATGTGGATACCGAAGATCAGTGCAGCGTGGATGATCGCAGCGATAAAAACGGTAAATCCCAGGCGGTCGCCGGCACCAATTTGAGGGGCTGTTGCTGCCATCTTGCTCCTAGTTGTCTCGGTCTTGTTCAATTGCAATGATCAGCTTTTCAGCAATATCGATGTCATAGCTGGCTTCGATTTCGCGTAAGCAAGTTGGGCTGGTCACGTTGATCTCGGTGAGGTAATCGCCGATCACGTCCAAGCCAACAAATAATAACCCTTTTTCAACAAGCGACGACGCGACCTGGCTCGCAATCCAGAGATCTCTTTCCGAAAGTGGTTGTGCTACGCCGGTTCCGCCGGCGGCTAAGTTGCCCCGCAATTCGCCTTGGCTGGGTAGTCGAGCCAAAGCATATGGAATAACCTCGCCGTTAACAATGAGAATGCGTTTGTCGCCCTGCTTGATCTCCGGCAGGTAGCGTTGCGCCATAATCGGAGTTTTGCCATGTTCGGTGAGGGTTTCAAGTACCACGCCAATGTTAGAATCACCCTCTTTGATCCGGAAGATGCCGCTGCCACCCATGCCGTCGAGGGGCTTGAAAATAGTGTCGCCGTGTTGCTGGTGGAAGGCGCGGAGCTGTTTGGCGCTAGAAGCCACCATTACCGGCGGGCAACACTGCGGGAACCAGGTGGCGAAGAGTTTTTCGTTGCAGTCCCTTAGGCTCTGCGGTCGGTTCACAATGAGCGTTCCTTCTCGCTCGGCCATTTCGAGCAGGTAGGTGGCATAGATGAAGTTCATATCGAACGGTGGGTCTTTGCGCATCAGCACCGCGTCCACCTCTGCCAGTGGGCGGGTGACTTCATTCCCCAGCTCGTAGAAGTGATTAGGGTCTTTGAATACTTCGAGTGGCTGCATGGTTGCCATGGCGCGGCCGTCGGCTAGAAACAGGTCTTCGGGTGTAAGGTACCAGAGGTTGTGGCCGCGCGCTTGCGCTGACCAGAGCATTGCCAGGCTGGTATCTTTCTTGTAATTGATGCTTTCAATTGGGTCCATGACGATGGCGATATTTAGACTCATGCGGTCCTCACTGTTAAGTAGTGCTCACTTTCATGCTGAAAAGTGAGGCAATCTTGGTGCTGTTTAGTAATTGAGTAGCTTGTTTCTAGATTAACACGGAAAAATCTGTTAAAAGATAGGTAATCATAAGAGGTTAGTAAAAACCCTCAGTTCTAGCATTATAGAAAACAAGGATCTTACCATGAGCGTAAGTTTAGAAAACGTTAAGGTCATGGTCATCGATGATAGTAAAACCATTCGCCGTACCGCGGAGACCCTGCTTGCTAAAGCTGGGTGTGAGGTGATTACTGCGGTCGATGGCTTTGACGCACTTGCCAAGATTGCCGATAGCCGCCCCGATATCATTTTTGTCGATATTATGATGCCGCGTTTAGACGGCTATCAAACCTGTGCCTTGATCAAAAATAACAGTGAGTTCAAAGGAACGCCTGTGATTATGTTGTCATCCAAAGATGGCCTGTTCGATAAAGCCAAAGGCAGGATTGTTGGCTCGGACGAATATTTGACCAAGCCATTTGGCAAGAGTGAATTGATGAATGCGATACAATCGCACATCAACCCAACCGAGAAGTCAGCTTAAGTTGACCTGTTTTACCGATAAGAGAATTGCATTGTGGCTAAGATTTTAATTGTAGATGACTCACCAACAGAAACTTACAAGTTCCGTCAGATCTTGGAGAAGGCTGGGCATGAAGTGCTCGAAGCTCATTCCGGCGAAGATGGCGTGAAGATGACCAAGGCGAACTTCGTAGACTTGGTTCTTATGGATGTTGTAATGCCTGGTTTAAATGGCTTTCAGGCTACTCGTCAACTATCAAAGGATGCGGCGACTTCTGAGGTGCCGGTAATTATTGTGACCACCAAGGATCAAGAAACGGATCGCGTCTGGGGCAAACGCCAAGGCGCGGTGGGTTACTTAACTAAGCCTGTTACCGATACCGTGTTACTCAAAGCCGTCGAGCGCGTGCTTTCTGGCGAAGTGCTGGTATAAGGTCACCTAATGAGCACAGACACTATCGCTTTCGATAATCTTCTCGCTGTAGCGCAGCACAGCCTCCGGCACGCAGCAGGTTTGCCCGCTCAGATTGAGCGTCGAACCTACTGGAGTGGGGTTGGCTTTGAGCTAATGGGTGAGCGAGTTGTCGTGGCCTTGGATGACGTGGTTGAAACGCTTGAGTTACCTACACTTACGCGCCTACCAGGCGTTCAGCCTTGGGTTCGCGGTGTAGCTAACGTTCGCGGTCGCTTGCTACCAATTACTGATATTGCAAAATTGTTGGGTGGCGAGCGCAGAAAAGGTGCGAAGAATCGAGTGTTGGTCGTCGAGCAAGGCGAGTTGTTTGCAGGGCTGTTAGTGGATGATGTGTTTGGCATTCAGCATTTTCCGGAGGACGAGATCCTCGGCGAAGCATGTGAGAATGAGCATCTAAAACCCTACGTAATTGGTGCTTATGCGGCAAAAGACAATGTTTGGTCGGTGTGTTCAATGAGAGAGATTCTCAGTAAGTCCAATTTTATGAGTGCTGATCAGCGCTCTATGTTAACCATTAATAATAACGAGCCGTCGTAATAGGCGTGCAAGGTGTTAAGTAAAGGCGAGGCGAAGCCAGGAGCTTAAAAATGAGGAAACAGAGTACTGGAGCAGGTAAGGGTCAATTAATTGGCTTAGTAAGCTTCCTGCTAGTGATTGTCTTAGGTGGGGTAGGCTTTGGCTTCTTCATGCTGAGTGAGTATGAACGTCAAGATGCTGCAGCGCGTCAGCAGTTAGCGGATTTACGCGCTGACTCTTTGGCACTGGTTGTGGCGTCTCAGGACTCATTGGCGGGTCAGGAAGATGCATTTTTGCGTTTGTCTGGCTCCTCTCAGTCGCTTAATCGTAACTGGCAGGGCTTGCGAGATAAATTGGCAGCACAGCGAGTGGATGCCGAGCAGTTAGCGTTAGTGTCACAGAATTCCGATACAATTTATTCTGCGGCCACATCCTTGGATGCTAACCGGGACACTATTTTGTTCCTTCATCAGGTTGCTTCGCGCTTGAATGAAACAATCCCGCTTCTTCAGCAAGAGTACAACAACGTCGTTGAGTCTCTGCTTGAAGAGGGAAATGACGCTCAACAGGTTGCTCTGGCTCAGATGCAGTCTTGGCGTGCGGAGCGTATTGCTCGTAACGTTGATAAAATGCTCGCGGGTACCGCCGATGCCGATGAGGCAGCTGATGTATTTAACTACGATGCCAGCTTGTTTGGAGAGGTTCTTAACGCCCAGCTAGATGGTAGTATCGCCTTGGGTATTGCGCCTATCGAAGATGAGTTCGCACGCGAGTCATTGGTTGAGATTCTTAGCTTGTTCTCATTCGTAGATGAATCAGTTGATGAGATCTTTGCCGCAACACCTGCACTGCTTGAATCGAGAGCAGCAGGCACTGACGTATTGAATACATCGCCAACTTTCCAGACCCAGCTCGATGAGTTGAACGCTACGATTAATGAGTTAGGTGGTATGCGAGCCATCAACCAGCAGATGGTTACCATCGCTGCAGCCGTTGCAGTTGGTTTGATGATGCTGATCGCCTTGCTCTATAACCGCCGAAGCGCGGATCGCACCGCAACCGTGGAGCGTGAAAACGAGCGAAACCAGAACGCGATTCTGCGTTTACTTGATGAGCTTGCGGATTTGGCAGAAGGTGATTTGACCACTACAGCAACGGTAACGGAGGATTTTACCGGTACCATTGCGGACTCGATCAACTATACCATTGACCAATTACGCGAACTTGTCACGCGGATTAACAACACGGCAACCCGAGTAACCAGTGCGGCGCAGACCACTCGAGCTACCGCCTTGACGCTAGCCGAGGCATCGGACCACCAGGCCCAAGAGATTGCGGGTGCATCTGCGGCGGTAAATGAGATGGCCGTTACCATTGATCAGGTATCTGCGAACGCGGCAGAGTCTGCTGGTGTAGCGGAGCGATCGGTATCGATCGCAGCGAACGGTGCTGAGGTTGTACAGAGTACTATCTCCGGGATGGATAACATTCGTGAGCAGATTCAGGAATCATCGAAGCGTATTAAGCGCCTTGGTGAATCGTCGCAGGAAATTGGTGATATCGTATCCTTGATTAACGACATTGCCGATCAGACGAACATTCTGGCTTTGAACGCTGCTATTCAGGCATCGATGGCGGGTGAAGCCGGTCGAGGCTTCGCGGTTGTTGCGGATGAGGTTCAGCGACTAGCAGAACGTTCAGCAAACGCAACGAAGCAGATTGAGGGTCTGGTAAAGACCATTCAGAACGATACCAATGAGGCGGTAGTCTCAATGGAACAAACCACTGCAGAGGTGGTAAACGGTGCAGCTTTAGCTGAACGAGCCGGTGTATCGCTGGAAGAAATTGAAAGCGTATCGTCTAACCTAGCTGAATTGATTCAGAACATCTCCAATGCGGCGCGTCAGCAGGCAGCGTCAGCAGGCCATATCTCTACCACGATGAACGTGATTCAGGAAATTACTGTACAGACTTCGCAGGGTACGAGTGACGCGGCAGACTCTATTGGCCAGCTGGCTGAAATGGCGGTTGAGTTACAGGATTCGGTTGCGGGCTTTAAGCTTCCAAGTGATTTACCTGAAGAGATTCCTGAAGATGCTATCGACGAGCTCATTGACCTTGCAGAAGAAGAGACTGCAGCGCCGACAGCCATTGGTTAGGGGCTAAGTCTAAGTTTTGACGAATATTGATATCGCTCGGTGGGAGGAGTACCTCGAGCACCGAACAGGCGTTTTTCTGAGCGCGCGTTCGGCACATGTGAAAGGTGCTGTAGCGCGTCGCATAGTCGCCTCGGGCGCTGCTAACGAAGACGCCTACTGGGAGCTCATGCAGGGCCCCGGCGCAGCATTAGAGTGGTCGCTTTTGGTAGATGAACTCGTTGTTAAGGATACGCGTTTTTTTCGCCATCGCGCGTCCTTTGAGTTTTTGCGGGAGCATATCAACGGCCGATTAGCCGATGGCTCTATTGGGCCGCTCTACAGTCTTTGGAGTGTTGGCTGCTCGTCAGGTGAAGAGGCTTGGTCGCTGGCTATGGTCGCTAACGATTGCTTTAATCTTGCGGTTGAGCATGAGGGTTACTTCGCAGTTCAAGGCACCGACGTTAGTATGCAAGCAATTAGCCAGAGTCGTGAAGGTGATTACGGGCAACAGCAGGTTGGCCAGCTAACAACCGGTGAGCGTGCACGCTATTTAGAAGCGGTGGAGCGTCGCTACCGAATCGCGCCGGAACTGCGGCAGCGAGCTGCCTTTAATGTTGGCAATATTATCGAAATGAGCAGAGATGGGCTTAAATATGACGTCCTGTTCTGTCAAAACCTGTTGGTTTACTTCCGTAAGTGGAGGCGCCGTCGAGTACTTGATTTAATGGTCTCGAGAATGAATGTTAACGGCTTGCTGATTATTGGTCCTGGAGAGATGACCCAATGGCAGCATCCGAAGTTACGATTCGTTGGTAAGGGTGATGTTGTCGCTTACCAAAAAATAATAGAATAAAAAAGGTAGATGTTATGGCGGTTGACCGTAACTTCACAGCACTGGATTGGATTTCATCCGAACTAGACGAAGTACTAAATGCTGCAACGGGCGCTTTGAACCAATGGTTGCAAAAGACTGACGATGAAGCGCAGCTGCGTTTCTGTCTTAGTTACCTGCACCAATCCGCTGCAAGTTTGCGAATGGTTGAGTGTTATGGGGTCGCAGTGCTGGCCGAGGAGCTAGAGCTTCTTTGCCATGCGATAATAAATAGCCGAGTAGCCGAAGTGAGTCGAGCCACGAGCGTTTTGCGCAAGGGCATTGAAAGCTTGCCAGCATTTGTTAAAGTCGCGGTGGCAGAGCGCGCCGATGATCCGTTACCCCTGTTGCCAATTCTCAATGACATCCGTGCTGTTCGATCGCACAACCTCTTTAGTGAAACGCCAATATTTCTCCCCGATCTTGCTCCGCTAGAGCTGGCTTCACGCACGCATGTTGACCCCCGGTTTGATGATGCAACCCTTAAGGGGGCCATCGCGAAGCTGCGTAAAATGTATCAGTACGCATTGCTTGCGCTGTTGCGAAAGCAAGACCAAGAAAAGGCAGCTACCTACCTAGTTGAAGTGACGCTTCGGGTATCCACCATTACCAAGCAGACAGCCGTGTCGCCAATTTGGGACCTAGCATACCTGCTCGCTTGTCGCCTAAAAGAGGGAGAGGCTAAGCCCTCGGATGCCCTGCTTTTTGTCCTGCGACAACTTGATCGCTACCTTAAATTCATCGAACAATACGGAGCGAAAGCGCTCACAGAAATGGCACCTAGAGGTTTGATTAAGAACCTTCTCTATGAGGTTGCGCTCCTCAACACGCCATCCGATCATCTTGATTCTGTGCGAGAACAGTATGGCTTAGTAAACGCATTACCTCGCCTCGAGGTAGACGATGAATCTGGTAACGCTTGGCCAGTACTCAGTGCCGTTGACCGCCTTAGGATTGTGGCGGGAATCCGACTTGAGCTGAATGACGCTCGACGTACTTCCGAACAGTATAATCACTCAGACTTAGCGGCTACGCAAAGGCGGCTAATCGGCGCGCTGCGCCGAGCCGCTGATGCCCTCTCGCTATTAGGCGAGGGCAAGCATGCGGGGCAGTTAGAGTCTATTCTGAGAAATATTGTTAGCGACGAAGTGAGTGATTACTCCATCACGATTCGGACGATTGATGTCGTGCTGGAACAGTTGTTAAAGATTGAAGCCGGTCGCCCTTCCCATGAGCTTGTTGAGCGAGATGCTCAACAGTACCGAGCTGTGGATGAGGCGCTTACGGGATTGGAAAATTGTAAAGATGCTATAAGTCTATTTATTGCTCAACAATTCAATCCAGACGCCATAGGTCCAGTCCCGAAACTCCTTACCGATGCGCGACTATGTTTGGAAGCTGCCGAAGAGCTCGAAGCTGCACGCGTGCTGGGCGCACTTGCTAGGTACGTCGAGGAAAAGCTCGCTCGTGAAAGCCAGGTAAATTGGGATCAACTAGACACCCTTGCGAGTGCCATCACTGCGATTGAATACTTGGTAGAGAGTGTTAATGCTTCAGCGGCCGAACGCACACGATTAATTCTTCAAGCACAGAACGATGTTGCGGAATTGGGCTATGCCGTAGCACCGATTTCGTCAGCAATCGACTTGTCGAAGCCGCCTATTGATACTAATGAGATACCGCAGTTAATTAGCCCGGCCGAGAACGACAGCAACGCGGATAACGAAGCCAACACCTTCGGCGAGCCAGATAGCACCCCTATTGAGGCTTCAGCAGATACCGAAGCAGCGCAGGTGTCCGAAGAGATGCCGTCAATCGCACGCCCAGATATTGATGAAGAGATTCTAGAAATCTTCTTAGAGGAAGTGGAAGAAGTACTCGAACAGATTGATATTCATTTTGCCGCTTGGCAGCTTGATCGAACTGACCGCTCTTCCTTGACCGAGTTTCGTCGTGCTTTCCATACCCTAAAAGGCAGTGGCCGAATGGTCGGGGCGGAAGCGCTAGGCGAGGTTGCTTTTGCCGTGGAGGATTATCTGAATCGACTCCTCGACGGCGCTGTCTTGCCCTCCGATCAAGGCGTGGCATTTATTCAAGGCGTTCGCGACTTGGCGCCGCGCTTAGTTGATGCCTTTGCTACCGTGCAACCCGATCCGGATTCGGCACTACAAAGACGCTTGGTTGATGTCTCAGAGTGTTTGAAAAAGGAAGATTTAGAGGCGGCGGCTGCGCTACTAGCGGTTGAGCCTGAAACACATTCAGAGGAGCTACCTGCGTCAGACGTAGTCCCAGATGAAATTGATCATGAGTTGATCGGAATTTTCGTTGCTGAAGCTGGTGTTCACCTCGCTGCGATTAAAGCCTTTATTGCTGAGGTTCGCAGTACCGAGCCACTTGAGTACGTTCCCAGTGAGGATGTGCGCCGCGCACTTCATACTCTCAAAGGCTCGGCGTATATGTCTGAGCTTAAAGATCTGGCCGAGGTTGCGGCCCCCGTGGAGCGCTTAACGAAGGCTCTCATCGCACATCAAGTAAAAGTTGATAAGGCTTTCACAGATTTACTCGCGGGTGTAGTGACCACGATTGAAGCATTAATTCCGGAGGTTGTAGCGGGGCGATCGGTTGCCGATTTAATTGATCAAGATGCGCTGTTCGCAATGATTGAAGGGCTTCATGACCGTTGGATTGAACCTATTTTAGGTGGCCTCCCTGGACAATTCCATAGCTCCAATCCAGAATTTATTGCGCTGATTTCTTCACCGGCCATCGATGCCCTATTCGATGCCGAAGACATTGTTGATGATTGGGTTGATGGTGATAGCGATGGCGCCATTCCTAAGCTCGTTGAGGCCACTCAAGCGCTTTATGAACTTTCGCTGAAGACCAATGAGGAAGCTCTGTCCGGCTTTATGGCTGGACTCATTAGCTTGCTACAAGATGCTAGGTTATCTCGAGATGACGAAGCCACCGTGTTCGGACTTCGCCACCTTTGCGATACGCTGATCGATCGCATTAACCAGCTCGTAGCCAGTCAAAAAATGACGCCTATAGACAGTGAGCTCGAGCTCATTGAAGAGCTTATGTCGCGCTTGAAGCAGGCTTCTGAACTGTCGACTTCTGAAACAGAGGATAATCCTACTGAGCCACCTGTTGATCCAAGCTTAATCACTCCCCTTGAGCTCGTGGGTGAGCACGACGAGGAGCATGAAGAGCCACCTGCTCATGAAGTGCCGGAAGACGAAACTCAAGCGCTCAAAGCGCATCATGAAGCGTCATCCATGCCTACGTCTGCCGTAGCTGAAGTAAATCATGAACCTCCTAACGACGCCTCAAACGAGGCCGAGTTTGATGATTCGCTGACTATTGAGGCTCAGCCGGATAGTCAGCTCGAGCACTGTCATTCGGAACCCTCCACAGTGGCTGAAGCGCCTTCAGGCTCTGGAGAGCTAGATGTTGACGCAGCGATGTTGGAGATTGATGCGGAAATTCTCGCGCTGTTTGTTGATGAAGCGGAAGAATTGGTGGTATTGCTAGATTCGGCTGCCGACCAGTGGAGTCAGGATCCTGCAGCAACGGCGCCTAATGAAGATATTCAGCGCCACTTGCATACCTTCAAGGGTAGTGCTCGCATGGCTGGATTGAACGTAGCCGGTGAAATCGCACACGATTTAGAGAGCTGGCTCATTCGATACTTCAGGGTGGATGTTCCGTCAGCCGAGCGAGGCACATTAACCACGGCTATTGACCAGCTTCGATATAGTGTAGAGCAAAGTCGTATCTGGCTGGGTAGCCAGAATTTTAACCTTATTCAGCGTATTGTCGAAGGCGATTCGAGCCTAAGTGCGGTTTCCGCAGCTGGGGAAGTAAGCGAGTCATCCCCTGAAACAGTGGATGAAAATGCACTAACGGTTATTGGGGATGAAGGTAACCAAGCGCTAAGTAAACTTGTTGAAAATACCGCTTCTCAGAGTACCAAGTCAGCCGCAAGCTTCGCTGACCTTGGGGCTGCTACGCAGTTTGAACACAAAGCGCCGCAAGAGGTGGTTCGCGTATCGTCCACGCTACTAGATGAAATGGTCAACCTGGCCGGCGAGACGAGTATTGCCCGTTCGCGAGTTGAACAGCAGGTTACTGACTTTGCCTTTAACTTGGACGAAATGGATAACACCATTAACCGCCTGCGTGAACAGGTTCGCCGCCTAGATATTGAAACCGAGGCACAAATTCTATTTCGTCAGGAGCAGCTGGCAGAACTGGCTAGTTTAGAGGGTTTCGACCCGCTCGAGATGGATAGGTATACCACCCTTCAGCAGCTCTCTCGGTCACTGTCTGAGTCGGCATCGGATCTGCAAGATTTGAAGTCATCGCTACTGGATAATGCCCGAGACACGGAAACGCTATTACTCCAGCAAGGTCGAATTAATACCGATCTTCAGGAAGGCTTGATGCGAAGTCGAATGGTTATGTTCTCGCGTCTTGTACCGCGATTAAGACGGGTAGTTCGCCAAGTTTCTTCAGAGTTAGGAAAGCCGGTTCGTTTAGAGCTGGGTAACGTGGAAGGCGAACTCGACCGAAACATGCTTGATAAGATGGTTGGTCCGTTAGAGCACATGCTTCGAAACGCCATTGATCATGGTATTGAAGATGCCGCCGCTCGTGCAGCCAATGGCAAGGATGAGGAAGGTGTTATCCGTATCTTTGTGGCACGCGAAGGTGCGCAAGTTGTTATCGGCCTCGCCGATGATGGTGACGGCATTAACGTTGAGCGAGTTCGTCGCAAGGCGATTGATTCGGGGCTGCTGGCAGATTCCCAGGAGCTCAGCGAACAGGAAATTTATCAGTTTATCTTCCGCCCTGGGTTCTCTACTCGCGATGACGTGAGTCAGGTTTCTGGACGTGGTGTTGGCCTTGATGTGGTTGCGCAGGAAGTGCGTCAGCTTGGCGGTCAAATTGAGGTATTCTCAGAGCGAGGTCAAGGTTCTCAGTTTGTAGTGCGGTTACCATTTACCTTATCAGTAAACCGCGCGCTGATGATCACCGTGGCGGATGATACCTTTGCGTTGCCACTATCCAGTGTAGAGGGTATTGCCCGAATTGAGCCCGCGCAGTTGAGAGCGCTTTATAACAACCCAGAAGCCAAATTTAATTTCGCCGATAACGAGTACGATCTCCGTTACTTAGGTGAAGTCATGGGCTTGTCGGCACAGCCGCAAAGCATTGACGATACGGGTGCCATTCCATTGGTACTAGTCAAAACCGATGATCATCATTTTGCGATGCACGTGGATCAGCTCCACGGTTCGCGCGAAATTGTAGTGAAGAGTTTAGGGCCTCAGTTTGCATCAACCCCAGGGCTAAATGGGGCAACCATCCTGGGTGATGGTACCGTTGTTGTGATCCTTGATTTGGTGGCGATGCTACGTGCCGATCTGGCCCTTGGCTATGAAAAGCATGCGCATGATCTACTTGAGAGTTCAGTTGCGTCGAGAGAAACGCCGTTGATCATGGTAGTGGATGATTCGGTAACCGTACGTAAAGTGACCAGTCGTCTTCTCAATCGTGAAGGCTTCGACGTGGTAACAGCTAAAGATGGTGTTGATGCAGTGCGTCAGCTCCAAGATGTGGTGCCCGATGTCATGCTACTTGATATCGAAATGCCGAATATGGATGGCTTCGAGGTGGCGAGAACGGTTAAGACCTCGGTGAGATTGAAGCATGTCCCCATTATCATGATTACGTCGCGTACCGGTGAAAAGCACCGTGAGCGGGCGAAGGAAATTGGGGTGGAAGACTATATGGGTAAGCCATATCAAGAAGATCGACTACTCGCGCAGATCAGGGAGTTTCTATCTGAGCGCGCGGGGTTGGCAGAGTTTAACTGATGGACAAGCCACTGATTGGATTGCTTGCGAACGATTTGTTGGCGCTATCCAATCAGCGCGCGATTGCGAAGGCGTCCGGGTTTAAGGTGGCGTTTAGTGCTCATATTGATGATGACTGGACGCCCAATGACAATCACAAAGAAGTGGCTTGCTGGCTTCATGGGCGAGCCAACGAGGACGCTACATCATTGGCGGTATTAGTCAGTGATGGCCAGTTACCAAGCCTCAATACACGAGGCTTCGATAATTGGGTAAGCAGGCTAAAGCAGCTTGATCAGCATGGATGTCAATCACTCACTAAGTTGATTATTCTCGCCGCGTCAACAGGTGGCCCACAGGTTATCGGCCAGCTACTCGCGCAGTTACCTGTGATTGAGGACGCCGCGCTACTTGTCGTTCAGCACCAATCAGTGGGTGCTGAACGTTCGATGATTGATCAGTTTTCGAAACAGGGGCGTTGGCCAGTGGTCGCGGTTCAATCGGTCAGTCAGCTAGCTGGTGGCTATGTCTATGTACTGAGTGCAGAAGATAAAGTTACTTTTGGTAGCAACCTGACTTTGGCACGATCTAGCACCCCGTGGAGCGGGAAATTTGCTCCCTCGATTGATCACGTAGTCGGTTCTGTTACTAAGCGGTTTCGAGGCCAGAGTTTAGTGATTTATCTCAGTGGGCTGAGTGGTGAGGGACCAAGCGGTGCCCGCCTAGCTCAGGGAGCTGGTGCTACGATTTGGGTGCAAGACCCCGCTTCAGCGGTAGCTGACGGAATGATTAATGATGTTAAAGCAGTAATTAACGTTGAAGCACAGATTCATCCTAATGATATCGCGGATGCTGTGATCAACTGGACAGTAGAAAGGAGACCTCAGTGTCGTTTGTAGATCATCCATTATTGGAAAAGCCGAGCGCCGACATCCCTACACTTCTCATGAGTCTGGGTGAAATGAGCGTGGCGCTACCGACGATGTCCGTTGCGGAAATCGTATCTGGAGTGACTATTCGACCGGTAAAGGATGGCCCCAAATGGCTGGCGGGTGAGGTGCGCTGGCGGGAGCGAGCGGTACCATTGATTGATCTACAGTACTTGGCAACCGAGCGCGAATTCGATTACCAAGACGGAGCGCCTATCGCGGTACTCAACAGCGCCGGTGGGAGTGATCACTACCGATTTTTCGCCATTCGCTTGCAGACCGTGCCACGGATCTTGCGACTTATGGCACCGGATTTAGCCGCGGTTGAAAACGTCACGCTTCCCGGTATGACGATGGCACTGCAGATTCACGAACAGCAGTATTGGCTTCCGGACTTGGTTGAAATTGAACAGCACTGGATTGAATATGTGGAGCAGCTTGCTAAGCGCTAAGTGAAGTCGCCGTAAAACTGCTGGAGAATGGATAGCGCAACGATAGGGGCGGTTTCAGTTCGCAGCACCCTCGGACCGAATAATACGGATCTAAAGCCAACACTTTCAGCCAAGCTAATTTCCTGCTCGGAAAGACCACCCTCAGGGCCAATCAATAGTGCAACACTTCGCGGCGTAATCGTGCTGTCTAGTTTAGTGGCAGATCGGTGGTGAAGAACAAGCTTTAGATCGAACTCACCGCCCATGGATGGAATGAGTTTTTCAGTCGCTGTGGGCGTTGCTACTACTGGGCTATGAAACCGGCCACATTGTTCGGCGGCAGCATCCACAATCCCTTGCCAACTCAATTTTTTCTTTTCCTGTCGCTCACCTTTTAGCTTGAACTCACTACGTTCGGCAATCATGGGGATAATGCGATTGACGCCCAATTCAGTTGCTTTCTGAAGCGCATAATCGAAGCGATCGCCCTTCGAAATGGCTAAGCAAAGGGTGATATCAAGAGGCGATTCCAGTGAGGCATTGCCCCATTCTGAGATGTCTATGGCGGCAACTTTCTTGCTGGAAAGTGTCCCTAAGTTACCGCGCGCGAAACGTCCATTGCCATCGAAAACTTCAACAGCTTGACCGGGCTTAGCACGAAGCACTTTAAGCAAGTGATGGCTAGGCGCAGCCGAAAGCTCGAGCGTGCTCGCCGAAGGCGATAACGCTCGATCCAGTAGCCGAATTAACCTAGCCATTCAGCAACTTAGTACTTGTAGGTCTCAGGCTTGTAAGGGCCTTCAACCGGGACGTTGATGTACGCGGCTTGCTGTGGAGTTAGTTGTGTTAACACGCCACCAAAGCCAGCGACCATGTTGGCAGCCACTTCTTCATCAAGTTTCTTAGGTAGAAGTTCTACCGTGATATTGGCCGCTTTATCCGCAGCAGCTAAGTCGGCAAACTTGCGATCGAATAGATACATTTGTGCTAACACCTGGTTCGCGAAAGAGCCATCCATGATGCGCGACGGGTGCCCCGTTGCGTTGCCCAAGTTCACCAAACGACCTTCTGACAGAAGGATTAGGTAATCGTTGTTCGCGCGATCGCGGTGCACTAAATGTACCTGAGGCTTCACTTCTTCCCACTCCCAATGCTTGCGCATGAATGCGGTGTCGATCTCGTTGTCGAAATGACCAATATTTGACACGACGCAGCCCGGCTTCAGCGCCTTAAGGATGGCTGAATCCGCTACATTGACGTTACCTGTTGTGGTGACCAGTAGATCGGTATTGCTGAGTACTTCGGTATTGGTGTCTTCTACTTTGCCGGTGTTAATGCCGTCGTTGTAGGCACTCACAACCTCGAAGCCGTCCATGCAAGCCTGCATTGCACAGATTGGGTCAATTTCAGTAATACGAACAATCATCCCTTCCTGACGAAGCGATTGTGCTGAACCCTTACCAACGTCACCGTAACCAATGACCAGCGCCTTCTTACCGGCTAGGAGATGATCGGTGCCGCGCTTAATGGCGTCATTGAGCGAGTGACGGCAGCCATATTTGTTGTCATTCTTACTCTTGGTCACTGCGTCATTAACATTCACCGCAGGGATCTTAAGTTCACCTTTCTCCATCATCTCGTAGAGACGATGAACGCCGGTTGTTGTTTCTTCGGTGACACCGTGAATTCGATCCAGAATCTCAGGGTATTCGTTGTGGATAAGCAGTGTAAGGTCACCGCCATCATCCAGAATCATATTTGCGTCCCAAGGCTCACCGTCCTTGAGGATAGTTTGATGCAAACACCATTCGTACTCTTCCTCGGTTTCACCCTTCCAAGCGAAAACCGGGACGCCCGAAGCAGCGATGGCCGCGGCGGCCTGATCCTGGGTCGAGAAGATGTTGCAGCTCGACCAACGAACTTCAGCGCCAAGCGCCACAAGTGTCTCGATCAGCACTGCCGTTTGAATTGTCATGTGAATACAACCCAAAATCTTCGCGCCAGCAAGTGGCTTATCCGCCTGGTAGCGTGTACGAAGAGCCATCAGCGCAGGCATTTCCTGCTCGGCAATATGAATTTCCTTGCGGCCCCAATCGGCTAGGTTGATGTCACGAATTTTGTAATCAGTCATTGTTAAAACCTCTAATCTTTATACGTTGGCAGCGGCTTGGAGCGCCTCAACCTTGTCAGTTTTTTCCCAGGTGAACGCGGTAAAGGTCTTTGAGTGTTTCGTCACTTCACCCTTCTCGCTTTCAGTCCACTCATAGGTATGTTCGAACGGTTTACGACCGAAGTGTCCGTAAGCTGCGGTCAGCTGGTACATTGGGTACAGCAGGTTCAATTGCTTAGTGATGGCGTAAGGTCGGAGGTCGAACACTTCCCGAACGATCTCTGCGAGACGCGCGTCGCTTAACTTACCAGTGCCAAAGCTGTTAACTGATACCGAAGTTGGTTCGGCAACGCCAATGGCGTAAGACACTTGAACCTCGGCACGGTCAGCTAACTCAGCGGCGACTAAGTTCTTGGCCACGTAGCGACCAATGTATGCCGCGCTGCGATCAACCTTTGACGGGTCTTTGCCGGAGAATGCACCGCCTCCGTGTCGTGCTGCACCGCCGTATGTATCGACAATAATTTTTCGACCCGTAAGACCGCAGTCGCCCACTGGCCCGCCAATTACAAAGTTACCAGTAGGGTTAATGTGGTATTTAGTGTCAGCGTGAAGCCATTCAGCAGGCAGTTCTGCCTCAATGATCTCGCGGCGAACCGCAGCGCGAAGCGTCTCGAGCGATACGTCTGGGTCATGTTGGGTAGACAGGACTACAGCGTCGATGGCAACGGGCTGTCCGGCGTCATCATAGCGAAGCGTTACCTGAGACTTGGCGTCCGGGCGCAACCAAGGGAGAATCTTGTTCTTGCGTAAATAGGCCTGACGCTGAACTAACTTGTGTGAGTAGTAGAGCGCCGCAGGCATGAAATCCTCAGTCTCATTGGTTGCATAACCAAACATCAAGCCCTGATCGCCTGCACCCTGCTCTTCTGGGGCACTGCGGTCGACGCCCTGAGCAATGTCAGGAGACTGCTTACCAATGGCGTTAATGACCGCGCAAGATTCGCCGTCGAAGCCAACCAACGAACTGTTGTAGCCAATATCCGTGATCACCTTGCGAACGATGTCTTCGAGGTCGACATAGCAGGTGGTGGTGGCCTCGCCGGCAACCACTGCCATGCCGGTCTTTACTAGCGTTTCGACCGCCACACGAGCGTGTGGGTCGCGAGCAATCATAGCGTCCAAAATGGCGTCAGAGATTTGGTCTGCTAGTTTGTCAGGATGTCCTTCAGAGACGCTCTCTGAAGTAAAAAGGGTATACTCACTCATCTGTGTTGCCTACTCGTGTTGTAAACGTAAAAAGTTGAAATTGAAAGCCATTGCGCAAAGCAAAGAACTGACTGTCGATTGGTTTTAAGCTGGCATCGCGCGCCCAACTCAATAGCTCTTCTTGTTCGAAGCCCTGCCAAAGGTCGCCACAGGCGTCTTTCACCCAGCTTTGGTCATGGCGAACTAAGTCGCATACGACCAGAATTCCATCGCGGCTCAAATGACCGGCAAGGTCCTTGAATATGCGGACCGGAGAAGGCGTATGGTGGAGGACCATATTGACGACAATAAGATCTGCCGACTGGATATCTTCTTGAGTCGTATCGCCATGAAGCAGCGTGACATTATTCAGTTCTGCCTGTTCTACCGTTCGGCGCGCCACCTCAAGCATAGTTGATGAAATATCTACCGCTTGAACCTGCTGATATCGTTGGCTGAGGAACGCTAATAACTCGCCGCGGCCAGGCCCTATTTCTAATGCCGTCCCTCTGCGCTTGCTCAGCCGGTCGATCATTTCAGCAACCTGCTCGCCATACACGCCGAAATCGGCGATGAGATCCTGTTGCTCTCGAAGCGTGGAAGCGTTGGCTTCGAAAAACTGTTGGGCGGTAGCGGTGCGTGCCTGATGCACATCGGCAACACTTCCTTGGATAGTGCTATCTAACGCAAGTCGGTCGGTAGTGAGATAGAGAGCATCGGCCAACGCCGAGAGTTCACCAGAAACCGGAACCCGCCGATAGAACGCACTCGTGCCCTCTTTTCGGCTTAAAATCAAGCCGGCGTGGGTTAATAGCTTCAGATGATGACTCAAGGCAGGTTGTCGCAGCGAGAAGATTTGGCAAAGCTCAGCTACATTATAAGAGTTGCTTGCTAAAACGCGCAGGATTAACAGGCGAAGCGGGTCCGCCGCAGCTTTCAGGAATGCTGCAGTGTTATCTAGGCGGGATATTGGCGCGGAAATTCGACTCATGGCGGCATAATATCAAAAAATTTCAATATATCAAAATATATTGATATAAAGGGTCGTTATGATCTTGCAATTTACATAGCCGAAAAGCACTCATTTTGCCGTTGCTCTTAGTACAGGCATCAGTGAGAATACCCTCTGACAAGATTCAGATGCTTTTCGACCTTTTATTCGATTCAACAAGGAGCTTTACATGCCCTCTCGTCAAGACTTAGCCAATGCTATTCGCGCATTATCAATGGATGCTGTTCAGCGAGCTAACAGCGGTCACCCAGGCGCCCCAATGGGGATGGCGGATATTGCTGAGGTTCTTTGGAATAAATTTTTAAAGCACAATCCAAGTAATCCTGAGTGGGCAGATCGAGATCGCTTTGTGCTATCGAATGGCCATGGGTCAATGCTGATCTACTCACTGCTACACCTTAGCGGCTATGAGCTTTCTATCGAAGAGCTAAAGAACTTCCGCCAGCTGCACTCAAAGACGCCGGGTCACCCTGAATATGGCTATGCGCCAGGCGTGGAAACAACTACTGGCCCACTGGGTCAAGGTGTGACCAATGCGGTGGGTATGGCGCTGGCTGAGAAAATGATGGCGGCCCAGTTCAACCGTGACAATCACGACATTGTTGATCACTACACCTACACCTTCCTTGGTGACGGTTGTCTTATGGAAGGTATCTCTCACGAAGCCTGTTCGCTGGCAGGAACTCTCGAGCTAGGTAAGCTCATTGCTATCTACGATGACAATAATATTTCCATTGATGGCGAAGTTGGTGGCTGGTTCGGCGATGACACCCCAGCGCGTTTTGAAGCATATGGCTGGCACGTCATACCAAATGTTGATGGACATGATGCTGAAGCGCTCGAAGCGGCGATTGCGGCCGCGAAGGCTGAAACTGGTAAACCAACCTTAATCTGCGCTAAGACCGTTATCGGTTTCGGCTCACCGAACAAGCAGGGCACCTCTGGCGTTCATGGCGCACCACTAGGTGATGCAGAGATTGCTGCGGCACGTAAGACGCTAGGCTGGACTCACGAGCCTTTCGTTATCCCTGAAGATATCTATGAAGCATGGGATGCCAAGGACAAAGGCGCGGCGGAAGAAGCCGAATGGGATGATCGTTTCGCTGAGTATGCCACCGATCACCCAGAGCTAGCCGCTGAATTCAAACGTCGCATGGCGGGTGAGCTCCCAGAAAGCTTCGCTGCCGATATGGCCGCGTTCATTGCCGACGCACAAGCAAACCCTAAAAAGGTGGCTACCCGTCAGGCAAGTCAAATTTGTTTGAATCAACTCGGCCCCATTCTTCCTGAAATGGTTGGCGGTTCGGCGGACCTCGCGGGATCTAACCTAACCAAATGGGATGGTAGTAAAGGGATTACGGGTGCGGATGCCTCCGGTAACTATATCTACTATGGTGTTCGCGAGTTTGGAATGAGCGCTATTATGAATGGTATCGCGCTTCATGGTGGCTTCGTACCTTACGGCGGCACCTTCTTGATGTTTATGGAATACGCGCGTAATGCGGTCCGCATGGCGGCGTTGATGAAGCAGCGTGCTATCTTCGTTTATACCCACGATTCAATCGGCTTGGGCGAAGACGGTCCTACTCACCAGCCGGTAGAGCAGCTTACGTCGCTTCGCTCTACGCCGAACCTAGAAACATGGCGCCCCTGTGATGTGGTCGAAAGCGCCGTAAGCTGGCAGGCCGCGGTTGAGCGCAATGATGGTCCTAGTGCCCTCATCTTTACCCGCCAAGGCCTAGAGCCGCAGCCTCGTACTGCAGCGCAAGTCGCCGACGCAGCGCGCGGTGGTTATATCCTATCCGATAGTGACGGTACGCCAGAGCTTATTCTGATTGCCACGGGTTCCGAGGTAGAGCTAGCTGTTCAGGCGAAGCAAGTGCTCGCTGCTCAGGGCAAGAACGTTCGCGTTGTCTCCATGCCATGTTGTGAGCGTTTCGATCAACAGGATGCCGCATACCGCGAGGCGGTATTGCCAAGCGCGGTATTGCCGCGCGTAGCGATCGAAGCCGCGCATCGCGATTACTGGTACAAGTACGTGGGTCTAGATGGTCGCATTGTTGCGATGGAGACCTTCGGCGAGTCAGCCCCTGCGAATGAGCTATTCGAAATGTTTGGCTTTAGCGTAGATAATGTTGTGACGGTTTCGTTGGAGCTACTAGCTTAGGAGTTCGCGTGAGCGCCCAACTTGCAATTAATGGCTTTGGACGTATCGGGCGATCGGTACTCCGCGCCATAGTTGAACGTGATCTTTGGCACCACCTCGCGGTGGTGTCTATCAACGAGCTGGCGCCTATCGAAACAATCTGCCACTTGCTCAAATACGATTCTACCCATGGGCGATTTCCGGGGTCGGTGGTGATTGAGGATAATTGCCTAGTGGTTAACGGGCATGTCATTAACATTACTCACGAGGCCGACTTTACGGCACTTCAAATTGACGTTGATGTGCTCATTGAGTGCTCGGGGAGTGTTAGTGCTGAGGAGGCACGCCGCCAAGTAGGTGGCAGCTTAAAGCATGTGCTCATCTCCAACCCTTCACAGCCCGATGTCGATCGCACTTTGATCTATGGTTTTAACCAGGATCAAGTTACTCGGCAAGATGGCGTGATTTCCTGCGGATCCTGTACCTCAAACGCACTAATACCGATGGTGGCGGTGTTGGACGAACAATTTGGGGTGGTAGCCGGTAGCAGTCTAACGTTGCATTCGGCGATGAACGATCAACCCGTTATTGATGCCTACCACGATGTGGATTTACGGCTGACACGCAGCGCAATGCAGTCAATGATTCCAGTAGAAACTGCGCTCGACAGAGGTGTTTATCGTTTACTTCCTCATCTGGAGGGGCGACTGCATAGCTCATCGATACGCGTGCCCACGTCGAATGTCTCGGCCATTGAGCTGACGGTTCAAACCGATCGAGCAATTACTCGCGGCGCGTTCACAGCCTGCTTACAGCAATTGGCGGACAGCAATCAATATATCAGCATCTCTACCGAACCATTGGCATCGTGTGACTTTATCCACGACCACCATAGTGCGGTAATTGATGTGCCGCAGAGTGCGGTAGTAAACCACCATTTAGTCAAAGTGCTAATTTGGTTCGATAATGAATGGGGCTATGCAAATCGACTAGTTGATAGCGCGCTCCATGTTCAACAGATGATCAGCTTGGGAGAGCTAACATGACTGTAAAATTAATGGCAAACGAATCATTGGCTGGTAAGCGAGTATTGATCCGCGAAGACTTAAATGTTCCGATCAGTGACGGCACAGTGACGAGCGATGCGCGTATCTTGGCCGCTCTTCCCAGTTTAAAACTCGCGTTAGAAGCTGGCGCTGCGGTGATGGTCATGTCACACCTAGGACGCCCTGTAGAGGGTGGTTCGGATTTAGAAAACCAAGCCTACTCGCTAGCTCCAGTGGCAGCGCATCTAAGTCAGCTATTAGGTCAGGATGTACCATTGATCAAAAATTGGCTCAACGGCGTAGACGTAGAGCCGGGGCAAATTGTGCTGCTTGAAAACGTTCGCTTTAATGTGGGTGAAAAGAAGGACGATGAGTCCTTGGCCAAGAAAATGGCGGCGTTGTGCGATGTTTATGTAATGGACGCATTTGGCACCAGCCACCGTGCGCAGGCGAGTACGCATGGGGTGGCAAAGTTTGCCCCAATCGCGGTAGCAGGGCCACTGTTGGCGGGCGAGCTTGACGCTTTAGCCTTAGCGCTTCAGGCGCCAGCCAAGCCAATGACTGCTATCGTTGGCGGCTCCAAGGTGTCAACTAAGCTAACGGTTTTGGAACAACTCGTTGATGTGGTTGATCAGCTGATCGTTGGCGGCGGTATTGCTAATACCTTCTTGGCTGCGGCGGGTCACCCAGTGGGTAAATCGCTCTACGAAGCGGACTTAATTCCGGCGGCGAAAGCGCTGATGGCAAAAACCAACATCCCACTTCCGGTAGATGTTGTGGTGGGTAAAGAATTCTCTCCTACTGCTGAAGCAGTTGTGAAGGCAGTGGAGGATGTAAGCGAAGACGACATGATCTTCGATATTGGTCCTGAATCGGCTCGCCAAATGGCGGCTCTCCTCACTGAGGCGAAAACGATTTTGTGGAATGGACCGGTCGGCGTTTTTGAGTTCGACCAATTTGCAAAAGGGACGGAGGCGCTATCACAGGCTATCGCAAAGAGCCCTGCATTCTCGTTAGCTGGTGGCGGTGACACGTTGGCAGCAATCGATAAGTACAACATAAAAGACCAGGTATCTTACATCTCTACAGGTGGGGGAGCTTTCCTTGAGTACGTTGAAGGAAAAGTGTTGCCCGCCGTTGCGATGTTGGAATCAAGGGCCTAATCAAAAAGCAAATAGGGAACGTTGCGCACGCGCAACAACAAAGAGGATCTAATCATGGCACTCATTTCGTTGAGGCAGTTACTCGATCATGCGGCTGAATACAATTATGGTGTTCCAGCTTTTAATGTTAACAATCTAGAGCAGACGCGGGCAATTATGGAGGCGGCGCAAGCCACCGACAGCCCAGTGATACTTCAGGCATCGGCAGGCGCTCGCAAATACGCAGGCGCGCCATTCTTGCGCCATATGATTCTTGCCGCCGTTGAGGAATTTCCAGATATCCCTGTCGTGATGCACCAAGACCACGGGACGAGTGCGGCGGTCTGTCAGCGTTCAATCGCGCTTGGTTTCTCGTCGGTGATGATGGACGGCTCGCTAGGCGAAGATGGCAAGACGCCAACTGACTACGACTATAACGTCAATGTCACCCGCCGCACGGTGGAAATGTCGCATGCCTGTGGTGTTTCCGTTGAAGGTGAGCTGGGTTGTCTAGGCTCCCTAGAAACCGGTCAAGCTGGTGAAGAAGATGGTATTGGTGCCGAGGGCATCCTTAGCCATGAACAAATGCTAACGGATCCGGAGGAAGCAGCTGATTTCGTCTCTAAAACACATGTTGACGCGCTGGCAATCGCCATTGGCACGTCGCACGGCGCCTACAAGTTTACTCGCCCGCCTACAGGCGACATCTTGGCGATTGACCGCATTAAGGCAATTCACCAGCGTATCCCAGGTACGCACTTGGTAATGCATGGTTCATCCTCTGTACCACAGGAATGGCTAGCAGTTATTAATGAATTTGGCGGAGAAATCCCTGAGACTTATGGCGTTCCTGTCTCGGAGATTTGTGAAGGTATTAAACATGGTGTTCGCAAGGTGAATATCGACACGGATCTGCGCTTAGCTTCTACTGGTGCGGTGCGTCGTTTCTTGGCGCAGAACCCAAGCGAGTTCGATCCGCGTAAATTCCTGCAGCGCACCACCGATGCGATGAAAGAGATCTGCGTAGATCGTTATGAAGCATTCGGCACCGCCGGAATGGCCAGTAAGATAAAGCCAATCTCGTTGGATGATATGGTCGCGCGTTATGACCGTGGCGAGCTAGATCCTAAGATTCGCTAAGCCATTGCGGTCTAAGTCTCGTCACGGATTAGATCGCTAGCGGCTAAGTCCTTTCGGCTTTAGCCTCAAAGGACTTCTTACTGCTCAGCAGGAAGTGACTAAAAAGGCCTCGACACGCTTTGTGTGGAGGCCTTTTTAGTGGGTGCATTCGCTGCTGTGAGCGCATTCGCTGTTCTGAGCGCGCAACCATTAGTTAACAGTGGCCTGGCGGTAGAGCCCGCTCTCGCGGCGCAAATCCGACTTAGCCCTGGTTTTTCGGGTGCTAAAAGATATCCTCCAGATCCCGACTCTGTTGAACCTCATCCGATTGGTAGAGGTCCTGAATAGCATCAGGTTCGTACTCAGGCAGTAGCTCACGACGGAAGTATTCTTGCACGCTATTCTGGCTATCACGAGTGCGCAGCCCGTTCTCGGGGTTAATTCGCACTGAGACAACACCGTCAGGGATGGGGCGCTCATAAATCGGTTCGTCGGCCAGAGCTGCCCGCATATAGTCTATCCAGATAGGGAGCGCCGCAGAGCCGCCATATTCGCGCGAGCCGAGCTTTTGCGTGCTGTCGTAACCCACCCAAACCGTGGTTGCTACGTGGCGTTGATAGCCAGAGAACCAGGCATCAACTGGCCCATTGGTGGTGCCCGTTTTCCCGCCGATATCTGGTCGCTCTAGGACGCGAGCTCGTCGGCCCGTGCCACGTTGGATAACGTCCTTCAGAATACTATCAAGAATGAAATTAGCGCGTTCATCGAGCACTCTTGGCGCATAAGCTGGGGCGTCGTTCTCAGCTTCGGTTTCAAAGTCCGAGAGTGATAACGCCTCAAATTCGTCCTCTTTTGCCTGTGCCTGAAGTCGATCTCGCTCACATTGTATGTCGCAAACAACCACGCGTGGATGCTCAAATACCTTGCGTCCCGTGCGGTCTTCTACTCGGTCGATGACAAACGGTTGGACGTGGTAACCGCCGTTCGCCAATACCGCGTAGCTCTCCGCCATCTTCATTGGCGTGGTGCCATATGAGCCAAGCGCAATTGACACGTAAGCTGGCAGATTTCGGCGTTCAAAGCCAAAGCGTGAGATAAAGCTGCGAGTGGGATTAATCCCCATTTGCTGCACTAGGCGAATAGACACCATGTTGCGACTGCGATACAGGGCCTCTCGCAAACGAATGGGACCGCTGAAACGGCCCCCGTCATTGGTGGGGCGCCAGATATTTTCGCCACCGGCATCGGCAATGACGACTGGGGAGTCGTTGATCATGGTAGCGGCAGTCATGCCGCTCTCTAGCGCCGCCGAGTAGATGAGCGGCTTGAAGCTAGATCCAGGCTGACGAATCGCCTTCTGAGCACGGTTAAATTTGCTGAGGAAATAATCGTAACCGCCAACTAGTGCGCGCACACTGCCGTCGTTCGGAGACAGCGAAACTAGCGCCGCTTGGGCGTCAGGTATCTGGACAATGGCGTCACGAGTTTCGTTGAGTCGAACAACGTCGCCTACGGCAAAGACTTCGGCCAAACTTACTGGGGTGTTGCCACGAAGGTCTTCGCTAATGAAACGACGAAAATCTGACAGGTCTTCGCGATAATCTAGGACGATTTGCTCACCTGCGGCGGTGACTAAAGTAATTATGCCGCTCTCTAAGCTGAGAATGGCAGCTGGGATCTTGCCGCCGATTTCTCGGATATCGGCGAGTCGGGAGCTCCAGACTTCGGCATTAGGCTCCCAATCTGCTGGCGCAGGGTTGTCTGAGCTCCATTGGCTAAGCGTGGACTCAGCTCCTCGGTAGCCCTTTCGTGCATCAAATTCGTCTAGTCCATTGATAACACTCTGCTGGGCAACCTGTTGTAGCGTGCTGTCAATGGTAGTGTACACACGGTATCCAGCGCTCTGATAACTTGGGCCATAAGTCTCTTCAGCGAACTGCCGCGCCATTTCGGCAACAAACGGAGCGTGAACATCCACCACTACATCATGTATGCCTGCTGAGACAGGCTGGGCAATAGCTTCTGAGTAGTCTGCCTGAGTGATGTAGTTTAGCTCCAGCATTCGTCCTAAAATCCAGTCTCGGCGAATTCGTGCGCGATCTGGATTGACGATAGGGTTAAAAATACTTGGGCCTTTCGGTAGGCCGGCAATCATCGCAACCTGTGCAAGGCTTAGTTCGGAAATAGGCTTGCCGTAATACACTTCGGCAGCAGCTTGTATCCCGTAGGCGCGCTTTCCGAGGAAGATCTTGTTGACGTAGAGCTGGAAGATTTCGTCTTTACTTAATTGCTGCTCAATTTGGTACGACAGTAAGATTTCGGAAAACTTGCGGGTGAAGGTTTGGCCGCGGTGAAGATAAATATTACGCGCCACCTGCATAGTGATGGTTGAGCCACCGCCTTGAATTTCGCCGGTGCTAGCGAGTTGCACCACAGCCCTAGCGATACCTCGGTAGTCTACGCCACTGTGTTCAAAGAATCGGTCGTCTTCAGCTGCGAGGAAGGCATTTACCACTACTTCTGGGATGTCTTCTGCTAGGATAGGGATACGTTTCTGCTCGCCAAAGACCCCAATCAGTTTATTATCTCGTGAATAAACCATGAGTGGTGTTTGCATCTGAATATCGTTGAGCTCTTGCAACGGTGGCAGTTTTGGGCTCAGATAGAGGTATATGCCAGCTGCTGCCATGATGCCACCACCTAAAACGGCGGTGACAGACCAGAGAATAAAACGTATAAAAGCGGGTAGCTGCATAGTAAAAGTCGATAATCCAAAAGTAGTTACAAGTTGCCTAGTGCAGTTTAACACTGGGACTCGGGAATAAAAATATACTTACCAATCCGTAGCGTAAAGGCGAGTACTTTCGCAGTATATCGTGCTTTTGTGGCCGAGCTGACGAACGTATCACATTTGCGCCGCGAATTTTGTGTAAGATAACATGACTGAATAACATTTCTTCGTTAGGAATCGAAATAATGAGTTTAAAGGGGCTGTTTGCAAAACCCCAACGTCGCCTTCTAGGCCTCGATATCAGCTCAACGGCAGTGAAGTTGCTGGAGCTGAGTAAGTCGGGAGACAAGTACCGAATAGAAGCCTATGGCGTTCTCGGTATGCCAGAGGGTGCTGTTGTTGATCGCACCATCAAGGACCCTGATGCAGTATCTAGCGTCATTCGTAAGTTGGTTTCAAGAACGGGAACCAAGTTAAAAGGGGCTGCCGTTGCGGTGACGGGATCTTCAGTGATCATCAAGCGACTACAAATGCCAGCAGGGCTTTCTGAGGCGGAGTTAGCGACCCGTATCATTATGGACGCTGAGCAATATATCACCTTCCCTATCGAAGAGGTCTCACTAGATTTTGAAGTGCTGGGGCCTTCGCAAACCGAAGGTCAGCTGGACATACTTCTTGTTGCTTGTCGCTCCGAGAATGTAGATATGCTAACTGAAGTGGTTTCAGCGGCGGGTTTGGTGCCAGAAGTCGTTGATGTAGAGGTCTTCGCGCTGACCCGAGCGTTTAGTTTTGTGGCGCCGCAACTCGAGGCCGATAAAGACTCGGCAATCGCGCTGTTTGATATTGGTGCTACCGCAACTAATATTACGGTTATTCAGGGTGGCGGCACTGGCGTACCTCGGGAGGTGAACTTCGGTGGTCACCTTCTCACAGATCAGATTATGCAGCGCTATGGTCTCTCACTCGAGGAAGCTGGGCAGGCGAAACGTTTAGGCGGTTTGCCTGATGACTATCAGTCAGAGGTTCTTGCGCCATGGATTGAAGATGCCGTAGATCAGCTGCAAAGTAACTTGCGGAACTATGTTTCTGCGGCGTCAATTAGTGAGGTTGATTACGTTGTCTTGGCGGGTGGTGGCGCAGCTATCCCTGGCTTAGCGGAGGCTTTTGAAGCCCGAACAGGAATTCAGAGTTTTGTTGCCGACCCCTTCGCTCGGGTGAATTTTGCCAAGCGGATTAACAAACGTGCGCTCCAGTCAGATGCTCAGGCAATGACCGTAGCAACAGGTTTAGCGATGTGGAGTTTTATTGATGGCAAACATTAACCTACTCCCGTGGCGTGATAAACGCCGCGAGCTAAAGAAGAAAGAGTTTATCCAGGTTTGCTTCCTTGTTCTTGTTGCCGTGGTGGGTGTGCTCTTCGCTGTGTCTCAGTGGTATTCAGCGGCGCAGGACAACCAGGCGCAGCGCAATGCGCTATTGGACAATGAAATTAGGCAGTTGCGTTTGCAGGTCAATGAAATTAGGTCATTGCGAGAACAAAAGCAGGAAATGATTGACCGCATGACGGTCATTCAAAGCCTCCAGGGTGATCGACCAATGATTGTTCATCTATTTGACCAATTGGCGAGAACCTTGCCGCAGGGTGTTTTCTACAACACGGTTAAGCGTGAGGGTAATCGGATTCAAATCGTTGGTATCGCTGAGTCAAGTGCTCGTATCTCAGCTCTGATAAGACGCCTTGAGGCTTCAGAGTGGTTTGCCGATCCGCGTCCAACAGAGATTAAGGCAGCGCCCCAATACGGTGAGTTCGCCAGTCAGTTCAGTCTAGTAGTCCAGATTACTAAGCCGAAGCAAGATGAAGAGGAGGATAGCTAAATGTCATTACAGGAATCGCTATCCAAGCTAAACGAGATTGATATCAATGATCTCGATTTTGAGAATATTGGTACGTGGTCAATTGGTGGACGAATCGTCGTTTGGGTTCTGCTTGCGGTGATCATCGCCGGTGCTGGCTACTGGTTTGTTATTCAGCCGCAGATTGATGAGCTTGAACGCGCTCAAAGCCAGGAGGTTGAAAAGCGACGTCAGTTTGAGTCGATGGCCGCCCAAGCTTCAAGTATCGATGTGTATCGAGCCCAGCTCGTTGAGATTGAGCAGTCGTTCTCTGCGCTGTTATCTCAGCTTCCATCCGAAACCGAAGTGCCAGGCCTTTTGGATGATATTTCCGAGTCCGGAATTAACAGTGGCCTATCCTTCAAAAATATTCAGTTACGCCCTGAGCAAGTGCGCGAATACTATGTAGAGCTACCCATTCAGATCACGGTTTCCGGTGGCTACCACGATATGGGTACCTTCGTAAGTGGCGTAGCGGGGTTGTCGCGAATTGTGACACTTCACAACTTCGATATCAGCGGCAGTAACCCTGATGATCTAAAAATGGAAATTACCGCCAGCACCTACCGTTACAAGGGAGGTGACGAATAATGAAGAAGTCACTCCTCAGCAGTTTGGCGTTAGTGATCGCTCTGAGCGGCTGTGCTGCCGATCAGTCTGACCTTCAAGGGTATGTGAATCAAGTCAAAGCCCGGCCAGCCGGTCGCGTTGAACCGCTTCCTGAGTTCGCGCCCTACGAGACTTTTGTTTACGCAGCATCGGGGCGACGCGCACCATTCGAGCCGCCTGTTTCAGCAGAACAGATGTTGGCGCAGCGCGCGGCACAAGTCAGTGAAATTCAACCTCCGGTTGATCACACGCCGCAACCACTTGAATTATATGCCATCTCAGATTTACGAATGATTGGCTACGTTGACCATCAGGGTTCGCGCTGGGCAACACTTCAGGATGGGTCGGGCTCGGTTCATCGCATTGGGGTGGGTAGCTATATTGGTAAGAACTATGGTCGCATCACCAAAATAACGTCAACACATATTGAATTACTCGAAATTGTTCCCAACGGTCCACGCTCATGGATTGAGCGGCCCCGCACCATTCAAATGGTCGGGTTGGAACAATTGGGCAGCAACTAAAAAGAGAGACTAGAGATGATCCGTCAAACTAAAATTGCATTGACTATGCTGGCAAGCGCGCTGACTTCAGCACCGCTGCTAGCAACGGAATTGACGAATGTTGAATTCAACACCTTGCCCGGCGAGCAGCTAGAAGCGGTACTCACGTTTGATACCGCTGCACCTTCTGCCTCCGGTTACCTTATGGAGTCTCCCGCTCGGATTATTGTTGATCTGCCCGATACGGACAACGGCGTTGATCAACGCCGTTTCAACCTATCGGGCGATGTAGCAACTAGCGCCATGCTGCTGTCTACCGACGAAAAAACCCGTTTAGTTTTCAACCTTAGCGGAGCGGGCCAGTATGAAATGCTGACGCGCGGTAATAAGGTGTCAGTGATCATTGAGAAACCCATTGCCACCGCCAGCTCAGGGGGAATGACACAACAATTTGCTAGCGCTTCAACGTCCAATAATCAGCTTGATGGTTTCGATTTCCGACGCGGTGATCGCGGTGAGGGTAACGTCATTCTGGACTTGGGTAGCTCAAGTGCTAACGTAAACGTCGAGTCTCGCGGTAGCGACATTGTTGCCACAATTCCAAACTACACCGTGCCGGCAAGACTACTAAATCGAATGGACGTTGTGGATTTTGCCACACCGGTAAGCCTCGTCTCATTTGAGCAGCGTGGCCGAGATGCAGTGGTGACAATTAGCACCTCTGATGATTTCGATATGTCAGCCTACCAAGCGAATGATGAGTTTGTGGTGAGCGTAGCGCCGTTGACACGTGAACAACGTGCAGAGCGCGAAGCCGAATTCGCCTACCAGGGCGAGACCTTAAGCTTTAACTTCCAAAATATTGAGATCCGCTCACTACTGCAGATTATTGCTGATATTACTCAGCTTAACCTGGTAGCGAGTGATAGCGTTCAAGGTGATATCACGCTACGCCTAGTTAATGTTCCATGGGATCAAGCGCTTGACTTAGTACTGAAAACTAAAGGTCTAGATAAGCGACTCATTGGTAACGTTTTGATGGTTGCGCCAGCGGCAGAAATCGCTGAGCGAGAGCGAGTAGAACTTCAGAATAGTATCGATCTTGAGCAGCTAGCACCGCTCTACACTGAGCACTTTGAGGTGAATTACGCGGATGCAGCGGAAATTAACGCCTTGTTCCAGCAGATGAATGAAGAGACTGCCTCTGGTCTCCTTAGCGGTCGCGGTAGTGTCATTGTAGATGAGCGCACTAACTCAATCATTATGAGTGACACTCAGGCTAAATTAATGGAGTTTCGCGAGCTACTGCATAAGCTAGATATTCCGGTTCGTCAGGTATCTATCGAAGCACGAATCGTGCTGGCTAGCACGGGCTTCAGTCGTGATCTTGGTGTTCGTTGGGGTTATGACTACGCACGTGACGTAGGCGGTGGTGATATCGGTATTGGCACAGGTACCGTAGATGGCGTGGTAGATATCGTTAACGGCGACCCTCTCAGCTACGGTGATGCACCAGGCGGCCTCGTGGTTGATTTGGCCGCTACACCATCCGCAGGTACGGCTTCTTCTTTTGCTGTGGGTCTGCTCTCTTCGGGTGGAAACTTCCTGACTCTCGAGCTTTCGGCGCTGGAAGCCGAAGGTCGTGGTGAGGTGATCTCGCAGCCAAAAGTGATTGCGGGTAACCAGCAAACCGCAGTAATTCAATCGGGTTCGGAGATTCCCTACCAGCAGGCAACGTCAAGTGGTGCAACGGCTGTTCAGTTCAAGGAAGCGACCTTGAAGTTGGAAGTGACGCCGCAGATTACGCCTGACAACCGAATCATTATGCAGTTAGTCATTAACAAAGACTCGATTGGTGAAGTGGTCGCGGGCGTACCAACCATTGATGTCACTCAGTTGGAGACTCAGGTCATTGCAGATAATGGACAAACCATTGTTTTAGGTGGCATTTTTGAGCAAGCTGTGGTCGAATCGGAAGCGAAGACACCAATTCTTGGTGATCTACCGCTAATCGGGCATCTGTTCAAGCAAACGAGCCGTCAGAATGATAAGCAAGAAACGCTTATCTTCATTACGCCACGTATTCTGGAGACGCCCCTAGAAAGCTAATAGGGTAGGAATGAAGTCTCGTCAGAATATATTTCTAATTGGGCCAATGGGAGTAGGAAAGACTACCATTGGCCGATTACTTGCCGATCGCTTAGGTCGGCATTTTTATGACACCGACCGAGTCGTTGAAGAGCGAACAGGTGCCGATATTCCTTGGATTTTTGACGTTGAGGGCGAGGCTGGATTTCGTCGGAGAGAGCAGGCCGTCTGTGCGGAATTGGCGCAGGAACAGGCGCTGGTTATCGCGACGGGTGGCGGTATTGTCATCAACGAAGAAAATAGAAAGGCAATCCGTCGCGACGGAATTGTTATCTTCCTCTCGGCAACGGTCGACCAACTCGTAGATCGCACCGCTAAAGACACCCGACGTCCACTGCTACAGAACGATAATCCAAGAAACGTCATTGCTGAAATTTTCGAAACTCGTCTTCCCCTCTACCAAGAACTTGCAGATATTACGGTTGCGACCGATAGGTCAGCGCCACGCCTTTTGGTGAACGATATTCTGCGCCAGCTGGATCAACATAATGAAAACGCTTAATGTCGACCTCGATGAACGTAGTTACCCAATCTACATAGGCTCAGATCTGTTATCGCAGCGAGTCTTGTTCGATGCACATATTCGCGCTAAACAAGTTTGTATAGTTACCAATGAAACCTTGGCCGATAGCTATGCGAAGCAGGTTGCCGCAACTTTAAGTGATTACCAACTAACTACAGTGGTGCTGCCTGACGGTGAAGCTTTTAAGACGTTGGATACGCTGCAGCGAATCTTCGATCAACTCCTTGAGCAAAGGCATAATCGAACCACTACGCTAATTGCTATTGGTGGCGGCGTAGTGGGCGATATGACGGGCTTCGCCGCTGCGTGTTATCAGCGTGGCGTTGATTTCATTCAGGTTCCTACCACCTTGTTATCGCAGGTTGACTCGTCGGTTGGCGGCAAAACCGGCGTTAATCATCCGGCGGGGAAGAATATGATTGGGGCTTTTTACCAGCCTCAGGCAGTCGCCATCGATCTGACGGTGCTCACCACGCTGCCCGCGCGCGAATTGTCAGCGGGTCTCGCTGAGGTCATCAAATACGGTCTAATCTGGGATCATGAATTCTTTGAGTGGCTAGAAGAAAATATGGAGGCGCTACGACAGTGCAATCTGACGCTAATGGAATACGCTATCCAGCAATCTTGTGCGATTAAAGCGCAAGTGGTAGCTGCGGATGAGCGTGAAGGCGGCCTGCGGGCTATCTTGAATCTAGGGCATACCTTTGGACACGCGATTGAAACTCACCAGGGCTACGGCGCTTGGCTTCATGGGGAGGCCGTAGGCACGGGTATGGTTGTGGCAGCAGAACTCTCTGCCGTGCGTGGTTACATCAGCAGCACCTTTGTTGCGCGAATTCGAAAGTTGATGGCGGCCGCAGGCCTACCGATTCATATCCCTTCAGCAATGACAAATGAAGAGTTTCTGCAGCTAATGGCTGTAGATAAAAAGGTATTAGACGGCCGTCTACGCCTAATACTCAACGTTGATCACGGCAAAAGTGCCATTTTTGACGATATTACCGAAGAATCTGTTAAAGTAGCGCTTGATCGTTGCCGAAAGGAAATTTGATTCGGTACGCGCCCGAGAGCATACGCCCGTGAAAACGGGCCTCTCCGCTAGGTAGCCGCACGCATAACCACACGTTACAAGGTGCATTGTAAGTCGTAATAGCCCGTATCTTCGCAATTAGTGTACACTGCGAGGTCCGTGATCTCTCGCGTGCCTACCCGAGAATGCTTCACCCAGTCTACTGTTTCCGAGGGGATCCCATGTCGAACGGTTTATATAACGTCGATGAATTTCGAGATAATTGTGGCTTCGGCCTGATCGCCCATATGCATGGCGAGCCGAGTCACCGCCTGCTATCCACTGCTATTGAATCGCTGGCCGCGATGACCCACCGTGGCGGTATCGCCGCCGACGGTAAAACGGGTGACGGCTGCGGGCTATTATTGCAGATGCCAGACGTTTTTATGCGAACTGTGTCAAAGGAAGCGGGTTTTGAGTTACCCGAGCGCTATGCGGTAGCGGTGGTAATGGCCGCTAAAGAGGCGTCTCAATTCGCAGTCCAAGAGTCGGCGGTGAATAGCTGGATTACGAAGGAAGGGATGTCAGTACTTGGTTGGCGAAAACTACCAACGAATGCCGACTGTCTAGGGCCCATTGCCTTGAGCTCGCAACCTGATTTTTACCATGTCTTCATTGCGCCAAATGAGCTTGCGAACGATGTATTCAACGCAAGAATGCTAGCGGCACGCCGTCGTATCCACTTAGAGCTTGCTGGACAGACAGGCTTCTATATCGCAAGTATGTCAACAGGAGTTGTTAGCTACAAAGGGCTAATGATGCCGGTAGATCTACCGAACTTCTTTTGTGACTTGCAGGATGAGCGCCTAGCAACCGGCATTTGTGTTTTCCATCAACGTTTCTCTACCAACACGTTACCTCAGTGGCATCTCGCTCAGCCATTCCGCATGCTGGCGCATAACGGTGAAATCAACACCATTACGGCCAATCGTAATTGGGCGGAAGCGCGTTTAAGCAAGTTCAACTGTGAGCTGCTACCCGAGATGAAGGAAATTGGACCGCTGGTTAACCGCTCGGGCTCTGATTCATCAAGCCTGGATAATATGCTTGAGTTGTTGCTCGTCGGTGGCACGGAATTGCATAAAGCCGTGCGCATGCTAGTTCCCCCTGCATGGCAGAACCTCGAGGATATGGATCCCGATCTTCGTGCCTTTTACGAATACAACTCGATGCACATGGAAGCCTGGGACGGACCAGCGGGCTTAGTTATCACCGATGGCCGTTATGCTGTGTGTACGCTTGACCGTAACGGACTTCGCCCAAGTCGCTGGGTTCTAACTGATGACAACTTCTTTACCATCGCCTCCGAAATTGGTGTCTATAACTACGCACCTGAAAGCGTGGTGGCAAAAGGGCGTTTGGGGCCAGGTCAAATACTTACTGTTGACACTGAAACCGGTGAGCTCCTGCGAACCGAAGATATTGATAAGTTGTTAAAAGAAGCCGCGCCGTATCGTGATTGGCTTCGTCGTGAGGCGATTCGTCTTGAGCATCTTAGCTACGATGGCGATTTGCCCGTTGTCTCGGGTGATCAACTGAGTACCTTGCAAAAACTACACGGTGTTTCTACGGAAGAGCGAATTCAAGTAATGCGTCCGTTGGCCGAAGGTGGTCAGGAAGGCGTTGGTTCGATGGGTGATGATACACCCATGGCCGTGCTTTCAGCCAAGGAACGGTCAATCTACGACTATTTCCGCCAGAAGTTTGCGCAGGTGACTAACCCACCCATCGATCCGTTGCGAGAGTCCATTGTTATGTCGCTCGAGACCTGTGTAGGTCGCGAGAAATCGATGTTCACCACCACCGCAGACCATGCCTCGCGGATCATCATGAGCTCTCCGGTACTGACCCCACACAAATACTACACCTTGGTTCGTAGTGGCTTCGAGGCTCATCGGGTCTTCGATTTGGACCTCAGCTATGATCCCACGCAGCAAACTCTGGAGTCGGCGTTAAGGGGGCTTTGTGAGAAGGCCGCCCAGTCCGTTCGAGACGGTTTTAGCGTGACGGTTATTACCGATCGTAATCCGGCTATTAACACCTTGTCGATTCCGGCGCTCATGGCAACCGGGGCTCTGCATCACTACCTCATTGAGCGTGGTTTGCGCTGTGATACCAACCTGTTGGTTGAAACGGGTTCAGCCCGAGACTCACATCAAGTTGCCGCATTGATTGGCTACGGGGCGACAGCGGTATTCCCCTACCTTGCCTACGCAATAATTGATGACATGGTGGCCAGTGATGACGTGCTCGTAGAGCGTGAGCGCGGTTACAAGAATTACGAAAAAGGAATTAACAAAGGGCTGCTCAAGATTCTCTCGAAGATGGGTATCTCTACCATTAACTCTTATCGCGGCGCGCAGCTATTTGAGGCTGTTGGTTTGTCTTCCGATGTTATTGAGCTGTGTTTCAAAGGCACCTCAAGCCGCATCGAGGGTGCCGGTTTCGGTGAGATAGAGTCTGATCTAAAAGCGCTATCAAAGCGCGCTTGGAAGGCGCGTTTAGGGCTCGACGCAGGTGGCCTACTCAAGTACGTTCACGGTGGCGAGTACCACGCGTTTAACCCGGATGTGGTCATGGCGCTTCAAGTCGCCGTGAAATCAGGAGACTATGCTGATTGGGAAAAATACGCAGCGCTCGTGAATGACCGACCTGTTGCGACCTTACGTGATCTCCTTCGTATCAAGCCGCAAGCTGCTATCGACCTCAATGAAGTTGAGCCATGGGAAGCCATTGTGAAGCGCTTCGATTCGGCAGGTATGAGCTTAGGTGCGCTTTCACCCGAGGCGCACGAAGCCTTAGCGGTGGCGATGAATCGCCTAGGTGGCCGATCAAACTCAGGTGAAGGTGGCGAAGATCCGGTTCGCTACGGTACTGAGAAAGTCTCGAAGATTAAGCAAGTCGCGTCTGGACGTTTCGGTGTTACCGCTGCGTACCTGCGCAGTGCGGAAGTTATTCAGATTAAGGTGGCTCAGGGCGCTAAGCCTGGAGAAGGTGGTCAGCTGCCCGGTGGTAAAGTGAACGCGCTCATAGCCCGTCTCCGCTACTCGGTTCCGGGTGTCACGCTTATTTCGCCGCCACCGCATCATGATATTTATTCCATTGAAGATTTAGCTCAGTTGATCTTTGACCTGAAACAGGTGAATCCAAATGCTTTGATCTCGGTGAAGTTGGTTTCCGAACCGGGGGTTGGCACCATCGCTGCAGGGGTTGCGAAGGCCTACGCGGATCTCATTACCATCTCAGGCTACGATGGCGGTACCGCGGCTTCGCCGTTGACCTCAATTCGCCATGCAGGGTCTCCGTGGGAGTTGGGTTTAGCGGAAGCACATCAGATGCTCCGCGCGAATGATCTTCGAGCAAAGGTCCGCGTACAAACTGACGGCGGCCTTAAAACTGGTCTTGATGTGATTAAAGCGGCCATCTTGGGTGCGGAGAGCTTTGGCTTTGGTACCGCGCCAATGGTTGCTCTGGGTTGTAAGTATCTGCGTATTTGCCACCTTAATAACTGTGCAACGGGTGTTGCCACACAGAATGAACAGCTTCGCGAAGATCATTTCAGCGGCACCGTTGAAAACGCCATGAACTTCTTCAAATTCGTTGCGATAGAAACTCGTGTTTTACTGGCGCAACTTGGTTTGCGCTCAATGAACGAGCTAATCGGTCGTGTCGATTTGCTCGAGCGCACGGACACTGACATGCCGAAGCGCGCAGGGCTCGATCTATCGCCTCTTATCCATAGCGATGAATTCCTTGAATCGAAGCCGCAATATTGTGAAGTTGAAAGTAACGACCCCTACGATAAGGCTGAGTTAGCCGAACAAATGGTTCGCGATACACTTTCGGCCATTGAAACAGCTCAAGGTGGCGAGTACCACTACGATGTGGACAACGAAGATCGCTCTATTGGCGCTCGAGTCTCAGGCGAGATTGCGGTGCGCTATGGCGATAAAGGCCTGCCGAATGAACCGTTAGTATTGAATCTCAAAGGTGTTGCGGGGCAATCACTTGGAGTATTTAACTCGGCCGGGTTACATATCAATCTTGAAGGCGACGCCAACGATTATGTCGGCAAGGGCATGTCAGGCGGGCGCGTGAGCATCCGTCCAGCGTCGGGATCACGTTTCGTCGCCAAAGATACCTCAATTGTCGGCAACACTTGTTTGTATGGCGCGACGGGCGGCGAGTTATTCGCTGCTGGCCAGGCTGGTGAACGATTTGCGGTCCGTAACTCGGGCGCGACAGTTGTGGTTGAAGGCGCGGGCGATCATTGCTGTGAGTACATGACAGGCGGGCAGGTCGTTGTCTTGGGGCAGACAGGGTATAACTTCGGTGCGGGTATGACCGGCGGAGTTGGTTTCGTGTTGGACCTAGAGGATAACTTCCCGCACCGCTACAACCGCGAGCTCGTGGAGATTCGTCGCTTGTTCGGCGCGGCGTTCGAAGAATACCGAGTGCATCTGCGCGAGTTGATTCAAAAGCACGTTGATAGCACCGGCTCAACGTGGGGTAAAGAAGTGCTAGATAACTTCGATCGATATATTAGCCACTTCTGGTTAGTGAAGCCAAAGGCAGCAGCTGTGGACGATTTGTTGAGTCAAATTCGTACCCGACCAGAGTGAGGATACGGTAATGAATAAGCGTTTAAATAATGATTTCCAGTTTCTGGATGTAGATCGTAAAGATCCAAAAAAAATTGCCCTTAATTCCCGTCAGGCGGACTTTGTAGAGATCTATGAGCCGTTTGAAGAAAAACAAGCGGCGTCTCAATCTCATCGCTGCTTAGATTGCGGTAATCCCTACTGCGAATGGAAATGCCCTGTGCATAACTACATTCCAAACTGGTTACGCTTGGTGTCGGAAGGAAAAATCTTCGAAGCGGCGGATCTTTGTCATGAGACTAACTCACTGCCGGAAGTCTGTGGGCGAGTTTGCCCTCAGGACAGGCTCTGTGAAGGCGCTTGTACCTTAAATGACGAGTTTGGTGCGGTGACGATTGGTAACGTCGAGAAGTACATTACCGATACGGCCTTTGCCCTAGGTTGGCGTCCAGATCTCTCGGCACGAGTCATGACCGATAAGCGTGTGGCAATTATCGGCGCTGGCCCAGCAGGGCTCGCTTGTGCCGACGTACTTGTTCGCAACGGCGTGACGCCAGTGGTCTTTGATAAGTATCCTGAAATCGGCGGCCTCCTCACGTTTGGTATTCCTGAGTTCAAACTAGAAAAGCGAGTGTTGAGCCAGCGTCGTGAAGTGTTTGAAGAGATGGGCGTTGAGTTTAAGCTCAATACCGAAGTTGGCAAAGATGTTGACTTCGCCGAGCTCATTCAAGAGTTTGACGCCGTGTTCCTTGGCATGGGTACTTACACTTCTATGCGCGGCGGTTTCCCTGGTGAAGATAAGCAAGGCGTCTACGACGCGTTGCCGTTCTTGATCTCAAACGTCAACCGCAATCAGGGCTGGGAAGCGTCCGCCGATGACTTTATTTCGGTAGCGGGTAAGCGGGTAGTCGTACTTGGCGGCGGTGATACCGCGATGGACTGTAATCGCACGTCAATTCGCCAACAGGCTGACGCGGTGAGCTGTGTTTACCGCCGTGATGAAGCCAACATGCCGGGTTCACGGCGCGAAGTAGCGAATGCAAAAGAAGAAGGCGTTCAGTTTCTCTTTAACCGTCAGCCAATTGAAATTGTTGGCGATGATCACGTTGAAGGGATTAAAGTGGTTGAGACCGCCCTAGGCGAGCCGGATGAAAATGGTCGTCGTCGACCAGAGCCCATTGAAGGCTCCGAGCAAATCATCCCCGCCGACATTGTCTTAGTTGCGTTTGGCTTTCAGCCAAGTCCAGCGCCTTGGTTCGCCGATTACGGGATTGAGCTGAACAGTTGGAATGGTGTTGTGGCGCCGGCCGAAGGCAACTTTGCCTATCAGACAACTAATGAGAAAGTCTTCGCGGGAGGTGATATGGTCCGTGGTTCTGATCTGGTTGTGACGGCCGTAGATGAAGGTCGCAAGGCCGCGGCCGGAATCATGGATTACCTCGACGTATAGTATTCAGGGCTTTTTTACTTCACAGGCTTTCTGTTGGCGACGTTTTGTACGACAATAGGCGCCTGTGAAGAAGGAGCCCTTATGTCATTCCCCGAATTAAAGAACGATCGATTTCTCCGCGCGCTAAATCGCGAGCCTGTAGACCGCACGCCTATTTGGATGATGCGCCAGGCGGGCAGATATCTGCCTGAGTACCGTGCTACTCGTGCGCAAGCCGGGGATTTCATGAGTCTTTGCAAGAACACTGAGCTTGCTACGGAAGTGACCCTTCAACCTCTTCGGCGCTACCCCGCTGATGCGGCGATTCTATTCTCGGATATTCTCACCATTCCCGATGCGATGGGGCTTGGTCTCTATTTCGAAACCGGCGAAGGCCCGCGCTTTCGAAAGGTCGTTCGAACCGAAGCTGACGTCGCCGCACTCCCCGTGGTCAATACCCAAAAAGATCTTAGTTATGTGACGGATGCGGTAACGTCTATCCGCCATGCTTTGGCTGGTGACGTGCCACTCATAGGTTTCTCAGGTAGCCCTTGGACGCTGGCGACATACATGGTTGAGGGCGGGTCGTCTAAGGACTTCCGCAACCTTAAAAGCATGATGTATCGTACGCCTGAGCTACTGCACGCCATGCTCGACAAGCTGGCGCTATCAGTGATTGACTATTTGAATGCGCAGATCGATGCGGGCGCACAAGCCGTTCAGATCTTCGATTCGTGGGGTGGCGCGCTATCCGATGATGCCTATCAAAAATTTAGCCTCTTCTATATGAAGAAGATTGTTGCGGGTCTAAAGCGTGAATCAGAGGGTCGTAAGGTTCCCGTTATTCTCTTCACCAAAGGTGGAGGTCAATGGCTTGAGGTTATGGCCGATTCAGGTTGCGATGCGTTGGGCTTAGATTGGACCACGCCAATCAATCAGGCGCGGGAGCGAGTTGGTCACCGTGTTGCCCTTCAGGGGAATATGGACCCTGCAGTCCTCTATTCTGAGTCGGCACAGATCCGTGCGGAGGTGAAGCGAATTCTTGATCAGTTTGGTGATCATCCTGGTCATGTTTTCAATTTAGGGCATGGCATTACCCCGCATGTAAAACCTGATGCGGTTAAAGCGTTTTTTGATGCGGTTGTGGACTTGTCATCTCGCTAACAGAACGGTAATGTTAACTAGATCACATTCACGAATTGGCCAACCGTCAAATTGTGACACTAGTCCGAGCGATTCCTGAAATTAGGATTACATTTACAAGGACTGGAGCAATTCAGTACTTAATGCAGTTGGTAAAGAGATAATAAAATGGGTTTAAAGCAGGTTAAAGTTTTCACCACGGATCTAACGCTGGGCATGTATGTGTCGCGTTTGGATAAGCCGTGGACGCAAACCCCATTTCCGCTTCAGGGTTTCTTTATCAAATCCGCTAACGATATTAAAGAATTAAACTTTCATTGTAAGTATGTCTACATCGACACCGAGAAAGGTCGCGAGCCGATAAACGTCGACCGTAAGCGCGCAGACGCCGCAGCCCCCTCTATGAAAGGAGCGGTAAAGGAAGCGGTTTCAATTACGAACCAATCCATTGATGTTAAGCGTATTCCGGTAGTCCATGACGAATACGCCGAAGTTACACCGCTCAAGAAGGAAGTGATACAAGCGCGGCAGATGCACAAGCATGTGACTGACGCGGTAGAAAAAGTTTACGAGCAGGTTTCGGCCGGCGGTTCACCTAATTTGGCGGGCACGCAAAAGGCGGCTACAGAGATGGTAGATAGCGTCCTCCGTAACCCGGACGCCTTTACTTGGCTATCTCGAATCCGTGACCGAGATGAGCACACGTGGGGTCACTCGGTAAGATCGTCTGTCTGGGCGGTGTTATTTGGGCGTCATATTGGTCTAAAGCGTGAAGAGTTGCAGATTCTAGCAACCGGCGTACTACTGAAGGATGTGGGAAAGATTAAAATCCCGGCGTCAGTGCTAACGGTAGGCAAACGAAATCCCGCGCAAGAAAAGTTATACCGTACGTTCGTTGACCACAGCGTCAATATTCTTCGTTCAATCCCCGAGTTAGATCGTCGAGTTATCAAAGTAGTCGCTAGCCATTGCGAACGACTTGACGGTAGTGGCTTCCCCAATAAGTTAGTTGGCGATAAGATCCCGCTGCTGGCGAAGATAGCAGGACTGGTCACCGTGTACGATGAGATCTCCAATCCACGTGGAACTCGCCAAACCTTATCGCCAAGCAAGGCAATTGGTTGGTTATATAAGGTACGCAATCGTCTCTTTCAAGAGCAGCTTGTGGTCGAGTTTATTCAGGCCATTGGTGTGTATCCAACGGGAACTGTTGTTGAGCTATCAACGGGTGATGTTGGAGTGGTAGTCGAGCAGAACTTCGCGCGTCGTCTTCGCCCGGTAGTAGCTATTGTTCGCAATGCGCTTGGTGAAACTTTGGAAAAAATGAAAATTCTCGATATGAGCAGTGATGCTGAGCTTAAATTGTCGAAGGGTGAGTCACCCATCACCATCAAAGCGGATATTGAGCCCGGAACCATTGATATTGATATTGCCGCCATTCGAGATGGCTATATCAATACTGGCGGCTTTAGCCTTAAAAAGCTTTTTGGCTTTGGCGCATAGTCTCTAGACCGCTTAATAGTTATCTGGAAGTATTAAAAAACCAAAGGCCGAAACGACCTTTGGTTTTTTTGTGCCCCGCTTAAGGCGAACCGCTGGAGTGGATCAGCGCTGATTCAAGGGGGCTGGGTGAGCTAGCGTCTTAAGCATCACTTGATAATTCAGTACTATCATTAAATGCGCCAATCACTTCACCCATGCGAACCGGCGTGCCTGCTGAGAAGCCATCAATCCACTCGCTCGCATCCTTAGGGGTGACCACAATAGCCGTAGAGCCAAGCTTAAAACGCCCCATCTCCGCGCCTTTGGCTAGCTTTACTGAAGGGGAGCGACCCGCCCTGTCAAATTGGCTGACCACAATATCTTTACTCAGCGGGCAAACTTGACCACCCCAGACGGTTTCTATGCCCGCCACAATCATCGCGCCAACTAGAATAAGCGCAACGGGGCCCTTTGGTGTGTCGAATACGCATACTAAGCGTTCGTTACGGGAAAATAGGCCAGGAACCAATTGAGCGGTTACACCGTTCACGGAGAATAGATCTCCCGGAACATAGATGGCTTTACGCAAAGTCCCGCCGAATGGCATGTGCACGCGGTGGTAATCGCGCGGTGATAAGTAAATGGTTGCAAAGCTACCGTTGGCGAAGGTGTCCGTCAGCTCAGGTTGGGCGCCAAGCAGGCTATGAAGACTGAAATATTGCCCCTTGGCCTGCATGAGCTGACCATTTTCAATTTTTCCGCACTCGCTAACTACGCCGTCGGCTGGACTCACCAGGGTATTGTCGCCGGAGTCAATTGGGCGCGCATCGGGCTTTAGTGCCCGAGTGAAGAAGTCATTAAACGAGGCGAAAGCGGTGAGCTCTTGCTCCTGCGCATCGCTCATATCAATGTCAAACTTCTTTGCAAAGTTGCGAATAAAGGCATCCTTGATCCAGGGTGTTTCGCTGGCTGCTAAGCGGCCTACTACGCGAGAAAGCGTATGCTGCGGCAACACATGCTGAAGCGCTACGAAGAGTTGATCTGAAAGTTTGGTGCTCATAATTCTACCTGTGTGTCTTCGCGATTACCCCACTCAGACCATGAACCATGGTAGGCGCGGATATCGAGTTCTAGAAGGGTGCCAACGAGCCAGGTAAACCCGGACCGGTGGTGTGACTGACAATGGGTGACCGTTGGTTGTGCGAGGTCAACACCTCGTTGTTGCAAATATTCCTTCGCGTCCGTTCGTATTCGCAAGTTCTTTTGCTGGTCCATTAATTCGGTCCACTCAACATTAATGGCGTTGGGCATATGCCCGCCGCGTTGGGCGAGCTGCTTTTCGCCGCTAAACTCTGCCGGTGACCTAGCGTCTATGACCTGAATAGGCTTAGGCGAATTGAACGAGCTAATTAGCTCGTTAGCTTCAATGAGTTTCTCTGAGGAAATCGAGCCGTTAAAGTCGCCCTCTTCGGGTTCGTGTCCCTTCGTGGAGCAGATGAAACCCTCATTACGCCACGCTACTAAGCCGCCATTTAGGTAGCTGGTACTGCTAAACCCAAAGAGGTCAAGCGTCCAGAGGAGTCGGCCAGCCCAACCACCGCCCTCGTCGTCAAGCGCCACTACCCATGAATCGTGATTGATACCAAGCTGTCGAAGTACGGAGATAAGCTTAGCCTCGGGAGGTATTTTTCCGGGCGCTGGAAGTGTGCCCACGATGAGCTCGCGAAAATTCAAATTGATGCTCCCCGGAACATGGCCTTGAGCAAAGTGCTCGGGGGAACTCAGATCAACAATCACCAGACGTGGGTCGTCGAGGTACTCGAGTAGCGCTTCGGGTTCGATTAAGCGTGGCAACTGCATTGTTGGTTCCTATTTGGGTTGTCCAAGACCTTGAATTATCTGCTGGCAAGACTGCCATCGATTCGCCGATATATTACCATTTTCCAGTGCAGCCTGAACAGCACAGCCAGGTTCGCGATCATGATGGCAATCGCGAAACTTACAAAGGCCTAAAAAGGGACGAATTTCCTTGAATCCGCCATACACATCGTCGGGTTGCATGTGCCAAAGGGAGAACTCTCGAATTCCTGGTGAATCAATCAGATCACCACCGGACGGAAAGTGGAAGAGTTTCGCGGTAGTGGTGGTATGGCGACCCTTCTGTGAGGATTCAGAAAGTGCGCCAACACGCGTATCCGTTCCGGGCATAAGGGCGTTAATAAGACTACTTTTACCCACTCCGGACTGGCCAACGAATACCGTTGTGTGATCCTTCAAGAATTCAGTTAGCTCACTTAAACCTGCCTCATTCACACAGGAGGCGCGAACCACTCGGTAACCGAGCTCTTCGTAGCTATCTACCATACGAATCAGCTTTGCGTGTTTCGCGGGATCAATTAGGTCGGTCTTGTTGAGTAGCAACACCGGCTCGATATCGTTGGTTTCGGCGGCGATAAGATAGCGATCAATTAAATTAGCATGAGCTTCGGGAAAGGGCGCTACAACTAACAACATGTGGTTGATATTGGCGGCCACTAATTTTAACTGCCCTCGGTGGTCGGGGCGTTCAAGAATATTATCACGCTCCTCCTGGGCCACCACAACACCCGTTGGGTTGCCGTTATGGAAGACGACTCTGTCGCCGGTGACCAAAGCAGGGACGTTCGCGCGCACATGGCAGCGAACAACGTCACCAGTGAGTTTGGACTCAACATCGATCTGGACGCCGTAGTGAGCAATGACCACACCAAACTCCTCGTCACCTAAGTGAGTGTCTTGAAGCTTTGATTCGGCCTTGTTGGCACGCTTGCCGGCACGTTCACTGCGCTCGTCTTGAATCTTTTGAATGCGCCAACTTTGACGGCGGGTTAACTTTCTTTTAGCCATAATGCAATTCGGGTCCCTAGGGACCCGAATAATAGCGTACTTAGCAACAAATAGTTACTCTGTAGGCTGAAGTTCTACAATGGGTAGGCCTAAGGCCTGAAGGTCTTCATAAACAGTTGCCTTATCACCCACTACGACGATGGCGAGGCGATCATCAGTTATCAACCGATTCGCCAAGGCGTTTAGCTCATTAAGCTGGGCATTGGCGAGCGCTTCGTTACGCTGATCAAGGTACGACGCATCAACGTTGTAGGTAGCCATTTGGCTAATCAAACGAAGCTTCTGCGATGGTGTCTCGTAGGCGCGAGCGTCACGCTGGCTGTAGGCGGAACGCATGAAGTTGAGTTCTGCTTCAGTCATGCCTTCTGCCTTGAATGCGGCTAGCTCAGCTAAAACTTCCTGAATGGAAGCTAGCGTTGAGTCGGCGCGAACCTCCGCGCTGACAATAAAGGTTCCCGTTTCCATATCACCGCTGAACCCAGATCTCGCACCGTAGGTATACCCTTTATCCTCACGGAGGTTCTGGTTAATACGACTATTGAAGTTGCCGCCGAGATTGAAGTTCATGAGCTGAGCATGCCAGTAGTCACCGTTAACATCCCAGAGCGGGCCGTTCGTAGCGATACGAATGGAGCTTTGAGCGGCTTCGGGCTTATCCATGAAGTAAATGGTATTCGCTTCAGGTGCTTGCCAGCTGATTTGTTCAATGGGACGCTCTTGCATAGCCACAGCAATTTCACCAAGCGGAGATAATGCGCTGAGCACCTCTTCTTGGCTGAGGTTTGAACTAACGAGCACAATTGCCATTTGCTCTGGGAAGTTAGCGGAGTAAAAGCTGACGAGGTCATCGCGGCTAATATTACTAACGCTTTCAGTAGTACCAGAGCTTGGGTGAGCAAGCGGATTGCTCGGCTTACCCATTGCTTGGTTCAAAGCATCTTGAGCTAGGGCGGGGCCGCTGGTCTTTGACTGCTGGATGCCCTGAAGTATTTCTCCGCGAATTCGCTCTACGTCGGCCTCGTTGAAGGCTGGGTTAAGCAGGCGTTCAACCAAAATTTCCATCCCGCCATCAAGCGTATCAGTTAGCACTGACAAGCTAGCACTTGCTTGGTAGTCACTCATGTTAAAGCCAACGCTCGCGCCAATACGTTCCTGCATGGCATCAAGTTCAGCGAGACTGTAGTTGGTGGTCGCTTCGCTCATCAGCGCAGCAGTAAAGCTTGATAAGCCCTCTTGCCCTGGCTCGAGGTCTCGCTGGCCCACTTCAAAGCCAACAACAACGCGGCTAGTTGGTGTTTCGGTATTGGTTACACCAAGCACACGAACACCGTTGGCAAGCTCGCCTTCCCAGATAGTTGGCAAGCTAATTGGCTTGGCATTTGGGACGGCTGGACGAGCACTTCGATCGAAGCTATCCGTAGCGGGACGGAAGGCCAAACCACTCATCGGCTCTTCGGGAGCAAGTTGCTCCACTTCGTGGTTATCTGCGCCCGCAGCAAGTTCCGTCATCCCCATTGGCACAACGCTCACGATGACGGCAGGTTTGCCAACAATGAAGCGATTGAATGCATCGGTAACCTGATCGGCGGTGACAGCGCGGTAGCGAGAAAGCTCGTTAGCCATACCATTCGGCGTGCCGAGGAAGGTCTCGTAGTAGGCGAGCTGTCGGACTTTTCCGGATACTGACTGCAGACCGAATACTTGGCTGCGTTCAACATCTGTAATGAAACGAGCGACGTCGTCATCGCTTACACCGCGGGCTACGAACTCGTCAAAACTCTCGCGAACAGCTTGTTCCATATCGGCAAGATTTTCACCAGTTTGGCGATTCTGCACAACGATAGCCGTCATGGTGCAGGCGAGCTCAGAACAACTGTGATTCAGGCTAGCCGATAGCGCTCGACCCGTTTGCACAAGGTTCTTGTAGAGAATAGAAGATGCACCTTGGCCGATGATCTTCGCAGCGGCATCGAGTGCTGGCTCGTCTTGATCGAACAGACTGACGGTTGGGAAAGACATGGCCAATGCTGGCATGAAGATACGATCTTCTAGGGTGGCGTAGCGATCGCTGTCCAGTACCGCTGGCATCGCTGGCATCTTCTCGACTTCGGGGCCCGCTGGAATAGAGCCGAAGTACTTAACCACCATTTCCAGTGTTTCGCTGACGTCGATGTCGCCACCAATGGTCAGCGTAGCGTTGTTAGGTCCATACCAGCGCAGGAAGAACTGTTTGACTGCATCAACTTGCGCACGGTTTAAATCGTCCATGTGACCAATAACCGGCCAAGAGTATGGGTGGCCGGCGGGATAGGTGTGCATCGCCATGGTTTCCCAAACGCGGCCATATGGGGCGTTATCAACGCGCTGACCGCGCTCGTTTTTAACGGTCTCGCGCTGGTTCTCGAAGGTCTCTTCGGTGATGGCATCCAGCAAAAATCCCATACGATCCGACTCAAGCCATAATAGCGTGGCGAGCTGATTAGATGGTGCGGTGTTGAAATAGTTGGTGCGATCGCTATTCGTGGTGCCGTTTAAGGTGCCGCCAGACTCGGTGATGATGCCGAAGTGTTCTTCATCAGCAACGTGCTCTGAGCCCTGGAACATCATGTGCTCAAAGAAGTGTGCGAAGCCGGAGTAGCCAACCTGTTCACGCGCTGAACCGACGTGATAAGTGACATCCACATCTACTAGCGGGTCTGATAGATCTTGGTGGAGCACCACCGTAAGGCCGTTATCAAGCTCAAATTTCTGATATGAAATGACCACATCATCTGGCGTTGAGTTGACGGTTTCAACGAGGCGCACACCGGCCGGTAAAACAAGTTCGTCTGACGAATTGTTTTGCTGGCAACCAGTGACCACGAAGATAGCGAGGGAAAACGCAAGCAGCTTCTTCATTTTTTGAGTCCATAGTTGTTTTTTTCGAGGTATTAGTATTGCACAAATAACGGGAGGGTTACAGTAGTTGCGGTTGAAACTAATGGCCTTTCAATGTGGATTCTACGTGGGGCGTTAAGCTGTGCTATCATCGCTGGGATCTTTTTTAGGAATTCACTATGTCTGCTGATCAGCGTTTAATTTGGATCGATCTTGAGATGACGGGCCTCGAGCCAGAGATTGATACCATTCTTGAAATAGCCACCATCGTCACCGACGCCCAGCTGAATGTGTTAGCTGAAGGTCCTAGTATCGCAATTCGCCATAGTGCGGAGGCTCTCTCGGCAATGAACGAATGGTGCGTTGAGCACCATGGTCAATCGGGCCTTACTGAGCGCTGCCTTAACAGTGAAATCGACCTCGCCCAGGCTGAAGCTATGACGCTAGAATTTCTGCGACAGTGGGTACCTAGCGGTGTGTCGCCCATCTGCGGTAATTCGGTAGGTCAAGATCGCCGGTTTCTAGTCAAGTATATGCCGCTACTCGAGTCCTATTTTCACTATCGTATGATTGATGTCTCCACGCTCAAGGAATTGGCGCGTCGCTGGAGCCCAGCCACCCTCGATCAGGTGAAAAAGAAAGGTGCTCATCTCGCTTTAGACGACATTCACGATTCTATTGCTGAGCTGGTGGTCTATCGAGAGCAGCTGTTCAAGCTCTAGGATCGTCTGCTTTTGCGCCGGCGCTTGCGCTGTGACTGCTGACGCTCAATTGCCCATTGGATGTGTTCGTTGAGCATCTCGCTGAGGTTTTCATCAAGGCGCTGTTTCAGCAGCGTTACATGCTCATCATTGCTAGGCGCGTTTCCGAGCCCCACGGCCAAATTTCGCAGAAAGTTATGATAGCCAGTTCGACGTAGCGGCGAACCAATAGTAGCCGCTAAGAATTCGTCCTCCGTCCAGCGGAAGAGGCGCGATAGGTCGGCACTGTCGAGGTCATTGCGTGGGGAAAAATCTTCCTCTTGGGTGGTGGCGGCCTGTTTGTTCCATGGGCAAATGATTTGGCAGTCATCGCAGCCGAAAACCCGATTACCGATAGCCTCGCGAAACTCCAGTGGAATCGGACCAGAGTTCTCAATGGTTAAGTACGAGATACAGCGCTTAACCTCAAGTTGGTAGGGGGCCACGAAGGCGTCGGTGGGGCAGACCTTAAGACACGCTTCGCAATCATCGCAACGGTCGTGGTCGTCGGGTTGATCAATCGGCAACTCCAGGTCAGTATAAATTTCGCCGAGAAAAAAATAGCTGCCGTCTTCTGGGTGGATGATCAATGAATTCTTTCCCACCCAGCCATGACCTGCTTTACGAGCGAGCGCTTTCTCCATGACGGGAGCTGAATCGACTAGGGCTCGTTGAGCACTCCCGGGGTAGGCGGTAGCAATTTTTGCTGCGAGTTTAGCTAAGCGTTTACGAACAAGCTTGTGATAGTCTCTGCCTAGCGCGTAGCGCGAAATATAAGCCGTGTTTTCTTGTTTAAGTGGTGCCACGAGGTCGACGTCGGCGGGCAAGTAGTTGAGTCTCACAGAGATCACACGTTGTGTCCCAGCTAACAGTGAGTTGGGGGTATAGCGCATGTCGCCGTGGTCTGTCATCCACTCTAAGGGCATGTGCATACTTTTTCCCAGCCAGGCTTTTAAGCGCGCAGCATCCAAGTCAAGATCCGTGTCAGTGATACGGACGTCGTTGAAGCCAAGCTCCGCACCCCAAGCCTTGATCTGGTTGGCGGCTATTTGCAGACTATGAGAATGCGTTTGAGTCATAACACTCGCGTCAGTTAACGGTGGAATTGCTGCTATCATCAATAGAGACGATTTGCGAATTTTAGCGTATAAGTTATACACAATCACGATTTCATTCACGGAGATGACAATATGAATAAAGCTAAGTTAGCTACTTTAATTTTTGGGCTCGCCGCAAGTTCTGTAGTACTCGGTGCAGGAGATCCCGCAGCAGGTCAAGCTAAGGCTGCCGTCTGCGCAGCGTGTCACGGGGCCGATGGTAAAGCCGTGATTCCAGGGTATCCAAATCTAGCAGGCCAGAATGAACTCTACCTGGTCAATTCCATGAAGGCCTACCGCAGTGGTGACCGCAAGCCTGTCGGCAACGGTGCGGTGATGGCTGGTCAAGCTGCCGCCTTGTCAGACGCTGATATAGAGAATCTGGCAGCGTATTTCGCGGCCATGGCGAACTAACTTTAACTCGAGCCTTGCAACTCGCTTTGTAACACGAAACACTAGTTAGAAACGAAGCGGAGACGAGCCATGTTGCATTGGCAGCCCTCTCTATCATGTTCGCAAGTGAAAGCGCTTGATAGAGACTTTCAACAAACGGAGTGCATGCCTGGCTATCAGCTGATGAAGCGAGCCGCACATCACTGTGTGGAACTTATCCAAAGCCACTTCAATCCTCGGCATTGTACGGTGCTGTGCGGAGGCGGTAACAATGGTGGCGACGGATGGCAGATTGCAGCAGAATTACAGGCCACTGGCTGGTCCGTTAATGTGCTGAGTTCGGTTGATCCGCAAACGCTCTCTGGGGACGCTAGACTGGCCTTCGATGCCGCGTCCTCAGCTAAGGTTTGTTGGGGTCGCTGGACGAATGGCATCCAGATTGAAGCGGACCTCCTCGTTGATGCGCTCATTGGTATCGGCTTTAAACCACCTTTAACGGCTGATTTAAAGCAACTAATCAATGCAGTAAGCGAAACAGGTATTCCAGTCCTTGCTGTGGATTGCCCGTCAGGGCTCAATGTGGACACAGGTGATGCCCAACACGCTCTTCCAGCTGTACTAACCGCGACTTTTCTGGCGCTAAAACCAGGGTTGCTGACGGGCGACGGCAAGGCGGCGTCAGGCAACGTTGTGAGCTTCAATTTGGGTTGCCATGCCAGATTCTTATCCAGCTATCACTCGGACGTTCAGCTGCTCACCGAGGTCGATGCGCTTCCTGCGCGCTCACTGAACCACTTCAAGCACCAAGCAGGGCATGTTCTTACCTTCGGGGGCGCTCAGCAGACGGCAGGCGCGGCAATGCTTACGGCGGAAGCAGCGCTTTTTAGTGGAGCTGGACTGGTGACTCTGGCAACCGATGAACCCGGCCAAATGGCAATCAACGCTCGACGACCAGAGGTCATGGTTTGTCGTCATCAAGCGGTTCCAAGCGTCGCTACGGCATCCGTTGTGGCGGTAGGGCCAGGTTTGGCAGCGAGCGATAAGGCTGCGCTAGACTTATGTCTTCAGCTCACCTGCCCTGCTGTGTTGGACGCTGGGGCGCTTCGTGTACTGGCCGCCAATCCAAAGTATTCGGAGCGCTGGGTCCTGACGCCTCATACCGGCGAAGCGGCAGCGCTTTTGAGGGAATCTTCGGTAGCGGTTAATGCTGATAGAATTGGCTCTGCAAAACGAATCCAGCAGCAATTCGGCGGTGTGGTGGTGTTAAAAGGCCCGGGTACCATTGTTTGTGGCCCGGATAGATGTATCATCAATTCTACAGGTAATGCTGCTTTAGGTGTGGCGGGCTCAGGTGATATCCTTACCGGTGTGATCGCGGCGCTCCAGGCTCAGGGTCTTTCTCCCTTCGATGCCGCCGCTGCGGGTGTCTATTGGCATGGAAGGGCGGCTGATCTCTGGCGAGAGAAACATGGTGAGCGCGGTTTAAGCGTGAGTGAATTATTAGTGCTTATTCGGGCACAGATCAATGGAGTAGAATCAGGCACATGTGGTTAGCAGACGAGGCCGCTACAATTTCGCTAGGACAGCAAATAGCAAAAGGTTTAAAGGGTGGAGCCGTTGTGTTCCTTCGCGGTCACCTAGGCGCGGGTAAAACAACACTTACTCGCGGTATTTTGCTCGGCTTCGGCCACAGTGGCGCAGTGAAGAGTCCAACCTACACGCTAGTTGAGCCCTACGAGCTAGAACCTTGGCAACTCTTTCATTTCGACTTGTACCGCCTAGGAGATCCCGAAGAATTAGAGTACATGGGCATTCGCGATTACTTCAGCGATCAGAGCATTGCCCTGATTGAGTGGGACGAGCGCGGCGCAGGAATGTTGCCTCAGCCCGATTTGATCATCAATCTAAATGCCAAGGACACCGGGCGAGAGGTTAGCTTCGAAGCCTGCACAGATCAGGCGGACAACTTAGTTACCGAGCTTGAGTTATGGGGTGCGCAATGATGATGCTTCGCAATGCTTTTATCGCCGTGTTGCTGCTAATGCTGAGCACCGCGACTGTCGCGAATGCGGTGCAGGGAATCCGGACTTACCATGCGCCGGATAACACGCGTATTGTCTTCGATATGAACGAAGCCGTTGCCTACAGCTCATTCGCACTGGATAGCCCCAGCAGATTTGTCATTGATATTGAGCGCGGGGATTTGCTATCTCACGTCGCGCTACCGAGCTTCGAAGCGAGTAGCAGTGTCGATGGCATACGCTACTCAACCAGCGATGAAAAACTGCGCATCGTAATTGATTTAAATCGTAGTGTGGGCGTTAAAACCCTTACGTTAGGGGCCACAGCGGATGCTGGACCGCGCCTCGTGGTGGATATTCCAGAGCTTGACGCACCCTCTTCCGTGATAACGGTTGATACATCTGCCAATCGTAATATTCGGGTTGTGGTTGACCCCGGGCACGGCGGCGAGGATCCCGGCGCATCTGGGCCAGGTGGTTTGCGCGAAAAAAATGTGGTCCTTGATATTGCTAAGCGGCTGGTAGATAAGCTCAATGCGACGGCTGGATACGAAGCCTATTTAACGCGAGACAGTGATTACTACATTCCTCTTAGAGGGCGCAACGATATCGCCCGTCAGCGTCAGGCCGATCTTTTCATCTCCATTCATGCCGATGCCTTCACCAATCCTCAAGCTAATGGTGCTTCGGTCTTTGCCCTTTCTGAGAGCGGCGCGACATCGGAAATGGCAAGATTTTTGGCGGAAACCGAGAATCAGTCGGATTTAGTAGGCGGTGTTAATTTAGTAGATATGGAAGATCAGGTGCTCGCGGGCGTCTTGCTGGACCTGTCTATGACGGGCACACTGTCCCATAGCCTCGAGGTAGGTTCGGAGGTGCTTGAAGAAATTGGCGGCATCGCACGCCTCCATAAGCGAAGCGTTGAGCAAGCAGGATTTGTGGTGCTTAAAAACCCTGATATTGCCTCCATCTTGGTTGAAACGGGGTTTATTTCCAACCCCGGGGAAGCAAGAAAGTTGGCCACTCGCGATTATCGTAGCAAAATGGCGCAGCGTATATTTAATGGTGTCGATGCCTATTTTCGCGCCCTGCCGCCAGCGGGCACCCTCTTAGCGGCATATAAGAACGGTTTGATTCGCCAGCACACGGTAGCCCGAGGCGATTCACTTGGTTTGATCGCGCAGCGCAATCGCGTGACAGTCCAAGCCATTAGAGCGGCGAATAACTTGACTTCCGACGTTATCCACATCGGTCAAACACTAATCATACCAAACGAGTAATATGACTAAAATTCGTACCCTAACCCCTCGACTGGCAAACCAAATTGCGGCAGGGGAAGTTGTTGAGCGCCCGGCCTCGGTGGCAAAGGAATTGTTGGAGAATGCCTTGGATGCTGGGGCGACGCGAGTTGATATTGAGGTAGAGCAAGGTGGCGTCAAGCTCATTCGTGTGCGTGATAACGGTTCAGGTTTAGCGGCGGATGACCTGCCCCTCGCGTTGTCTCGTCATGCTACGTCGAAAATATATCAGTTGGACGATCTCGAGGCGGTCACGTCGCTGGGTTTCCGTGGCGAGGCTTTGGCGTCGATCAGTTCGGTGTCGAAGCTATTGATGAGCTCCAGTGAGGATGGTGAAGAGGCTTGGCAAGCTCGTACTCAGGGCGCTGATATGGTGCCAGAGCTGAGTCCTACAGCGCATCCCCAGGGGACCACCGTAGAAGTTCGCGATCTCTTTTTCAACACGCCAGCTAGACGAAAATTTCTACGCACCGAAAAGACCGAGTTCGGACGTATTGATGATACCTTCAAGCGCGTTGCGTTGGCGAATTTCGGTACCAACTTTACCCTGAGGCACAACGGTAAAACGATCCATTCACTCCGCTCTGGCGAAGATCAATTATCAATGGAGCGGCGGATCGCAGAGCTTTGCGGTAGGGCATTTATGGAAGACGCCATACACGTCAATGTCGCTGCATCGGGCTTGAAACTTTGGGGTTGGTTAGCGAAGCCTACTTTTTCTAGGTCGCAAGCGGACTTGCAGTACTTCTTCGTCAATGGTCGTGCCATTCGAGATCGGGTAGTCAGTCACGCCGTTCGCCAGGCATATCGGGATGTGCTGTTTCATGGCCGCCACCCTGCATTTGTTTTATACCTCGAGCTAGATCCGTCAACGGTTGACGTCAACGTGCACCCCACTAAGCATGAAGTTCGCTTTAGGGATCAGCGTTTAGTGCATGATTTTTTGTTTAGAACACTTCACCGCGTGATTGCCGAGTTGAAGCCCAGCGACTCACTTCCTGGCGCTGTCGATACCTCAACGGCACAAATTGCCATGGCCAACGAAGCCGTCTTGAATGCCATTAACGAACAGCGTCCCTTAGGTTTTGCTAGCGCCACGGCCTCGACACCCCAGGGTGGCTCTGGAAGCTTTAACACTGGTTATCAGCCCGCCCCGCCCAGTCAGAATAATGATTGGAAAGGTTTGTATTCAGCTGCGAGCGCAGCAGACGGTAGCAGTGACTCTTTGGCTAATACTGCCTTTACACCACAGCCACTCAGTGAGACAAGTTCTGACGATATCCCGCCGCTTGGTTTTGCTATCGCTCAACTGAAGGGCATTTATATTCTTGCCGAAAATGAGCAAGGGCTTATCGTGGTAGATATGCATGCGGCACATGAGCGAATTACCTACGAGCGAATGAAGGCTGATTTTTCGGCGAATGGACTATTGGGTCAGCCGCTTTTGGTGCCGCAGGGATTGGCTGCGTCGGCAGGTCAGGTAGAAGCCGCAGAAATGCATCAGCAGTTGTTCGTGAAACTTGGATTTCAGGTCGATGTCGTCAGTGATGAGAGTTTGATTATTCGTCAAGTTCCGGTGCTGTTGAGCCAGGCGAATGTTGAGCAGCTCGTCTATGATGTGCTGGTGGACCTCGAGAAGTACGGCACCTCTGATCGTATCGAAGCCCACGTTAATGAACTGCTTTCCACCATGGCTTGCCATGGATCGGTTCGCGCAAATCGCAAACTTACGGTACCGGAAATGAACGCTCTACTTCGTGATATGGAGGAAACCGAGCGCAGTGGACAGTGTAACCACGGCCGTCCAACTTGGACGCTAATGACGCTTAACCAGCTCGACAAACTATTCCTGCGAGGGCAGTAAGGTGGCGAACTCGGCCTTAAATCGCGTGGGTTTCCTGATGGGGCCCACTGCGTCGGGAAAAACCGCCTTAGCAATAGAGCTCTACCAGAGCGGTGGCTTTGATATTATTTCGGTGGACTCCGCTATGGTGTATCGCGGTTTGGATATCGGTAGCGCGAAGCCCTCCCAAGAAGAACTAGTCCAGGCGCCTCACCGTCTTATTGATATCCGCGATCCCGCAGAGGCCTACAATGCGGTTGATTTTCGCAATGACGCGCTACGAGAAATTGAACGCAGTCACGCTCGCAATCGGATACCACTCTTTGTTGGCGGAACAATGCTCTATTACAAGGTATTATTGGAAGGCGTGGCGAATATGCCCTCGGCCGACGCTGCAGTGCGTGCAAAAGTAGAGGCAATTGCGGAAGAAAAAGGTTGGCAAGCTGTTCATGCCCTGCTGACGCAGGTTGACCCGGTCGCGGCTGAACGCATCCATCCCAATCACTCACAACGTTTGTCACGTGCTTATGAGGTCTTCCTGCAAACGGGCAAGCCGCTCTCGCAGTGGCATTCCGAGCAGGAACGCGACGCGTTATGCGAACGCTATAACGTCAGGCAGATGGCGGTGATGCCAATCGATCGAAAAATCCTACATGGACGAATTGAGCAACGCTTTGATCAGATGATGGAGTTAGGTTTTGAAGCGGAAGTGATGGCGTTGATGCAGCGTGAAGACCTTCACCTGGATCTCCCGTCTATGCGTTCGGTGGGGTATCGGCAAATGTGGCGCTACCTTGCTGGCGAGATTAACTTTGCCACCATGCGTGATCAGATTCTTGCCGCAACGCGTCAACTCGCCAAACGCCAATTTACCTGGTTGCGTGGTTGGGAAGACGTCTATCATCTCGATGTTTCGGGAACCCCTGACTTGGAGGCGTTAAATAATCTTGCTTTGCGCTACTATCAGCGGGACTAACGGTGGTACACTTCGACGAGCGGATAATTTATTCGTCATTTTTTTGGCAGTCGTGCTATACCTAAGTTTGCTATAGCCGTATTAGATTGCTTAACCACTCAAGGAGAAAGTCATGTCAAAAGGGCATACCCTACAAGACCCTTATTTAAACGTTCTTAGAAAAGATCGCATTCCTGTATCAATTTACCTCGTCAACGGTATTAAGTTGCAGGGTCAAATTGAGTCATTTGACCAGTTTGTTGTCCTCCTTAAGAATACAGTTAGCCAAATGGTCTACAAGCATGCAATTTCAACAATTGTACCTGCTCGTGCCGTGCGCGTCCCAGTTGCTAACCCTGCTGAGGCTAGTGACGCTGAATAAGGAAAGATATTCCTTTGTTTTTTGATCGACCCGACTCAGGTGAACTTGCTGTTCTGGTTCACCTAGAGTTCTCTCAATTAGAATCTTCCGAAGACCCCCGCGAATTTGAAGAGCTAGTACTAGCAGCTGGCGGAGATCCCGTCGCTTTTATTACCGGTAAGCGAGCCATGCCAACCGCCAAGTATTTCGTTGGCACCGGGAAGCTGGAAGAAATTCGCGAAACCGTTGAGCAAGAAGGCGCTCAGCTGGTTATCTTCGACCATAACTTAAGCCCATCGCAAGAGCGAAACATTGAAGCCTACCTGGGTTGTCGTGTGCTTGATCGCACCGGTCTAATTCTTGATATTTTCGCCCAGCGTGCGCGAACCCACGAAGGTAAGCTGCAGGTTGAGCTTGCGCAGCTTCGCCATATGTCCACGCGACTAATCCGCGGTTGGACCCACTTAGAACGTCAAAAAGGTGGTATTGGACTTCGCGGGCCGGGTGAAACCCAGCTTGAATCTGATCGGCGAATGCTTCGCGAGCGTATACAGTACATAGAACGTCGTCTGGATAAAGTACGAAAAACGCGAGCCGAAGGTCGTCGTTCCCGGAGCCGTGCATCAGTTCCCACTGTCTCGCTGGTGGGTTACACCAACGCAGGGAAAAGTACGCTATTTAATCGGCTTGCTGATTCCGATGTCTTCGCAGCGAACCAATTATTCGCAACACTTGATCCAACAATGCGCCGGATAGAGGTGGAAGATGTGGGCCCAGTGGTGCTAGCCGATACGGTTGGATTCATTAGTCATTTGCCTCACCGCCTTGTGGAGGCATTTCGCGCCACCTTAGAGGAGGCTGCCACGGCAGACTTACTCTTGCATGTTGTGGATGCTAGCGAAATGGGGCGCGATGAACAAATCGCTCACGTAGATGAAGTGCTTGAAGAAATTAAGGCCAACGAGTTACCTACCTTGATGGTATTTAATAAAATTGACCTTCTAGGGCACGAAGAAGGTCGGATAGATCGCGATGAGCACGGCGTGCCGTGGCGCGTCTGGGTGTCAGCGGTTACCGGCGCTGGGATTGGTCAGCTGGCGGCCGCCTTGCGTGAACGATTAGGGACGGGCGTGATTAGCGCTAGGTTAGAGCTTGAGCCATCTCAAGGGCGCCTTCGCGCGGAACTCCATAATCGGGGCGTCGTGAGTAACGAAGAATACTTGGACAATGGCAACGTCAGTTTAGAGGTGAAAATTAGCACGGTAAATCTCGCGCAGATGCGGGCCCATGATGCCGAGGCTGATGACGCTTTTACCGCCGCGGGGCATCCCAAGCCAAAGCCAACACTCTACTGATTTTTTAGAGGGCACTTCGGTTACTGCGGTAGTAATTGAGGCGTCAAATGACTATATTTGCATACATAACAACTTGCTTATCAATACTGGAGAAAAATTATGGCTTGGAATGAGCCCGGCGATAAAGGCCGCGACCCTTGGGGTGGCGGTAATAAGAACGACGGACCACCGGACCTTGATGATGCACTCAAGCAGCTAAATGACCGCCTTCGCGGCCTGTTTGGTGGCGGCTCGTCAAATGGCGGTAAAGGTGGTTCGGGATCTTCTATGGGGATTGTTGGCTTAGTTATCGCTGTTGTCGTTCTACTTTGGGGTGCTTCAGGTATCTACCAGGTGAATGAACAGGAACGTGGCGTGGTCTTGCGTTTAGGTATGTTCCATGAAGTGGTTGGTCCTGGTCTTCAATGGAACCCACCGCTAATCGATGACGTGACGATTGAGAACGTGACCAATCTCCGTCCACACCGCACCAGCGGCCGTATGTTGACTAAGGATCTGAACTTGGTTGAAGTGAGCATCTCGGTGCAATATCGCATTTCAGATATTCAGAACTTCGTTCTTAAAGTCGACAACCCAGAGCGTTCCTTACGTGAAGCAACGGACTCAGCGTTACGCCAAGTCATTGGTGCAACGGATATGGACGCGGTGCTAACGGATGGTCGTGCAGCCATTGCTACTGAGGCGCGTGTTCGTCTTCAAGAATTGATGGAAGTTTATGCTACCGGTATCGAGGTAACGAAAGTTGCTATTGAGCAATCGGAAGCGCCTGCCGATGTTCGCGACGCATTTAACGACGTGAGTCGCGCATTGGAAGATCGTGACCGTCTAAGACAGGAAGCCGAAGCGTACGCTTTGGGTATTGTCCCTATTGCTCGTGGTCAAGCACAGCGTGTTTATCAAGAGTCTGAGGCGTACCGTGATCGTGTGATTGCCGAAGCAGAAGGTGAGACCGCGCGTTTTAATGCGTTACTCGTTGAGTATCAGCGTGCACCAGAGGTAACTCGCCAGCGCCTTTACATCGATATGATGCAAGATGTCTTGGGTGACAGTAATAAGGTGTTGATTGATGTGGAAGGGGGTAACAACATGATGTACCTACCGCTGGATCGTCTTATGCAGTCTAATGCGCCACGTCTAAATCTTAGTGAAACAAGCATGCGCGAAGCACAGGCAACGCTCGAGTCTTTACGGACACAACCAACAGAAGTTCCAACTAATACAAGGGGGCCACGTCGATGAACTCGAATAAACCAGTTTTTATCCTAATTGGCCTGCTAGTACTTGCTTTCATCGCATCGAAGTCACTCTATGTGGTGTCGGAAACCGAGCGAGCGGTAAAGCTCCGTTTCGGTAAAATGGAAGAGGCAGATATTGCACCCGGCTTACACTTAAAGGTGCCTTTTGTTGAAGACGTCCGTTTCTTCGATGCACGAGTACAGACACTTGACGCGCCACCGGAAGACTTCCTCAACGCTGAGAAAAAGCTACTAACGGTCGATTCCTTTGCGAAATGGCGTATTATTGACGTTGATCGTTACTACACCTCAACCAACGGTGATGTTCGCCGAGCGGCGTCGTTACTTGCGCAGCGAATCTCTGAAGGCTTGCGTAACGAGTTCGCCTTGCGTTCACTCTCTGAAGCCGTAGCGCTCGAACGTGACGAGATGATGGAAGATCTAACGGCCGGCCTCGTTGATGCGACTCGTGAGCAGCTGGGCATTGAAATTGTTGATGTTCGCGTCAAGAAGATTGAGCTGCCTAACGATGTATCCAGTGACGTATTCCGCCGTATGCGTGCAGAGCGTGAGCGACAGGCTCGTGAATACCGCTCGCAGGGTCAAGAAGTTGCTGAAGGTATCCGTGCCGACGCTGATCGCCAAAAGATTGTGATTGAAGCGAACGCTTATCGCGACGCCGAAATTCTTCGAGGTGAAGGTGATGCCCGCGCGGCGGCTATCTATGCTGAGTCTTACGGCAAAGACACCGAGTTCTATACGTTTTGGCGCTCACTTGATGCCTACCGTCATACGTTTAATCGTGACGGGGACATCATGGTCTTGCAGCCTGATTCAGAATTCTTCAATTACCTGAAGGACTCTAACGGAAAGGCTGACTAAAAAAGGTTAGCCGCCCCGTCTATAGGGTGGTAGAATCCGTTAACCGGGCTTGCCCGGTTTTTTTGTGCGAAAAAAACGCTTAGCTGAAGGCGCTAAAATCGACCTTCGGTATAGCGAAACCATTAAAGGATAGAGTTGAAATGAGTAGCGTTAATCGTTGGTTGCTTCCGGAGGGCATCGAAGAACTTTTGCCTGAGACAGCGCGTCGCGTAGAGTTTCTCCGTCGACATTTACTCAACCTCTATACCTCTTGGGGGTATCAATTAGTTATTCCTCCATTAGTTGAATTTACTGAGTCGCTGCTACTAGATCAAAATAGCGACTTAGACCTTAAGACCCTTAAGGTCATGGATCGAATTAGTGGCAAGATGATGGGGCTTCGGGCTGATATTACTGCCCAAATTGCCCGTATTGATGCACATGCGATGCGTAACGAAGGTGCCAATCGTCTCTGCTATGCAGGTTCTGTGGTGCATACCACTCCGTCAGCACCTTTGGCATCGCGCTCGCCCATACAGATAGGCTGTGAGCTATACGGCGAGTCGTCTGTTAGTGGTGATGTTGAAGTGATGTCATTAATGTTGCAGACACTCAGCACCATCGGTGTGGCTGATTTGACCCTAGATTTGGGGCATATTTCCATTCTGGAAGAGCTGCAGTTAGCCGCTGAGCTGAGTGCCACTGATCGCGATGCGCTCGCAGCGGCGCTAAAGACTAAGTCGATGGCGCAGTTTGATGCGGTCCTCGCTCAACTGACGATTGATACAAAAATTCAGCAACAACTTCGTGCTGTTGCTACTATTCAAGGTGGCAGTGACGCGCTCCGTCAACTAGATGAGCTATTGCGAGGCACGAGCGCCAATCTGGATATAGCTTTAGATGAGCTACAAGTTAGTTTTCAGACCATCGCTAAGCGCTTTCCATCGGTTGCCGTATTTATTGACCTTACAGAGATGCGTGGCTTTGACTATCACACTGGGCTCGTTTTTTCGGCATTATCTAGTTCGTCAGGAAAGCCGCTCGCGAACGGCGGCCGATATAACAATATCAGCCACCAGTTTGGCCGAGATCGTGCGGCCACTGGGTTTAACTGTGACTTGAAGGCGCTGAGCCTCGTTGCAACCGTTGAGCCGCCAGAGATGTTGGCGCCAATCTATGTCGCATCATCGGATGTAGAAGCTTTGTGGCAAGAAATTGAAGTGCGTCGTCAAAACGGCGAAACGGTAGTTGAAGGCAATGCGCCTGAGGGCGGCCGACAATTAATTTATCGAGATCAGCGCGCAGCGCTGATTAATCTTTAACTTGTAAAACGACTGGCAGAGATACCATGGGAAATAACGTAGTTGTACTTGGCACGCAATGGGGTGACGAGGGCAAGGGTAAAATCGTTGATCTACTAACAGACCGCGCACAGGTGGTTGTTCGCTTTCAAGGCGGCCACAACGCAGGGCACACGTTGGTTATCGACGGCAAAAAGACCGCTTTGCACCTAATTCCATCGGGCATTTTGCGCGATAAAGTTCACTGTGCCATTGGTAATGGTGTGGTGCTGGCTCTGGATGCGCTTCATAAAGAAATGAAGGGTCTAGAGGACAACGGCGTGCCAGTTCGTGAGCGACTAAGCATCTCTAACGCTTGCCCGCTTATTCTCCCTATCCACGTAGCGCTTGACGTAGCGCGCGAAAAAGCACGCGGTGCCAAGAAGATTGGTACTACCGGTCGTGGAATTGGCCCAGCTTACGAAGATAAGGTTGCACGCCGCGGCTTGCGCTTGGGTGATGCGCTTAATCCTGAGTTGTTCGCTGAAAAATTGAAGGGCGTCATGAAGTACCACAACTTCATGTTAACTGAATACTACGGTGAGGAAGCAATTTCTTACGAAGAAACACTTGAGCAGACGCTGGCGATGGCTGAAGACCTTCGTCCACTCATTGCTAATGTTACAGAGCTACTTCACACCTATCGTGAAAATGGTGCGAACATCATGTTTGAAGGTGCACAGGGCTCATTATTAGATATTGATCACGGTACCTACCCGTTTGTAACGTCGTCGAATACCACTGCCGGTGGTACCGCAACCGGATCTGGTGTTGGGCCGCTTTACCTTGATTACATTTTAGGTATCACCAAGGCTTACACTACGCGCGTAGGTTCGGGGCCTTTCCCAACCGAGTTGTTTGATGATGTAGGTGCTCGTCTAGCAGAGCGCGGTCACGAGTTTGGCACCACTACTGGTAGAGCTCGCCGCTGTGGTTGGTTTGATGCGGTGGCGCTAAAGCAAGCGGTTCGTATCAACTCTATCTCTGGTATCTGTCTAACTAAGTTGGACGTACTGGACGGCCTAGAAGAAGTGAAAATCTGTATTGCCTACCATGATGCGAATGGCGAGTCTGTAGCGGCGCCAACCTCCGCCGACGAGTACGAGCTAATTAAACCTGTTTATGAGTCAATGCCGGGTTGGACTGAAAACACCGTAGGTGCAACTTCAATGGAGCAACTCCCGCAGGCAGCATTAGACTATATTGCTCGTCTTTCAGAGGTTTGTGGTGTGCCCATTGATATCGTTTCAACCGGTCCTGACCGTGTAGAGACGGTGGTGTTGCGTCACCCTTTCGAAGCGTAGTAAGCGCGTAGAAAAGAAAAAGGCGTCCAATTGGACGTCTTTTTTGTGTCTGCTAGCTTATCCGCAACGTGCTCTTGCGAAGTTTTAAGAGCGGCGACTACATGGTGGGCGTTGCGGGGTTGTTCGAGTGATCCTGTACTAGCTCATTTTCGATATCTTCAATCACATCCTGAACCTGTTCTAGATCCAACGTACGCATGCCAATTGCAATAAGAATAGCAAGGAGTAGCTGAGCGCCAAGGGTGCCCGTGGTTATCTTTGTGCGCAATGTGCCGGGGCGCTGATGAATGCCCATGGCTTCCAGCCTTTCGGAGAGTTCTTTATATTCCATCCCCTTAAGTACCATTTGTGAGCGAATAAGGCGTTTGAGCGTCTCACGCAATGCAGGGGTATCATAATTACTGCCAGCCATTTCCAAATCACCTTTTGTTAAACATACTTAATATTACGATACTAAATAATTAATTTGAAGTTATATTAACTATGTGTTAATAATAGTTAACAAATAATACAGAAAAGGAGTTTTTCGATGGATATAGTTTCGATAGTCATACTGATCGTAGCGATAATCACTGTCTTAATGTCAATCAAAATGGTTGATCAAGGTTGGATGTATACCGTTGAGCGGTTTGGACGTTACACCAAGACCATTGGCCCTGGTATCAATTTCATTGTGCCAGTTGTGGATAAGATTGGCCGTAAGCAGAATATCATGGAGCAAGTTCTGGACGTTCATCCGCAGGAAGTAATCTCGCGTGATAACGCCATGGTTACCACTGATGCGGTATGTTTCTTCCAGGTCATCGATGCCGTGAAAGCGTCCTATGAAGTCAATGACCTTGAGCGAGCCATGCAAAACTTAGTCATGACTAACATCCGTGCCGTTTTGGGTTCAATGGAATTGGATGAGATGTTGTCGAGTCGTGACCGTATCAATATGGCGTTGTTGGAAAAGGTTGATGAGGCCACTGACCCATGGGGCGTCAAGGTTACCCGTATTGAAATTCGTGACATCACGCCACCTCGCGACCTCGTGGATTCTATGGCTAATCAAATGAAAGCAGAGCGAGATAAGCGAGCAGCAATCTTGGTGGCGCAAGGTGTTAGAGAGGCCGAAATTCAGCGTGCTGAAGGTGAAAAGCAGGCCGAGATTCTCCGTGCAGAAGGTGCTAGAACAGCAGCATTCTTGGAGTCCGAAGCGCGTGAGCGAGAAGCGGAAGCAGAAGCGAAGGCAACGCGCGTGGTATCGGAGTCCATTGCAGCGGGTGATATAAACGCCATCAACTACTTTGTCGCGCAAAAGTACACGCAAGCACTGACTGAGATCGGCAGCGCAGAAAACTCTAAAGTTGTATTGATGCCGCTTGAAGCAAGTAGCTTGATTGGTTCACTTGACGGCATTAAAAATGTGCTAGCTTCAACCAAAGAATAACGAGGAGCGGGATATGAATATTGAGATGCTTTGGTGGCATTGGGTAGTTCTTGGCGGAGCGCTTATTGCCTTAGAAATGCTTGGCGCGGCGGGCTTTTTGATGGGAATTGCCGTAGCGGCGCTTGGCACCGCGGTGTTAACGGCAGTGTTGCCAATTGGTTGGGAACTGCAGCTATTAGCATTCGCCCCAACCGCCGCCATTCTTTCTTTCTTATACATAAAGCGCTTCAAGGCGTTTAACGAGAAGACGGATCGGCCTCAGCTCAATAATCGTTTGGTTCAACTGATTGGTAGCGAGGGCTGCGTTACCAGCGTTGGTGCAGCGCAAGTTAAGATTCAGATTGGCGATAGTCTCTGGTCAGTAGTTTGCGAGGAGCCGGTAGAGGTTGGTGATCAGTTGGTGATTACCAGTCTTAGCGGCGATACGCTGCAAGCAAAAAAGGCGAGTCATTGACTCGCCTTTTTCTATTGGGGGATAAACAACTTACTAAAACACGCCGGCTAGCTTGGAATGCCGGTGGAGTCTCGTTTAACCAATTCTGGCTGAAATGAAAGTGTCGGTGTGTTGCTTATATCGGTGTTGCAGATGAGTTTTACCAGCCTTTCTCCGGCTGATCTGGCGATATCATGGTTGGGCTGATGTGCAGTTGTGAGGCGAGGCCATGTTTGGCGCGAAAAGGGGCTATCCTCAAAGCCAGCAATCGATAGCTGCTCTGGAATCTGCAGCCCATAAAGTCTTGCGGCAAAAAGCGCGCCTGCGGCAATTTCATCATTCAGTGCAAACACGGCAGAAGGCACTCTGCCCTCTTCGATCAATATCCGCATATTGGCCACGCCGGATTCAAACGAGTACTCACCGTTGAGTACTTGAGCGCGATGATGAGGATCTAACGCGGACTTGAAGCCACTTACTCGCTGCTGCGTTGAGGCGTGCTCTTCATCGCCGCTAAGAATGGCGATATCCGTATGTCCTAGACTAACGATATAGTCGCCTATCTCCTTTGCAGCCTCGAAATCGTCAACGTAAACGGAGTTTGCTTCAACGGTAGCTGGGGCCTGGCCCGAGATGACTCGTACAAACGGAATTTTACGGGTTGTTAGCATTTCGATGGTGGCCGGATCTTCGGAGAATGGCGGGGTTAAGACAAGCCCAGCTATACGCGAGCGCTTTACGAGCTTGTCCACCACTTCAGCTAGCGCCTCATTGGTTTCCTTCACTGGGTGGATTAGCAGCTCAAAGCCCGCGTCATGGCAACTTTTTAGTAGGCCTTCCTGAAACTCAATGACGTAGTAGGCGTTAGGGTTGTTATAAATATAACCCACTGAATAGGTATGATTTCCGGCGAGATTACGCGCCGCGTTATTGGGTTGATATCCTAGCTCTTCGACAATTGCCATGACCTTTTCTTTGGTGGCATCCTTCACCGAGGTCTCATTATTCAAAACCCGTGAAACGGTTTTGAATGAGACGCCGGCTTTAGCTGCAATGTCGCGAATCGTAATGCTCAAAATAGGACCCAACTTATCGTTATTGTGAACGCCTAATGACGCTAGGGGCATTCCTGTGTCAAAAAATCAATCAAATCAGTTGCTTAGGCTGTTCATTGGGGCTAGCCCTGAAGAGGACAGGGGCATGCTGTGCGAAGCTACCTAAGCCGCTAAGTGGAATTGCTGCCACCATACGTATGGCTACCGATTGAAAACTATTGATGACAACGTTGTCAAATTTTTCTTGTTTTATTTTTTTTCTTTGAATAAGATGATAATGACACCGTTGTCATCTAACCTTTGAAGTTCGAGTGGCGGCGTGGCAATAGTCTAGCGCTGTAACACAGTTTAAGACTCGCGTCCGTTAGAGGCGCATATAATGATAATGATCCTTTTGGGGGAATCTCAATGAGTAAGCGTACGTTAATGGCTCGGTCTATCCAAGCCGCACTTCTTGTAACCACTGGCGCTATGGCTGTTGGTACGGTTGCACAGGAAGAAGTAGTAGAAGAAGTAGTAGTAACTGGTATTCGTGCCTCTATGCAGGACGCGATGAACACCAAGCGTAACTCTGACACTGTAATCGAAGCGATTTCAGCTGAAGATGTTGGCAAGTTCCCAGATAAGAACGTGGCTGAGTCACTTTCTCGTCTACCAGGTGTTTCTGTATCACGTGACTTCGGTGAAGGTGAGAAGATCACTATCCGTGGCGCTGGTCCAGATTTCAACCGTACTCTTCTAAACGGCCAGACTGTTGCAACAGCTGACTGGTTCATTCTTGACAATCCAGCACGTAGCTTCAACTACACGCTACTACCATCTTCATTGGTATCTGGCCTAGAAGTTCACAAAGCTTCTTTGGCATCAGTTGATGAAGGCTCATTGGGTGGTACGGTAATCGTTAAGACTCGTCGTCCACTAGATCTAGACGCAGCAACTATCAACTTCGGTGCAAGCGCTAGCTACGGTGAGAACTCAGAAGAAATCGATCCGTCAGTAAACGGTCTTTTCTCTTGGAAGAACGATTCAGAAACTTTCGGTGCGTTGATCTCGGCTACTCGCCAGGAAAACACAGTTAACCGTGCAGGTTTCGAAGTATTGGGTTGGGCTGACACTAACGCGAACGGCATCATGACGCCGACCGTTATGGGTTCACCACTATTCATTCAAGAGCGTGAACTAACTACCTTGTTCGCATCGGTACAGTTCGCACCTACCGAAGACATGGTATTCACGCTTGATGTGCTCGATTCACAGCTTGATTCAGACAACATGAACGCTAACTGGTTGGCGTGGACTGGTCGTGACGAAGATGAGCTAGAGCAAACAGGTACTATTAAGAGTAACTCAACTGTAGCCGGCTCTATCATGGGTGGCGGTGACGCAGTAGTTAACTACATCAACCGTGTATCTTCTACAGAGACTTCATCGATCACGTTGAACTTTGAGTACGACACCGATGCTTACAGTGTTGATGCGGCAATTGGTACAACTGAAGCAAGTGGCGGTACTTACCGTGAAACTTCTTGGGAGTACGGCTACACAGGTGGTGATTACAGCTACGATCTAGGCAGCCCAAGCATGAGCATGGACCCATCGCCAACTGACGCAGCTGATTTCGGCGCAGGTTGGATCTGGGGTGGTGAGAAGCCAACAACTGACGAAGAGAAATACGCGCAGGTTGATTTCGAAGTGCCGCTAGACATGGGTATGGTTACTGGTATTCAGTTCGGTGCGAAGATGCGTCAAGCTGAGCGTACTCAGGATCGTAAAGTTTACTCTTGGCATGGTCCAGACACATATGATGCTGCTGCGAACGGCGACATCGGTTGGAACGTTTACCTTCAGTATATTTTCAACGAATGTCCTGATCTTTCATCATGTGGCCTTGATGCACTTGGCAACATCAATACTGGCGCGCCAGTAGGTGGCAACATTACCGATCAGCTAGCCCAGAACCGTAAGGTAATGGAAGAGATTGCTTTCGGTGGTCTTAATGGTGTAGCGGCAGATTACGCGATTTCTCGCGAGCTTGCTAACCAGTGGTCAGTTGAAGAAGACACTACTGCGCTATACGTGCAGGCTGACTTCGAAGGTGACAACTTCCGCGGTAACGTAGGTGTTCGTTACGTAACGACTGATCAAACTTCTGGCGCATGGAGCTTCAGCGGCGATTCTTGGGGTTTCCTAACTCTTGATCGTAACTGGTTGACACCGTCGCAGCTTGAGTGGGTTGAGACCGACAACAGCTACAGCGAGTTCTTGCCAAGCTTGAACATCGCTTACGACCTAAACGAAGATATGATCATTCGTGGTGCGGCATCACGTGTAATGGCTCGTCAGAACTGGTCTAACCTGTCTTCTTTCGAATCTTACGGTGCGCTTAATTCACCAAACCCAACGGGTCAGGCGGGTAACCCTAACTTGAAGCCATTCTTTGCTAACAAGCTAGACGTGTCTTACGAGTGGTACTACGCTGATGCATCAATGTTCTCGGCAACGTTCTTCTACAACGACCAAGACTCTTACCAGGTAGGTTCAACTTACGTTAAGCCAATCTACGACCAGCAAGCAGGTCAAGATGTTGACGTAACCTTTACGCGTCCTGAGAATGGTCCAGGTGGAACCGCTACTGGTCTAGAATTCAGCGTGCAACATGACTTCGGTGGTTTCGGTGTACAGGGTAACTACGCTTACACTTCAACTTCTGCTGACGATGCGTCAATGGAAGATAAAGTACCTGGCGTATCTGAGCACACTGCAAACTTGATGGGTTACTACGAAAACGACGACTTTGGCGCTCGTTTGATGTATAACTACCGTAGTGACTTCTACAACGGCTTGCACTGGAACGGTAATGACCTAAGCACTGACGCTTACGGCCAGATCGATGCTTCTGCAACTTGGTATGTTACTGATTACTTCCAGCTAGATGTTGAGGCGCTTAACCTTGGCAACGAGCAGATTGTTCAGTACAGTGAGTACGAAGATCGCCTAATGTCAGTCTATGAAAACGGACGACGTTTCGTAATCAGCGGTCGCTTTAGCTTCTAAGCGAATCGCGTAAAATGAAACGCCGGGCCTTAGCCCGGCGTTTTTGTTTGTATATAATAATGGATGTAGCAATGACCAAAGAATTTCAGCCCCTAGATAAGGGCGTTCACAGTGATCTAAAAATTAAACCTGGCTTGAGCTTTGCTCACCTTGCAGGCCAGAACGTTGTTCCCCTCGTGGCGCAAGAGTTCGGTTTCGCCAGCGCAAATTTCCCAGTAATGTTTGTTAAAGATCCAAATAACGGAGAATTCCGTTCGGTGGGTATTTTAGGTGTGGAAGAGGGCGAGAACCTCGTTTTCACCGCTGACAAAGCTAACACTACTTATATCCCAATGGATATTCAGCGTTACCCTTTCGCGGTAGCACGTGACGACGAAAACCAGCGCCTGGTGCTTTGTGTTGACGTTAAGAGTGATCTACTTGCTGAAGACGGTGAAGCCATCATTTCTGAAGACGGCACACTCGGCGCACGCGCAGAGCGTTCGCAGGAAATCATGAAGCAGTACGTAGAGCAGGAAGCGGTTACCCGTGAATTGCTTCGTGTGCTTGACGAATATGAGTTGATTGCTCCAGCACAGGTGCGTGTAACTATTGAGGGCGAGTCACGCCTACTTAACGGTTTGTTCCGTGTAGATGATAAGAAGGTTCAAGAGCTTAGTGACGACAAAGTACTTGAGTTACATCGCCGTAACTACTTCCCTGCTATTTTCGCGCACCTTCAGTCTTTGGCACAGCTACAAGTGTTAATTGACCTTAAGGCTGCACAGCAGAAGTAAGTGATGAAAGAAGTAACGAATGGCGACTTAGCGGCAGCCCTTCGGGCAGCAATTGAGGCGCAGGAGCCCCTCGTCATTCGTGGCTTTGCCAGCGACTTTTCGCTGGTAAAGGCTGCTCAATCAGGGAACAATGAACTCCTAAAACTCCTCCAGGACAAAGCATCGGTCGCTCGCGTCAACACGCTCGAGGCGCCGGCGCGTTATCAAGGTAGAGTTGGTTACCGCGAAGACAGTTTCCGGCTCAATTTTGACCGCCGTGAAATTGCCTTTGATAAGTTTCTTAGCCGTTTGGCGCAATCCCAGTCCCTAGAAAGTCCACCGCTTTATTCTATCCAGTCCGCCTATGTGTCTGATTACTTAGATGACCTGAGTGATGAGGTTAAGCTTGCCGTTTGGCCAAATGTTGAACCGCGTATCTGGATTGGAAATCGCACTACGGTGGCGCCGCACGTTGACGACAGTGATAACATTGCGGTGGTTGCTGCAGGGCAGCGTAAATTTACGCTTTTTCCTCCCGCCCAACTTCATAATCTCTATGTGGGTCCGGTAGATCATACTCCTAGCGGAGCGTCAATTTCGTTGGTAGATATTAATTCACCTGATTATGAGGCGTTTCCCCGTTATCGTGAAGCGGAAGTAACCAAGCAGGTGGTGCAGTTGTCTCCCGGTGACGCTATCTTCATTCCTATGTTGTGGTGGCATCAGGTGGAAGCATTATCTGATATAAACGTGCTGCTTAATTATTGGGATGGTGGATCAATTGGCGGGGATGACGTGGTCAATCCCATTCAAGCCATGCTGTTAACAAGGCTGGCAATGCGCGGGCGAACTGTGAAGCAGCGTAAAGCCTGGCAGTCCTTTTTCGATTACTACGCATTCGCCGAAGATCAAACGGCTACACAGCATCTCCCTGAATCCGTTCACGGCGTGCTGTCTAATCATGATGATTCGGCTGCGGCGGCCCTAGCCGCGAATATTGCTAAGCGAGTAGTCACTAAAAATACCAAATGACAACGTTGTCATTTGCCTTCATTTACGGTTTAATACGTATATTGAAAAAGCGTAGTCGTGCAATGTGAGCTAGTCTCTCAAAGCCTAAATGACCCATGGAGCAAATGATGACCAATACACTAATGGAACGCGAAGCTCGCGAAACCCCTCAACGCATCGCGGAGCAGTTCAAGGCGAATCAGGCAACGGTTGCTGAGTTAGGAAAGCGTCTTAGAGACACTCCTCCAGCCGGAGTCATGATTGTGGGTCGCGGTTCTTCGGATCACGCAGGCGTTTACGGCAAATATCTTATCGAGATTGAAGTAGGCGTACCGGTTTATGCTGCCGCGCCATCGGTTGCGAGTGTGTATGGTCGTAAGCTAAAGCTTGAGAACTTTCTGGTCATCGTTATTTCTCAGTCTGGACGTTCGCCTGACATTTTGGCACAGGCTGAAATGGCTAAAAAAGCGGGCGCGCACGTTGTAGCCTTGGTCAATGACGAAACCTCTCCAATCAAAGATATCGTTGATACCTTTATCCCGCTGAGCGCCGGCGCTGAAACTTCGGTCGCGGCAACCAAGAGTTACTTGTGTACCCTCGCAGCACTGGCACATATTACCGCCGAGTGGGCGGATAGCGATGAACTTCGTGCCGGCCTGACTAAACTACCGGCCGCGCTTGACGCCACGTTGGCAGAGAAGCCGCAGTTGAGTGTGGAGCAGTTCAAAGGTGAGCGTAACCTAGTCGTTCTTGGTCGTGGGCTAGGCTTCGCGGTATCAAAGGAAGTGGCTCTGAAGCTGAAAGAAGTTTGTTCTATTCACGCTGAGTCATTTAGTTCGGCAGAATTCCTTCATGGCCCAGTAACCTTAGTTGAGCAGAAGCTAACGATTCTCGAGCTCTCTGTGAAGGATGAATCGGAAGAAGCGCACGGGGAACAGGTAGCCGAAGTCACCTCACGTGGCGCTAATGTCCTTCATCTGCAGCAGTGCGCGGCCGATATCCATCCGCGTTTGGCTCCACTGAGCTTGTTACAGCGTTTCTACGTTGATATTGCGCAAGTTGCTGTTGATCTTGGTTTCTCACCAGACGAGCCAAAGGGTTTGAAGAAGGTTACACAAACACTATGAGTCAGCAATTCCACTTCAAATCACTTTTTAACGGTAAGGAATGGCTGAGCCATGTCACCGTTGACGTTGTTGATGGTACGATTTCCGCTATCAATGAAGGCGCGAGCGCGGAAGAGTGTTTAAGTGGAAAAGTGATACCTGGGTTTATTGATACTCAGGTCAATGGCGGCGGTGGAGCGCTATTCAATTTTGCGCCAACCCTAGACGGCCTAAAGACGATGATGGCGGCGCACGCGCAATTTGGTACCGTAGCGATGCTACCTACCTTAATCACCGATGATGTCGATGTAATCGCTGCAGCGGCCAATACCATTGCATCCGCTATTGCTGCTAACGAACCGGGTATTCTCGGTGTTCATTTTGAAGGGCCGCATTTGTCGGTACCTAAAAAAGGAACTCACGAGGAGAGTAAAATTCGCCCAATTAGCGAGGCTGAGTGGGCGGTTTACGAGCGTGGTGACCTCGGAATTAAGATGGTCACCTTAGCGCCAGAGTGCGTTGAGATTGAGGATATCAAACGCTTAGTGCGTGCCGGCGTTATTGTCTGCCTAGGGCATACTAACGCGACATTCGAAGAAACAAATGCTGCGCTAGCAGCCGGTGCAACGGGTTTCACCCACCTATATAATGCAATGAGCGCCTTTACTTCTCGTGCGGAAGGTGTGGTGGGCGCGGCGCTGTTAGCCGATGATGCTTGGTGTGGAATAATCGTGGATCGTCACCATGTTAGTGCGGGCGCTTTGCGGGTTGCGCTTCGCAGCAAGCCAAAAGGTAAGCTAGTTCTAGTTACCGATGCAATGTCCTTAATTGGCACTGACGAAAGTGAATTCGAGTTCTTTGGTCGAAAAGTCATTCGTCAGGGTGACCGATTAAATTCCACCACTGGCGAACTAGCGGGCTCTCACTTAGATATGTTGACCGCTGTCAATAATACTGTAGTGGACTTAGGAGTTAGTTTCGAGGAGGCCGTTGCAATGGCTTCGGAATACCCAGCGGCGTTTATCAATGCATCGTCACTGGGGAATCTCCAGGTGGGCTCAGCTGCATCTTGGGTGCAGCTGAGTGAAGATAATACCAAGGTTTTAACAACGGTCATCGACGGCCAAATTATTTACCAACAACAATAACAACAAAAAAGCGGGACGTAATCGGGTGCGCCCACTCCTACTTTATTAACCAGGGAGAGTCGTATGACTTCAGAAATTAACAATTCATCGAAGGCTGCTCAGGCGAGCAACTTCGGTCCTATCGCCATTATTGGTGCGCTGTTCTTTATTTTCGGTTTTATCACCTGGGCTAACGGAGCGCTAGTTCCCTACCTGCAGATGGTTTGTCAGTTATCGGAAACCGAGGCAATTCTCGTTGCATCAGCCTTCTATGTGGCCTACACCGCGATGGCGCTGCCGTCTGCTATGGTGTTGGAAAAGTTTGGCTATAAGGATGGCATGGCGATTGGCCTGTTCACCTTAGTTATTGGCTTTTTGATGTACATTCCGGCTGCGCAGGCGCAAGACTTCGTGCTCTTCCTGCTAGCTCAGTTCGTAATTGGTACCGGTCTCACCTTGCTGCAAACCGGCGCAAACCCTTATGTGGTTAAAGTGGGCCCTGCAGAGAGTGCAGCGGTTCGTATCATGTTCATGGGGCTATTGAATAAAGGCGCGGGCTTTATTGCTCCGTTGGCGTTCACGGCGGTTGTATTGAGTGGCTTTGACGGTATCTCTGCTCAGTCTTTGGCGGCAATGCCTGAAGCGCAAAAAGCAGAAACCATTACCGCACTCGCAGATGGGCTCATTAATCCTTACATTGGCTTGGCGATTACTTTCTTGGTGCTCGCAGCGCTACTAAAGATGTCGCCACTACCGGAACTTTCTGCGGACGATGATGAAGTTGATGCCGTTGGCGATGCCTCGGGTTCAGAGAGCAAGACATCTATTATGCAGTTCCCTGGCCTCATCTTGGGTGCCATTACTATTTTCGTATACGTTGGTGCGGAGGTCATTGCAGGCGACACGATTGGCTTGTTCGCTTCAAATCTTGGCGTGGCGAATGCGACCTCGTTGACCTCTTATACTATGGCGTTCATGCTCATTGGCTACGCACTAGGTATCGCGCTAATTCCACGTGTGATCAATCAGGAAACGGCGCTTAAGGCTTCGGCTATTTCTGGAATCATCTTCTCATTCGCGGTGATTTTGAGTAACCCAGAGAGCACGGTGGTTTCTAGCCTACTTTGGGGTTGGATGGGTGTCCCGCTACTGCCTGACACAATTAGCTTCATCGCATTGCTTGGCTTTGCCAACGCACTAGTTTGGCCGGCGGTATGGCCGCTAGCACTAGATGGCCTTGGTAAATTCACCGCCAAAGGTTCAGCTCTACTGATCATGGGTATCTCGGGTGGCGCACTACTGCCCCTCGTATACGGTTTGTTGGCAGAGTCTATTGACGGTCAAACGGCTTACGCAGTGATGTTACCTCTTTACGCTTACATTCTTTACTATGCCCTTAAGGGTCATAAAAAACGCGAGTGGTAATCACTCGCTACTGGCGAGTGTTATTCGCTAGCAATGCACACTGAAAGACCTGGTTAACACTTTGATAGATAGCGTTAGCCAGTTTGCCCAACGGGCGAAGTACCAAACTTGTTATCGATAGTGAGAGCTATCAACCTTACCCTATGCGAGTTTCGACTCGCGCTTTTTACTGGCCCTTCAGTACGCCACCAACGTTTGTTAGTGGCGCCTTTTTTACTTCCAGAGCATACTTATTGCCTTCGGCCTTCGGCCTTCGGCCTTCGGCTTTCGGCTTTCGGCGTTCGGCTTTCGGCTTTCGGCTAACGGCTAACGGCTTTCGGCTAACGGCTTTCGGCTAACGGCTGAACGCGCATATCCTGCTTCTTATATTCTCCGAGGTACGGTTAGATAAGTCTCGGCCGCTTTGTTGGCGCACCATCACGACAGGCTGTGATGCAGCAAGGCTTCGCCCTCTACTGAACAGTCGGTAAAGGAACGGCGGTTCTAAAGCGTTTCAATGATCGGCGCAGGTTGACTGCTTAAGGTGAAGAGGTTTCATGAGGATGGGCAAAAAAAATGAGCTCGAGTAGCCTCGAGCTCAAAAGGAAGCGTCAAAAGTGTGTACGAAGCGCTTTTGACACGCGGGGTTAGGGGCCGCTAGTGCTTAAGCGGTTCGATCTTGGGAATCAAAATAAGTACGGACAACATGGCAACAATGGCTAATGAAGCGCCAATAATAAATGCTGGGGTGTAGTTGCCGTTAGCCGTTAATATTGGCACCAATGAAGTAAGACCTACAGCGCCAAGCTTGGCAGCCATGCCCGAAATTCCGGCTAAAGTACCAACAGCTTTCTTACCTAGCAGATCACTTGGTAAGGTTTGAACGTTGCCGATAGCGGTTTGAAATCCGAAAAGAATCACTGCCATGATCAGAACAGCATTAATTGCAGAGCCAGGGCTGGCCATAGCTAAGAGCGCTGGCAACATGATTAAGCAACCAAGACTAATAACTGTCTTTCTTGTCTTATTCACATCCCAACCAGCTTTTAAGCGGTTTTGCGCGAAGAGGCCGCCAAACCAAGCTCCGAACATGGCTCCTACATAAGGAACCCAGCCGTAAATGCCAATGGCCTTAACATCCATTCCGTAGACTTCGTTTAGATAGATTGGGATCCAGAAAACGAATAGCCACCAGATAGGGTCAATTGCCGCAGAGGAAATGATGACTCCCCAGCTTTGCTTTCGCTTAAGCAGTTCACCAGTTGACGGATTGTATTCCTCAACCAGCTCGCCATTAATACTCTCCTCGGTACGCTGACCAGTGAGGATGTACTCTCGTTCTTCGGCAGTAATCCATGGATGAGATCCGGGCGGAGATTTGACAAGGATGACCCATGGTATAACCCAAAGGAAGCCGAGAAGACCAACGATTACGAAGACTAACTGCCAGCTAAAATATACGGTCAGGACTGCAATCAAAGGAATGGCAACAATGCCACCGATGGCAGCCCCCGAATTGAAGATGCCCTGGGCTAAGGCTCGTTCTTTGGTAGGAAACCACTCGGCATTGGCTTTGGCCGCGCCAGGCCAGTTACCGGCTTCAGCTACACCAAGTACAGATCTCATGATACTTAGGCTCAGAACGCCCTGTGCAAAGGCGTGGGCTATGGTGGCTAAAGACCAGACACCAATCGACAAGACAAAGCCTAATCGCGTTCCAATCCAATCAAAGACCTTGCCGAAAATTGCTTGGCCGAAGGCATATGAAAAAACGAAGACGATCGAAATGTTAGCGTAAATTTGCTTTCGCTCAAACGAAGATTCGTTAGGGAAGAGCTCTTCAACGATGTCTGGCCATAGGACGCTTAGCGCCTGACGGTCAATGTAGTTAATGATGGTTGCAATGGCGATGAGCGCAATGACCCACCACCTGATTCCCATAATCTTCATGCTAAGATCCCTCGATGAAATCGCTTCTTACCGGGCTAAAGGTATCAATTAGAATTCCGCCGGTCGGGCTGATTGCTCCGTGCTCGACATGGGGAGGTATCAGGCAGCTATCGCCTTTACGTAGAACGCGGATCTCTCCGTCAATATTGAAATGAAATTCACCCTCTTCCACGTAGGTTACCTGTGAGTGGCGATGCTTGTGGGTATAGCCCTCAGCGCCCTCAGCAAACCAAACCTTAACGGCCATCAACTCATGGTTGTAACCCAGAATCTGGCGCTTTAGGCCACCACCTAGGTCTTCTACTTCGCTGGTCGCTGCGAAAATAAAGTGTTCGCTCTGCACTTTAGTCATTGATCTTCCTCGCTGAAAAATTCGTTGACGAATATTGCTTACTTATTAAGCGTACGAAAGTAATCGAAGATCTCAGGAACATTGCCGCTCCCCATGCCTTGCTCTACGGCGACCTGTAGGTAACTAGAGGCTCCGCTAGCAATCTTTGATTCCGTATCAAGGTCTTCAAGCATTGCTAAGAAGTAGCCGAGGTCCTTGTTGGCGTTGGCGATTGAGAAACCTAGGTCGCTAACGCCATCAACTGCGTAGTTCTTGCAGAATTGCATAAATGGGGAGTTTGACGGGCCTGCGGACATGATGTCGAAAAGTTGTTGTCCGTCTACGCCTGCTCGTTCAGCAACAGCGAACGCTTGAGACATCGCGCACACCGTCGTCATGCCCATGAAGTTATTGATGAGTTTGGTGGTGTGTCCAGCGCCCAATGGGCCAAGATGGAAAACGTTCTCACCTTGATCTTTTAATATCGGTAGTGCGCGTTCGTAAACCGCTAGGTCACCAGCCGCCATAATATTCAATAGGCCGTCTTTTGCGTGAGCCGGTGTTCGGCCAAGTGGCGCGTCAATCATGTCAGCGCCTTTGGCTTTGATGTCGGCGCCGATTCGGCGTGTTGAGGATGGTACTGAGGTGCCGTAATCAATCACGATGGTCCCGCTTTGAATACCCGCCAGAATGCCATCATCGGCGTACATCACTTTCTCTACGATGGTTGACGTAGTTAGGCAAAGCATAATGATGTCACTCTTTTCGGCGAGTTCTTTCGCCGATGACATGGCCGAAGCGCCTCGAGCGACGCAGACGCCAACCGCTTCTGGGTTGAGGTCTAAAACGTTAACGCTGTAGTTTTTGCGTTGTAAGTTTTCAACCATGTTTCCGCCCATAAGCCCGAGGCCAATGAAGCCAATAGTAGGTTGTGACATAAATATCTCCTTGAATAAAACGTAGGTTGTTAACCGTTAAGCCGAGTTGGGAAGCTTGCAGCTAAACAGTGAGCAATGAATAAGTGTCTTGATAATGTGTAGTTGAAATAAACAATTATAGTTATTAATTATGGGCTCTATCAAAACAATTTGTTAGATCAATGTCAATAAGGATTGTCGGTTGAATTTAACTTATTGGTCTTACCATTAGTCTGATGTGAGGCGTACTTGCGAATCGTATTCTTGTGTAGCTGGTTATGGGTCGAACTCCAGCGGGACGGGGTGAGCCTGCGCTTGAACAGCTAGCTAATTGCGTTTTACGCCCTTTTATTAGGCTTCTTAGCTCTATTTTAATGTAGCGGCACGATCGTTACTCGGTCGGTTGCTTTGCTTTTGGTAAAGCCAAAAAGCGATTTATGTTCGGTTTTGATCTGATTTAATGTAGTACCAAAATATTTGACCAATTATTGTCGAAGTGATATTAGTTAATAAGGTTACTGCTGTACCTTGTGCCTAATACAATAAATATCAGAAAATAATTTTGGGACTAAATACGATGAAGAAATTTAATATTTCGCCGCTAGCGTTAGCGGTGTTGTCCGCGAGTACATCTGGTCTTCTCTATGCTCAAGATCAAAACGAGCAACCCACCGCGAACCCAGAGGTCATTGAAGAAGTTCACGTGATGGGGATACGCGCGTCGCTTGACAGTGCGTTGAAAGCGAAGCGTGAAACCGCCAATCTTACTGAGTTCATTCAGTCGGAAGATATTGGTAAGCTACCTGATCAAAACCTTGCAGAGGTTCTTGAGAATATTACAGGTATTCAAATTACACGTTCGGCCGGTGTGGGTACCGGCGTCCAGATTCGTGGTACCAATGCTAACCGTACTGAAATCAATGGTATTTCAACGGTGGGCTCAGGATCAGGGCGAGGCGGTATTAACTTCGAAGACGTTTCAGCGTCAATAATCTCAGGTGTTGAGGTCACTAAAGCTCCGGATGCTACAACCATCGAGGGCTCGGTTGGCGGTACTATCAACTTAACCACTATTCGACCGCTTGAGCTAAGTGAAATGCTTGGTGCTGTGAGTGTACAGGGCGAAGATAGCAGTCTTTCTCCCGATGGCATTACGCCTCGTGTCTCAGGAACGTGGGGCGATAATTGGTCTACCGATGCGGGTGATTTTGGATTCGTAATCAGTGGAAGCTACGCAGAGCAGGATGTAACGGCTTTCCGTCCTCGAGTGGATCGTGACAATATTGTTCGCTCCGATAGCGGTGCGGCGAGCGCACAAGCTTTTGATTTTCTCCCTATCCAGTTCTTGAACCAGGACTATGATAACTATGAGTACGAAACTCAGAACTATGTAACAACCTTTGAGTGGGCCCCAAACGACAATACGAAGTTTTGGGTTGATGGGGTGTTTAATCGTCAAGATCGAAAGGAAGAAAGCTCTCGAGTTCAAGCATCCGGTGTAAGTGGCCTTCGAAACATTTCAATTCCATCCTCGTTTGAAGAAGTTAACTTCGGCACGCTGGACGGTGTTGACCTAGGTTCTATCATGGCTGCTCAAGTGGGTGTTCTCCCAGTAGAGGCGGACGGTAGTGACCCGAATCTACGATTCTCTAGTGATACGAACTCTCGAATCACAGACAGCGATATCTTTAGCGTTGGTGGAGAGTGGCAAGGCGATCGCTTGACCGCTCGTGCGGAAATTTCGTCGTCACGTTCCACCTCAACGTCGCCACGAATTAACACGACATTGAACTTTATCAACCCCAATGCCGCGCTTAATTCATCAAACGAGAACGGCACCCCGTTTGAGTACGACCTGCGTGGTGGTTCTTTGGCCTTTGGTATCGCATCAGGCGAAGCAAATGCCCCATCAGCCGCGGAACTCCTAGATCCAGCTAACGTCGTACTTCGTGATGTACAAATCGGTCGTGATGAGTTTAAGAACCAAGAAGATGCGTTACGACTTGATTTTAGCTATGACCTCGATATGAACTTCATTAAATGGATTGACGTTGGCTGGAGATACAATAAGACCAGCAGCACTACAGATGAAGTAAGGTCTTCAGTTGGTCTGCGATCAATGGCCGACTCTCCTTCAGGTAGTTTATTCGAAGACCTACTCGTTGCAGGGCCTAACAATTTTGGTGACGCTGATGGAAGAAGTCTCTTTGTGAAGGACTTCTTAGTTATCGATCCAGAACTTGTTGCTTCAAACCCAGATTATGTCTTAGACACCTTGAACGCGGCGATTACTGCGCACGGCGGCTCGCGTCCAATTGACCAGCCTACCTCAAGTGTTGATGCATTCTTTGATATCGACGAAGAGACGAACGCGCTCTACGCCCAAGCGAACTTCGAGCAGGGAATTTTCTCCGGTAATTTTGGCGTTCGCTATGTTCAAACTGATCTAACGTCAGTGGGTAATAGCGTTACGAAAGATGCTAATGGTAATGATGTCGTCACGCGAGAAAGTCAGACTGCAGATTATAGTTTCTTACTGCCGCGCGTGAATATCGTTGCAGCATTGAGTGATGACTTGCTTCTCCGTGGTGCATGGAGCAAGGATGTTCGCCGTCCTGACTTCAATGACCTGTCTACCTCAGTGACCTACAGCACAAGCCCGAATCCGGCGGTCGCTATCGGCAACCCAGCGCTTAATCCTGAGAAGGTGACGAGCTTTGACTTGAGTGCAGAATGGTACTTTGCCGAATCAAGTGTGGTTAGTATCGGATATTTCCATAAGACTCGGACAGGCTTGTTCGTAGGTCAGCAAGATGATCCTTATGAGGACCCAAACACTGGCTACCGAGATATAATTGGTCCGGATTGTGAGCAAGGGGGTATCTGGAATCCAATTGCAGATACTAACGTATTCGCCCCAACACCCGGCGTTGGTGTTTGTGTGCCGAAAGCTACAACTATCAATGACAATGGCGAAACAACTCAGCAGGGTATTGAGCTGGCGTTCCAGTATGACTTAGCAGGCTTCGAACAGGAGTTGGGTTGGGCATCAGGCTTCGGAATTGTAGCAAACTATACCATGCAAGAGTTTGATGGCGGTAAAGCGGTTGATACGGCTACCAGTCGTGCGCAGTCAGTTTTCGATCGCACAGCGCCCAATGCAGGTCAGATAACAGCGGTACAGTCGTTAATTGATTTGTCCGAGAATGCCTATAACTTCACGCTGTATTATGAAAAGTATGACCTTTCTGCTCGAATGCGATACACCTGGCGCGAGGCATATCGTTCAACTGACTTCGGTAGTACCTCTAGTTTCCCTTGGGGCTTCCCAGTGGTTCAAGAAGATCGCGGTCAGCTTAATGCAAGCGTGAACTATGATGTCACCGATCAGCTCAGCGTAGCGTTGGAAGGGATCAACCTCACCGAATCTGACGTTCGTCAGTCATGTGTCAACGAGGGAGCACTTAACTGTTTCCAGGGCCTGACAGATCGGCGCGTAACCTTTGGCGCTAGTTACAAGTTCTAAATAACTAGCAGTTATCGCTAGGGTCTCAATCTTGAGGCCTTAGCCTTAATGCGCTTAGAAAGCGCTAGAGCAAGTACGTTTTTAGGTTGTCAATTGGTCATACAGCTTGTATGATCAATTGTTTCCCAGTGTTCACTGAAGGATAGATGATGACCCAGTCAAGAGCAGCAACCAGCCAAAGACTTTACCAGCGTGTTGTAGCGGAAATCGAGCGAGGGCTCGACGAGGGGCTCTACCCTATTGGTAGTCGCTTGCCAACTGAAAGGGAATTGGCGGCGGACCTCAACGTTAGTCGGCCAACCATTCGAGAGGCTATGATTGCCCTAGAGGTTAAAGGCCGAGTGGTAGTCAAGATGGGGTCAGGCGTTTATGTTATTGAGCCAGCCTCAGCACCTTTATCGGCAACGAAATTTAGCCCGTTTGAGGTAACCGAGGCCCGAGTTGTATTAGAAGGCGAAGCGGCGGCGTTAGCGGCTGTTATGATTTCGGAAGGCGAAGTAGAAGCGCTTCGTGAAGTCTATCAAGAGATGGTTGATGAAAATGATCGTGGCGACCTGACTTCAGAAGTCGCGGATTTAAAGTTCCACCTAATTATTGCTAAAGCCACCAACAATCGTTGGCTTTTAGAAAGCATCGATAGCCTCCTAAAGATCCAGCAACAGAGTCCAGAAATTTTAGAGGCTCACAAGTCGGTTTGTAAGCAAGATGGAGCTACTCGACTAAAAGAACATATGGCAATTATTAAAGCGATGGAGCAGCGAGACCCTTCGGCAGCTAGGAAGGCTATGCGATCTCACTTCGCTCGAGGTTTAAAAGCTATGCACGATGTCTCGGAAGCTCAGGAAGTTGAACGAGTTAGAAAAGAAGTTATGGCTCGACGACAACGATTCTCTGTCAATAGTTTATTCGACTAGTAATGATGACGAGGCGCGCCGCTAGTGACGCGCCTTAGTACTCTTCTTCAGCTAGCGACAGCGGCCTCGCTGGCTAGCCTTTGAATTTCACCCCAGTTCTTATTAGCAATCAATTCATTCGAAACCATCCAGGTGCCACCTACGCACGGGACATTAGGAAGTGCTAGGTAATCTTTAGCATTACTCGGCGTGATTCCCCCGGTGGTGCAGAATGAAAGCTGTGAAAGTGGTCCCGCAATCGATTTGAGCAGCTTAATGCCACCGATGGCTTCCGCCGGAAATAGCTTCAAGTGCTTGAAACCTAACTGAGCTAGTTCCATTGCTTCGCTGACGGTAGAAACACCGGGAAGTGCAGGAATGTTCGCCGCTTTAATCGCTGCAGCGAGTTCTCGAGTAGTGCCGGGTGAGACAACGAACTGCGACCCTGCGGCAATGGCTAGTTCTAGATCTTCAGGAGTGAGCACTGTTCCCGCGCCAACAATGGCGTCGGGAAAGGTAGATCTTAGTAGTCGAATGGCCTCCAGGCCTTGCTCGGTTCGGAGTGTTAGTTCTAGAACGGTAAGTCCGCCTTTAATCAGCGCGGTGCCGAGAGGAATTACATCTTCGAGATCATTGATGACGATGACTGGAATAACCGGGCACTGCGCGGTGATCTCGGCGATGGTGTAGGATTGGCTCATTTCTCAACTCCGTAGATTGATTTTGGAACAATTGCGCCTTTATGCATGACAACGTGGGCTGCCACTTGGTTAGCGTGCTTAGCCGCTTCTAGCGGATTTTCGCCTTGGATCCGCTGAGCGAGATACGCACCGTTAAATGAGTCGCCAGCAGACGTTGTGTCAACGGGTTTTACAGGGGTCGTCGAGACAGCGATCCCTTTTTGAGTGCTTGGATCATAAATTGAGCAGCCTTTCTCGCCCAGCTTTAACACTACCTCGCTGACGCCACTAGCAAGCAGGCGCTCAGCAACATCTTCTTGGGTGCTACCCGGGTAGATCTTTTGTTCGTCGTCGAGTGTCGCGAGGGCGATGTCGACTTCCTTATAGAGGCGGTCATACCACAACCGAGTAGATGCTAAACTATCCCAAAGTTGCTGTCGGTAGTTGCCGTCAAATACGACCAATCCCCCGGCTTTGCGGTAGTGCCCTAAACGTTCAATAATTTGTTCCTTGTCCTGATCACTTATGATGGCAAGTGAAATGCCGCTCAGAAAAACCAGGTCGAATTGCTCAAGCGCGGTGAAGACTCGGTTGATTTTCGTCTCGCTGTCGAACATTCGGCTTGCTGGAGAACCGCTTCGCCAATAGGTGAAACTTCGCTCACCATCACTGTCCGTTCTGATTGCATAGAGACCGGGCGCACTGCCTGGCTCTTGAGAAACGTATTGACAGTCAACCGCTTCTTCCTGCCAGCACGACAGCATCCAATCACTGACAAAATCATCGCCTATTGAGGTGATGAAGGCGGGTGAAACCCCTTCGCGTGCCATGTAGATTGCGCAATTAAGTGTGTCTCCACCGAAGGAGAGCTTTGCGTCACTACTCGCTTCGCCTGGCTGAAGACTGAGCTGACTTACTTCGGCCATGCATTCGCCGATAATGGCAATTTTTTTGTTTGTTTCTGCAAAGGTAATCACGAGAACAATAGCCCGCCGTTGGTATCCAGATTTACCCCTGTTAGGAATGAAGAGTCCGTTGACGCGAGGAATGCAACTACGTCTCCCATCTCGTCAGGGTGTCCCTCTCGCTTCAAAGGAGTGCTGTTGGCAACGTTTGAGCGTACGTTATCTTGTGTGAACGTATCGTGGAAAGTGGTGCTAATCATCCCTGGGCAAATTGCATTAACACGAATACCCTGGGGGCCAAGCTCTTTCGCCATTGCGCGGGTGAAGGTCATGACAGCTCCCTTCGATGTTGCGTAAGCCGAAGCCCCCGGGCCGCCACCGTCTCGCCCTGCCTGCGAAGCCAAATTGATAATACTTGCGCCATTTCGCATAACGGGTACAACCGCTTTTGTAAGGAGAAAGGTGCTATGAAGGTTCAGTCGAAGTACTTGATCAAAGAAATCTTCATCCATTTCAAGGAGTGGCTTTCTGGCCACGAGGCCACCGGCAACATTGACTAGAATATCAACCGTATCGCCAAAGTTCTCCAATGCCGCGTCAACTAGACTCTGCGCTCCGTCAGCGGTCGTTACGTCGGCCTTTACGATGATTGCCTCGCCACCTGCTTCGCGGATTTCAGCAAGCGTTCGCTCTGCATTTTCCTGGTTGCCATAATAGTTAACAACTACCTTGGCGCCCTCGGACGCAAGCTTTAGTGATATAGATTTACCGATATCACGTGACCCGCCGCTAACGATTGCGACTTTGTTCTTTAGTTTCATAGCAATGTCCAAATCTGTTGAAAAATTTCTATTCATTCCGAGTCTACTCGCAGGTCAATTCTGCAGATTCGCTAATGCCTGCCGCATCTTGCGCTATCGCCACTGCGCACTGAGAGCCGTCGGTTAACGAAATGTAAACAGTGAGTCCGTTTTCATCTTCAATGACATCCATCGCAGCCACGCGACTACTCGCCTCCAGGGTATACTCCTTAGCTGGGTTATATTCACCGTGTGGCTCGAATAAGCTCACAAAGCGGTTCTGCGCGGCACCTTGGATACGGGTAATGAAGGCCTGTTGATGAACTAAGTTGAAGTCAGGATCGTTCGCGCCCGTTTCTACGTACAGCACTTGTGCTCGATCCGGAAGAATTGAACTGTGGGTATAGAAACGATTATTTTCGCCTAAAACGGTGTGCTGAGTCAGCCCAGCTCCTGGTTGGGCGGTGCCGCGGAGCCATAAGTGCTGATAGCCGTTACGATCTGATAGTGGCTGCAGTGAGGGTTCACTGTGAATGTCGGTGGAAGTATTAATGAGCTGGCCGTTGTAGTGAACGGGAAGGTCTAGCGTGCTCTCGGTTTCTGCCTCGACGTCAAAAATATCCAAAACGACCGACTCACCTGCTAAATCAAAACTAACCAGTGTTCTACCTAGTAGCACGCCATCGTAGGCTGTATTGATTGTCGCGCTAGTGAGTACTAACTCCTCGCTAACGTTGAAGGTATTAAGGGTTGGTGCATTTAAATTGCCTAATTTAACGTCACCATCAAAATGAGAGGTTTCGTTAACTACCAAGGTATTGTGGGCAATTGTTTGCTTGGCATAGGTTTCGTTTTCAGGCAGATAGCGTCCGCCGTTTTTGGATTCGATATTGAGAAATCTTGCCGCGCCGTAATCCGTATAGACCTCTTCGCCACGGTCAAACCATTGAATGCTCAGCTTGTCGAAATGCCCATGCCCTAGGCCCTGCGACGTGGCCTTAAACACTAAAGCCTGCCCTTCAGAGCCAACCAGAACGGAATCATTACTCCGCAATACAACAAGTGCTCCCTGATCATCATTGGGGCCGTCAAGAAAAGCTTGAGAGCGCATTTGATAGTCCTCGGCTAGATTGTCATCTAGCGCTTGAGCGACTAGTAAGCCATCCCCACTGAGAATGGTTTGATCTTGTGCGTCCGCAACACTTAAAAGGCTTCTATCACCTGTTTGCGAGTAGGCAATGGCTACCGCGAGAACAAGTTCGTCGGTCACGATCCCCTTTGATTTGATTGCGTCGTTGATGCCGAAAAATAGACCGTCGTAACTAAGTTGGATAGTGGTATCAATCGCTTTGAGCAGCAGGTTGTCACGATATTCAAAGATGCGTAGGTTAGGGCGATTATTCTCAATAGCCTTTGCAAAGGTCACAAACGGCATCAGCGCGTAGCGCTGGTAGTATGGGCCTTCAGAATAGTAACCGTCCGACGAAAAGAGCTCGTCAATCTGTTTTAGAAAACCGCCTTCACCGGAAAGTTCTAGGTCATAGAGGGCTCGATCTACCCATAGAGGTTCGTCGAGGACAAAGCCCGTCATGCCAACAGCTGCTGTCACCCACGTGCCGTGATTATGCACTTTGTTGAAAGTGGTTGGGGAATCCTCGGAGAGAAAGAGCGCCATTGGTCGGAGAACGCCGGCTTCAATACGATCTCGCTCTGAGCTGCTTAGGGAGTTGTAAACCAAATCATAAGCTTGAATTGAATACACAAGCCAAACGGCCTCATTAAGGCTTTGCCAAAACAACCTACCTGGGTTAGTCGCATTAGGGCGATGTTTCGGGTGGAGCGAGAGGTTTGGATATAACTCAGCATACTCAAGCAGCGTGTCGCGAACGAAGTCCGAGTAGCGCTCGTCTCCTGAAACTTGGAATGCGATGCCCGCGTCATAGAGTAGGCGATAGTTGAGCTTGTGTTGCTCGTGAGTGTAACCGCCGCCCGAATCAACCGGAACAGGGACGTCGACCCCTGATTCGATGATTGGCTCTAGTCGAGTCAGCAAGTCGTTGTAAGCAACTGTGAACCTTCCTGAAGGGCTATCTACCGCCTGACGCATCGTATCGACGTCGTCAGTGTTGATAACCAAATTTGGATGCGCCGCCGCGGCAGAGGATGCATAGCTTATAAAAAAGATAGTAATAAATGAACGAAATAGGACAAACATACTTAGTACTCTCTACGGGCTATTAGCAGGATGGATTGTCTAAATGCGCGGTATGGTTGCCGGGAGCAACGAGCTCTACCACTGAGATTTCGCCGGTGCTCTGGAAGCAATTTGATTCAATTCGGCTAATCGGCTCCCCGACGGTATGCTCAATGACTATCGGTCCGCTATTCTTGAAGCTATTTTCTTTGATGGATGTCACCTGAACCCCGTGAAGATAGACTAGGGCTTCGCTTGAACCGACATTATCGATGTTGTTATTGGCGAGCAAGAAGTGGGGGCCGAAAGTGCTTTCATCTCTCCCACCGCGATAAAGTGAGATGAGCGATCCCTTTACATTTGAAAGCGTATTGTCGGTAATGGTGACGTATTCGGCGTTGTAGATACCGAGGTCATCAATTTCCTTGTCGAGTACGAGGAGATTGCCGCTGACATCTGAGATCGTATTTCCTTGGATAATTATCTCGGTAGCAAACGCTCGTGCACCCGATTCGAAAAGATGGAAAGAACGGTTAATATCCAATGATTCAAAGGTGTTGTTAAGGAGTTCAAGTCGATAGTTTCTGAACATCCCCCACTTCTGAGTGCGAATAACTGTATTCCCTGAAGAGTCGGGGCTTTCGGCGCCGGAAATAGTAAGTCCTTCAAGCCTTAAACTACCGTGATTGCGGATTTCGAATAACGTTTGACGCTCGAAACTGATTGTAGTCTCGGATGGATCCTTAGCCACGATGGAAATAATTCTACTGACCGGAAGCACCTTGCGCACATTATAGCTACCGGGCGACAGAACAATCACATCGCCATCCTGAGCGGCCTCGATGGCGTCAAAAATGGCGTCTTCATTCGGAGAAATAGTAATTTCGCGGCCAGCTCCGAAATAAATATCGCTGCGCTTTTTCTCGTACCATTGCGGGCCAACGGCCTCAAAAGTTGCCGCTTGCAGACGGCTGGCGCCGATCCGTAAATTATCTTTGGTCGACAATAGCCCGCGCTCATCGCGAGCTAGTTGGTCTTCATCGAGAGTGTCGCTACGGCCCAACATCTCGTCGTTGAATCCTACCGTCAAGTTGTTGCTGAAGTTAATGCCATCAACGCTATCAAAAGCGGTGAATGGCGATTTGCCATCGGTGTTTACAATTAAATTGTTTCTGAAAGTTGAATTTATGGGCGCTGCAGAGCGCTCATCGTCGCTGCCTGCAGCGAACTGAATGTGGGAGACATCAACTAGGGTATTGTTCTCGATGAGTGCGTTGTCGACTTGGTGGTAGCGATTAATCGGTGAGTTCGGTACGCCGTTCATTACAGTAAATCCACTGCCAAATCGGTAGCCACGCAGCCCTTCAAAGTAGTTGTTGCGAACGACTTGGTCTGCGTTAATGATGCGAACACCGCCAGTATGATCGACGCCGTTACCTAGAAAAACGTTTCCTTCAATCAAGTTTCCGTTGCCATGGCGAAGTGTGAGCGTCCCGCGCGCTTCGTAGAAGAGATTGTTCCGGATTGTGTTTTTGCCAGACTTAACGGATATGATCTCTACTTCGCCATTGGTGCGATCGAAGACGTTATTTTCAACAAGCGTGAAAGAATCGCTAAGGGAGTAATGGGAGGTGCCAATACGCAGCGTTTCGCCGCCATTGGAGCCGAGCTCGGGGCGATGGCCGAAGTAGTTGTGATCAATGCGGTGATGGTTGCTCTGGCTTTCTTCAGTGTTAAGCCGAACTGCAAAGGTCACGCCTTTGTTTGTCTTACCGACAAACGCACTATGATCGACACGATTTCGCTGGCCATACATTGAGACCCAAAAATCGGACTCGAAGCGATCAGGGTTGCTATAGTTCTCAATCACAACATTAGTTACCCGCGAGTCAAACGCAACGGCTTCCTTGTTGCGGCGAAACTCGATCACTGCACTGCTTGGGGTGTAACCATCTCTAAATGTTAGGCCTGAAACGATCAAGTGCTGACCTACTAAACGAAGGTTTGACTGCCCTGTAAGAATAACTTTGCCAGCCTCTTCGGCGCTCAGTGTTATCGGTTCCTCAGCGGTCCCTTGACCAGCTAAAAGTAATTCGAAGTCTTCCCACTCTCCATTTGCGAGCACGACGTTATCTCCCGCCTCCAATGACTTGGCGATCGATTCATAATCTGACGGTGAGGTGACGAAGTAATTCTCTGCAATGGAGCAGGTGCAAATAAAGCCAGTAGCTAATGCCGCTATTTTGGAGCGTAGTTTCATTATTATGTCCTTCTTGAATTTCGGCGTGTTTCGGTGCGCCGAAACTGATCGCTTGGCTCATTAATGTAATTATCGCAAACACAATTGTCAATCAATTGGTCATACAAATGGCTCGGCGCTAGCGGTTTGTTTGGCTTGATGACCGTTACTGCTTTGAACGAGTTTCGGAAAGAAAGTTATCAGTTTCCCCCTGTTTATCCGTTATTAAGGCACTGATTTAACGCGCTTCAGCCAATTTAGCTCATTTTGGTAATGCCAATTTATCTACTATGTTCATAACAATATGATTGACAAGGCAGTAATTCGCTGACAAAGTTGGATATAAGAGTTAGGTTGCTGCTAACGCTATTCCGCTGCAGTACTACTCGAACTCAAGATGGCTTTAGCGATTAGCCTCTCGAGATAAAACCAAATAAATAATAAATCAATAAAATCTGTAATACACATTTGGGGGAAGTTCTAATGAATAAATTCTCAGCTAGGGATGAAGGCACTCGGCCGTCATTTCGTCAGTGCGCGTTGGTTACGGCTATTGCCGCAGCAACGCCATTCCTCGGCAGCAACGTTTTCGCACAGGAAGCAGAACAGCCAGCTGTGGAGTCTGAAGCGGTAGAAGAGGTTTTGGTAACGGGTTCTCGGGCAACTAACCGAAACCGGATCGAAATCAAACGCAATGCGACTTCGATTGTCGATGGCCTTTCGGCTAGTGATATTGGGGACCTACCCGCTCTGTCAATTGGTGAAGCACTGGAGTCAATCACGGGTGTCTCGTCTCACCGCGAGAACGGCGGCGCCACGGAAGTGTCCATTCGCGGATTGGGGCCGTACTTAAGCGCCACAACCTTTAATGGTCGCGAGGCGACTAATGGTAGTGGTGACCGTTCAGTTAACTTCTCTCAGTTCCCGTCCGAGCTTATGAATAAGATTGCTGTCTATAAGACTCAAGACGCTAGTCTTATCGAAGGCGGCGTAGCCGGTTTAATCGAATTAGAGACTCTGAAGCCGCTGAGCTATGACGAACAGCGAATTCAAGTGGACCTGAAGGGTAACTACAACCCAGACCAGCAAGATATTGAGGATTCAATGGCTGGAGATTGGGGGCATCGTGCCACGTTCAGCTTTGTAGATCAGTTTAACTTTGAAGGAATGGGTGATGTAGGTGTGTCATTCGGCTATCAAGTGAGTGATATTTCTCAACCTGAGCAAGAAGTTCGCTCATCTAGCCCGTCTGGTAGCTCTATCTATGCATGTTTGAATGATCCAGCTGCTACCTGGGAAGGTTATTACTACGCAGGTGATAGTGATTGCGAAGATCAGCGTGCCGATGCGCCATACGATCCAGATGGCGATGGAGATTTCTCTGAAAGCAATCAAGGCTATATCACTAAGATTGACCCAGCGACCGGTAAGGCCTACAGCGATGGCTTAGCCTACGCGTTTGCGCCGAGCTCTCGCGGTTATCGCCAAAACGATACGTCCGATGAGCGTGATGCTGTGTTCTTAGCACTTCAATGGCAGCCGAATGAAGATTGGGACGTCAACTTCGACATGCAGCTTTCTGATCGAGTTCAGTCTGAGCAGCGTCACGACCTTAACTTTGCAAACCAAAAACGTTCTACTGAGAATGTAACTGGCCCAGGCCTTGTTACTACCTCAAGTGGTGCGATCCTAGAGTGGGTTGGTGAAACGGCTATTGAATCTAATAGTGAAGTATTCTCCCGCTCCGAAGACTACAAAGGTTTCGGTCTAAATATTGCGCATCAGCTTACCGACAAACTAAGTGTATCGGTAGACTATGGTTTCTCTGAGACAACTCGCGAAGAGCTTCAGGTTTCATTAAGAACCCAGTCAGACAATCAAGACATCTACAATATGGACACTGCTGCGGGCTATCGCCCCTTAGTACATTGGGATCGCTATTCAGGTATCCCTCAGTACACTATTACCGACTTTGACGTCACTGACCACACGTTATTCTCTGATGAATATCGTGCTCGTATTGACTCAGACGTAGATCGCACCAATACCGTTGAGGCGTTCCGAGCTGATTTTGACTATGAGATGGAAGGCGATTTCTTTACGGGTATTGAGGGTGGTATCCGTGTCTCTGAGCTTAGTTACCTAAACTTGGGCGGCACACGTTATACTACGCCAAACCTAGACGACAGCTCGCAAGCGGAGCGCGATGCCATTGAGGCCATCAACCAAGCTTGTGCCGTCGACTTTCCTGAAGATGGCTTCCTTTCGAGTGAGCGCTCAGGCGACCTAATTACCACTGTTGATTCATCTGGCAATGTAGTTTCGTCTTCAAATAGTTGGGCAACATTCGACACCATGTGTGTCACCAACATGATTCTTGATTTCCATGGCGAAGACTTCGCTTATCCTGATCAGCAACGCGTAAGCCCAAGTACTACGGATGTCACTGAGTCGACGACCTCTGCTTACCTGATGGCAAATTTTGCAACGGAAATCAGCAACCTTCCACTACGTGGTAACTTCGGTGTGCGAGTTGTGAATACTGATGTTGAGTCAGTTGGCTATCGTACTGATTATGAAATTATCACGGATTCAAGCGGCTTCCTGAGCATGCAACCTGTTCCTGGAGCGGATCTTGAGAGAGTGGTAGCCGGAGACGACTACACTGAAGTGCTTCCGAGCATGAATGTTGTGCTAGATCTTACCGATGACATGCTACTTCGCGGTGGTATCTTTAAAGGTATGTCTCGTCCAGACCCAAGTGATTTGAATTACAACCGTGGTTTCCGTGTTAATACTGCAACCGATATCACGGATCCAAATGACTTAATTACTGATGTTAGCGCGTCAGGTAATCCAGCTACCGGTCCGTTGACATCTTGGAACTTCGACGCGAGTTGGGAGTGGTATCCTAACGAAGATTCGATGTTATCTGTTGGTGTCTATCATAAGACTTTCACAGGCGGTTTCGAGCAGGTTTCTGTTGCTGAATCGTTCACCGTAGATGGCCAGACAATTGAGTCTGAAGTTCTTCTGCGTGATACGGTAGAAGAAACTAATGGCCTGTCGGGTGTTGAAGTTTCTGCGTCACACCGTCTTTCATACTTGCCAAGTTTCTTGAGTGGCTTAGGTGTAAAAGCGAGCTACAACTACGCTGATTCTGACTTCGAGTTTGAAGATGAAAACTATGGAGATGTTTCGGTACGTAACCTAGACGGAAGCTATACCCAGACTAAGATTGGTATTGTAGCGCCAGGTAATCTTCCTGGGTTCTCAGAGCACGTGTTCTCAGGTCAAGTCTACTATCAGATTGCTGACTTTGACATGAGTGTGATTTACAAGTACCGCAGTGAATACTTCCAGCCTTATACCAGCAACGGCAATCGCCTTCGCTACGTAGGTGATGTGGGTGTATGGGAAGCCCGCGCAAGTTATGATATCAACGACACCTTCCAGGTGAAAATTGAAGCGATAAACTTGTTCAATGAGCCGAAGCAGCAGTACTTCTACGTGAGCGATAACCTCGGTGAAGTAAACTCTTACGGTCCAAGAATCTTCCTAGGACTGCGTGCTAAGTTCTAAAGCTAAAGGTCTTAATGGCACAGTCAGCTGAATGACTTCCGTTGACTATCCTAAAGCCTTCTTAACAGAGCTCTTTAAAAAGAGGTCTCGTTGGGAAGGCTTTTTTTTGTATCGGAAATACTGATGAGCTTCGCGTATCGTCCCTTTGAGTAATCACTACGAGTATCGTTGCTTAGGCGAAAGCAGCGGGTGTAAGTCGTCAAGCTAAGTTGCGGGATAGAGTGCCGTTGATAAGCGAATGGAGGTTGTCAGAGTAAGCGAATGAGGGTTGTCAGAGTAAGCGAATGGAGGTTGTCAGAGTAAGCGAATGAGGGTTGTCAGAGTAAGCGAATGAGGGTTGTCAGAGTAAGCGAATGAGGGTTGTCAGGGTAAGCGAATGGGGGTTGTCGAATTAATTGAACCTAACTGATTCGCTATCTTAAAGCTTAAGCGAAACGGTTGTGATTGGCGTCTCTCCAGTGTCTTCCCAGCTTCGATACCAGCCTGTAGACTGGTATCGAAGTGGTAGGAACGAGAAACTAAAGACTAATTATTTGGAGCTGATGATGACTACGCGTGAGTAACGACCATCGGCAACAGTCCGTGCGAGCACGGAATCAACGTCAACGACTACCGTCTCCGAAGCGTTATAGCGCTCCCACTTAACACCGCCGTCTACCGAATACTCTAAGCCAAAGTGAGGAATTTCCGTATTCATTTTCAGTTCTCCCTCACTAATAACGCCGCCCGGTAGCGGAAGTCGATAGTTTGCCCCGCTCTGGTGGAGTCGAGGTAGGATGCGTTCGCCTAAGGTTGCCAAGAAAAGCGTGTAATCTTTCTGTATCGCCTGTTGATCGACCAATCCATCATTCAGGCTAAACGTAGTCCCTGGCGTATAGTCGAGTTCCCAGCTAGCACGATGCCATGCTCTTTCGCCGGCAGCGTAAAGGCGTGGATACATCATGTACTCGGCCTGAATATCCGTGCGAACTAACTCACTCCACAGCTGCACGCTCATTCCTGCAAAGTCTTGAACGCTGCGGTCAGACTCTGCGCTAAAGCCATGCCCGTGGCTGTTGACCGAGTTTGACGCATTTTGCGGCAAATTCTCAGGGGCAAAACCAAAGACTTTCTGTAATGTGTTTGCGCGGGTTGCCCAGTAGTAACCTGCTTCTTGCTGATCAATAGCTTGCGGGAAGTCAAAGTAGAGGTAGTCCGGCACCGAAATCACAAGATCGTAACCCTTGGCGGCCCAATCGTAAGCTGTGCTGCTACCGCCAGGTGCCAACATCTCCCAGAAGTTTACGTAAACCTGCTCGCTGGCAAAGTCCTGCGCACCGTCAGCATACTTTAGGCCGTCTTCCCAAGCTTGGAAAACTGGGAAGCCAGCGGCCACCGACATTTCACTGACTTTTTCAGCCCAATAGGTAGGTAGCTCGGCAGCAGAGCTAATGACGCCGTCGTCAATCAGTATTTGGCAAGCCGGTGATTTTTCAAAGGGATAGTCTTCGTTAGACAGGTCTATGGCACCTTTAAAGTCAACCAGTTCGTTACTGGCAATATCTTGGAATCCAGCGCCGCGTTTGATGTTTTTGGCTTCGTCTCCAGCAAAATGCCAGTGGCCAAGACGGACGCCGGCGTCTCGGTACATTGAAGCAACTTCAAAGAGTAGCTTTTCGGTAAAGCGTGTTGATGAGGCTACACACGGGTTGATAAAGCTCAGGCGGTTGTAGTACTGCACCGTGGTGACATTGGAGGTATCGGCTGGATCAATGAGGCGGTACTCATTAGCACCCATCGTATCCCCTTCAGCCAGCAAGCGGTTGTAACGTGCTTCCATGGCGACAACCGCGGCACGAGCGTGAGCTGGCATATCGATTTCTGGGATCACGTCAACCTGGCGCGCCTGTGCGTAACGCAGGATATCAATGAAATCCTGACGGCTGTAGTAGCCAGAACCAAAATTATCAGTGCTGGCGCCACTGCCTAGCTGAGGCAGCAAGCAGTCCTGCTCAGTTAGGTCGAAGCAGCGCTCAGCACCAACCTCGGTGAGTTCGGGTAAACCAGGTATTTCCAATCTCCAACCTTCGTCATCTGTGAGGTGTAAGGAAAGCTTGTTAAGTTTGGCAAAGCTCATTTCGTCGATAAGACGGAGGATGAACTCCTTCGAATGGAAGTTGCGCGCCACATCAATCATCACGCCGCGATAGTCAAAGCGCGGGTAATCGAGTACATCACCCAGCGGTAGGTGTTGATCATTCATCAGGCCGAAGAGGGTATTTAGACCATAGTAGACACCGCGTTCGTCGAAGCCGCTAACACCTACTCCGTCTGGGGTAATGGATAAGCGGTAGGCGCCCGAGACGGCTGCTTCATCGGCAAAATCACTCTCGCGAATAACAGCAATGATTGGGAATTCGCCATTCAGCTCAATACCTTGACGGTCTGCGGAAATAGTTAGCGCGTCAAAGGCTCCGGCGCTCAACTCTACTTGAGAAAACTGGAAGCCAGCGGGGACGGCGATATTTTCGTCGCTGAATGTTGCGCTAACAGGGGTAGGGAAAATCGCGGCGGCTGCGGGTACGTCGCCCAACGCGATATTTTGCTCATAGCGAAGTGCCGAAGTCTCGTTCACGGAGGCCTCATCACTGGTGCGCTGCAGCTCCGTTTCAGGGATGTCCAAAACAATCGCGTTTAAGTCCTCGGTATCCATCGCCACAATCTGGCGTGGCTCCGATTCGCCTACTACGACAAACGCGCCGGGAAGAAAGTCACTTTTACCTACCTCGAAGAACTCGCCAATAATAGGTATGCGGAGTGTTTCGCCTGCTTGTATTCCCGAAAAGTCAGCGGTTGGGCGCATTTCGTAGAAGTCACCAGTATGATGGACAACGGTGACTTGGTCAGACTTAATGTCTAAGAGTCGTCTCACACTGTGAAAGTAAATGGTCCAGTTTGATGAAATGACACCGTTGTCATTTGCAGTTAATAAAATATCAAACTGGTTACAGGTAGCCCATTCCGCGCCAAGCTCTAAGCATACGGAGTTATCACCGTTTGGAGCTTGATTCGAGATAAGTTCATACTGCATTTGTAGGCTGTTGGCCATTAACTCAGCTTGAGCTTGTTCGCTGACATCAGGTTGGCAACCGGAGCCAACTAACACCATTGTGGTGGCAATCAAACGCTTAAACATGATGATTCTCTCTTCTTATAAACTTTCATAACGCTAGCAAAAATCAGGTTGGCTCGCCACCTGTTATTCGCAGCCCACTATTTCAATGGTGTAGCCATCGGTGCTGACGTCGCCAGCGGCAAGGCGCTGAATACCTGCTTTATCGGCAAAGTTGATGCTGCTGGTGCCGCTGTCAGCGTAGCTTTGCCAAGGCTCTATGCAAACGTAGGGAGCATTTGGTTTTGCCCAGATACCAAGATGCGGGGTGTGCTCCCAATGCATACGCCAGTGCGCGTTGCCCTCAAGGTCTCGTAATGTGACGGCGCGAATGGGCGAGTCTATAAACACCAGAGCGTCATTGTTGAATAGGCTAGGCGTTAGTTGAATGGCGTCATTTTGGTTTCGCGCTAATGGTATTGTGTCAGGCTCTACCAAGCCAGTCTCGGTGACGCTAGAAATGGTTAATGGTTCACTGGTATCAACCGCCAATTCATAGGCGCTGACGTCGGCGCTAGGTAACATGAGTGCGGGGTGCGAACCGATGCTAAATAGCAATGCTCGCGAACCAGTGTTGGTTAGCGTGTAGGCCACAGCTAAGCCCTCATTCGACAGAGAAAACTCAACCTCGAGTGCAAACTCGAAGGGGTAGTAGCTGAGCGTCTCATCATCGTGAGTTGTGCGAAACTTACAGTAGGATTTCGACTGGGAAACAAGGTCAAAGTTTCTGCTTCGGCAAAACCCATGTTTTGGAATTTCGCAGGGCTTGTCATCGATAAGCACATGGCCTTCTCGTAGCACGCCGGTAATAGGGAAGAGGATGGGCGCACTTCCATCCCAAATAGCGGGGTCCGCCTGCCAGATATACTCGCGATTACCTTCAATGGTAACCAGGGACGCTAATTCGGCCCCTAGGTGGCGGATACCCACGCGAAGGGTATCGCTCTCAATATACGTTAGCATCGTAGCTCCTTTTTTAGGCAGCTATTCTACACTATTTTTTGCTAAGCATTAAGGTGAGAATCTCGGCTTAATGACCCTTGCTATCACGGGTTTGCGACCAAGCAAGCGCCGAAAGTAACAGGGCAATACCACTGACCCAAAATACCTGGCTCTGATCTTCCATGCGAGAGACCAATAGGCCAATTGCGAGGCTAACGAAGAGTTGCGGCAGCACAATCGAAAGGTTAAATAACCCCATAAACTGGCCCATTTTGGCCGGGTTTGCTTTACGACTCATAATAGCAAAGGGCAAGCTCACAATAGCTGCCCAACCTATCCCTAGCACAGCCATCAGTAGGTAAAGTGTGGTCACGGTGCTGGCCACTCCAAGGATAAGGAAATAGCCAAGCCCCATGGTTGCCGTACACACAGCCATAGTGGCAACGGTACCAATGCGGCGCGACAAAGGTGCTAGTACGGTTGCTGGTAAAATGGCTGCCACAGCATTAAGAATCAAAAAGCTAATAGAGATCACTTGGCCAACACTATTGTCATCTAGGCCGCTTATACGCCCTTGTACAAAGGCAATCATGTAAACAAACATGGATTGCACACCAATCCAGCTCAGTGCGTTCGCGGTAGCCACCTTACGAAAGCCGACGGTAGCTGAGTTAGCCGCCGTTTCGGTGCGGAAAATGGTTTCGGCCATCAGCCCTAATGTGAGGATGATCGCTGCGATTTCGACATAGAAATGGTCGGCTTCGAATCCAAAAATACGCGCCGGCATGGCATACAAACTGTAAAGCGCAAAGCCCCACAGCGGTTTGATCGCCATGATCATCTCTACCGTAGTGCCCTGTTCTTCGTCATCGGTTTGATTAGGCGCTAACTCGCGAGGTTCGGTGATGAACAGCGGTGGGAGTAGAGAGAAGGCAAGTACTAGGCCTACGGCGAAGTAGATAAGCACATAGTTACCCCAATAGGCTCCTATCGCATAGGCCAAGACGCCAAAGCTTCCCGAAATCGTCTGCATCCACGTGTAGCCGCGAGTTCGTTGATCACCGCTTGGCGTGACGTCGGTAATTAGGCTTCGTGTTGGATTAAAACTTACATTGATCGCCAGGTCTAAGCTGAGAGCAACAACAATGGCTACGCCAATAAGTGCTTCAATCCCCAGTTCTGAAGAGATTACATCAATATTTGGGAGCGCCAGCAACATGATGGCGGCAATAAAGCCTCCAATAAAAATAAAGGGTCGCCGTCTGCCACCCCAGAACCAAGTGCGGTCACTAACAATGCCAATGATTACTTGCCCAAGAATACCCGCAATAGGGCCTGCAGCCCAAACGAAGCCAACCTCGTGAATGTCTAAACCATACTGGGTGGTAAGGATCCAGCTTAGCGCGGCAATTTGTACCGATAACGCGAAGCCCATTGCAGTGGCAGGAAGGCTAAGGATCCCGAAAAAGAGGGGCGAAAGTTGACGCTGAGCATTATTCATTGTGAATCCTCGAGGCGAGTGTGGCTGTCATCATTAAAACCAATTAAGGAGGCGGCGGCTACTAAAAAGCTCACTCCGCCGATCACCATGGCAAAGATTGGCTGATTATCAAACAGCTGGCTAACTAGCAGACCTAGTACGCTCGCCGCAATGAGCTGCGGGATGACAATAAACAAATTGAAGATGCCCATGTAAGTGCCCATTTTATGCGACGGTAAGCAATTAGATAATAAGGCGTACGGGAGTGAGAGAATGGACGCCCATGCAACGCCCACCAACACCATGGAGGCAAGCAACCATTTCGGGTCAGCGATGAAATAGAAACTCACCAGGCCCACACCTCCTAGAGATAACGCAAGCGCATGGGTAGCGGGGGTGCCGATCTTTCTTGCTAAGAGCGGCAGTAGAAGCGCCGCTAGCATACCAACTCCGTTGTAGGCACTGAAGAGTACACCTACCCAGTTGGCGCCCTCGTTGTAGGTACTGCTGCTTGGATCGGAGCTGCCAAAATGAAAGCCGGTCACCGCCGAGGTGGTGTAAATCCACATTGAGAAGAGTGCGAACCAAGTGAAGAATTGAACCACAGCCAAGCGTCGCATCATTACCGGCATATGGGCAATGTCATTGGCTAATGACACGATCATGTTGTCCGAACCTCGGCGCTGCAGCCAGCTCGCCGCGGCAAAGAGCAGAAAGCCACCACTTAGCAACCCTACTAACACCCATAGCTCTTTGTTCCAGCCTAGTGTGTAGGTAGCGCCGCCCAGTATTAACCCCCCGATCAGCAACGCTAGCTGCCACGGCTGAAGTGAGAGTGGTTGATAAGTGAGCGCAACGCGTTCGTCATTCTGCCTGTTGAATTGAGCGAGTTGTTCAGGGGAGTACTCTTCCGTGGTGACAATGGTGTAAAGCACGGCGCTAAAGAACACGATGCCCCCCAGATAGAAGGAATAGACCACCGAGTTTGGAAGTTCGCCTTCGGCTGCCACATTACTAACGCCCAGTGCGGTGAGTAGCCAGGGCAATGAGCTGGCGATGACAGCGCCTACACCAATAAAAAAACTCTGTAATGCGTAGCCTAAAGGGCGCTGTTTTGGGGGTAAGTTGTCACCCACATAGGCCCGAAACGGTTCCATGGAAGTATTGATCGCGGCATCCAGTAACCACAGCATCACCACTGCAATCCAAAGTGCTGGTGAATTCGGCATGATGAATAGCGCAATGGCAGACAGCAAGGCGCCAGCGAAGAAGAAAGGCCTGCGGCGTCCCCATCGAGTCCAGGTGCGGTCACTGTAGTAGCCAATAATGGGTTGAATCAGAAGGCCAGTCAGCGGCGCAGCAATCCAAAGTATTGCCAGTTCATCCATATTCGCGCCCAAGGTTTGGAAGATACGGCTGACGTTGGCATTTTGTAGCGCGAAACCAAACTGGATGCCCATAAAGCCAAGGCACATATTGATGATTTGATGTGTTCGAAGCACGGGTTGTTGCATAGATGTCCCATTTACTGACAGCAGATAGATTCTGCACATTATTATAGTAGTTCGCACTATAGGAGCGTAAACCTGCTGAATCATCCCCCTATTTGGGGCTTAGCCGTGTAATTACTGACTAAAATCTAGTGATTAGCCCGATAATAAAAAGTTTATTTGTACGTTTTCAGCTTATAATTGCATAAACATCAAACACTAACCGTGGAATACAAATACTATATGCCCCAAAAACCGAAAGCCGACCCTCATGCTGAGCGCGAAGCGAAAAATTACGCCAATCCTGTTGTTAGCCGTGAATGGTTGCTCGAGGCGTTAGACCTCAAACCTCAAAGCTACGAAGAATTGTGCGAGCTTGCTCAAGCGGAATCCGAGGACCAGCGCGAGGGTTTACGCCGTCGTCTTAAGGCAATGATTCGTGATGGGCAAGTTTTGCTAAATCGCCGTGACCGCTTTGTGCCAATGAGTAAGGCCGACGTGCTGCACGGCAAAATTATCGGGCACCGAGATGGCTATGGCTTCTTTCGTCCCGATGACGGCTCGGATGATATTTTTATCAATCAGCATCAAATGGCCAAGGCTTTCGATGGCGATATCGCTGTGGTTCGTCCAGGCGCGGTGGATCGTCGTGGTCGCCGTGAAGGTACCATCATCCATATCACGCAGCGAGCCAATACCACCTTGGTGGGGCGTTTTGTGGATGAGGGCTACGTTCGCTATGTAATCCCTGATAATCAAAAGATTAATCAGAACATTGTGATTGCGCCCGAGGATCAGCTCGACGCTCGCGATGGGCAGATGGTGGTGGCTGAATTAATCAGCTTTCCCAGCAAGCGTAACTTGGCTACGGCGAAAATTATCCAAGTTCTGGGTGACAACATGTCGGCGGGTATGGAGATTGAGGTGGCTATCCATTCTCACCAGATCCCCGCAGAATGGCCCGAGGGAGTAACCGAGGTTGCCAACGAGTTGCCAGAAGAGGTTATCAACAGTGACAAGCTTGGGCGTTTCGATTTACGAAGTGTTCCGTTAGTAACCATTGACGGCGAAGATGCCCGAGACTTTGATGATGCGGTTTACGCAAAGCGCAAAGCAAACGGCGGCTACACGCTCTATGTGGCCATTGCTGATGTCTCCCATTACGTGAAACCAATGAGTGCGTTAGATATCGAGGGAATTAATCGCGGTAACTCTACCTATTTCCCTGGTTATGTGGTGCCGATGCTGCCTGAGCAGTTGTCTAACGGCTTGTGTTCACTCAATCCTGAAGTTGATCGCCTTGCGATGGTCTGTGAAATGCAGCTCAGCGAGGACGGCGAGGTTAATGACTTCAGTTTTTACGAGGCCGTAATTCACTCCCATAAGCGTTTAACCTACAGTGAAGTGGGCCGCGCGCTGAGCGAAGGGCCGGATGGGGAAACTCGCACTCGTCTTGCAGATCGAATTGCGGATCTGGAGACCCTTCATTCACTCTATAATGCGTTGCGGGCGAAACGTGATACGCGCGGCGCGATTGACTTTGAAACGGTCGAGCCAAGAATTATCTTTGGCCCTGGGCGTAAGATCGAAAAAATCGTTCCAGTAGAGCGCAACGATGCGCACAAGATGATTGAAGAAGCCATGTTAGCGGCCAACGTCTGCGCGGCAGAATTACTCGCTAAGGCTAACATCCCTGCGCTCTTCCGAGTCCACGAAGGGCCGGCTCAAGAACGCCTAGAAAACCTTCGTGCTTACTTAGGTGAACTCGGATTGAGTTTAACGGGTGGCGATCAGCCTACTCCCGCTGATTACCAGCTGCTGCTAGGCAGTATTGGCGAGCGGCCTGATGCACACGTGATTCAGTCTATGATGTTGCGCTCTATGGCTCAGGCTCAATATCGCCCAGATAACGAAGGTCACTTCGGTTTGGCGTACTCCGCTTATACCCACTTCACCAGCCCAATTCGCCGTTACCCAGACCTACTGGTTCACCGAGCAATCCGCGCGTTGATTGCCAAGAATGACGGCGCTAAGGTGAAGAAACACCCCGATGCGGAGTCAGCAGATTTTGCGGACTTGTATCCGTACGATATGAACGCCATGTTGCAGGCGGGCGAGCAGTGCTCCATGACAGAGCGTCGTTCCGACGAAGCAACGCGAGACGTGATTGCGTGGCTAAAGTGTGAGTTCCTCCGCCACCACCTTGGCGAGGAGTTTGATGGCACGGTGGCTACCGTCACCAGCTTCGGTTTGTTTATTGAGCTGAAGGATTTGTTCATTGAAGGCTTGGCGCATATCAGTAATTTGACTCAAGATTATTATCATTTCGACCAAGCCAAGCAAAGACTGGTGGCTGAACACAGCGGCAATAGCTTCAACTTAGGCGACAGCGTCCGCGTTAAGGTGGCACGCGTTGACCTCGATGAGCGCAAGATAGATCTAGAATTGGTTGGTCACGAGTCACGCCGATCCGCCACTAAAGGTAGGGGCAATAAGGCTGCAGCGAAGGGTGAAAGAACCGCTCGTTCAGGTAGCAAAGCAAAGGCTGCTGGAGCTAAATCCGGGCCGCGTTCAAAGGTGGAAAAGTCGCCAGCGAAACGTTCAAAGCCAATTAAGGAACGTGCACCTAAGCCAGTTAAGTCAAAAGCGAAAGCTGCTGACAAGGCCGTACCATTGGGTGCAGTGAAAGCCAAGCCAAAGCCTAAAGCTAAGGCCAAACGAGGTCCCCAAACCGCCGCCAAAGGTGAGGATTTCCTTGGCTCTCAGGGCAACGTCAACACGGATACCCGTAAGCCGAGACGTCGGACGAATGCCGCACCCGAGAGCGCTGGAGATGCGTCAACGCGTAATGTGTCGAAGAGCCACGCCGCCATTAAGGCGCGCGTGAAGCCAGGTAAAGCAAAGGCGAAAAAGCCGTCTAACACAGTGTCTGCGGAGGCCAAACCTGCGGAGAAAAAGAAACGCTGGTGGCAGTTTGGACGCAGCTAAGCTTTGGCGAAACCGACCTTTGCAACGCAATGAACAATTAGGAAACTGAAGATGGATTTAATTTTTGGACTGCACGCTGTTCAGTCGCTCCTCAAAACCGACGCTACACGTGTCCAAGAGCTCGTTGTTTTGCAGGGTCGCGGTGACCAACGGCTGCAGAAAGTACTCGGGCAAGCCCAGCGAGACGGTATCTCGGTAACCACTAAATCACGAAAAGTGATGGATGAGATGGTTGAAGGCAACCATCAGGGTGTGATCGCCCGTTGTACTCCGGGCGAGCTGAAAGACGAAAAGTACCTCGCGTCGTTGATCGAATCCCTGGATGAACCGCCGTTTTTCCTACTGTTAGATGGCGTCACCGATCCCCACAATATTGGCGCCTGTTTGCGTTCAGCCGATGCGGCGGGCGTGCACGCTGTGATTACCACCCGCGATAAATCAGCGGGGCTTACCGCCACCGCACGAAAGATCGCGTGTGGTGCTGCGGACACCACACCATTTGTGGTGGTGACCAATATGGCGCGCACGCTAGATATGTTCCAGCAGGCTGGAATTTGGATTGTCGGCACCGCAGGCGAGGCACCAACAACGGTTTATCAACAGGATCTCAAGGGACCTTTGGCCATTGTAATGGGTGCTGAGGATAAAGGTATGCGCCGTTTAACTCGTGATTATTGTGACTTTTTGGTGAACCTGCCCATGGCCGGTTCGGTGTCATCGCTCAATGTTTCTGTGGCAACGGGTGTGATTCTTTTCGAAGCAGTACGTCAGCGTCAGTTAGGCTAACTCGGCATCCGGTGCTTCAGCCATTGGTGAAAATGGAGTACGGCGAGCTCGCTAAGTGGGCCGCCACTCTCGTCTGCCATAACAATGCCCTGCGTAAAGCTCGCGCTGTGATAGCCACGTTGCACGGCCTCGCAATAGGCAATGTCTTCGCGTTTTACATCTAGTATGACGTTAGCGAGTAACGCTGTCAGCGCGTTCTCTTCACCATCACGCCACGTCCTTAGTTTCACTAAGGTTTGTTCGGCACTCACAGGAACAACCTGCATAAAATTTATCTGCCTAACACCGGGTGTGATATTAATAATCATATTGGGATAAAAGCTAAAAAATGCCCACTCTTTAGGGCTATTCAGAGGCAGTGGTATCGTCCCCGTATAGTGAGCTGTTTGTAAGCTCCAACAGCCGTCCGCACTACCATGGTAGCTAGGTAGCGCCATCACTTCGCAGAAGCTTTTATGGCCTACTCCGCAGTGATAGCACTCTAAGTAATTGTCCATCACCACCTTCCAATTTGCCGCAATGTAATACTCGCTTTGCGTAAGCGAATTCAGCGCCGAGAGCGGGCCTAAGCGTTCGTAAATTTCTTCGCTTACACGCGCCAGTTGGTGAGCGGGGAAAGGCTCGTCCTGGGCAAGACAAACCCAGATTAGATCTTGTTCGCGCCGCACCGCATAGCTCGGGAGGCAAATGTCCGCTGTCGAAAAATTTGCCACGCGCTTCGCATTGGGTGCACGAAGTAACTGCCCGTCTGTCTGATAGCGCCAGCTGTGATAGGGACAGCTAATTTGCTGCGTATTACCACTACCAGTAAGTAGCGGGTGGCCGCGATGGCGACAAATATTACTCAGCGCCCGCAGCGCCCCCCGATCATTGATGACTACTACCGACTCCTGCCCGATATGGGTCACAAAGAAATCACCGTGCTGGGATAGGTCATTAGCACAGCCGACCAAATGCCAACTCTTGGCAAACACGGCTTGATCCTCCAGTGACAAAATTTCGGGGAGGATATAATCACTAGCAATAATGGGGTCAAAGGTAGACATGATGGCATGCTCACAACTCATGATTAACTGAAGATTACTGCAAACTTCATGTTTTTCTACGTGATAAATACTCACTCAGAGGTCAATAAATTTAACCTACCTGCTACCGCTTCCTACGCCGCCTACGCAACACGATCGTTAACGGACTTGTAACACATCGCAATTAGGCTAGGAGGAATTGAAGCATCAAGACGAGGTGGTGATTGTGTCGCAGTGGCGTAAAAAGATACTGAATAGCGGATGGATGTGTTGGAGTCTGCTTACTTCGCACCTGGCGCTTTCACAACATCTCAGCGGCATTATTGTCGGTGCGGATCCACAGCTTTCGCGCGTCATTGTGAGCGATGATTCCTCAATGAGCGTTAGTTTTCTTGGCGAGCGCATTGGTGACTCCGACCCCCGAGTTATCACCTTAATTACTCCAAGGTACATTGAACTCAACGGTCCACAGGGAAAGCAGCGTTGGTATCTTGGTGAGCAATCTTCACTTGCCCGCTTATCCGCTGCACGGCAAGCGCCGCAGGTTGTGAAGCGCGAGGAAGCTAGCAAGCCGCCCACCGCTAGAATATTAAGATTTGATCAATTTGTGGCGGTTGAGTGGTTCGCTCGAACTGGGCGCGGCAGAGGTTTAAAGATTACTAGCGCGGTTAATCCGTCTTGGTTAACGCAATCGGCGTTACGCCTTAACGATGTCATAACCGAGATAGATGGCGCGTTACTCTCCACTCCTGAAATAGCCCAAACATCCTGGCTTGAACTTGCTCCGAAGGATTTGACTACGCTGGTTATCCGGCGGGGTAATCAACGGCTTGTCTTAACCGTAGACCTTCGCCTGTTATTGTAGGGGGCATGATTAACTTCACACTAAACCAAGGTCATGGTCCTGTCACAAAGCGTTAACGCTATCGCAATATTCCCGACACCGAATTGTCATCTTAGGCGCTCAAACTAGCCACAGTTTCGAAAATAACCAAGCCGACAGGCTTAGCTAATAATTGTTTTGGAGAGCACCATGAAGCGCAATAAACTTTTCCTCGCAATGAGTCTATCAACCGTCCTCGCGGCATGCGGCAGCGACGTCGATTTGAACGTGGGCAATACCATAACCGGCGGCGATATTGGCGGTGATAACGGAGGCGGAGTGACCAACCCATGCGCCGCCTATGACGTCAACGGTACGAGCTACCAAGGCGATTACCTATCTGATGGCAACTGTTCTTACTCGTTAGAGTTTGCCCGTGCCGGTAAGCCGGTGATGGCCGATGTGACGTTTGGCGTTTTAGAGAGCGGCGGTGTTCATAAATTTGCGGGAGCGCTGGAGATAGGACAGGACGTAGATAACTCCATAGCTGGCACAGTGCCGAGCGCGGGCAATGCGCCGGTGGATCAAGGTGGCGCTCCCGAAGGTCCGGTGTTGTTTGTCAACAAGGGCGCAACCTTAGCGTTCCCGGAAGGCACCTTCTTGCGCATCAACCGTGGCTCGCAGATTATTGCTCGTGGAGCTGTTGATGCCCCTATTACTTTCACATCAATTGCTGACATTGAAGATAGTAATAATCCGGAAAATGCGCGTCAGCAGTGGGGTGGACTGCAGCTGAATGGCAATGGTATAACCCAAGCCTGTACTGACGATCAGCGTAACAATGCGACTTGCGCAGTGCAGACCGAGGGGGTGCCTTCCTACTACGGCGGTGACAACAATGATGAGAGCTCCGGTGCGCTCAATTATGTGGTGGTCAAGCACTCGGGCTTCGAAGTATCAGAGGGCGATGAGCTGAACGGCATCAGCTTCTATGCCGTGGGTGGGAACACCGAAGTGGACTATGTTCAGGTCTACAGCACCTACGATGATGGCCTGGAATTCTTTGGCGGTGATGTCTCGGTATCACATGCCGTCCTGAGCTTTGTAGATGATGATTCACTCGATTTCACTGATGGTCACACGGGTGTCGTCCAGTACGCATTGATTGTTCATGAAGAAATGGATGGCAACCGCTGTATTGAAGCAGATGGTCAGAGTAAGGCATCTGGAACGGGTAACCAGGAAGAAATGTGGCACTCGCTGATGCCTTACACGGACGTAAAAATCGCGAACATGACCTGCCTGAGCTCGGCCTCAGATGAGAGTGCGGGAGGTACGCACGGAGATTCCGAGGGTGTTCTTTTCCGCAAGGGCTTTAACGGCGGTTTGTACAATTCCATTATCACCACCTACAACGCCACGGGTGAATCAAATGAACTCGTCGAGTTTGATGACGGAGCGCCCTATCAAGCGTCGCAGGGTCGAATTGAGTTAAAGGGTAATATCTTCGCTGGCTCTGAGCCGCTCAAGGATCCGGGGACCGAAGACATTGACGGCAATACCCTTGTTGATATGGCGACCTTCGTAAGCGGAAACGACAACGCTGTGACCACCGATTTGGCCGAAATTCAGTCAATCCGAAACGGCTATATCAGTGCTGCCGAAACCCTCGGTGCTAGCCCAGTGACGCTAACGGCCATCGATACCCGCTTTGACGACTCAGATTTCATTGGTGCGGTAAAAGACGGAGACGACTGGACTGCAGGATGGACGGTGGGGTTAGACTCACTCCCCGCTGGCGTGAGCAACTAACTGCTAGCACTCAATGGTGGGGTGCGAAGCACCTCATCAAACCTCTGTTTCCTTTCATGCAACAATTATTAGGTTTAAGCTCATGAAGCCGAATTTATTTACTCCTTCCGCGCTTGCTTCAGCGATTGCTTTGGCACTGCTTAGTAGCCCTGCTGTAATGGCGCAAACCGGATTCGATCCCGAGCGACCAGCGCCGATTGAAGAAGTTTTGGTCACTGGACGTCAGCGCGACGCTGCAGAGCAGCTTATTGTGGAGCGAATTGAAGAGTCTCACCAAGTTGACATCTTAAGCGCCGAAACTATCTCCCGAGCAGGCGACTCGGACTTAGCCGCCGCGCTACGTCGGGTACCAGGATTAACTCTGCTGGGCGGTAAATATGTGTATGTTCGCGGTTTAGGGGAGCGCTATTCTTCTACTCAGCTCAACGGTGCCCAAGTACCCTCTCCAGACTTTAGCCGTAATGTGCTTCCTCTGGATATCTTTCCTACCGACATCATTGATTCAATGGTCATTCAAAAGTCTTACAGTGCCGATCTGCCAGCTGCCTTTGGCGGCGGCAATATCAATATTCGCACCAAAGGAATTCCGGATGACTTTGTCCTGAACTTAGAGCTATCTAGCGGCTTTAATAGCAGCTCGAAGGATGGCTTTACAAACTCCAACGGCGGAGATAGCTTGGGTGCAGCCGCTGACAGTATGGCGTTTCCAAGCGCTATTAGTCAGGGATTAACGGACTATCGTGGCGACCTCAGCGTATCAAATATTTTTGCGACGCTGCGGAGTTCAGATATCTCAGCAACGCGAAATGATGCGGTGGCAATTAATCAATCTTACGCCGCAAGCTTAGATCGCCAATTTGCCATTCAGCACCAATCCTTAGATCCCGACCGCAACGCCAAGTTAGCGTTGGGTAATAACTTCTTTCTTTCCGATGACTTAGAGATTGGCTTCTTGGCGCTTGCTGGACAAGAGAATAAATGGCGCAACAAGCATCGAATGACCAAAAATTGGGCTCAACCCAATGACATCTACACCGATACTCAGCGAACGGTTAATGAAATCTCGTTAACGGGGGCCTTTAACGTGGGCTTGCGTTACACGAATGATCATCAACTTCTCTTTAGTTCACTGTTTCTTCGTAATACTGAAGATGAAACCCGCGTGGCCATCGGCAATGACCTGAATACTATCCTAGCGGATGGTAACAGAGAGCGAGAATGGGCTACTCGCTACGAACAGCGTGAATTATTTGTTAATCAAGTGCGTGGAAGTCATCGCTTTGATGACACGCTATTTTTCGCACGTTTGGGTGCGGGCTGGTACTACTCCGATGCGACGGCTACCAGTGATGTGCCAGGAGAAGTCTCGGTGTTGGGGTTGGATAGTCTAACGACCGGGGGCGAGCTCGTGAGTTCGGCGATTCGTTCATCCTCAAGTGTAGCCTCCTTTAACTGGACTCGTCTTGATGATGAGGTCGAAAGCTATGGCTGGGAGTTCGAGGCTGGTGATGAGCTTGGAGACAGCGAATGGACCATAAGTGGTGGCTACGATTATTGGCTCAAGGTTCGTCACTTCGAATATCTCCCCACCAACATTAGTACCGCAGGCGTTCAAAACGCCGCAGACTTACGCGACAGTGGCGATGTTCTCACCCTGCCAGATCGTATTTTCGACGATGCGAGCCTTCTTGATGTGACTAGCGGCTTAGGTTTCCGAACGGGTGGCATTGGCTCTGAAAGTTATGTTGCTTTTTTGGAGAGCCACGCAGGTTGGGGTAGTTTGGATGTTCAATTATCAGAAGCTTGGCGTCTAAACGCAGGCGTCCGCTGGGAAGAATATACCCAGTTCTCGTTGCCTTACGACAGCTTAAACTATAGCGATGATCCAGTGGGACTGAGCGAGCAGGAAATCGTTGATTCCTTCAGTGTATCCGATGATTGGTACCCGTCTTTGGCGCTCACCTATAGTAACGGTGACTTTCTGGGCGCGGAGACCTTTCAAGTACGCACCTCAGTATCGCAAACGGTGGTTCGACCAGACTTACGCGAAGTTTCCGACGCAACCTATATTGATACCGTCACTGAATTTCGCGTTGTGGGTAATCCGCTCTTAGAACCCTCTGATCTCACCAACGCAGACTTACGCTTTGAATGGTTTTTTGAAAATGGCGATAGCTTAACTTCTACGCTGTTCTATAAGGATATTAGTGCGCCTATTGAGGCGATCCAACGCCCGGGCTCTGACGATAACTTAGTGATTGGTTTTGTGAACGCCGATTCCGCTGAGGTTTATGGGGTGGAGTTCGAAATGTTGAAAGATTTATCCCAACTGAGCTCGGGTCTGTTTGTCAGCGGTAATCTTACGCTTTCCGATTCGGAAATTCAGATTTCCCAATCGGATATTGGTTTGACAAATAATACACGGCGGATGAATGGTCATTCTGAATGGGTGGCCAATGCGGCGCTTGGCTACGACTCAGACGGCGGCTTGGTGTCGGCCAATATGGTCTACAACATTGCCGGCGAGCGACTGGTCTTTGCTGGGCGGGCGGGTGCGCCAGATGCCTATGAGCAACCCTTCAACTCACTGGATCTAAACGTCGATGTGTTTCCGCTAGAGGCGTTGCGAGTTCGGTTCAAGGTGCAAAACCTATTGGACGAAAAAGTCACCTTTGCGCAGGGTGATACGACCATTGTTGAACAAACGGTGGGTAGCAGCTACAGCTTGGGGCTTCGCTACGAATTCTAAGCGACAACTAGCGCCATCGAGCTGTGTAAGCGCCCACTATTGAGTGGGCGTTTTTCTTTCATCTTAGGCAGAAAAAGCCATTCAACCCTATTTTCGACCATTGATAAAAATGTTTAGCGCTAGCGAAAATACGCTGCTAAATTTAAGGTATCAAAGGAGAAATTCTGGTGCCTAAAAATTCGAAAAAAGCGGTAAGAATTGGCGTAGTTGGCGGTGGAATAAATGGGCTTTGTATCGCCCGTGAACTTGCCATGAAAGGCAACGACGTTACCCTCATTGAGGGCGGAGATTTTGGCCAAGCTACCTCCTCCGCATCGTCTAGAATGTTGCACGGCGGACTGCGCTACCTTGAACACGGTCAGCTCAGATTTGTTTACCATGCGCTCATGGAACGTGCTAGCTGGATAAAGCAGTACCCTCAACAAACGCGTGTCGTGGAAAATTTTATCCCCATCTATCGATCTCAAACGCGAAGCCGATGGTTAATTGGTGCTGGCGTTAAGCTTTATCAGTGGCTGAGTGGCCGCTACTCGCTAGGAGCGAGCCGCTGGTGGAGTCGCTATCAGTATCTGAGCCGCTTCCCCGATGCGAAGCATGGCGACTTAGTAGGAGCCTGGAGCTACTTTGACGTCATGATGGATGATCAAGCGCTGATGGCGGCTATCATTGATGAACTCAAAACGCTGGGAGTAAACCTTCGTTCTCAGTGCTCTGTGAGCCGGCTGAGCGTTGATGGCGAGGTAGAGCTGGCTACGGGCGAGAGCTTACACTTCGATAAGGTGGTTAATGCAGCGGGACCGTGGGCAAGTAATATTTTGAGGTCATCGGGTATTAGCAGCCGCTTTCATCTTGACTATATTCGCGGTAGCCATCTGATCATTAACCGGCGGATAGCGCACGGTGTTGTGCTCCAAGATGATGCAAAGCGCGTCATCTTCGCCCTGCCGTTGAACGGGAAAACACTCTTTGGTACCACCGAGGTAAGTCAGGCGGGGCCGACGAACACCGGAATTAGCGCAGACGAAAGGAGCTACTTGAGTCAGATTTATAATCGTCACTTCAATATTGCGCTGAGTCCCGATGAGGTGATTGCTACGACGTCTGGTGTCAGGCCAATAGTGCAGAGTGAAGAGGGGATGTCTAAGGCCTCCAGAGAGGCGGAAGTAGAAGTTATCGGTAGGCTCTGTAATGTCTTTGGGGGGAAGTGGACTTCGGCGCCAAGCTTAGCGAAGGACGTTGCGAAGAAGGTGGCTAGCATACCCAATTCATCGCTGTCCAAGGGAGAGGCGAGTACCAATCCAACCTCTATGACACGGCCTTCAGTTTCTTAGTAGGCGACACTTTCTTGAGCGGACTTAACGGCGTACACTGAATCCCTCAAAGACGAGGAATTATTATGACAGCCCCAGTGCTCACGCCGGTTGCACCAGTGCGATCGTCTTGGTGTCGAATCCTATTCAAACCGCTGGTGGCGCTAGTGCCTTTGGCAGTCACTTATACATTGTCTTTTGCGCCGTCAGCTTCAGCCGATATCTACCTTGTTAGGCACGCAGAGAAACTTGGCGGCGAGGACCCTGCGCTAACTTTCTGTGGTGAGCAGCGCGCACGGTGGCTAGCTAACTATTTTGCCTCGGCTTCTGTGACGGCAGTGTTCACTACTAACTATGTACGCACAACTGACACCGCGCGCCCAGTGGCACAGTATCACCAGCTTAAACTACAAACCTACGATCCACGTGCTCTTGATGCCCTTGCCAAGAAACTCGACGACTATACTGGTGACGTTGTGGTGGTAGGGCATTCAAACACCACGCCGCAACTGGCAAGCCTACTCGCGTCGGCCGAGGTGGACGATCTAGACGAAACGCACTATAACCGCCTGTATCGAATCACGAGGGAAGGCGAGTTACGGGTTGAGCTACAGACATTTGAATGTGTAGCTTCAGAGGATTCGAGTCACTGACGTCAGTCTTAGCGGACTGTTCCAAAAAGTTGGTGCATTAGGCCTGCTTCAAACTCAGTTTTAGCTTAGGTAACATCGCGGACTTATCCGCTTAACTTGGTGTCTTGGTGATTCGAGAAGCTATGCGAAATTGGTGCCGATAGGCTGAATGTACGTTGCTAATTTCAGTGCTCGTTTGCTTATACATTGTATTTATGGTGAGGAAACGCTATCTCTCTACATGGCCGAGCGCCGCATTAGGCGAACCTCAGCCATACAGAGTCCCATCTTAGAATCTAACGGCAAACTCAATCCCAAGTTCATTGAATACGTTGTCAAAACCGTGCCGATAAACAGCTGATAACCCAAACTGCTGATTAAACCAGTAATTGGTTTTCAGTGAGAGCGTTCGTCGGCTGTCACACTGAAAACAAGTATAATCATCCAAATATTGTTGATGAGAATATCTGCCAGCGACACTCCATTGACGATCAAAAAAGTATTCTAAATCCAACACTCCACCCATTGAGTCGTCAAAGTCAGAGCTTAAAGTCAAGCCATAAAGAAGTCCGGAGGAGTCCCCAAAGTCGAGATACTCGCGATAGGTTGCACCGAATAGATCAACTTCCGTTGCGAACTGAAGTGATATCCGCTGGGTACCGTTGAACTGCTTACCAACAGAAATTGCACTCACATCTGAATCCAAGTCTAGCAACGTAAAAATAAATTGATTGTCCGTTACATAGCTGCCACCAATCAGCATTAATGAATCGTCACCCTCATGATAAGCTGAGTCCCACTGCACATATTCCCGCGAAATCGCTAGTGACGACCTTGGATTTAAAAAGTTGAGCGCATTAAAGGGTGCGTCGACTTTGATCTCGCCAAAACTGTATCGGTAACCGACTAATAGCGAATCCTCGGTCACATCAGAACGTTCTCTATTCCAAGTCGAAGCGCCTAGTGTTAGTTCGTGATTAAATGATTGATTAAGTGCGGTATTCTGCGTCTCCGCAAAAGTGGTGCCGCAACTCAGCGCGATAACCGTGATTAGAGTACTGCGCAACATATGATGCTTCTCCTTAAGCTAATTATTTTTGAAACTATTTATTAGGCAATTAATAACTGGGGCTGGATCATATAACAAAGTTTTAAAAACCACCACAACCCCTCGGATCTACTTAGCCTCGGCATTATAAATGGGGACTGATCAACTACTTGGACATCTCAGGGGTGTCGTGGTTCAATTTGCTGGAAAAAGGTCAGTTAGCCTTAGACGTTTCCTCGGATAGGTACTGACAAGTTAACTCCGCCGCCGAGATAATTTGCCCATGAGCATTTACAAGCGCCACCGATTTTTGCCCGATGTCATGCAGTTTTTTAAAAGTGCACTCGGCTGTTTGCAACTTGTTCAATATTCAACGACATCTTTGCTCGGCGGCGCCGACACGATTGCGCCGCGATCGGGCTTTTGCCTATTTTCGCGAGTACTATCATCCAAGTTTTATACGCTCGGATGATAATGGTGTTATACTCCGAATAAGCCAGTCTAGGATGATAGCAAATGATTGAGCTAAGCCATAATACTCAAAATGCTTACTTGGATTTATTAGCAGCATGCCAAACCCCTGCATTCGATGGTAAAGGTATTTCGTTTGTACGGAAAAAAATTCGCGATCAATATTACGTCTACACATCAACAAAAGTTGGCCAAGCTCCAATTCAAAGATATTTAGGTCCTGATAACGAAGAAACTCAAAAACTCGTCGAGAGAGAGAAAGCGCTGTGGGCGGCAGGAGAGGTCGATCGTAGGGCTCGAGCTATCTTGGTTAATCAGCTACTCGCGGGAGGTGCGCGGGCGCTTACAGCACAAGAGGGTAAGGTGCTAAAGCTTTTAGAGCGAAGCGGGATGTTCCTTTATGGCGGCGTTTTAATAGGTACGCCCGCCTTTAATTTAATAGGAACCATGCTTGGGGTTGTGTGGTCAGACTCGTTCGCGACGAGCGATCTAGATATAGCTGTCGATACTCAATTGCCGGTGGTGGTTGATGATAAGTCAGTTGATCTTACTCAAATACTAGAAGATAGCGGTATGGGATTTGTTGAAGTGGGCATGCTGAATCCCAAGCATCCTTCAACTGCCTATAAAATTCGAGGACAACAGTATAGTGTTGAACTGTTGACGCCAATGCGCGGAAAACCAGACTCGAAGCCAGTCTATATAAAGCAATTCAATGCGGCTGCAGAACCCCTTCGATTTTTAGATTATTTGCTCCACGAAATTCAGCCGGCGGTTGCCGCATTCGATACGGGACTTCTTGTCAATGTACCTGAACCTGCTCGGTTTGCATTGCACAAATTAGTGACCAGTCAGCGTAGGCCAGCATCGCAAGCGGCTAAGTCAGTAAAGGATATATATCAGGCCGAACAAGTTCTGAAAGTCTTGGCAGATAGAAATATTGGCGCCATCTATGCGGCTCTGGAGGCGGCCGAGAAAATGGGCGATAAGTTCATGAGACAGATGGAAGCTGCGGCTCAGCAGTTGCCGAAGGAGTTGAATCCGTTAACGTTGTAGGATGGTACTGGCAAGTTGACTTAGCCTTGAAGATAATTTGCCCAAGACGATTTATCAGCGCCACTGATTCTCGTCCGATGTCATTCGGTTGGCCGTTAGGTCTTACTATAAATTCAGTTTTAGTTTTCGGGATGTTGAGAATTGCTCGCGGGGCGAAGCATTGAATTAAGTCGAGAATCGATTCGAACCTGGTTTTGGAGTATGGCCCGCCCTAGTGGGTTCGAACCACTGGCCTCGGCCTCCGGAGTGTTGAAATATAGCTCTGATTTTAAACGTATATATTTTCACATCAATCGACTTTAAACGACCTCATGCCTCTACGCCAGTTATGACGTGCGATGTAGCTTAACGTCGACTGTGACATTTTAGTGTGGACTCATTTACAAAGACAACCGCGTGGTCGAAAATGTCACATTCGCAGTCTCATTAATAACGCAATATCGATCAATTCGTGCGCTAGTTCACAATCTCCGCCTCCGTTATTATTGGTGCTTGTGCAATCTAATTGACTAAAATAATGTTGACTGCGATTAGAATTATACTTCACGGAAGAATCAAGATAATGACAAGCACCAAGCACCAAGCACCAAGCACCAAGCACCAAGCACCAAGCACCAAGCACCAAGCACCAAGCACCAAGCACCAAGCACCAAGCACCAAATCAATTCATTAGTCGTTTCAAATTAAACGCTCAACTGATCGTTGCCGTTTTCTCAGTAGTTCTTTTCTTTGCAGCCCTACCAGCGACTGCTGATTGTGACGAGCAGACTACACAAGCTGGTATGCAAGCATATTTTGCCGACCCTTGTGACGGAGACGTAGTTGACAATATTTATGTCATTGGCTCGCGAATAGCATTATCGTGGGGAGGTGGTACACCGAGCGCGGTTTCATCCGTATCCTACGGAAAAGACGATAATTCCAAGAAAGACTTGCTGGACTTTGCTGTCGATATTCCTGAGTTGGATGTAGACGACACCGAAGAGTTTCAATGTAATTCGGAAGGAAATGGCAGTGTTGCTGCTGGAACAGCATTTTTCAGCGGGAATCCGATCGATGTAGTTAGAGGCATTAAGCTTCAATGGGAAAGTGACTACAAATCGGGGCACCGCTTACCGCTGCGTGTTAATCGACTATATCGTAGCGACGTAACTGAGTTGGCATTGTACGGTAAGGGATGGTCTGAAGCGTCGCTTCCATCGCTCGCGCACAACGCTGAGAATGTAATAAGCATCGCAGTCCAAGGGTTGGTTTACGCGTTTTATTATGATGGCACAAACGCCTCGCCGTTGAATTCATTAGAGCATGGGGCTACGCTCGAGTTACTAGCAAGCGAGTGGAGCTTTGTTCTTCCCGGTCGATTCCGTGCTCGCTTTGTAGCAGGTTCCCAGTCTGCTCTTAGCTATGGCCGCGTTATTCAGGTCTCGAATGTGACCGGCGATACCCTCAGCTATTCGTACAGCAACACAACAACCCGTCTCCCTTATCGAGTGGCCCACTCCTCAGGTTCACAACTGAACTACAACTACCAAACGCTCAACGTCAGCTGCACGGGTTCCGAGTGCAACAAAGTCGTCACGTCGATCAGTACAGACCAAGGAACTTGGGACTACAACTACGACAACAATGGTCGACTAACGGAAGTGATTAGCCCAACAGGCGTAAAGACCGGCTACATGTACGATTCATCTCATCGACTCATTGGTCGAACCAACGATGACGGTATTCGAGTGCGTTGGTGGGGTTACGACAGTAATGGCCGCGCTAACTTGTCACGTAAATACGGTAACGAGGAAGAAGTAACGGTTACGTACTCAAGCTTCTATTCGTCGGAATTCGGGCGCACGGTGAATCAAGCACAAGTTAACGACGAACATGGTCGAGTCACAAATGTGATCTACGCCGATGACGCCTTAGGTGTGCCTAGAATTCTGAAGAACCAAGCAGTGGGCGACAGCAGCTGCCCGAGTGCCGTAGCAGAATTCACTTACGAACCCGATACCGGTCGTTTAGCCTCCGAACTAACCAACGGAGGTGTGCTGGCCACCTACACTTACGATGTTTATGGCTTTCCGATTTCTCGAACCGAGACCGCTTCAGACATCGATACAACACAAGTGACGCGTAGCTTCCACAGCCAGGTCTGGGGTAAGCTCGATAGCGAAACACTTCGTTTTGATGGTCAAGATCAACACCGCGTTAACTACACCTATTGCACAGCAAATAATTCCACGTGCAAAGTCGGCTTGCCTACTGCAATGACTGTCACTGACTTAGTGAATGGAGGAAGTCGCACCACAAGCTGGAACTACACCGTTAACGGCAACGGTCGGGTCACTAAGGTTGAGGAGATCTCACCGACCAACGTAAAACTTACCATGGAATACAACGACGCAGGTCTTATAACGCGACAGTCGCTCAACAACGACGTTCAACTGCAAGTGCTGAGTTATGGTGCAGCTGGTTTGCCAACGTCGGTCCAGTACGAAAATCTCTACAAGGTAAATACCGCCTACAATAATGACGGCCAGCCAACACAAGCCTCCTATCAAATGCTCGACGGAAGCTCTACTCTCACTACTACCTATGAGTACAACAACCTTGGTCAGCTCGTGAATGTCGTTCGACCGAGTAGTCAAACGACGACAGGTGAGTCATTTGACTATGATCAAAACGGCCGCCTGATCACTCGAAGTCTTGGAACTTGGGTAGATGAAGAGCCGCCATTACCGCCTCCCCCCCTTCCTGGTTGTAACCCCTGGGAACCAACCTGCTTTAACGAGCTTTGAGAGGAGGAATAGCGATGCATACAGCAAATAGATTAATAATTTGGGTACTTAGCGTAGCGGCAATTACGTCACCATTGCCGGCTTTAGCGTCAGACTATACTGCGTATTTGACAGCCTATAATAACCAGGGGCTTGTAAGCGAAGTCTCGACGATGGAGCGTAGCAACGCGACGTCATCAAGCACCTATCACTATCGGAGAGGATATGAGTACAACTCAATGGGTAAGGTTATCAAGGAGTTTCTCTACGAAAATCCGGACTTAAATACCCAGCCCACCATGACATTCGAGTACGATTACGACGGTCGCGGGAACCTGATTGCCAAGCGTGAAGGTGGTGGTGAATTCAGCTACCAATACGACTCGAAAAACCGGTTAATCACTGAGATCGAACCGAACGGCGAAACCACACGTTACGAGTATGGAGCGTTCGATCAAGTCACTAAACTCACGCGAGGTGCCTTGATTACAACCTATAACTACAATGGCTTCGGCGAGTTAGTAAGTGAAGTGAGCCCAGTAAGCGGAACTACAACTTACACCTACAATGCTCAAGGCCAAATCGAAACGGTCACACGTGCCGACGGACGAAAAGAAACATTTAGCTACCAAAGCGGTACAGGACGTCTTTGGAAACACGTGATCAATGGTGCCGGAACTACGGAACTGCTCTACCAACGATATTACAATCAGGACGGTCTATTAAGCCAAGTCGATCACTATTCCGCTGCCACTTTGGTTACCCGGAAGCAGTATGCCTACGACGATTTCGGTCGTGTAACTCGCGAGCGTATGGTGATTGGTTCGGTAACCCGTGATCTGAGTTCGGAGTATTCGCCCACAACGGGGCAGTTAACGCGCCTCACTCACCCCGGCGGTCGAAAAGTCGAATACACTTACGATAACGGCGTATATGAGTGGGCATCTAAGGTTGAGGTAATAAACGCAAATAGTACATATCGCAGGGTTGCTGCTAGTGACGTCAACTACAACCCGTTCGGGCAAATTGAAGGGTACAGCATGCGTGGCGGTGGTGCTCAATTAAAAAGTTACAACGGTTTTGGGATGTTGAAACAACAGAGCGTGCTTAACAGTAGTGGCTACGCCACTCTCAGTCAAAGCTATAGCTATCAGGCAGGCGACCCGGTTCGATTGGTGATGGCAACCGATCACCTCAGCACCAACAATTCGCGTTGGTACCATTATGGCTCAAACAATCAACTGACCGCGGTGACGGGCGGTAATCCGATGTACCCGCAGGTAAAAGATAGCATTCAGTATGGAACGAACGGCAATATTATTAGCCGAACAGGCGTGAGTGGTACGTTTAGCTACAACAGCTACGGCCAGCTTCAGAGTGCCGGCAACAAGAGCTTTGGCTATAACAGCATCGGCAACGTCACTAGTACACGTTTTCCAAACGGTGTCACAGGGGCCCTTGAATACGACGCACGTGGCTTAACGAATCGCTACACCTGGAGCGGCAATGACGTTCGCCTAACTCGAGATGAATCCAATCAACTGGTGCAGCTCAAAAACGGCAGCCAAAGCGACTATTTTACGTTTGTGGGAGCGAATTTGTTGAGTCATTGGGATGAGAGTAAGACCAAGCATATTGACTACATCTATTTGAATGGGCAATTATTGTCGGTGCATAATACAAACACCTTTAGGCACATTGCGACGGGTCACTTAGGTCAACCAGTCGGTATGTTTAAAGATGTGGCTGCAACCGACTTGGTTTGGCGTGGCGTTCATAACGGATACGACATCGAAGAGACCACTACGACTGAGTCACTTCATGTTAAGTTCCCTGGCCAATACGACATCATAGGAAACGGTTTGTACTTCAACTATCACCGAGATTACGACCCTAGTATTGGGCGATACTTGCAAAGCGACCCGATTGGTAATGCGGGTGGCGTGAACACCTATGCGTACACGAACGGGAATCCGGTGATGATGGTGGATCCTTGGGGTTGGTGTCCTGACAACTTAGCCCCATTTCATTTAATAGCTGAAGAATTTCCTACTTGGTGGGGCGGCTCCGAAACGGAAGACCTTCGTAGTGGTATCCAAGCTTCAGCCGAGATTGGAGCGGTACCTTTTAAAATACTGCGGGCTCCGCAAGCCGCAATGGACGCATCCGAGATGTATTTGTATTACTCGAATGGTGACTGGCAGAATTTCACCATGAAAGGCCTTGAACTTCTCGCTGGGAAAACGGCGGGTGAGTATGTAAGAAGGGGGCTAGACGGAGGCGAAACAGCTCAAGAAGCGGCCTCATATGGCGCCGGGAAATTTACAGAACAGGTAATCGAAAACGACTGTAGTTGTGAGGGTGTTGATGGGTTATAAGTATCGAGGGCTCGGGAGCATTGTCGTACTCTTGTTACTTTGGGTTGTGCCAACTGTCGCAGATCCAAGCTCAGTTATCAAACATTCCGTTCGATTTTTGTGGTATTGCTATTTTTACTGTCTAGTTTTGCGCCCGTTCTTTTATAATATGGAAATTCAATCTTTGTTCCATATTGCAATCGGCCGTCACGAAGGAAAAGCATACCGTTGCTTAATCGTAGTGATGGAGTCAATAATAGTGCTACTACTTGCGTTGGCGTAAGTTTTAGGGGCGGGCTTTCAGGGGGGTACGCCCAACCGCGGGTTTGGGTGAGTCGGTTAGGCTCCAGTTAATCCCACAATTGCATTTAACTTTGGCTGGTGATGGTATCGCTACAAGGGACAACAAAGAGTGAAAACAATACTAAGCTTTTTAATCTGGTCGAGTTTAGCGATCATCCTTCATTCCGGTGTGTCAGCTCAGTAGGTACTGGCAAGTTAACTCAGCCTCCAAGATAATTTGCCCATAAGTATTTACAAGCGCCACCGATTTTCATCCGATGTCATTCAGTTCGCTGTTTGGGCTTCCTATAAATTCAGTCTGAGTTTACGCGACGTCGAGGATTTGTTAGCCGAGCGAGGCATTGATGTAAGCCGCGAATCGATTCGAAGCTGGTGTCGTAAGTTCGGTCGGATCTATCAAAAGCGTTTGCGTTCTGCGGCTGAGGTGTTTGGTGACACGTGGTTCATGGATGAAGTATTCATCAACAACAAAGGTGAGCGACATTATCTCTGGCGAGCCGTTGATCAAGATGGCGATGTCATCGATGTTTTAGTTCAAAAACGTAGAGATACCAAAGCAGCTAAACGCTTCTTCCGACGATTACTTGTTTCGAACCGGCAGTTAACACCGAGAACAATCGTTACTGATAAACTCGGCAGCTATCGTGGTGCTCATCGAGCGCTGACACCAAATTCAGAACACGATACGATGCAATATCGTAATAATAGATCCGAGTCTTCTCATGAGCCGACGCGAGTTCGAGAGCGGCAGATGCGGCGATTTAAGTCGAGGAGTCAAGCACAGCATTTTCTAAATGTTCACTCGGCGGTTTATAACCTGTTTAACATTCAACGACACCTTTGCTCGGCGGCGCTAACACGATTGCGCCGCGATAGGGCTTTTGCGTGTTGGCGTGAGATAACTGTGGGTTGATGGATTGGGCAACTAGCGGTAGGCTGGTTTTTAGTAGTTAACTTGCCAGTACCCTCCGGAGGGCTCAGCGCCGGTAAGTCACGCCGAGTGCATCCTTAAGTTCAGTCAACCACGGCTCAAAGTTTCGCCATTGATCAACGCCCTGTCGGTAGATTGGTGTGCGGACTTGTTCGGAGCTTGCGGTTCGTACCGAGCGCTTGTTGTTATGGAATTCTATGCAGGCCGCTTCAAAGGGTAGCTCACAGTAGTCCAGAATAGCGCTAACTTGTCCTGCTAAATCGTCTACTACATTTTCATAGTCAACGGTTAGAATTTCGCCCGGATACGCGCTATGCCAATGATCCATTAGGCGAACATAATCAGCGTAGTAGTGGCCAATATCGGTTAGCGAGTACGAGAATTCCTGCCCCTCGGCGAAGAGCTGTTTGAATCCTGAGAAGCAACACGCCATAGGGTGGCGACGAGCGTCAATGATTTTTGCATTGGGTAGAATGCTTTTGATTAAGCCGATATGACGGAAGTTATTAGGCATCTTATCTATGAAGAAAGGCGCGCCCGAACGGTGAATCTGGGTGTCATTGATATAGGCCTCACCAAATTCCTTTAGCGCCTCAGTCGGCAAATTCTTTAGACATTCCGGGTAGTTCCCGGCTGGATGCTGTTCGTCTCCACGCCTAAGTTGATGCACAAGTGCGAGGATATTTGGTAGCTCGAGCGTGCCATCTACTTGGCTGTGTGAAGCGAGTATTTGCTCAAGTAAGGTTGATCCTGCACGGGGTAGGCCAACAATAAAAATGGGATCTTTCGCCGCTGCACCGCCATTCCCTGAAACTGCTGCGTATTCGCTATCGATGTGGGCAATTTGACGGTCAACTTCATCACTAATCGCATCGCCACGGTAATTGGACTGCTGCTTTTTGAGTTCGCAGCCTTGGGCATAGTAACGGAAGGATTCGCCGAAGGCCTCTCGATCCTCCATGGCTTTACCCAGCGCAAAGCTCAAGTAGGTCTGATCAATACCTGCCAGCGCTTGCCGTTTGCTCATGAGCTGCTCCATTTGTGAAACTTCGGCATCATTGAACTCAACCATCTTAAGGTTGGCCAGTGAATACCAGGCTTCGCCATGTTCAGGTTTGACAGCAATTGCTTGGCGATAGCAGTCAACTGCTTCGGACTGCAACCCCTTGGTTTTTAACGCATGCGCTTTGGATACCAAGGTAATGGGGTCATTGGGCTGTTGTGCTAGCACGGTATTAAATGCTTCAATCGCTTCGTCGTAGCGCCCTACTTGCATGAGCTCAATGGCATAGATTGAGAGGCATTGGCTGTTTTCGGGAAAGGCTTGGTGAAGCGCCTTGCTCTCCGCTAAGGCCGCCTCGTATTTTTGTCGCTTACGCAATAATTGAACGTACTCAGTGCGCACTCTTACATTCTTTGGCGCCCAGCTCGCGGCATGGTTGAGTAAAGTCTCAGCGTCATCCATTGCGCCAAGCTTGATACCAATTTCCGCCAATAATCGCATAGCTTCAATGTTTTTAGGTTGCTTGCTTAAGACCAATCTACAGAGCTTCTCTGCTTTAACAAAGCGGCCCTCATTACAGTGATCGAGCGCTACTTGGAGCGGTTTAGGCAAGTTGGAGAGGTAGTTAAGCTGTTGTTGTGAAATTTGGGCAGCAACTAGGTCGCCACGGCGTTGTTCGGCTCGCACCATTTCAGTCCACGCGGCAATTAACGCATTGTTGTGGCGAACGGCAAGCTGGTAGTAATGATAGGCAGGATCTAGCTGGTGCTGATCTCGTAGTTGGTGCGCCTTTTCTTGATAGCCACGGCCAAAACTTGGGTCGACGTTGAGAAGTTGGTCAATAAACTCTTGCGCCACCTGGAACTGGCAGTCGTAGCGAGCGGCAACAGCACCCAAGTACAGTAAATGGAGGTCGTCGGGGAAAGAGCGAAGCGCTTGTTCGGCTTGATGAATAACGGTTTGATACTGCTTAGTGCGTAGCAGCTGCTCAAGTTTTTGGTGTATTTCAGCCAAGTCCGAGTTGTTCAAAGGTAACTCCGAGAAAGTCATGTGCCGCAGGATCTGCGACACATGAAATGTTGATTTAGAATGAATAGCTCATTCTAACACCAATCGTACGCGGGCGAGCGTAATTGATGCGCGCGCGGTCAAAGTTGAAGTTGCCAGAGATCTCGGCCTGCTCATCCGTTAAGTTGTCAATGTAACCTTCCAACGTCCACTCATCTGCGCTAACACCGGCGGTTAGGCCAAGCAACATCCAGGCATCCAGCTCTAAACGGTTAATATCAATGATGTCGGTGTACACAGTGTCCGAGTAGGACGCATGAGGCATCACGTGCGCCGTGAAGTTTTCAAACACTGGCCATTCATAACGCGCTGAAAGTGTTACCTGAAGCTCGGGGGCAAAAGCTAGCGAATCACCTTTATTTACGTCATCCGTTGGTGTCAAAACTTCAGTGATTTCCGTATCAAGCATCGAGAATGAGGCATTGACCATCAGGCCTTCGAGGTTCAACGGTGCCCACACTAGGTCACCCTCCAATCCCAGTACTTCAGCGTTCGCCGCGTTGTCCGCGAAGAACAGGTTGGTGATTGATGGGTCAAAAATAGTGGTCTGTAGGCGGCTGATGTCCACGAAGAACAAGCTACCGTTGAAGCGGACGGTACGATCTAACCACTCCGTTTTCCAACCGAATTCATAGTTTTTCACTTCATCGGTGTCTAGGGCAAACGGTACGCTAAAACCTTGTCCGTTGGTTGAGCCGCCAGGACGATTGAGCAGACCAGGGCGGAAACCCTCTGAGAAGGTAACGTAGTAGAGTGCATCATCCATGGGACGCCAGTTCAAGGTGGCCTTGAAAATAGTACCTGAGGTATGCGCTTCGTCCGGTGCATTTAGCGCCGCAACCACGTAGGCAGGGGTATTCGCGTCTACTGTATCTAGCGTGTAAGTGGTTTGGTTGCCGCTACAGTCTTTACGATCGGTAAATTCACCATCACCGTTATAGAGGTCACTGATATCGGTGCCGTAAGCTTGCATATCTTGTGTGAAGAATAAGGCACGGTTACAGAATGAAGAGTTTGCACTACCTTCCATGTCTACGCTCACATCATAGTAGCGTGCGCCCACGATGGCCGAGAGGGTCTCACTCAGGTCAAAGGTGATTTCGCCAAAAATACCGTACTGCTCATCGGTACGAAGCACATCGTTACGGAAAATAACCCCAGGTGGGAAGGCGCCGGTATCGGAGCGATAACCAGTATCAAAGGCGTAGTTATCTACGAAGCCTAAGCCGCCATCAATGTGAACCGAGTTGGCATAATCAAAGTCATTACGCTCTTTCAGCTCCAGGTCACTATAGAAAAGACCTGCCGTGGCTCGAATAGAGGCAGTTTGATCGGTACTGATACGGAATTCGTGCGTCTGCACGGTTGTCTCACTCGTTACGTCAACCAATAGGTTGGGAGCCTGACAGGTGCCAGCAGGGCCGGCAGCGCCTGGGTACACAACGCTGTAATCACAGAGGTAATACGGCAGGTATTGCCCCACGAAGAGGTAATCAGTGTAGTCAACCGTTTGATCAGTATTACGGCTGGTATATGCACCCGTATAGACCATTTCCAAGTCAGCAAATTCGCCAGTTAAGGTCCAGTTGTAGTTATCAAATGAATCGTCAAGGTGGTTATCTGTAAAGCTGGCGATTTCATAATCATCTAGCTCTGGGTCCGCAGAGAAGACGCCATCGGCTTCAATCGTCTGAGTACCAAAGCCAACTAGCAGTTCCCAGTTTTCAGCAAGGTCGAAGAGAGCGCTAACTCGAGCTCCTTCGTAAACTACACCATTGAAGTCTTCTTCTACGAAGTCGGCATTATCGGCTTGAAGAAAGTTGACGTTACTAAGGTCTTGGCCTGCTTGGAAACCTTCGCGGCCGGCGCTAACTGGAACGCCATTGGCCCGCACGGTACCAGCTGAACGGAATCGACCACTTTCGGAGAGGTCAATGGTTGAAGCAACGTTGTCAATGTAGCCGCCCTGATCATCGCGATACAGTACCGCACGAACCGTGACACCATCGCTCACCGGTAGGTTGTACATCACCTCAACGTTGTTGCTGGCGTCACCGCCACTGGTACTTGCTACGCCCAGCTTAAGCTTACCGTATTGGTCCGTTGGATCGGGCTTGTTGGTAATGAGTCGCATGAGTCCGGCTTGCGAGCTCGCGCCAAAAAGCGTGCCTTGAGGGCCCGATAACACTTCAACTCGCGACATATCTGCCGCGTAGACATCTAGATTTCGACCTGGTTGTGAGAGCGGTTGCTCATCCAGGTAGAGCGCCACGTTCGGGGCTAAGCCAGCCACGCCTGCCGTGGTTAGGTTTGGTGTTGTTGAGGCGACACCGCGAATGTACACGGTGTTTTGCCCTGGACCACTTCCGCCAGCGGTAACGCCAGGTAAGTGAACCAGGTAGTCAGTGAAATTGGAGATGCCAAACTGCTCGAGAGACTCCTCGGTGATCGCTTCAACAGCTACCGGAATATCCTGTGCATTTTCAGCACGCTTGGTGGCGGTCACTACAACCTCTTCAATTTGAGCATGTGTATTGGCAACTAGGCCAATAGTCACCATGCCAATTGCTTGGCTTAGCGTTGTCTTGCGCATGTAATCCCCCTAGGATTTCACTGAGTGTCTGATGTGCATTTAGGTTAGTTTTATTTAGCTTTAAGTGAATTATATTGAACTCTAATTAAAATTTCAGCAAATTGTTGGCTTTTAGTACGAATTTTCACCTATTTCAGTTGTTAGCTTGGCGTTGAAGGTGCTCTGGCTGTCAGATTTGGCGGTTGTTACAGCGATTGCGGTGGATGAGTGTTTTGTTGTTGTGATGACTAATCGATAGTTAGTGTTCTATTGCCTTTAGCCCTTCTAATTACGTTATTTCTCAATAATTCAACAGAGTTCTAACTATTGGCGGGCAATCGGTAGGGCGTTGTTGAGGGGTGAAATGACTCACTTTGGCCAGCGGTTAGGTGGGCGAATGCAGTTTGTCTAGTGCGCGGGAGCGCGTAGTCGGTTGCGGCTAAATGGGCTACACTAACGGCTTACTATATGTTCACCCAAACGCTCGCTGCGATGTCTACCGCTGAGCGGATATAACCAAGGAGTTGCAATGAGCAACACGCTACCCCCCTGCCCTCAGTGCAGTTCCGAATATGTCTATCAAGATCAATCGCTGTTGATTTGCCCAGAATGTGCGCATGAGTGGGACCCGGAGGCACCAGATGAGGATGCGATTTCCTTGAAGGATGCAGTAGGTAATACCTTGGCTGAGGGTGATAAAGTAACGCTTATCAAAGATCTTAAAGTTAAAGGAAGCTCAACGGTGCTCAAGGTAGGCACCAAAGCCGTCATTAAGCGTTTTGTGGATGGCGATCATGATATTGACTGTAAGGTTGATGGCTCCGGTGCCATGATGCTGAAATCAAAGTTTGTGCGAAAGTCGAACTAATAGAGCTAGTGGGTAACTCGCAGTGGTGGGATTTCTCATACTCCACGGTGGCTTTGACTGAATCGCGCCTTAAAGGGCGCTAGGGTAGAGTATTGCGATGTCAACTGAACAACCGAATAATCCGTTACACGGAATTACCTTGGAAGCGTTGCTGCGCCGGCTAGTGGATCATTACGCATGGCACGGACTTGCAGCGCGCATCAATATAAACTGTTTTAAGAGTGACCCTTCTATTAAGTCCTCCTTGAAGTTTCTCCGGCGCACGCCTTGGGCGCGTGACAAAGTAGAGGCGTTATATTTGGAAACCTTCGGCTAGTATCGCCACACAGCTTTAATGGGGTTGTTGGCTGAGTGCCTTCAGGCGCGTCGATAGAGGATAGCGGCTTCCATAGGCGAAATTCCCTAGTGCTGACCTTGGTCGAAACTTGCACATTGACCGCGAATGTCTTAATATCGCGCGCCTTGATAGCCGTAATGGTTCGGTTATCTCTCCTTGCCTACGTTCTCTATGGTTGAGTTCGCAGGCTGTTTAATCCGTAAGGAGCTACAATGCGTCACTACGAAATCGTATTTCTGGTACACCCAGATCAAAGCGAACAGGTGCCTGCTATGATCGAGCGCTACACAGCTAGCATCGAGAAAGATGGCGGCCAGGTTCACCGTCTTGAAGATTGGGGTCGTCGTCAGATGGCATACTCAATCAACAAGATCCACAAAGCACATTACGTTCTAATGAACGTTGAATGTACGCTTGAAGCACTCGAAGAGCTTACTACTAACTTCCGTTACAATGACGCTGTTCTGCGTAACATGGTTGTTAGCATGAACGAAGCTGTTACTGGTGAATCTCCAATCGCTAAGAGCGAAAAAGAATCTCGTGATCGTAAGAAGGTTTCTGACCGTCCACGTCGCGAACGAACTGAAGCACCTGCAGAAGCAGCAACTGAAGCACCAGCTCCAGCCGCTGAGAAACCTGCAGCCGAAGGCGAAGAATAAGGAGAGTTAAAATGGCACGTTTTTTCCGTCGTCGTAAGTTCTGCAAATTCACCGCTGAAGGTGTGAAGCAGATCGACTATAAAGATTTAGACACTCTTAAAGCTTACGTCTCTGAGACTGGCAAGATTGTCCCAAGCCGCATCACCGGCACTAAGGCTAAATACCAGCGTCAGTTGGCGACCGCTATCAAGCGCGCTCGTTACTTGGCTCTTCTGCCTTACACGGATGCGCATAAGCGTTAATTCTAGAGCTCGCCATGCGGCGACATAACTTAAAAGGATATTCACCATGCAAGTGATTCTTTTAGAAAAAGTTGGCAAGCTGGGCTCTATCGGTGACCAAGTGAATGTTAAATCGGGCTACGCTCGTAACTTCCTGTTCCCGTTCGGCAAAGCTGTTCCAGCTAACGCAACTAACGTTGCTGAATTTGAAACACGTCGTGCAGAACTAGAAGCGGCAGCGGCAGCTAAACTAGCTGAAGCTGAAGCTCGCGCTGTACAGCTAAATGAATTGACAATTACTATCGAAGCCAACGCTGGTGACGAAGGTAAGCTGTTCGGTTCAATTGGTAACCGTGATATCGCTGACGCAGCTTCTGCGGCTGGCGTTGCTGTTGAGAAGTCTGAAGTTCGCATGCCAGAAGGCCCACTTCGCGAAATCGGTTCTTTCGAAGTAGCAGTTCAGGTTCACACTGAAGTAACTGCAACCATCACTGTTGTGGTAGTTGCTGAGTAATTTTTGTTTTAAAAAGCAGAAATTTACTTCAAAATCAGGCACTCTTAGGAGTGCCTTTTTTGTATCTGGGAAGCTAAATGGAAGATTATGAAGTTGAAGCGCCGTTAACAGAGCGCCCCTCACTGCCACATTCAGAGGAAGCGGAAGTTGCCGTTATCGGCGGATTGATGATCGAGAACGGTCATCTTGATAACGTGATGGAAGTGGTAACTGAGGATGACTTCTTTATTGATCGTCACCGTTTGATCTTTAGTGCTATGCAGAGCCTGCATGAGCGCTCGCAACCCTTTGACGTCATTACCCTGTCGGAGTCACTTGATGCGCGCGATGAGCTCGGTCGAGCCGGTGGGTTGGTCTACCTTTCGGAAATGGCCGAAAGCACCCCGTCTACCTCAAACATCATGGCGTATGCGAATATTGTTCGCGAACGCGCAACCGTCCGACAGCTAATCACGGCGGCGAATGAAATTTCCCGCACCAGCTTGGCGCCCGCAGGGATGGATTCTGACTCGCTATTGCAGCTGGCAGAGCGAAAAGTCGCCGACATCGCGGAGAATCGTCCGAAGCAAGGCGGTTGGTTGGATGCTAAAGAGTTACTTGATAAGTCCGTTGAAAAAATTACCGAGCTATTTGAGTCTGAAGACGGCCTAACGGGTTTGTCTACCGGTTGGGATAGCCTTGATGATATGACCTCGGGTTGGCAAGAGCAGGATTTAGTGATCATTGCAGCGCGACCTTCCATGGGTAAAACCACGCTTGCCATGAACACCGTGGAGAAGGCGGCGCTAAGCCAGTCGCAACCTGTATGCGTATTCAGTTTAGAAATGCCGGCCGAGCAGTTAATGATGAGGATGTTGGCTTCAGTTGGGCGAATAGATCAGACACGTATTCGTACTGGCCAGTTAGAGCACGATGACTGGCCTAAGCTCACCGCTGCCATTGAGCAGTTGCGCGATACCAAGCTGTTTATTGATGACACGCCGGGCTTGTCGCCTGCTGATATACGCGCGCGCCTGCGTCGAATTGAGCGAGAGCACGGCAAGGTAGCCATGGTAATGGTGGATTATCTTCAGCTGATGCGTATCTCCGGTTTTAGCGAAGGCAGAACCCAGGAAATATCCGAAATTTCGCGCTCATTAAAAGCCATTGCGCGAGAATTTAAGTGTCCCATGTTGGCGCTGAGTCAGCTTAACCGCTCTTTGGAGCAGCGCCCGAATAAGCGCCCCGTCAACTCCGATTTGCGTGAATCCGGAGCAATTGAGCAGGATGCTGATATCATTATGTTCATCTATCGAGATGAGGTTTACAACGAAGATAGTCCAGATCGCGGCGTAGCCGAATTGATTATTGGTAAGCAGCGTAACGGTCCTATTGGTACCACACGTGTCGCCTTCGTAGGTAAACTCTCTCGTTTCGAAAATCTCTCGCCAGATCAATATGGCGGGGACTACGACGAGTAATTCATTGTTATGAAAGTAATCGAATCCATCGCTGAGTTACGTTCGGCATTAGCGATATTTCGCGCTCAGGGTAAACGCATCAGTTTTGTACCAACCATGGGCAACCTCCACGAGGGACACCTTCAGCTCGTGCGATTAGCGCGTGAGCAGTCTGATATCGTGGTGGCGAGTATCTTTGTTAATCCACTGCAATTCGGCTTGAACGAAGATTGGGAACAGTATCCACGGACCTTCGAACCAGACTGTGAAAAGCTTGCTTCGGTGGATTGTGATTTTTTGCTTTATCCAAGGGAAGCCGAAGTCTATCCAACAGGAATGGCGAACCAGACCCGTGTGAGCGTCCCTACCATGACTGACATCCTCTGCGGCGCCAGTCGCCCAGGTCATTTTGAAGGGGTGACAACAATTGTCGCCAAACTCTTCAATATGGTTCAGCCAGACGTCGCTATTTTCGGCATCAAGGACTATCAGCAGCTAGCCGTGATTCGTAAAATGACAACGGACTTATGCTTGCCGATTGAAATTGTCGCAGCACCCATCGCGCGCGATCATGACGGTTTGGCGCTGTCCTCACGAAACGGTTATTTAGACGAATTCGAGCGGCCCATTGCGGCCGAGGTATATCAGAGCTTGTGCCTGGCGAAGTCGCTACTTGATGAAGGGCGCAGGGATTTTGGTGCTATTGAACAGGCAGCGGAAGCGCACTTGGTTAATCACGGCATGCGTATTGACTACTTCAGTATTCGACGGAACCATGATCTTGAGCCTGCCGGCCTGGATGATACTAATCTGGTGGTCTTAGTTGCGGTGTATTTGGGTAATACCCGTCTTATTGATAACATCGAAATTAGCCTTTAATCGCATTTGTTATTCGTTAAGTTCCTGCTTGTAATTAAATTACAGGCAGCGACTGGCTTTCCAAATGATAAGCTTCCCACTATTCGTGGGTTTAAGTGTAATATTGCTTAAACAACTAGCCTGTAGACATTTTGTGTCATTCTTCGTGTCACCCTAATTTGACTGGAATCCCTTGTAAATTTATTACAGTCGGCTTTTAAAATTGATCAATTTTCGTTATATTGCTCGCCATAAGATAACAATAAATTGAGGTAATTCACGATGATTGCACACGCAATTCGTAAGGTTTCCGAAGCGGATACTGCCAACACACACTGTGATCTTGCTCGCTACGAGGCGATGTACGCTAAGTCCGTCAACGAACCTGAAATATTCTGGGCAGAGCAAGCCGAGGAATTCCTGAACTTTAGTAAAAAGTGGGATTCGGTCATGCGCCAAGACTTTTCGCGTGGCGAAGCCGCGTGGTTTGAAGGTGCGTCACTGAACGTTGCTGAAAACTGTATTGATCGACACCTGCCAACGCGTGCCGATCAGACCGCCCTGATTTGGGAAGGCGACAACCCCGAAGACAGTAAGCATATTAGCTATCAGATGCTCTCGGACGAAGTGAATAAACTTGCGAACGTCCTACGACACCGTGGGGTCAAGAAGGGTGACCGGGTGTGTATCTACATGCCAATGATTCCCGAGGCAACCTACGCCATGTTGGCATGTGCCCGAATTGGCGCTATCCATTCAGTTGTTTTTGGTGGTTTCTCTCCAGAGGCGTTAAAGGATCGCATTAATGACGCTACCTGTAGCGCCTTGATTACCGCGGATGAAGGTGTTCGAGGTGGCCGCCAAGTGCCGCTAAAGGTGAATGCGGATCTCGCCTTAGAGGCATGTCCTAGTGTTCACACCAGTATTGTGGTGAAGCGTACGGGAGCCGACGTAAGCTGGAATGATGCCCGCGATGTCTGGTATCACGAGGCAACCAGTCAAGTCAGTACAGAATGCGTTGCTGAACAGATGGCTGCGGAAGATCCGCTATTTATTCTTTACACCTCCGGCTCTACCGGCACGCCAAAGGGTGTACTCCATACTACTGCTGGCTACTTGCTGCAGGCAGCGATGACGTTTAAGTACACCTTTGACTACCAAGAAGGTGATGTGTATTGGTGCACGGCCGATGTCGGCTGGGTAACGGGTCACTCTTATATTGTTTATGGTCCGCTTGCTAATGGTGCGACATCGTTGATGTTTGAGGGGGTGCCAACCTACCCAGATGCAGGGCGCTGCTGGGATATCTGCGATAAGCATAATGTGGCAATCTTCTACACTGCGCCTACCGCTATTCGCGCACTGATGGGTGCCGGTGACGAATACGTAACCCGATCAAGTCGCAAGAGTCTGCGTCTCTTGGGAACCGTGGGAGAGCCAATTAATCCAGAGGCATGGCAGTGGTACCACGATGTGGTTGGCGAGACACGCTGTCCAATTGTTGATACCTGGTGGCAGACGGAAACGGGTGCACACATGCTAACACCCCTACCTGGTGCGACTGACCTGAAACCGGGCTCGGCAACTCGACCATTCTTCGGTGTTGTGCCAGCATTACTTGATGGCGACGGTAAGGAAGTGGAAGGGCCAGGCGAGGGTTCGCTGGTCATTAAGAACACCTGGCCTAGTCAAATTCGATCTGTTTACGGTGATCACAAACGTTGCATCGATACCTATTACACTACCTACCCAGGATACTACTTTGCCGGTGACGGTGCTCGCCGTGACGAGGATGGTTACTACTGGATTACCGGGCGTGTTGACGATGTGCTAAACGTTTCGGGGCACCGAATGGGTACCGCAGAAGTAGAGAGTGCACTGGTTGAGCATACCTCGGTGAATGAAGCGGCGGTTGTTGGTTATCCGCACGACATCAAAGGTCAGGGTATCTATGCCTACGTTACTTTGATGGCAGGAGCGGAAGTGACCGACGAACTTCAGCAGGAACTTCGCCAAATCTGTACCCAGGAAATTGGTGCTATCGCAAAGCCAGACATCATTCAAATTGCGCCAGGTTTACCAAAAACACGCTCTGGAAAAATCATGCGCCGTATTTTGCGTAAAGTTGCCTGTAATGAGATTGATACCCTTGGTGATACCTCAACGCTAGCAGACCCTTCTGTGGTGGATGCTATCATTGAGGGGCGAGTTAATCGCTAAGCTGGCCTAGCTGTTGGATCTGCGCTGACGAAATGGTGCCGCTTAGGCCCCGTTCATCAGCGCGGATCATGGCGCGTGCCAGTGTATCAACAGGAACGCGTCGAATGCCGCTCATGAAGGGTAGCCAATCGAAGAGAGCCATGAAGCGCGCCGCCCATTTTTCACCAAATCGCTCATCGTTTCGAGCAGCTTGTGTAAGTAAGCTCGGCCGGTAGATCGCCAGCTTCGGTAGCGCAAGTGCTTGAAAATAATCCTCAGTCTCCCCCTTTATTCGAGAATAGAAACTCATTGCGCTGCGATTTGCCCCAACGGCACTGATCAAATGCACCTGTTCCACCTGATGTGCTGCGCACCACTCGCCCACTGCACAGATAAGATCCAAGTCAATGCGTTTAAAGGCGGCCTTGCTACCGGCTTTGGCTAACGTAGTGCCGAGGCAAATAAAGACAGTGTGAGGCTTGCCTTCTAAGGCTTGCACTGATTCCGGTGAGAGCTCAGGGATCAGTATTTCCGTGACGCTATCGGTTGTGTTACTAAGCGGACGGCGATTGATGCAGACAAGTTCGTCAAAGGTCTGAAGCTGTGCAGCTTGTGCCACAAGCGCTTGTCCGGTGGCGCCGGTAGCGCCAAAAATCCATGCGGTTTTCATTCAAAGTCTCCTAGCTATTGCGCTACTAGAGCGCAAAAAGTGCCTGGCTGTCAACGAAGCGTTAGGCTGGCTGGCCGATATTCGCTAAACTAAGGCTAATTCATTAATTGATGGAAGCTCTAATGGGCCGCACACTCTATAGCATCTTATTAACGCTCCTTCTGCCAGTCCTGGTGCTGAGACTTTGGATAAAGGGGCGCAAGTCGCCGGCCTACCGAGCGCGTTGGTCCGAGCGAATGGGATATAGTCAACGCCAACGCCCCAGTGGTTCGTTAGTCTGGTTTCACACGGTTAGTGTTGGTGAAACCATTGCGGCGGCACCCTTGATTGAAGCGGTGATGGCCGATGAACGCGTGAGTCGCGTACTGATAACTACTACCACGCCAACGGGTTCTGACCGCGTGAAAGCACTCTTTGGTGATCGGGTTGAACATGTCTATTGTCCGTGGGATACGCCAGGTTGCGTGAAGCGTTTTTTGCGTCGCTGGGAGCCAACCATTGCGGTAATGATGGAAACCGAATTATGGCCCAATCTTATCGCCGGCCTAGAACTACGTTGCGTACCAACCATTCTCGCTAATGCGCGGTTATCGGAAAAGTCAGCGCAAGGCTATGCCAAGCTGCCGCGTATTACCAAACCAATGCTGAGCAGCTTCGAAGCCATCCTCGCTCAACACCATAACGATGCTCAGCGTTTTATAGCGCTTGGCGCTGCAACGGAAAAAGTTCATAAGGTTGGCAGTGTCAAATTCGACATTCAAATTACGCCGGCGCAGCGCAGTGCTGCCGAAGCGCTCAAACACCAATTTGGTGATCGCTTCGTTTGGATTGCGGCGAGTACTCATCGGGGCGAGGATGAGCAAATACTTGAAGCGCATGCTGCACTTCGCCAAGCGGTGCCCAATGCCTTGTTGGTCTTGGTGCCAAGACACCCGGAAAGGTTCGATCAGGTAGCGCAGCTTTGTCATCAGCTGGGGCCTACAGTTAGACGTTCATCGGCGGAATTACCGCAAGACGATACGGCTGTCTATGTGGGTGATACCATGGGTGAAATGATGGTGATGTTCGGTGCCTGTTCCGCGGCACTGGTTGGCGGGAGTCTCATCGAGCATGGTGGCCACAATGTCTTAGAACCCGCGGTTTGGGGTATTCCTGTATTAAGCGGGCCGCATGTGCATAACTTCGAGGCAATTTGCCAAGAAATGCAGACGGCGGGCGCGCTGATGATAGTGCCAAACAGCACCGAGTTATCGACTAGCCTGGTCCGTTTAGCAACTGATGCCATTGAATGCAAAGCACAGGGAGAGGCGGCCGCGGCATTTCTAGAGACTAAGCGTGGCGCACTAGCTGCGCAGTTAGCGCATATCTTGGCGCTGCTTTAACGATTCTCATGACAATAGTTGGGGTAAAGCTTGAGTCATCTCGGTAGGTCGAGTTCCTGTTGGAGTCGAGATCGGGTAGAGGATGCGGTAGCGAGTTGAAGTGAAGGAATTGAAGAAGGGCTTTAGCGAATAGCTAAAGCCCTTTTTTGCTTAGTACGTTGATAGGTCCACGCGGTTCAACTGGTTCTCTGCGTCGAGCCAGTCATTCAGGCGTTGAATGTCTTCGGGGCTCAAACTACCCGCAACCTGCTTAAGCTGCAGCAGCGAGATGATGTAGTCGAAGCGGGCATTACTAAAGTTAGATTGCGCTCGGAAAAGTGCCTGCTGAGCGTTCAATACGTCAACGATATTTCGCGTACCCACTTCGTAGCCGGCCTGCGTTGCGTCCAGTGAGCTCTGTGCCGAGATGATGGCTTGCTGACGAGCATCTACGGTAGCAACACCGGTAGTGGCCGTAAGATAGCTTGATCGAGCCTGCTGGGTGACGGCACGCTGAGTGCCAACGTGACGTTCTTTAGCAACGTTGAATTGCTCATGAGCACGGCGGCTAGAAGCATTCAGACCGCCGCCGGCGAACAATGGCATGCTCACACTTAGTGTGGCGCTCCAGCCATCGGTATCGGTATCCCCAGCGGTAGGTAGTTCAACTTCTGAGGTTGATTGACCGTAGTCTGCAGATAAAGTGGCTTTCGGTCCGCGATTCCAGCTGGTAGCCGACGCAGTACGCTCAGCAGCATTCATCTGTGCCATGGAGACACGAAGGTCCAAGTTGTTTTCTAGGGACGCCGCTACCCATGGAGTTGGCGACGATGGGACCGGCTGAGTAATTGGGAATTCTGACATAAGTGGTGCAACACTTGATTCCGGCTGGCCAGTGATGGCTTCTAGCGCTTCAAACTTAATGGCGACTTGGCCTTCAAGTTGAATACGGTTAGCAATAACGCCATCCAGTGTTGAGCGTGCCTCGTAGACATCAGTGATGGCGATCAAGCCCACATCGTAGCGCTGTTGAGTTTGCTCGTACTGACGGGTTAGCGCGGTTTCTTCAGCCTTTGATGTTTCAAGGTCTGATACGGCGCGAAGTACATCCAAGTAGGCTTGAACGACGCGAACGATCAGATCCTGTTGATCCGCGGCAAACTGAGCTTCCGCCGATGCAGTGGTGAATTCAGCAGATCGGAAGCTGAACCAGCGATTAGCGTCGAATACGGTTTGCGAGGCGCTAACGCTCCAGCCGTAGCTGTCTGACTGACTAGGAGTGATGTTTGTGCCGTCATCAGACTCTCGGTCTGTCATGGTGTAGTTTGCCGATGCATTCACCTGCGGTAACAAACTAGAGAAACTAATATTCTCCTGTTCGATATTGGCACGGTAAGTGGCCTGGGCTGCGCGTAATGTTGGGTCATTTTCAAGGGCGCGTTGGTATACTTCAATAAGGTCACCAGCAAGGCTGAGAGGGCTGAGTGATACCAGTAGTGCAGTCGCAAGAGCTTTTCGCTTCAGTGCCATGTTTGTTGATCCTTTATGTGGTTATCGTCATAGTTTAGACGCTACACAGGTAAAATGGTTGCAGTTAAAATTTAATTTAATTTAATTGTTATACCACACTTGTACTGAATAAGTGTACTGCGTGAATAACCTAGGCTTTACCCTAGCTTAGCGCTAGTAACGCAGTAAGGTGCGCAAAGATAAGGGCTAATACCCTGCAAGGAAGTTATACATAAGGGCTGGAGAAGCCAAAGATTTGGCGGTAAGCGGCGAAGTAACTAGGCTGGCACGCGCTGAGAGATACGAGTCAGGGCTAGGGTCTCCCTGACTCGCTACATAAAACTCAGTAGAGTTCGAAGTCGTGCGCCATGTCATCACTCGGCGCCTGAACGTAGTAACCCTGAATGTGCTTAGCGCCGGATTGCCATAGCTTGTTAATGATGGCAGCGTTTTCTACCATTGGAATAATGGTCTCGCGCTCTTCTTCATGTAACTGAGTTAGCAACGTTTGCAGCACCTTGGTGTCGCCGCCGTCTTGGAGGTCTTTGGTGTAAGATCCGTCTACCTTGACCCAGTCAATAATTAAGTGATTAAGCGTTTCGAACGGATTGAGTGATGACCCGAAGTGAGTTAGCGCGGCATGGCATTGCAAGCCCGCTAGCGATTCAGTGAGTCGCGCGGCATTCTTGAGGTTTCGGTTAACGTCTTTTTCGCTAAGCTGCATCACCAAGCTTTCGCGCGGAAGCCCTGCAGCATTGAATAGACTCCCGAGGAATGCTGGCAATCCATCATCGTTGAGTGCTGCCTCGGAGAGGTTAATTAGCAACTTGGTGTCGTGGCCATCACGAAGGTGAAGCGCCAGCTTCTTTGCCGCCTCACGGATAACCCAGCGATCGATGAGCGCGCCTAAGCCACTCTTGGCAACTTGCTCACGCCACTCAGCGGGGCTAACTTCATTACCTTCCTCGTCAATAAGGCGTAACAGGACCTCATACAGTTCCTGGGTGTTACCGTGAATATTAATGATGGGCTGGAAGAGTAGTTTGAAACGCTCGTCAGCGAGGGCGCTCTTGACCTGTGTGATAATATCCTCGGTGGTTAGCTCGGGCTGAGCGTCGTCCGCAAATTCGAAGATAGCGGCGGCCTGGCTCAATTTAACCGCTGCAGCGTGTGCTTCTTTTGCGGCAGCTAAGAGATCATCAACGGAAGCGTGTACGCTACTGACTTGGCAAATTCCAGCGCGGAGGTGGAGCCGTGTGGACTTCTCGCCGCATTCCCAGACTTGTTTGTCGAGGCCGGCAATAACCACTTCGAGTTCAGCTAGGCATGCCGTTTCATTCTGATATTGACTGACGAGGCAGAACTTTCCTTCGCCTAAGTTACCCCAACTGCCAAGTTGTTGATGGTTGTCTCTTAAATAACTGGCAATTTGTTCGATGAGCAGTTCGCGTTCGCCCAAGTCAAAGGGGGCAGTAGCCTCAGCATAATCGGGAGCTTCAAAGTAACAGAGTTGGTGGCGCTTGCCGTCTTGAGTGTCACGCATTGCCTGTTGGGTGCGCTCAATAAACTGGCGGCGCTCCATTAAGGTAGGCATTTCAAACTCGGTGGCCGCGATGGTTTGCTCGCCGAAATTCAATCGGTGGCTGGGGATAACAATTTCATTACAGGCTTCGCCATCATACTCAGTGGTGCGAATCAACATGACTACGTCAAAGTCTTCGCCCTCGCAGGTTGTCATTTGAGTGTTCAGCTGCTTTTGCTCCGCGGCATCTTCACCTGTTGCCAACTTGGAAAGTTGTTTCTGGTATTGCGTGTCCGACACTAAGTCGGCAATTGGCGTAACGATTAGGTCATCTTCGTCCTCAAAGCCAAAGAGGTCTAGGAAGGCTCTATTTGAATAAAGGAACATGCCGTCCTGAAGATAGGCGGTAGGCGTACGAAGGTCATCTAGTAGGTAGGCCGCTTTCACATCGGACGCCTGTTGGTTGAGCTCAGCTTGACGGCGCAATTGACGCTGTTGGCGATTAGCGAATTCACGCTTTACTACTGCAATTAGGTGTTGATCATGGTCATGCATGATGGCATCTACAGCACTTAGCTTTAGCGCCTGGATTACCGTGGCGGGGTGATCATCTTCATGACAGAGCACTAAAGTGGGAATATCTAAGCGTTGTTTGCGAAAGCCTTGCAAGACTTCGCGGTAGCCCAAATTCGGATTATCGGCATCGATAATGCAGAGGTCCCACGTTTGATCAGCGGTGAGTTTGTCCAATAACTCAGGCGAGTGGACATACTGAGGTCGCAAGTTGATTCCAGCGCTTTCAAGCATGGAGATCAAGCGTGTGGATTCATGTTCATCTTGGTTAGCAACCAATAGCCGAATTCGTTCTGAAGTGTCCATAGTCTACCTAACTGTCAGTTAGTTCTATGGTAGCGAATAAACGGGGCTTTAAGTAGCGAAATTTTAGGCGATGGATCACATTATTTAGAGTGCGTTAGAGGCCATTGCCGAAAACGGTTTTGGCACTACCTCCGGCCTCTTCGCGGCTGAGTTTCGGCGTTAGCGTGCCGGGTAGCAGCGCGCAGAGTTGCTGGTAAATACGGTTAATATCGTCGGCGGAGAGCTGAAAGTGTGCGGCGCCTTGAACCCGGTCGAGGAGATGAAGGTAGTAGGGTTGAATGTTGAGATCATCCAGCTTTTCACTGAGCACAGCGAGGGTTGTTGAGCAGTTGTTTACACCGGCAAGAAGGACGCTCTGATTAAACTGTCGAACGCCGCTACGGTGAAGTTTTAAGGCCGCTTCCGCTACCTCTTCATCAATTTCATTAGGGTGGTTGATATGCCACACCAGTTGCGCATTCAGGCGAGTGTTTTGTAATAGCTGGCAGAGTTCGTTCGTGACTCTGGCAGGGATAACTAGCGGCAGGCGGGTATGAATCCGTAGCCGTTTAATTTGAGGGTAAGCTTCAATCGCTCGAATCAAGGACTGCAGGCTTTTATCGTTAAGCATCAGAGGGTCGCCGCCGCTCAAGATTACTTCGTTCACTTCCGGATGGTCACTGAGATAGCTGAGTGAACTCTGCCATTGTGCAGTGGATAGGCGATTATCTTCATAGGGAAAATGACGGCGAAAACAGTAGCGGCAGTTCACGGCACACTTACCGCTGAGCACCAACAGAATGCGGGACCGATATTTGTGAATGATGCCCGGCGCCACCGTGAATTCTGCCTCGGCCAACGGGTCGGACGAGTAATCTGGGTGCTCAATTAGCTCATCACCAACGGTGAGAATCTGAGCAAGCAGAGGGTCTTTTGGGTCGCCTTTGCGGATCCGATTGGCGTAAGCCTGAGGAACCAATAGTGGGAAGTTAATAGCTTCGTCGTTGAAGCGATTATCGGCAACATCAACAGCGGCTAAAAGGGTTGTGCGACAGGTGAAGGCCTGCTGCAATTGTTGCTGCCAGCTCAGTGATTGAGATTCCCGATAAATTAGTGTCATAGCGCGCCTAACTGTTTTGGTTATTGTACTCGCCTCAGCAGCGCAAATTAAGTCCTCAAAGCTACTTAGTTTGCTGATTGCAAACGCTGACGAAACGGGCAGGCTGGTGTACAATGCTCAGATATCTATCTGAAGGAGCAATGCGCTCCGAAATTGTGAGGCGAATTAAAGTGGCTAATTTTTCTACCAACGAATTTAAAGGTGGCCTAAAGGTCATGCTAGACGGCGATCCATGTTCAATTGTTGAGAACGAATACGTTAAGCCGGGCAAAGGCCAGGCATTCAACCGTGTACGCTTGAAGAATCTGCGCACAGGACGCGTTTGGGAGCGTACCTTTAAGTCAGGTGAAAGCCTTGAAGCTGCTGATGTTATGGATGTTGAATTGGAGTACTTGTACAACGATGGCGAGTTCTGGCACTTCATGGACCCAAATACCTTTGATCAGTATCAAGCGGAAGAATCAGCCGTAGCAGACCAAAAGAACTGGCTTCGTGAACAGGATGTGATCACCGTAACCTTGTATAACGGCTCACCGCTAACGGTCACTCCGCCCAATCACGTTGTGCTAGAAGTTGCGCATACTGACCCGGGCCTTAAAGGTGATACTGCCCAGGGTGCAACAAAGCCCGCCACAATGACAACCGGAGCAACCATTAAGGTTCCGCTGTTTGTTGAAATTGGTGACAAGCTTAAGATCGATACGCGTACCGGTGAATATCTCGGCCGCTCGAAAGACTAATCTTGACGCGCTGCGTAAGCGCGTCCCGACGTGACGCACTGCGCGTGGAAACACTATGGTATCTTGGCGCCCAACGGCTTCATTACAGTCGCTTCAGCAGCGAGCAAAGATTCTCGCGGACATCCGTCAGTTTCTTGCTAAGCGTGGCATTCTTGAAATTGAGGTGCCGCTACTGAGTGCAGCGGGCGGCACCGACCTTAATATCGAATTGCTGAAGATTGAAGGTGAAGATCGTTGGTTGGCAAGTTCACCCGAGTTCCCTCTTAAGCGTCTAGTTGCTGCCGGTTATGGTGACGTCTATGCGCTGCAGAAGGTCTTTCGAAAGGGTGAGAGCGGCCGTCGTCATAACAGCGAATTCACCATGCTGGAGTGGTACCGGGTTGGCTTCGATGAATTTCAACTAATGGATGAGGTTGAGGCGCTTTGCCAGGCTGTTTTCAATATGCCTGCAGCAACACAAGTGAGTTATCGCAAGCTGTTCATTGATTCGGTTAATCTTGACCCTTTCACAATAAATGATACGGAATTAGCTGCGGTAGGTGCCGGGCTATCAGGGCTAGATCCTACCGCGTTGGCCCGAGATGGCTGGCTTGATGTAATCTTTAGTCACGCCATTGAGCCGGAGCTTGACGCGCCAGTGTTTATTTTTGACTTCCCGGCTAGTCAGTCGGCTTTGGCTAAAATTACTAACCGTGATTATGGGCAAGTTGCCCAGCGGTTTGAGTTGGTTTATCAGGGTGTTGAGCTGGCCAATGGTTATTTCGAATTAACTGATGGTGAAGAGCAACGCCAGCGTTTTGAGCGCGAACTGGCGCTCCGAGCGCATCAAAAAAAGGCCGTTGTTGCCATGGATGAACACTTAATTGCTGCGCTTAACTCAGCGATGCCAAGCTGTGCAGGTGTCGCAATGGGCGTAGACCGTATCTGTATGCTAGCCGCGGCCACGCAAACGCTTTCTGAGGTAATTAGCTTTGACGACAACAACGCCTGATTTTGATATTCGACGCCTCGATGCCACCGAGTATGAAAGTGCTGTCCCCCTGCTCTTTAGTTCAGGCCCCGAGGCATTCACTTGGTTGTATGGTAACGGAGATAAACTAAGAGCCATGTCTTTTTTGGCTAACAGTTTTACTCGGGACGATACTGCATTGAGTCACAATAATATCTGGGGTGTTATCTCAGAGGGCTCTGTTATCGCTACCTTTATTCTGGCTAGCAAAGCTTCTGCAGAGGCCCTAGCGGGGCCCGGTATCACTCAAGTCTTTCGCTATTACGGCTTTAGCGCTGCGCTGGCATGTAGTTGGCGAGGGATTCGTTTGGAGCGAAGCTTGCCAGCGCCTAAACCCGATTGCCTGCACCTCAGCGGCATTGCGGTTGACGCTCAATTTCGGGGTCGCGGACTACTGCGGGAAATCGTGAATTTTGCTGATCAGAAGGCGTATGAAATGGCCTGCTCGAATTTGAGTTTAGATGTGGCGAAGAGTAACGCGCTCGCGATGGCCATGTACCTACATTTAGGCTTTGTCCATCAGTACTCTCGCCCAGCACCGCATAAGTCGGTTCCAGGCTTTCACTATTTGACACGTATGGTTTTAGACAGGGATGAAGAATGAGTTTGTTGAAACGTTACTGGAAGGGCTTGGCCTGGTTCTCTGCCCTCTTTGTGATCATAGTCTGTAGTATTCCAGCGCCGCAAGTTCTGGATGTTCAGCATATTGATAAGCTGGAGCACGCCGTTGCGTTCGGTGGAATTTGTGGATTGTTCTTTTTTGCCTACCCTAACAAACGTTTCATGGTTTATCTTGGCAGTTTCTTGCTGGGTTTAGCGGTGGAATTGTTACAAGCCGTAATACCCTGGCGTTCGGCGGAAATGTTAGATTTGACTGCAGATGGAGTAGGAGTGATCTTAGCGATTATCGTTATTGAGCTATTCTTAGTCCCACGGATGCGTAAACGAGGTTTAATGAAATGAAAGCAGCCATGGCAGCGGAAAATGTCGTCGACTCAGTGTGGGCTGAGATTCAATACAATGCGGATGCCTGGGCGAGTGAAGAACCTTCGTTAGCTTCCTACCTTCACGCCACCATCTTAAAGCATAAAACCTTGCTTTCCGCGTTGAGCTATCATATTGCCTCAAAGCTAGATTGCACCGCGCTGCCGGCGTTGGCGATTCGTGAACTGGCCGAAGAGGCGCTAGCGGATCAGGTAGATTGTATACGGCTGGACTTAGCGGCCGTTCATGGCCGTGATCCTGCTTGTGACTCTAAGGCCACCGCATTTCTCTACTTTAAAGGTTTCTTGGCGCTGCAAAGCTATCGGGTAGCCCACTACCTTTGGGTCAACAACCGTCGCCCTATGGCGTTATTTTTTCAGAGTCAAATTTCCCATCGTTTAGGTGTGGATATCCACCCTGCTGCCAAAATTGGCAAGGGTGTGATGTTTGATCATGCCACTGGAATAGTGATTGGTGAAACCGCCGTGATCGAAGATATGGTGTCCATCCTCCATTCCGTCACCCTAGGCGGTACCGGTAAAGAATCCGACGATCGCCACCCAAAGATTCGCTACGGCGTGTTAGTGGGTGCAGGCGCCAAAGTGCTCGGTAATATTGAGGTTGGCGCGTGTGCACAAATTGCTGCCGGTAGTGTTGTGTTGAGGGATGTTGAGCCACGTACCGTTGTGGCGGGAGTGCCGGCTACCGTTCGCGGTGAATCCACCTGTATTGAACCCGCCCAAACTATGGATCACAGCTTCTATAGTAACTAGCTTTAATGGTGAGTAGCTTTAATGGTGAGTAGCGTCGGCAAAATGCCTCGGGCCGCCTTCAGGTTTTTCGTGGCTACTTGGTGCGGCGCGGTAGGTGTTCCCGCCGCGCCAAGTGTCAGTAGGGGACTAAGCTGATTGGAGCCTCGTCTAACGCTGCAAGCTGCTCCCGCAACGCAAGGATTTGCTCTCCCCAGTACCGCTCACTATTAAACCAAGGGAAGTGCATTGGAAATGCAGGGTCTTCCCAGCGCCTAGCTAGCCACCCGGTGTAGTGTAATAGTCGCATTGCACGGAGTGGTTCAATCAGCGCCAGTTCATTTTGGTCGAAATGAGTAAATAGCTCGTAATTTTCAATTATCGCATCAAGCTGCGCGGTTTTGTCGGCCCTATCCCCAGACAAAAACATCCACAGGTCTGCCATCGCGGGTCCCCGAATGCAGTCATCGAAATCTACAAAATGCGGGCGGTCATCGCGCCAGAGAATATTGCCGGGGTGACAGTCACCATGCAGAGCAATGAGCTTTGGATTGACCTGCTTAAAAGCCGCTTCAATTTGCTCAATCATGTCGCCGCTCAGGTCCGCCCACTGAGAGCGATAGGCTTCACCTACCCAATCCCCCTCAATAATGAAATCCCGTGCAATGTTGGCCATGCGGGCGTCACACATTGAATCGCGTAAGCTGAGATCCACCTGCTGGCCCAGCTGGTGGATCTCCCCCAAGGCACGTCCTAATTTTTCTAGATGATCGAAATTATCGAGCTCAGGCGCGTGGCCACCTTGGCGCTTAAAAATACTGAAGCGGAAATCTTTGTGGGTGAAGAGGGTCTGTCCGCCAATGGCTATTGGCGGTACCACAGACATCTCAGCGTTGGCCAAATGACGAGTAAACTGGTGCTCGGCGATGATTTGGTCGTTAGTCCAGCGGTTGGGGCGATAAAATTTTGCAATCAGCGGGACCTCGTCCTCAATGCCTACCTGCCAAACTCTATTTTCGTAACTATTCAGTGGAAATAATCGCAAGTCGCTGAAGTAGCCAAGTGATTCTACCGCTTCAATAACGGCGTCTTGATCTAGTTCGTACCAAATATGTTGCATAGTGAGCGATATCCCAGAAGTATCTCGCTAGTGTACTCTGTTTTCGGTGGCGGGCGTTAATAATCAGCATTGCTGAGCCAGTAACAGTCGCCATAGCCGGGCCTTGGTGTTCGCGCGACAGTCCAAACTTCAACATACTTAGCGCCGGCGTCTCGGAGGGTCTCGGTGGCTCTGCTGAGGGTTGAGCCCGTGGTGTGAATATCATCCACGATGGCTATGCGCTCGGGGACGGTTTGAGTTGCCTCGAAGGGGTTATCGCGTCGCCACCGCTGCGTTGCGTTGCGGCCCTTAACGTTGGCACTTGACGATACACGCAGGAGCGGTTGCACACGGTTTCGATAGCGCCAGGTCATTCCCTTAAGAATGGCCTCAACCTGATTGAAACCTCGCTCGCGAAAACGCCGGCGACTGATGGGGATGGGAATGATGGCATCCGGCAGTGAACCAACTCTCTGGGCGCTTAGATATTGCTCTAGCAATTGTCCGAGAAGGGCGCCCAAATCCAGACGTTCAGACTGCTTTAGATTACTAAGCGCCCAGCGAATTTCGAGGCGATAGTAACAGGCAGAGTACGCGATATCCCAGTTATGCGGTGGGCATGCTAAGCAATGATCAGCGCTCCGCTGAAGTGGGTGGGCACAACGACGACAGGCCTGCCTATTCCAGGGTAATTCATTCGCGCAGGGGCCGCAGCATCGATCCGGCCAAACGCAGCTGCAGCGACAAAATGGGCACTCGAACGGTAATTCAGTCATCAGGCTTTGTGCAGCTTGTCGCCAGTGTAAACCATCTGGCGAAATTTGGTTGACAATCGAGCGTAGCTTTCGCAGGATGTGCTCCATAGAGAACCTTTGCGTAGGCGCTACAACAGTGAAGTTGGTGCCTATCGCCCTAATATAATGAATTGCGAGAACTACTATGACTGCATCCTCACCTGTAACCCGCCACGATTGGTCGGTGGCTGAAGTATCTGAGTTATTTAATAAACCACTTAACGACTTACTGTTCGAAGCGCAGTCAACGCATCGCCAGCACTTTGATCCTAACCAGGTGCAAGTCAGCCGTTTGTTATCCATCAAGACCGGCGCCTGCCCAGAAGACTGTACCTACTGCCCTCAGAGTGCACGCTACGATACGGGTCTTGAACGCGAACGCTTGATGGAGTTGCAGCGTGTGGTTGAAGAGGCTAAAGATGCCAAGGCAACCGGAGCAACCCGTTTTTGCATGGGCGCGGCATGGCGCAGTCCGAAAGCAAAAGACATGCCCTATGTCGTTGAGATGGTGAAGGAAGTCAAGGCTCTGGGCCTGGAAACCTGTATGACGCTAGGCATGCTGTCTGACGATAAAGCGCAAGCGCTTGCGGATGCCGGGCTGGATTACTACAACCACAACTTGGATACATCGCCCGAATATTATGGCGAAATTATCACAACACGTACCTACTCAGATCGCTTGGAAACCTTGCAGAATGTCCGTAACTCTGGGATGAAGGTTTGCGCCGGTGGTATCGTAGGTCTGGGCGAGGAGCAGCGCGATCGAGCTGGATTGCTAGTTCAGCTAGCTAATCTGCCGATGCACCCAGAATCGGTACCCATCAACCAGCTAGTGGCCTGTGCGGGAACGCCATTGGAGGGTCAAGAAGTCTTGGATCCTATTGAGTTTATTCGCACTATCGCCGTGGCTCGAATTATCATGCCAACGAGTTATGTTCGCCTTTCGGCTGGTCGTGAAGAAATGTCCGATGAAATGCAGGCCATGGCTTTCTTCGCAGGGGCAAACTCCATCTTCTACGGTGAGAAACTTCTTACCACACCTAACCCCGAGTCGAACGATGATCTTAAGCTGTTTGCCCGTTTGGGTATCAACCGCGAAGAGCTGAAAGATCAGCCAGTTAAACCTGTAGCAAAAACCTTCTATGACGCTATGGATGCTGCGTGCTAATTGATCGGCTAACAGCGCGATTGAAGCTGGCTGAACAGGAGAATGCCAAGCGTCAAATTCGTGTGCGCCATGGTGTGGATTTCGCCAGTAACGATTACCTAGGCTTCAGTCAGCGAGAGGAGCTAAAGCGTGCAGCTAAGGCGACCATTGATAGTCATGGTGTAGGGGGCAGAGCCTCGCATCTTGTCATGGGTCATACCCAACACCATGAATTGCTCTCGCAGCAGGCCGCTGAGCTGTTTGGCTATGAGGCTGCCATGGTGTTTTCATCTGGCTACGCTGCAAATCTTGGCATTATAGCTACGTTGCTTACTAAGGGTGACCGGGTACTTCACGACCGTCTAAATCATGCGAGCTTGTTGGATGGCGGTGCACTGAGTGGTGCCAACTTCCGACGATTTCGTCACAACGATGTGGCACAACTACGAGATTTCCTCAGTCGCTCCAACGAGCCCACTTTAGTGGCGATCGAAAGCGTTTATTCCATGGATGGTGATGTGGCTGACCTGGTTGAGATCCAGGCTGCCTGCCAGGAGTTTGGTGCCACGTTACTTGTGGATGACGCGCATGGGGTGGGCGTCATTGGGCATCATGGCCGTGGTGCCAGTACGGCCATTAAGCCGGATATATTGATGGTGGCATGCGGCAAAGCTTTGGGCTCCTATGGGGCGCTAGTTTGTGGTTCAAAGGAGTTAATTGCTGGTTTGAGTAACTTCAGTCGAACCTATGTTTACACCACCGCTCTTCCGCCAGCGCAGGCCGCGGCAAGCTCCGCAGCACTCGCACTGCTGCAAGCAAATGATAGCGCCATCGCCACACTGCAGAGCAATATTGCTCACTTTCGTTACTGTGCTGAAGACTCGGGACTGTTATTAAGCGCAAGTCATAGTGCCATTCAACCCATCCATGTTGGCGACAACACACGGTTGATGAATCTTGCTGAGCACCTTGAGGCAAAGGGTTTTCTAGTGGGGGCGATTCGTGCCCCAACCGTAGCAAAGGGCTCGGAACGCTTACGCATTTCACTATCGGCTGCGCATACCCCTGCGCAGATTGAACAACTTATTTCGGAGGTCAGACGTAGTGACCTTATTTAGCCATATAATCCCTCATTTAGGCGCTTCGCAGTGTGACCAGGCTAACGTCAAAACCCAGCAGGCGGAGTTTGATTCGTCCTTGGCGCTGGTTTTCAATGGTTGGGGCTTTCAAGCTGGCGCCTGGCAGGCCTTGAGTAATGAGCTCAATACTCGCTTGCAGGTGGTGGATCAACCTGCAGATAGTGACTACAACGAATGGTTTGAAGCGCTCTATCAGCAGCTAAAGGATCAGCGACCAAGAGTTATCGCGTGGTCATTAGGTGTTCAAGTAGTGGCGCGCTTGCAGCAGCGTGGTGTCATCTTTGAATCAGTGTTTGCCATTGCGGGGCGAGCCTCATTCATTGTTGAAGCGGGACGCGGGCTGAAATTGGCTGACCTCGCCAAATTCCAAAAGCGTGTTGCAAAGGGGGGAGCGCGAGCGCGCGCGTATTTTGCCGCGTTAGTTTCACACGGTGGGCCACTCGCTCACGATGCTTCCGCCATTACCCGCTATCTTCAGCCGGAACTGGCCGACTACGGTCGCAGTCTGGCCGATCTCGCGGCCACCGTTTCCGTGACTCACGGCGCCTCCTATGTGTTGGGGGGATTGGATGCGTTGGTGGCGCCACTGCCGGAGATTGAGGCCGAGGTGGAAGTGCTGGCAGAGCAGTCCCATGATTTACCTCTCGCCGCGCCAAAACAGTTGGGCGAGCTTATCCAGCAGTATTGGTTACGTGAACGCCAGCGAAAGGTTGCTCGCAGTTTCTCCCGAGCGGTGGATAGTTACGCAGAATCCTCAAGCCTTCAGCAACGTGTGGCCGATTCGCTATTGGCCGAAGTGACCTTGCCGGAGGCAGGTTTGCTGGTGGACTTGGGGAGCGGCACCGGCTATTGTGCCCAGCAACTCCAAACGCGTTTCTCGGGCGAGCTCTTATGTATTGACCTGAGTCCAGAGATGGTAGCGCATACTCGCCAGCTAGGATTTCGTTCAACAGTGGGCGATGCGCAGGCGTTACCGTTGGAAGATAATAGTGTGGATGTATTGGTAAGTAGCTTGGCTATTCAATGGTGTCCCAACCCGGCTGGCGTCTTTGCAGAGATTGCTCGGGTATTAAAACCCAACGGTAGGGCTTGGATTGCTACGCTGGGTGAGCTGAGTCTAGCTGAGTTGAGAACGTCGGCCGAAGTCGCCGGTGTTGGCAATCGAGTCAACGACTTTCCCGCGCACACTGACTGGCTGGCGTTTGCCAGGGCATCGCTACTGAACAGTCAGCTTCAGCGTTATCAGGCACCGGTGGAGGCGAGCAGTTTTTCTGACTTGCTTAAACATCTTCGCGGTGTTGGAGCCAACTGTGTCCTGAACGCACCCCGAAAGCCGCTCACTCGGTCAAATTTGCAAAGCTGGGGCAAGGCTGCACGTGAAGCCGGTGGCGGTAGCTATCGCACTCACTATGATGTGGTTCAGCTCACACTGACTAAGTTGAATTAGGATTGATCATGAAAAAGCACCGATACTTCATCGCCGGGACCAACACCGATGTTGGTAAAACCTATGTTGCCGAGGCAATACTCTGGGCGGCTCAATCTCAAGCCTTGAGTACGGTTGGCCTTAAGCCAATTGCGGCGGGATCAGAATTACACGACGGTAAACTTCGCAATGAAGATGCGCTGAATCTCATGCGGGCTTCCACGGTTCAACTTCCCTATCAGCTGGTCAATCCAGTCTGTCTTGAGGCGGCTATTGCCCCACATATTGCGGCAAACGATGAAGGTAAGCGATTAAACGCTGTGGGCATCACCGGCAAGATTCGTGGCGCCCTGATGACGCCAGTAGACTTTGCGCTGGTCGAGGGTGCCGGTGGTTGGCGTGTACCGCTAAATGATCGCGAATACGTCTCAGATATCGCCCGCGAGCTGGGATTTGGCGTAATTTTGGTCATTGATATGACCTTGGGCTGCCTTAGCCATGCCATGCTGACCGTTGAGGCGATTCGCCGTGATGGTTTGCCATTCGTTGGCTGGGTGGCCAATAGCGCGACGGGGCAAATGCCGCGCTTTGAGGAAAATCTTGCCACACTCAAGCAGCGCCTTCCTGCACCATGTCTTGGTGTGGTTCCTTTTCAGGCAGAGCAATCTGCTAAAGCCGCCGCCTCGTATATAGCTATACAGACGTTAGTTGGCTAATCGCTAAAACTATTTGCGACTATTGAGTCACAAAATGCCCGTTTTTAAGAAGGCACTGCGTACGCATATGTTGGCCTAGTAGAAGCCCTATTAAATAAGGGCTTCACGCTAGTCGCCTGGGTGACGGCATTGCGAATTTCAATCGCGCAAACTGTTCAGATTCGTCTAAATTTAAGGGCATCGTAGCAACTAGGTGTTGTCCAAATCTTGACACGTTATGGCCTTAAACGTATGTTTCAAACAAGTGTTTGAATAGTAGCTCGGTCTGCGCCCTCGTTTCGGCGCCCGCATTGGTATAATTAAGAGGTTCTCCACATGGCAGATTATAAAGCCCCATTACGCGATATTCGTTTCGTTCGCGATGAAATTTTCGACTTCAATACGCTCTACACTAAGATCAACGGTGGCGAGGATGCTACACCAGATATGGTTGATGCCATCCTTGACGAGATCGGTCGTTTTGCTGAGCAGGAAATTGCGCCGACCAACGTAACCGGTGATCGTGAAGGTTGTAAACTTGGCGAAGATGGTGTGATTGCGCCAAGTGGCTTTAAAGAAGTTTACCAGAAGTTCGTAGAGGGCGGCTGGCCTTCACTTTCTGCTGACCCTGAGTTCGGTGGTCAAGGCTTGCCAGTTTCGCTGGGCATGACCGTCTCTGAAATTGTGGGACAGGCAAACTGGTCTTGGGGAATGTACCCAGGTCTTTCGCACGGCGCGAAGCACCTGCTTGAAGCTCACGGCTCAACTGAACAAAAAGACACCTTCCTGCCGCGCATGGTTTCTGGTGAGTGGACCGGTACCATGTGTCTAACTGAGCCACACTGTGGTTCTGACCTTGGTCTTCTCCGTACCAAGGCAGAAGCTAACGCCGATGGTAGCTACTCTATTACCGGCACAAAGATTTTCATCTCTGCAGGTGATCATGACATGGCTGATAACATCATTCATTTGGTGTTGGCGCGTGTTCCTGGATCGCCAGCGGGAACTAAAGGTATTTCGATTTTCGTTGTACCTAAGAATAACCTCGATGACAGCGGTAACGTTGCCGAGCGTAACGCAGTAAGCTGTGGCGCGCTTGAGCACAAGATGGGCATCCACGGTAATGCAACTTGTGTGATGAACTTTGACGGTGCCAAAGGCTTCCTTATTGGCGAGCAGAACAAGGGTTTGAGCTATATGTTCACCATGATGAACTCAGCTCGTATCGGTACCGCATTCCAAGGTTTAGCGCATTCGGAGCTGGCTATTCAGCACGCCACTGAGTACGCTCGCGATCGTCTACAGATGCGTTCACTATCAGGTAAGAAGAACCCTGACGGCCCTGCGGACCCAATTATTGTTCACCCAGACGTTCGCCGTATGCTACTTACTATTAAGTCGCTGACAGAAGGTATGCGTATGATGGGCTACCACATGGCCTATAACGCGGACATCGTTAGCGATGGTAAGGATGAGGAAGAGCGCAAAGTTGCTGATGACCTGCTTTCTATCCTTACTCCAATTGGTAAGGCGTTCATGACGGAAGTAGGTTGTGAAGCTGCAAGCTTGGGCGTTCAAGTATTTGGCGGACATGGCTACACAGCGGAATGGCCAGCCGAGCAAAACATGCGTGACTGCCGTATCTCTACCATCTACGAAGGGACTACCGGAATTCAGGGTCTTGACCTGCTAGGCCGTAAAGTATTGGGCTCGGGTGGCGAACTATTAAAGCCGCTAACGAAAGAAATCTATGTGTTCGCGAAAGAGAACCTAGAAAACGAAACCATTGGCGGTTACTCAGTGAAGCTACAGGAGCTAACCAAAGAGTGGGGCGAGCTGACCATGCATATCGGTATGCTGGCGATGGAAAACCCAGAAGAAGTAGGCGCAGCGTCAGTTGATTACTTGATGTATGCGGGTTACGTCTGCATGGCATACTACTGGGCTCAGATGGCCAAGACAGCTGCTGAAAAGCTTGCTGCGGGAACGTCAGAGACTGCCTTCTACGAAGCGAAGTTGCACACGGCGAAGTTCTACTTCGCGCGCATCTTGCCACGTACCATTACCTTGGCAGCAACCATGAAGGCGCCGCTCGATACGCTGATGGATATGGCCGAAGAGCAGTTCGTTATCTCCTAAGACCCCAAGGCCGCTGGATTAATTCAGCGGCCTTTTTTAACACACTTCCTTTCTCTAGTTGAGGCTCCTATGTCTGCACTCAATGAAATGCAATTTCTCCTTCGTGATGTCTTCCAGCTTGAAGACAGCTGGCAGGCCAGTGAACGCTTTGCCGATTACACCGCTGAGCTTGGCGATGCGATTCTAAGCGAAGCCGATAAATTCGCCCGCGAAGCACTCGCGCCAATCAATCGTTCTGGTGATGAAGAGGGCTGTAGGCTCGAAGCTGATGGCGTTCACACGCCAACGGGTTTTGTCGAAGCCTGGGCCGCCTTTTCCGCAGGTGGTTGGCCGTCTATGGCGGGTGACCCGGCTTGGGGTGGCCAAGGGATGCCAAAAGCGCTCTCGGTGATGGCCGATGAACTCTTCTACTCGGCCAATTCAAGCTTTATGTTGTACTCCACATTGAGTGTAGGGGCAGCGTTGTGTATCGATGCACATGGTAGTGAGCAGCTAAAGGAAACCTATCTTCCAGCCCTCTATGAAGGGCGTTGGGCAGGCGTTATGGATCTCACTGAGCCTCATGCGGGCTCTGACCTAGGTTTGTTGCGTACCAAGGCACAGGACTTGGGTAATGGTGAATACGCGATCGAAGGTAATAAGATGTTTATTACCGGTGGTGATCAGGATATGACCGAGAACGTGATTCACCTCGTACTTGCTCGTCTTGAAGGCGCACCGGCTGGCTATCGCGGTATTTCACTCTTCTTGGTGCCTAAATTCCATGTCAATGCTGACGGCAGCTTGGGTGATAAGAATGCTGTTACTGTAGGTTCTATTGAGCACAAAATGGGTATCAACGCCTCGGCAACCTGTGTGGTAAATTTTGACGGCGCCAAAGGCTATTTAGTCGGCGAAGCAAATCGCGGTCTGCAGGCGATGTTTACCATGATGAACTATGAACGCTTGTCTATTGGCGTGCAGGGTCTAGCGTCTGGTGTGGCATCCTATGATGCGGCGATGAACTATGCCGCAGAGCGCAAACAAGGCAGCGTAGGTGGCGAACTAGCTGCCATCAATCGACATGCCGACGTGAAGCGTATGCTCTTAACGATGCGTGTTCTGGCTGATGCCGGGCGAGCATTGGCGGTCTATGCCGCCCATTGCCTAGATAGCTCCAAGAGCGAAGACAGTACAGAGATGGCGCAGCGCGCGGCGCTGCTCACTCCAGTAGTTAAAGCCTTCCTAACGGATCAAGGCTTCGAGAGCTGTGTGATTGGTCAGCAGGTGTTCGGCGGCCATGGCTATGTGCGCGAATGGGGTCAGGAGCAATGGGTCAGAGACGCACGTATTGCACAGATCTACGAGGGAACGAATGGTATTCAAGCGCAGGACTTGGTGAAGCGTAAGGTCTGTGTGGATGATGCTCGCGCGCTTAAAGCAATGCTTAATGATTTCCTCAAGACAACGCCCGATGAGCCGTTCACATTGGCTGCTCAGCAATTTGTTGCCTTAAGTGAGGAAATGGTCGCAATACTAGCAGAGCACCCCGGTCGCGAAGGGGCAATCAGCGTGGACTATCTTCATGCGCTAGGCTATCTGAGTTACTACCATTTCTTGCTTCGGATGGTCGCTGCGGCTCAAGGCGATGACCTCAGTGAACGTCAACGACGTCTAGCATTCTTCGAGATGCGTATTTTTCCACGATTCAATGCGCTACTCACCTCAATTAAGGCGGGTTTGACGGTAGATTTGTAGCGCTAAGAAGTGCTTGTTTTTAGCTCAGGGTTCACGTTACCCTGAGTTAAAAATAATAACCCTAAGCGGACTGAACTATGCGCGATAAAGAAGACTTGAGTCCTGAAGATTTGGCTCGTGTTGAAGAGTATCTTAATTCCACTATCCACCAAACTGACCGCGGAGAATTCAAATTCTGGCGCCTTATGGGTGTGTTGAGCGTTGTGCTCATTGCCTTCGGTGCGCTCGCTATGTATGTGGCTATCGAAACTGGCGTTTGGAATTCTGGGCGTTGGTTATAAGCGAATTTCAATCGAACTGAAGCGGCGCTATCGGGCTTCGGACATGGCCACAATTTCCGCAAAATGTTCGGCAGAAACGGGCATCACTGACAGTCTACTTGCTTTAATCAGAAGCAACCCGGCTAATTTCTCATTGGCTTTCATGGCCGCCAACGGCACACGCTTGAGGGCCCGCTCGAAGGCGATGTCTACCTGAAACCACCGCGGTACTTCGTGGCTGGCTTTGGGGTCGAAATAGTGACTGTTTGGGTCGAACTGCGTAGGGTCTGGGTAGGCCGTTTTTACTACCTTGGCAATGCCAACTACGCCCACGGCTTTACAGCTAGAGTGATAAAACAACACCAAGTCTCCCAATGCCATATCGTCGCGCATAAAGTTACGAGCTTGGTAGTTGCGTACGCCATTCCAACCCTCGCCGGTTTTCCCTAGCGCTTTTAAATCGCTAATCGAAAAGTCATCGGGTTCAGACTTGAGCAGCCAGTAGTTCATGGGCTAGCTAGCATCCTGCTCTGGGCTGTCAGTTTGGTCATCGCTAGTTTTTCGGGAGCGTTGAATCATCTTGGCAAAGAAACTACCTACCTCAAAGAGCATCCACATCGGCACGGCCAAGAGTGTCTGTGAAATGATATCGGGCGGCGTCAGCAGCATGCCCACCACGAAGCATCCCACAATGATATACGGGCGCTTCTGCCCCAGCTTATCAGCGTCGATAGCACCTACCCATGCGAGGATAAACACCGCGACGGGAATCTCGAAGGCAATGCCAAAGGCTAGCATGAGCTTAATAACGAAGTTTAGGTAGAGATTGATGTCGGTCATTACCGCTACGCCTTCGGGTCCCACCGAGGTGAAGAAGCCAAAGACCAGAGGGAAGACAACGAAATAACAAAAAGCCATGCCGCCATAGAAAAGCGCAACGGATGAAAAGAGTAACGGCGCTACGATGTGTCGCTCACGCTTATACAAACCCGGGGCGATAAATGCCCATATCTGCCACAGAACAATAGGAATGGCGGTCACGAAGGCTAACATTAGCGTTAGCTTGAAGGGCGTGAGGAACGGTGATGCGACTTCGGTCGCAATCATCGATGAACCCTCGGGTAAATAACGGCGTAGAGGCTCAGAGACAATTTGATAGAGTTCGTTGGCGAAGGGGAATAAACAGAGGAACACCACAAATACCGACGCGAACATTTTCAGTAAACGGCTACGGAGTTCGATTAGATGACCCACAAAAGTCGATTTTTCAGCCGTAGTTTCGCTCACAGTTGGTCCTTGTTTCCCGGCTTCGGGGTTTCGGCGGAGGTGTTCGAGGCCAATTCGGCGTTCGATTCTGAAAGCTTTGACTGTACTTCATCGAAAGTGTCTTCTGCTGCGTTTGACGTTATCGACATCTGTTTGGCTAACTCCGCTTCCGCTTGACGGATTGCGGCAAGCTCCTTCTTGGCCTTAATCACTGCCAGTTCATCCGCTTGGGTGTTATCGCCACTGACAGCAGGTTCTGCCGCAGCGCTTCCTCGGCGCGGTTTCTGCTCGCCAATAGTTTTGAATCTTTGGATATTATCGGTGGTTTCTTTAACGGTCGCTTCAATCGCGGCCTTGCTTTCGCCCAGCGATTTCATGATGTTTTCATTGTGGAGTTGGCGGCGTATATCGTCGGCACCAATCTCTCGCTCGATCTCCTCGCGGGTGTCATTGATGGTACGCTTCGCACGTCCCCACCAGTAGATCCCTTTGCGGGCTACTTCCGGCATGCGATCGGGGCCAAGTACGAGCAGGCCCACAATCATCACTAGGAGAAACTCCAGAAAACCGATGTCCATGCGCGGCGATTAGTCCTGCTTGGTCTTTTCGGTGCTTTCCGTCGGCGCGGCCTTGCTGGCTTCGTCGCTACTGAGTTTCTCAGCCGGTGCGGCGCCTTTTTCTTCCTCTTTCTTTGCTGCGTCGTCATCGCCCATTGATGACTTGAAGCCCTTGATCATTTTACCTAGATCAGAACCTAAGCCGCCTAAACGCTTGGTGCCAAACAGTAGCACTACAATGAGTAGGATGATCAGAATTTGCCAAATACTCGGCGCCATAATTAACTCCTTTTTAGCCTCGTGAGGCCTTTTCTTCTAGTCCGGATTGCTGCGTGCGCGAGGCAAGCACCTGTGTAACGTCATTGATGCTCAAGCCCAAGTGATTGAGCAAAACCATCATGTGAAACAGCACGTCAGCTGCTTCCTTAGGTAGTGATTCACGATCGCTACCGTTTTCATAATCTTTGGCGGCTAAAAGCAACTCAGTGCATTCTTCACCCACTTTTTCTAAGATCTTGTTCAGGCCTTTGTTGTGGAGTTGAGAAACATAAGAGCTATTCTCATCTGCGGTATTGATTCGCGCTTGAATTGTTGCTTCAAGCTGCGCAATTATGTCATTCATTATACATCGCCTTGGGGCTTTTGATCACATTTTGGTTGATCTGCCAACCATTGTCACTCGCTGTTTTATAAAAACAGTTACCACGACCAGTATGACAGGCAATTCCACCAACTTGCTCTACGGTTAGCAAGATTGTATCGCCGTCACAATCTAGCGCAAAGCGGTGCAGTTTTTGCACGTTGCCGCTTTGTTCTCCCTTACGCCATAGCGACTGCCGAGATCGAGAGTAGTAGACGGCTCGCTGTTCTTGAAGCGTAAGCGTAACGGCTTCGGCGTTCATCCAGGCCATCATCAGTACGTCTTTTGAGTGCACGCACTGAGCGATAGCGGCCACAAGTCCCTGTTCATTGAACTTAATGTCATTCAGAAAGTCATTCATAGCGTTGTTGGCCTCTTAATTCCTTTGCTTCCTATGCGCGGCTTAAGCGGGCAATGACCCAGCCTATGGCAAGTCCGCCACACACTAGCGCTGTTTCGCGATTGAGTAGTTCCGGCCAGGCAACGCCAGCGCTCACCCCAGCAGCGATGCCGACCACCAAGCTAACTGAACCAAGCGTTCGACGACGAACTGGCTTCCTGTCCACTTGCTTTGCTTCAACGACCGTGCCGCTTGGCTTGGCAGCCTGCTGAATCGCGTCGAAGAGCAGGTTGGGAACTTGCGGGAATTTCTCTAGCCAATCTGGCCCATAGCGCTTTAACTCTTGCCACAGCGTGGTGGGTTTAAAACGATCCTTCAACCAGTTCTCTAAAAACGGGTGGGCTGTAGCCCAAATATCGAGTTGTGGATAGAGCTGGCGGCCCATGCCCTCAATATTGAGGAGTGTTTTCTGGAGTAAGACCAGTTGTGGCTGAACCTGCATGTCAAACTGCCTTGCCGTTTGGAAGAGGTTGACCAGCACGTTACCGAATGAGATTTCGCCCAACGGCTTTTCAAAGATGGGTTCGCAGACTGAGCGAATAGTGGTTTCAAAATCACCAACGCGGGTAGTAGCGGGCACCCAGCCAGAATCAATGTGAAGTTCCGCGACCTGACGGTAATCGCGGCGGAAAATCGCCAACAAATTACGTGCCAAATAGTACTGGTCTTCACGACTGAGCGAGCCGGCTATTGCACAGTCCACTGCCATATAAGTTGGGTCGCTTGGATGCTCACGGCTGACGAAGATATTTCCGGGATGCATGTCGGCGTGAAAGAAGTTCTCTTCAAATACCTGGGTGAAAAATATTTCCACGCCACGTTCGGCTAGAATCTTGAGGTTGGTGTTTTGAGCTGCTATCTGCGCCATGTCATTAACGGGAATGCCGTCAATATATTCGGAGACCATGACCGCTTCAGTGCAATAATCCCAGTAGACTTCGGGAAGATAGAGAAGCCCCTTTTGCTGTGCGTTACGGCGAAATAGCGACGCGTTGCCCGCTTCAATGCGAAGGTCTAGCTCGCGCGCAATGGTAAGCTGGTACTCACTAACCACTTCGGTAGGTCGTAAGCGCTTAGCGTCGGGTAGCCACTGCAGAGCCTTACGAGCAAGCCAGTGCATGAGGGCGATGTCGTCGTCAATAACGGAGCCTAGATCTGGTCGAAGACACTTAATGACTACTTGTGTTCCATCTAATAGCGTTGCTCGATGGACTTGCGCAACACTCGCGGATGCGAGCGGTTCTTTCTCAACCTCTGCAAACATTTCGTCTAGCGGTCGCTGAAGACTCTGCTCAACTCGCGCTAGGAATAACGGGCCTGGATAGGGCGTAACCTTATCCTGAAGGTAGGCAAGTTGCTGGGCGATGTCATGTGGGATGAGATCTGGCCGAGTTGACAACAGTTGGCCAAATTTAACGAAGATAGGGCCAAGTGATTCGAGACATGCCCGAATTCTTTCCCCCATGGGCTTCGCTTGCCAAGTGCGATCGGTTGGCCCCAGAAGTACGAGTATTAGTTTAGCGCCGAAGGGCAAACGATGTGCTACAAGTTCGTGTACGCCAAAGCGTTTAAGTTGTCGAAGCACCACAAAGGCACGTTTGAGGGCGCGAAACATTAGCGAGACTTCCATTGATTGAAACGCGCTTCCAAGCGCTCGAAACGACGCTGGACGTCACGGACGTCAGCGGAGAATTGTGCCAACTCTTCAGGGGAGGGAGCCAGTCGGGCTTCGTAGTGGATTGACTCCCCAGCGAGGCGATCAAAGGAGGTTTTTGCTTGCTTTAGCCCAGACCAAAGTTTGCGAGCGCCACTACCGAGTTGATGAGCAGCAATCGGGCCGATCCAATCCGCTAGCTTCCCCTCGGGATCAAGGTCCAGTTTTGGCAGCGCTTCATTGAGCTGAATAAGTACACCAGTTTGGCCATGCGCTTTGACGCCGCTGTCAATCAGCGCATTACTCTCGGGATTACGTGCCATAGCGACGAATTCAGCGGCGCTGCCACTGAGTTCAAGGTGTACTTCACCCGCGTATTGCTGGTAGAGATTGATCTCAGCTCCGGAGAAAATAGCAAATAAGGTCATACTAGGGGACGTGATGCTCAGCTTTAACACGCAGCCATTAAGCGGTGCCAATACGTGCTCGGCACCAGCGTCTAGGGAGAGAGCACCATTCACAGCGTGTTCCAATGCTGCGGTGGCGGCAATCTGGATCAAGGTTTAACGCCTCGGTGTAGAGCGACGATGCCGCCAGTTAAATTGTCATATTTGGTGTTCACGAAGCCCGCATCGTCCATCATGCCACGCAGGGTTTCTTGGTCTGGGTGCATGCGAATCGACTCAGCTAAGTAGCGATAGGAGTCGGCGTCATCGGTGATCAATTTACCCATAAATGGGAGCGCCTTGAAGCTGTAGGTATCGTAAACTTTGGATAGCAGCGGGTTGCTAGGTTTAGAGAATTCCAGCACCAATACTCTGCCACCTGGCTTGAGTACACGGAGGAAAGATCGCAGCGCCGCATCCTTATCGGTTACGTTACGCAAGCCAAAGGCAATAGTTAGGCAGTCGAAGTAGTCATCGGGGAATGGCAGGCATTCGGCATTCGCTTGGCAGTATTGAACCTGAGCCCCAACGCCCTTATCAATCAGGCGGTCACGCCCTACGTTAAGCATTGAGCTATTGATGTCAGCGAGAACTACCTGCCCTTCGCTGCCAACGAGTTTGGAAAAGGCAAGCGTGAGATCGCCGGTACCGCCAGCAATGTCTAGTACTTTAGAGCCAGGACGAACGGCCGAGCATTCAATTGTGTATTTCTTCCACAGACGGTGAACGCCTCCGGACATCAAATCATTCATGATGTCGTATTTGGCGGCAACGGAGTGGAAAACACCCGCGACTTTCTCGACTTTCTCTTCAACGGGTACTTCAGTGTAACCAAAGTGGGTCTTATCGTGCTTGCTCATGCTTGAACCTTAGTTAATTGAACGATCATTCTAACCTGAAAGGGATCGCAAAATTAAGGGAATTATTCGTGTTCTATGGGTGAGTTTAAGGCGATGTCACGGCGATACTTAGCGGGTGACATTCCCGTCCAGCGCTTAAAGGCGCGGGAGAAACTGCTAGCGTCATAGAAGCCTAAGTTATACGTAATGTCGGCAATGGAAAGATTACTTTGGCGGATATATTGCATAGCCAACTCACGCCGCGTGTTGTCTAACAGGGACTTGAAATTGGTGCCGGCAGCAGTAAGTTTACGGTGAAGGCTCCGCGTACTCATATGTAGGGCATCGGCCACGCGTTCCTGAGAGGGTTCGCCAGCGACAAGTAGTTCTAGAATAAGCTGATAAACTCGGTGGCTGATGTCCGCCTTGTCCATGCGGGCCAAGTATTCGGCCATAATACGCTCACAGCTTTGCAAGATCTCTGGATTGGCGGTTGGTAGAGGAGCCTCTACTTGGGCAGCGTCCATTTCAATAAACCAGCGCTCCGACTCAAAGTGAACGGGGCAGCCGAAGGCCTGTTCGAAGAAGTCGCGATCATTGTCTTCTCTACGTTTGAGGTGCACGGCAATGGGCTTGTTCTCGGGGTTGAGGTCAATTTCACGGGCCATACGGACACACAGGAGCATGCTTGCCTCTACGCCGTGATGACTTAGCGAGTTGGGCTCAGTAAGTAGGTACTCAATTTGATACACGCCATCCTGTTTATTGAGCGCGAACTGCATGGTGGTGGTAATGATTCGCGAAAAGCGCGCCGAACGGGAAAAGGCGTCGTACAAGCTGGTAGCCGCGAAGTTAGCCATCGTCATAGCGTGTAGCGTGGTGGCGTGCACGAACATCGGCACGCTTAAGCCAAATCGGGGGTCGCCGGTTGCCCGTTCCGCTAAGTCCCAAAGTTTATTAAGCTTTGGACTAGGCAAGCGGGTATTCGGGTCACCACAAACGCTGACGTCAATGCCTGCTTCGCGCAGTAATTTGTCACCGTTCACCCCACGTGCGTCAAGCGTTCGCTTGATCGCCAGCGCCCAGGTGCCAATGGTGGTGGTTTGAGAGGCCAACTTCATAGTGCGCAACTTTACTCATCTATTATTGGGAAACGGTAGCGTCTAGTATAAGGGAATTACGGAGAAAAATAAGCCGTTGCGTAGAATGCCTCAGGCAACCCTGTGATTTCGCTAGGAGTTATTAGGCTTCGCATTTTTATTAACCCCTGTTCAGGAAAGATTATGAATAAGCAACTTGGTAAGGATGACGTAGAAGTCGGTTCACAGGAAGTCTGCTACGACGGCTTCTTTCGGATCTCCAAGCTTACCCTTCGTCATCGCAAGTTTGATGGTGAAACAACTCCCTGGTTCACTCGCGAGCTTTTTCAACGTGGTCATGCGGTGGGTGTTCTACTCTACGATCGCCGTATACAACGCGTGGCACTCGTGGAGCAGTTTAGGATTGGTGCGCTAGCGCGTGAAGGTTCGCCTTGGCTTCATGAAATTGTGGCAGGCATGATTGATACGGCGGAAGGGCCAAGAGAAGTGGCGGCACGAGAATGCTTTGAGGAGGCTGGGGTTGTCGTGACGGGTGATCAGTTGATCCCAATTTGCGACTACTTGGTAAGCCCTGGCGGTGTAGACGAACGTTTCTATTTGTATTGCGCATTGGTGGATTTAGAGAATGTAGGAGGTGTCTTTGGCTTGGAGTCGGAACACGAAGATATTCGTTTGGCCACCTATTCTATAGAGGAGGCTCAGCAACTCATGGCAAGCGGTGGTGTGGATAACTCGGCCACAATTATTTGCCTCCAATGGCTGTTGCTGAACTTCGCGAGTCTTGGCGAGAAGTGAAGTACTCCGTAGACTTGGCCGGGCTGCAGCGCGACGGCGAACTCATTTATCTGCTGTTATCTCGTTTTCTGGGGGAAATGCCGCTGCACGCGAGCCGAACGTTGGTAATGGGAGATCAAGGCCATCAGAACGACGTCCATCTTGAAGTGATTGAGGTCACGCCCTATACCGCTGTGATTCAGTTGACCCCAGAATCTAACGCTTCGTACACTCAAGGTTTTGCCATGCAAATTAGAGTCTATCATGATGCGTGTATCGCCGATATTGTTCGCTGCGACCACCTGCACCAATTGCTGCCGAAATACCCTTATCCCAATGACCGCATGTTGCAACCCGATGAGAAAGCTCAATTGCATCGTTTTGTTCGCGAATGGCTGGCGCACTGTGATAAATTTGGTAGAAGTCCGATGAACTGGGAGTGGCCATGGAAGGAATAGTTGCAAAGATTGCGCAAATTAGCGATTGTCATTTTAGTGCAATCACCAAACCTAAGTTTGTAACGGGTTGTACTGCGGTATTAGAGGATATCGCCGAAAATCCGGTTGATTTACTGGTTGTTAGTGGTGATATCGCCGACGATGGCTGTGTCGAAGCCTACCGAGAGATAGCGGAACTCGTTCAGCGAATTCTCCCTAGCACCCCGGTGGTTTGGGTGCCGGGTAATCACGATGATCCAGATGTCATGGAACGTGAACTTAAGCAGCCCTTAGTACGTGAGTGGCAATTTCCCGGTTGGAAGCTTGCCTTTTTAAACTCCGCCGTACCGCGCAAGGTTTGGGGGCGCATTGGTAAACCACAGTTGAGTAGTTTTGGTCAGTGGCTGTCTACTACCGCCGATCACGTGGGGGTATTTGTCCACCACCCGCCTCTGCCAGTAGGGACGGCGTGGATTGATCCTCAGCGCCTTCGCGATGCCGATGAACTCGCAGAGATATTGTCAGCGCATGCACAGGTGAAATGGTTAGCAAATGGTCACGTTCATCAGGAAAAGCAAGATATCTTTGCCGGGGTTGATTGGTATTGTACCCCCGCAACGAGCCGTCAGTTCATGGCGGGAGCGCAGGATTTCGCCCTAGATAAAAGCCTAAGACCTGGCTATCGTCGCTTCAGTCTTCATGCAAATGGTAGCTATGACACAGCGGTTCACCGCGTTGGAGTGATTGATTGAAAGACCTGCTGTACCTTCACGGCTTTGCCAGTTCACCGCAATCCCTAAAGGCTCAGCAAACCCTTGCCTGGTACGCTGACCATCACCCATCCGTCCGGGTGCATGCGCCGCAGCTGGCGATCTCGCCTGAGCAGGCGTGGCAGCAGATTGGTCAGCTGGTGACAAGTACGCAACCCAGCGGGGTGATTGGCTCGTCCCTGGGCGGATTCTATGCCAACGCGGTACACCGAAATTTTGAGATCCCTGCAGTGATGATTAATCCAGCGGTAACGCCTGCAGACTCGCTGCGAGCGCGGATTGGTAGTAATAAGTTTTGGCACTCAGAGCAGTATTTTGATTTTACTCAAGCTGACGTCGACTTTCTGGCTGGCCTGACCAGTGGCGAGATAGGTATACCGCAATCTTTGTGGTTGATGGTTCAGACACATGATGAGACACTAGATTTTAAACAGGCGACGGAGCACTATTCTCGTGCTAGATGCTCCATTGAGTACGGGGGTAATCACAGTTTTGTGGATTATCCACGTTACCTCCCCGCCATTCACCGATTTTTATCACGATTTGTGTGACGGAAGCTATGTCGAACTACACCTCAGAATCGATTGAAGTACTAACCGGCTTGGACCCAGTCCGAAAACGCCCAGGTATGTACACGGAAACCACCCGACCGAACCACTTGGCGCAAGAAATCATCGACAACTCAGTGGATGAAGCGATTGCGGGGCATTGTAACAAGATTGATGTGGTGCTCTTCAAAGATGGATCAATGTCGGTTACCGATAATGGCCGTGGAATGCCAGTGGATATGCACCCAGAGCAAGGTAAGCCGGGTGTTGAAGTTATTCTCACCACCTTGCACTCGGGCGGTAAGTTTAGCAACGATAACTATCAGTTCTCAGGCGGTTTGCACGGTGTTGGTGTCTCGGTAGTGAATGCGCTGAGTTTGGGGCTTGAGGTGACGATTCGCCGTGGTGGTGAAGTGCACCGCATGAGCTTTCGCGACGGCAACAAGGCTAGCGACTTAAGTGTCATTGATAGTTGTGGGCAGCGTAACACTGGTACTCAAGTTCGTTTCATGCCGGATCCAAAATACTTCGATTCGCCCAAGTTTTCCCTGAGTAGACTTCGCCACGTGCTCCGCGCTAAAGCAGTCCTCTGTCCAGGGCTTACTGTCAACTTCCATGACGAAGCCTCCGGTGAAAAAGATCAATGGTTCTACAAAGATGGCCTTAAAGATTACCTTTCTGGCCGAACTAATGGCTGGGAAGTGCTCCCGTCAGCCCCATTTGTGGGTACTTTTTCGGCTACGAGCGAAGCTGCCGAGTGGGCAGTACAATGGTTGCCCGAAGGTGGCGAACTGACCACTGAGAGCTATGTAAACTTGATTCCAACCGCTCAGGGAGGAACTCATGTTAATGGGTTGCGAACAGGTCTGTTGGAAGCCATCCGTGAGTTCTGCGAGTTCCGCAGTCTAATGCCTCGGGGTATTAAGCTTAGCCCGGAAGATATTTGGGATAAGTGCTCCTATGTGCTCTCCGCTAAATTGGCGGATCCCCAGTTTTCAGGGCAAACCAAAGAACGTTTATCATCACGTGAAGCCGCAAGTTTTATCAGTGGTGTCGCAAAAGACGCCTTCGGACTTTGGTTAAATCAGCACACGGCTGAAGCCGAAGCGATTGCCGAAATGTGCATCAACAATGCGCAATCGCGCCTAAGAAAAGCAAAAAAGGTAACGCGAAAGAAAGTCACCAGTGGTCCGGCGTTGCCAGGTAAGCTTGCCGATTGTTCTAGCGCCGAGACTGAACGTGGCGAACTATTTCTCGTTGAGGGTGACTCGGCGGGTGGTTCGGCTAAACAGGCTCGCGATCGTATCTTCCAGGCTATTTTGCCACTGCGCGGTAAGATCCTTAACACTTGGGAAGTGGATGCGGTGGATGTGTTGGCATCGCAAACGGTTCATGACGTTGCTATTGCCATAGGCGTAGAGCCCGGGTCTGATAATTTAGAGGGGCTGCGCTACGGTAAGATTTGTATTCTCGCCGATGCAGACTCCGATGGACTCCACATTGCGACACTCCTCTGCGCGCTGTTTGTTCGTCACTTTAAACCGTTGGTCACCGCTGGGCATATTTATGTTTCGATGCCACCGCTATTCCGGATTGATTTGGGTAAAGAAGTTTACTATGCCCTGGATGAGCAAGAAAAAGAGCATATTTTGGAAAAGTTTCGCGTAGAGAAGAAACGTGGGACTCCTCATGTACTCCGATTCAAAGGCTTGGGTGAGATGAACCCTGCACAACTTCGCGAAACGGTGATGAATCCAGATACGCGCCGCCTGATACAGCTCTATGTTGAAGCCGGCGATGACACCATGGGTACTATGGATATGCTCTTGGCGAAGAAGCGATCTGGTGATCGAAAAACCTGGCTGGAAGACAAGGGCAACTTGGCTGAGGTTTAGCCACGGCCAAGTTCAATAGTTGTCCTCCGTCAGCAGGCAGCCTCCGTTTTTGCTACGACTATCCGATGCTTTTCCTGCTCAGCGATGACCGAAATAATCGCTGGGCAGGTCTCAACATCTATCCATCTAGGCAACTTACTCAGGGCGAGCGCCCTACCATTAATCACCTCAACGCTGTCAGCGGCGACGCGATAGCCATAGGTACTGCTAAATGGCATATCACCGTCGGAGGTGGTTAATGTTTCGCCGAACAACTGCCATTCTTGATAGCGTCCAATGTAGTGATATGCCTCGCTAACTTGATTCGCTTCAAGCTCAGGGAGTTCGCTAATGCGTTGCGGAGAAAGCTCAAGCGCTCTTTCGCCGGATGATACGGCGTGAGTACTTAGCACCAGTGCGATGGCGACTAGACCTATTTTTTTTAACATTGAGCTGACCTCCGCATAATTGTCTATCTCTGCAATTTAGTTGCCGTCTTTAACAAAGAGTTCCATTAAACCAAGCAAAGCGGCGAAGAGTACGGCGCCAACGGGCCAAATAATCCAAGTAACGCCCCAATCCATTGTCCAGAGGCTCCATCCTAGGAATATCGCCACGAGCAAAGGCCAGTAGAAGGCGGCCAGCTTTTCGGCACGTTTTGCGCGTTTACTCTTAACGGACTCCATGTCACGATCTTTTAGGATGTTATTATAGGCTTCGAATTCGCTTGAGGCTGGAATAACAAGGAACAGTCCCGCCGAGATCATTAGCATCAACACGATTAACATGAGCTTAACGAGGTCCTGCCCACCGTGGAGTAAAGCGGTTAACATCAGTGGCGCGAAGCTACTGATGAACAGAAATATGCCCAGTGATAAACGCCTATTATAAGTGGGGCGAAACTGCTTCAACTTTTCTTGAAACACACTATGCACGCCGTAACACAGTTCGAACTGCTCATTATCAATCGTGTCAAAATCTGCTTCATATTGATTCATCTTGATGAAGTAGCTTACGCCCAGAGAGACCATCAATAGGATACTCATGATCCCGCCGGCGGTGGCGATATCATCGGAGATATTGAGTCGCCCAGATTCTTCCATTGCCATGAGGAAAAACAGTGGAATTACGGAACATACACATAAAATCACACCCTTAGTGGTGAGCGCAGCGGCGGCAATCTTGCTCTGGATATACTGATTCGCATGGTCCAGATTAACCTGAATAGCGTTATTATCAATTCGCTCGTCAGTGGGTGTTGGGGCTTCTAATTCATCTCGGAGCAGGTAGTCCGTAGAGACTTCAAATAAGTTAGCTAGCATAAGGATCTTGTTAAGATCTGGAATGCTATTGGTACTCTCCCATTTAGAGATGGACTGCCTCGAAACGTTCATTTTCTCGGCTAGCTCCTCCTGAGACCAATTGGCTTGTTTACGTAGTTGGATAATTTTTGCGGCAAGTATCATGGGTCCATCCCCTGGTGTTTAATTAAGCCTCTAGCTTAGAAAGCACAGTGGTTGCAAACTACCAAGTGTGCTTGTTTTATTGTCAACCAGCGGTTGCATTGTTGTTAAAATACTGGAAATCTGCAAAAAAAGTAATAATAGTTGTGCTAATTCATCAGCTCGTTTGGAGCATGCCAGCGCGGATTGAATCATTCATTATGAGCAGGGAACACCCGCTATGTTAGCTACATTTGTTGCCGGCTTCTCGCTAGGGCTATCACTAATTTTGGCGATTGGCTCGCAGAATGCTTTCGTATTGAAGCAAGGAATTAAGCGTCAGCATGTACTGGCCGTCTGCACCGTTTGCGCTATTTCCGATGCCCTGCTCATTGCACTAGGTGTAGCGGGCTTTGGTGCGGTGGTGACTCAGTTTCCAAGTATTGAGCAGCTTGCTCGTTATGGTGGAGCCGCTTTTTTGTTGATCTACGGTGCATTGAGTTTTAAGTCAGCGTTCACACAACAACATGCGCTAGAGGCCGCAGAAAATGTTAACGCTTCACTGGGTAAGGCAGTACTGATGTGTTTAGCCTTCACCTGGCTTAATCCCCATGTATATTTGGATACCGTAATTCTACTGGGTTCAATCTCAACCCAGTATCACCCTAATCAGTTACTCTTTGCGCTAGGCGCCATGAGTGCCTCGCTTGTCTTCTTCTACTCACTGGGCTTTGGCTCGCGTTTTTTGGCGCCGCTCTTCAGTCAGCCTCGTGCGTGGAGGATACTTGAGTTCGTCGTGGGAATTATCATGGTTAGTATTGCCACGTCATTACTCTTTTAAGGCTTTCGATCTAATTACGAACAGTTGTTAACCAAATGTTTCAAGTCCACAGCTAAACGATTACTATTAATTAACATTAGCCCCAAATTTGAATCTACCAGCAAGTGCTTAAGTTGAGATAGTAGCCATGATACAACGAATAATGCCCTCGATGCTCCGCGCCTTAGTTAAAGGCATTTCGTTATTACTCGCGGTCTGTTCCGCATCGGTATTTGCCAGCGAGATCCTCGATCGCCGGATTGATGCTGAACGCCAATCGCATGACAACCCCTTCATCATTACCCAGCATCGCGCCAACTACATTCTTCCGTACACGTATTCTCCAGACCCAAGCCAAGCGCATTACAGCTTCTTCGGCAATCAACCTATGGACAAGGCCGAAGCTAAGTATCAGCTTTCTATTAAGGCACCTTTATATAGCGCGAGCGACGATACTTTGGAAGGGTTGTATTTTGCTTTCACCTTGAAGAGCTGGTGGCAAGTGTATAACTCGGAAATATCGGCGCCGTTTCGTGAGACTAATTATGAGCCGGAACTTTTCTATCGTTGGACACCGCGCTATCAAATAGGTGAGCTAGATATCTTAGGACTTCAGCTGGGAATCAATCATCAGTCTAATGGCAGAACCAATCCGCTTTCGCGCAGCTGGAACCGAGTCGTAGGAACGATGATTGCCGAGACCGATAACTTCTTTTACGTGGCTAAACTCTGGTATCGCCTCCCTGAAGAGGAAAAGGATGATCCTAGTAATCCTGTAGGTGACGATAATCCCGATATTCTAGATTACATGGGAAATTTTGAATTCACCGTTGGGACTCGTTTTGAAGAGCTCGAGTTATCCTTGATGCTACGCAATAATTTATCCACCTCTAAGAACCGCGCATATTATGAGCTAAATGCTGCCTATCCACTTACCGAACGCTTCGATTTGTTACTGCAATACGCAAATGGTTATGGGGAAAGTTTGATTGATTATAATTACAAAGTGGAAAGATTCGGCATCGGCTTCCAATTTGCGACGCTCTAAAGGTAGCCTGGCAGGCTAGGGGCTAACCTCGAATCTATTCAATGAACATGGAGATAAAACGATGAAAGCTTCCTCGCTAGCGATGGTTGTTCTAATAACACTACTTGTTGGCTGTACGTCGGCACCGCTTATTGACCGTGGTCCAACCACCATCACCTCAGCGAGTGCTGATGCGGAGAAGATTCAGCAAGCGATTGTTAACGGCGCGCAGTTTAAAGGTTGGCGCGTGGTCTCCATTGAGTCAGATCAGGTTATCCTGGATATTTACGTGCGTTCACACTACGTTAAAGTGGCTGTCGACTACTCCGATAGCCAATATCAGATTCGCTACGTTAGTAGCGAAAACCTTAATTATAATGAGAAGAAGGCGTCAATTCATCGCTCCTACAATCGCTGGATTGCCTACTTAGATCAAGCAATTCAAATGTCGCTGCCGTATAGCGACGTTAGACCAGCGAGTACAGGTAACAGTGACTCATCCGCAGACATAGAGCCCAATTCGGGCACTTCAACCGAGGCAGAACGCTAATGTCAGATTTAGAGGTCCGACCCAGCCACGTTGGTTTATTTCTAGCAGTCGGCTTTTTTGGCGCGGGCGCCGTTGCAGGTTTGCTGCTGGGGCATTTCCTGTTGGGAGCTTCTGCGGGAGCGGTGATTGGCTCGCTAGTGGGGTTGAATGTGTTTTTGTTTCTTACTCGTCGTCAGCGCGATGCGAAGCGAGCTAAACAGTCTAAGGATTAGACTTGCCGAGAAAGCGCTGAATCTGTTCTTTACTGCAGCCTAAACGTTCCATCTGACTCATTCTATTTAACATCAGAAGCGCTTCTTGGGTGTACATGCCGGACTGCTCACAGGGGAGTATTCCGGCCTGTGTTAATTCTCTGATGGTCGAAATTGGTTGCGACGACATGGCGCACAACTCCGATAGCGAATAGCGTTGTGTAGACATAATTTGGTACCTCTGGACTGATTAAAGAGTGTCCAGAGGGGATCTGCTATATGTGCAAACCGCATTTAGTGGAAAGCCGCAGGCTAGCGCCGACGCGGCTGCCTTGCTCCAGCTGGAGGTGTTACAGCGCTAGTTCTTCGGCGTGGCGTTGCGGCGGCTGCATTCGTATTTGTCTTGCGCTTAGCGGGCGCAGCCGTTTTCTCGCCACTACCCGGTCTTGGCTTAGCAGCGTTCTTGGGAGCAGCCTTCGCTCCGTGCTGACTCCCGGCGCGACGACTTGGCTTACTGGCCGATGGTGCTGACGATCCGCTCGACTTTCCCGCTCGACTTGGCTTGCGGCGACTATCTCGTTTTGGGGCACGATCGGTATTGTGAGCGCCGGCAGCACGTGCCTTGGGTTTTTTAGGCTTTTTGGGGCCCCTGGCGGGACGAATAGATGGGCTGACCGGAAGATCGTGATCCGGCTCAAAGCCATCAACGAGTTTACGCTCAATTAGTTTTTGCAAAAGGCGTTCAATCCCTTTGAGCTCCTCGATCTCGTCAGCGGCGACAAGTGAAACCGCAAGGCCAGTCTTTCCTGCGCGGCCCGTTCGGCCAATGCGGTGGACGTAGTCCTCCGGATTGCGCGGTAGGTCGAAGTTGACCACCACCGGCATATCTTCAATATCCAGCCCTCGCGCAGCAACATCGGTCGCAACGAGAATGTCGGCTTGACCTCGCTTAAAGGTACTTAATGCCTCGGTGCGCTGGCGTTGTGACTTATCGCCGTGGATGCCGACGGCCTTGAAGCGCTGTTGTTGAAGGCGTTTGACTAGCTTATCTACGCCTCGCTTAGTTTTACAGAATACCAACAGCTGAACCCAACTGTTCACTTCGATGATTTCGAGTAGCAACTCAGGCTTGAGTTTCTTATCCACAGGGTGAAGCCAGTGTTTGACTGAGCTAGCTGCGCCGACTTTAGGTGCAGTATCTACTTCGAGTGGATCGCGCAGGCGAGTACGGGCGAAATCTCGGATAGAAGGGGAGAAGGTTGCCGAGAAAAGCAGATTCTGTCGCTGGGTTGGTAGCTTGTCGCAAATTCGATCTAGGTCTTCACGGAAGCCAAGGTCGAGCATACGATCAGCTTCATCCAGTACCAAGGTGCTAAATTGATCATACTTCACCGCATTCTGGCTCATTAAGTCTAGCAATCTACCGGGTGTAGCAATTAGCACGTGAGCACCGCGGCGAAGCTGCATGAGCTGTGGGTTAATGCTAACGCCGCCGTAAACCACTGCACAGCGAACGCGAAGATCCTGGCCATAGTGTTTAAACTGATCAAATACCTGCTGGGCGAGCTCTCGCGTAGGTACCAAAATCAGATTCTGAACCTGGTTTTTCTCCAAAGGTGGAGCTTCATCGAAGAGATTGAGAATTGGCAGCGCGAAGCTGGCAGTTTTTCCTGAACCAGTCTGCGCCGATGCTAAAACATCTCGTCCACGCTGGACTCCGGGGATAACCGCTGCCTGAATAGCGGTGGGTTGAGTGTAGCCACTTTGTGCTACCGCACTGAGTAACTCAGCACGCAGGAATAACGAATCAAAACTCATGAGTGGTTGATACCTTGTGGAATCTGCATTAACGCCGTTAGCGTTAACTGTAGTTTATTGTGGGGAATTATCGCGATCGGGCATCCGCATACGAGTGCGAATAACGCTAAATGAGCTATTCGCGGCAAGATGGTTAGCGTGTTGATAGCTACTAAACTGTGCTGCTTCAGGCTTAAGTGGTGGCCCCCAGTAAATGGTCCCGCGCATGGCGACGGCGGCGACGATAATTAGTAGCGAAAAGATACCAAGTCGCTTCCAGTTGTTCTCGCGTCCAATGTTCCGACAACTAAGATCCGAAGCTCGTATTAGCTCATGGAGCAGCCCGCTGAATAAAATGGCTACCATTAACCAAATTACTGATTCCCAGCGCTGAGCCAGAGCCAGCCACGGGAGCTTCTCGCCATTGGCGAGCCATTGGTAGAAGGAACTGCCTTGTTCGGCACCAACAATCTGATAGAAGGAAATTGCCACGAGGCCGGTGATAATTGACGCGAGTCCCATAAAACTCAACCAAGCTCGCCACAGACTGCGAACTCTAAGACCCGAGGGAAAAGCACAGGCTATAATCATGGGGATACATATCCATGTGCTCAACATAAGATCAAATCGAAAACCGTAAAATAGCGCTTCGGCGATGACTGGTAGAGGCAAGTAGAGCGTATCAGAAGGATAGGCTAACATGAGACAGACGCGTAAGAGCTGCTGGATCAATAGGATAGTTAGTAAAGACCTCAGCAAAAAGCGCAGGTCGGCCGATAGCCGATAGCGATGTTTGCGAAGTTTTTGCGATAACTTAACCATAGTGTTCTAGCTATAGCGCCCTAGTCATGAAAAATTTATTGTGCACCATTATGACCCAACAAGCGAGGAGAGGCTAATGCTAAGGCTGTTAATGATCATCACGGGATTGCTATTGAGCACAGCGGCTAAATCGGCGGTAATTTTGCAGTACCATCATGTTTCAGATGATACCCCCGCATCAACGAGCATCTCCCCAGACTTATTTGCTCAGCATATGGCCTACGTAGAGGAGCTCGGCTATCAAGTCGTACCCTTGAGTGAGCTAGTGGCTAACTTGCGAAATGGTGAGGCCATTCCCGATGATGTTGTAGCCATCACCTTTGATGATGGATACAGCGATAATATGGCGGCGATCAAAGCTGAAATCGTGCCGCGCGGTTGGCCCTTTACCATTTTTGTGCCGCCCCTGCTGATTGATCAACGCATCCGTGGGTACATGAGTTGGAATGAGCTAAATGAACTGAAAACGCTGGGAGGTGAGTTATCGAACCACAGCTGGGAGCACAATCATCTAGCCGCAAAACTACCGGGTGAGTCAGACGAAGCCTGGTTAGCGCGCTTCCGTGAAGATCTACTCAAGGCCGAGGCCAGGATTGAAGCGATGACAGGTGAATCCCATAGGATTCTTGCCTATCCCTATGGTGAATTTTCACCGGAGATGCTTGAGGTGTTAGCTGAGGAAGGTTTCGCCGCAGTGGGGCAACAATCTGGTGCGGTGGGTGCACTATCCGATTTAGGGCACTTGCCAAGATTTCCATTTGGTGGGCCATACGGAACAGTCGAAGACTTTCATACCAAGGTCAGAACGTTAGCAATGCCGGTAGAGTCCGTGGTGCTAACCAGTGCTGATGAAACGCTAGTTAGCCATATTCTCGACTACGGAAGTCCTTGGCCGCAAGCACATATAACGCTGCAGGATGACAGTGGTATCCGTGTTACCGGAATCAACTGCTTTGCATCGGGTTTAGGTGCACAAACGGTGGTCGCTGAAGGAGAAAACAGTTTCAGTGTTGTTGCCGATGGCGCACTTCAGAAGGGTCGTAGCCGATATAACTGTACAGCGGGAAGCAATCAACGACATCGCTTCTACTGGTTCTCTGTTCCAGTAGTGCAGCTGGATCAAGATGGTAATTGGGTTGACTAGCAGGTATCAGTTAGCCTAGGGGGCTCATCGGGGCTCGCAGGGGCTCACAGCTAGAAGCGGAGTTTCCGAGAGGATCAGAGCTGACTGTATTGGCATATAAACATGCTTGGACTGTTAAAGTAGGATCGCCGCGGGCTAGGATACCCGCGGCGGCTGCTGGGCAATGGCTAGCAAGTTAATCTGTGAGTTTATTGACGCGAATGATGCTGCGCAACTCATCCACATAGTGCTCGCCAATTCCTGAATAGCTCAGTAGTCCACCCACCATATCTGAGCCGGAAACGGGATGCCCATGTTCGTGGGCTTCAAGACGAATTTCTCTGGCGGGTTCATAGGCAGGGTGGCTATTAATGTTGTGAAAATAAGCGCGCACCGCGTCGTCCGGGTGGTCGAAGATTTGCACTTCATGGTGAGCGCCACTAGAGCGTTGTGATGGCACCAAGCCGCACCCTTCACGGAAGCACCACTGGCCGAAGAAGTTATTAGCTTGAACGGCGAAGCGAGAGGTGCCCCAGGCGGATTCAACGGCTGCTTGTGCGAGCGCCATGCTCATTGGAATCTCATCAACATGGCTGAGTAATTGCTCCTGATCGCACGGGTCAACGCGATACTCTTCACACCAAGGTGCTAGTTCTTCAGGGTTAGCTATGCTGCTAACGATCTCTCGCTCAGCCAACATGCGTTCGTTCTCGGCCGCTATAATTGGCCGGAAGTAGTCGAAGAAAGCCTGCTTCTTGGCTTTAGTGTCCGTGAAACTGCGAAAATCTGGTAAATCTTCCACTGGCGGTGGTGCGCGATCAACGCGAACCGGTGAGGTCGCTTGTCTTGTGTCGCTCGTCTCGACGTTCGAGAGGTTCGAGTTAGGGGTAGTGGATGAAGGCGTTGCGGAGTCAACAACACTGTCTTCTGAAGGAAGCGCTACTTCCTTTGGTGTATCCACCATTACCAGCCAGCCAACTGCCACCGCGACGGTTAAAAATAGAATCAACAAAGATTGTTTTGAATTCATTAAGCTATATTCCTTTATCATTATTTACGGCGACGTTGCAATGCGAGTCAGTTGGTATGGAGTTCTCTGACTAATGAGTTTAAACCATAAATGGCGCATTGCTAAAAAGCCGCGTTACAAGATGATATGCTAGCACGCTACGAGTTTTACGCTGCTTGGAGCAGGAGAGTAAATTGCCCGATCAATCTTATCAAGTGCCAATAGGTCGTCATATCACGGAAATCGAGGTCAAGAAGTCTCGATTTATCTGTTGGTTGGACTATGCAGAAGGGCGAGAGGATCTAAAGCGTCTCCTGGCTGAAGCGCGCAAGGCACACCCAACTGCTAGTCATCACTGCTGGGCATTTACGAGTTTTAATGGCCGCCACGAAGGGCAAGGTGATGATGGCGAGCCCAAGGGTACCGCGGGGCGCCCCATACTCACTGTGCTCCAACACGCTGAGGTTAGTCATGTGGCCGCGGTGGTTATACGCTATTTCGGCGGCACTAAGCTGGGAACCGGCGGCTTAGCAAGAGCCTATGGCGAGGCGGCAAAACATGGCCTACAAACACTTGAGACGGAATACTATTCGCCCAAAGTTCGATTAAGCTTCGATGCGGGCTTTGAGCAGGAAGCACAGATTCGCTATATCGTTGCGCAGGCTGAGGCTGAAATCTTCGTGGAGTATGAGTCGTGCTTGAAAGTACTGGTAGACCTAAACGAGGCTAAACTGGACTTCGTGCGGGATCATCTGCGTCGAGATTTTCCACAGCTTGAAGTCCGTTTAGATGACGGTTAATGTAGCCCCCACCGCGATGACTCGTGTTTTCATCATGCTGAATGAGTAGCTCCCAATGTCAGGAAAAGTTTCACCACTTCGTCGATTATTACGTTATGCGGATGCCGATCGCCCGCAAGTTTATTGGGCAAGCTTTTGCTCGGTAGTGAATAAACTATTTGATATCGCCCCGGAAATTTTGATAGGCGTGGCCATTGATGTGGTGGTCCGGCAGGAGGAATCTTTTCTAGCGAGCTTGGGTATCGTTGACCCGGTTCATCAAATTATGTTGCTGGGCGTACTGACTTTCCTAATCTGGGCTGGTGAGTCACTGTTCGAATACTTCCATTTGGTTGCGTGGCGTAATTTGGCTCAACGACTTCAGCATCGTCTCCGAATTGACGCCTATGATCACCTCCAAAAGCAGGATCATAGTTATCTTGAGCAGCATAATACCGGTCACTTTGTGGCGATTTTGAATGATGACGTCAATCAGCTGGAGCGCTTTCTTGACGGCGGAGCGAATGCGATGCTGCAAGTATTGACGGCGGTGATTGGTGTGGGAACGGTGTTCTTCATTATTAACCCGACTATTGCCATGCTCGCATTCTTGCCTATCCCGGTAATTATCTATGGCGCTTTTTGGTTTCAAAAACGTGCTGAGCCACGCTACAACAAGGTACGTGAGAAGGTTTCGCTGTTGAGCTCCCGCCTGAGCAATAACTTGAGCGGTGTGACAACTATTAAGAGCTTCACGGCCGAAGCGCGAGAGAAATCTCGACTGGAGCAGGAGAGCACTGACTATGTCACCGCAAACCGAGAAGCGATTGCGGTCAGCTCAGCGTTTATTCCTGTTATTCGGATGGCGATCTTGACGGGTTTCCTCCTCACCTTTTGCGTAGGCGGTTATATGAGTCTTCAGGGTGACTTGGAGGTAGGCGCCTACGGGTTGTTAGTATTCTTGACTCAGCGTCTACTTTGGCCACTTACTCAACTTGCCAGTACGATTGATCTGTACGAACGTGCGATGGCTTCAACGCGTCGAATTTTAGATGTGCTCTCCGTGAAGTCTCAGCTTTCAAATGGTGGCCATAAGTTACCGGCCAAGTCAGTGAAGGGTGCCATAAGTATTGACAGTGTCAGCTTTGCGTATCAGTCGTCGCGACCGGTAATTAACCAACTTTCACTTGATATTCAACCGGGTACTACGGTGGCGTTTGTGGGGGCGACAGGCGCTGGTAAAAGCACCATTACTAAGCTACTACTTCGTTTCTATGATCCGAGTTCCGGCGCGGTGAAACTAGATGGAGTTAGCCTTACGGATTGGGATACGCAGTCCCTGCGAGATACTATTGGCCTAGTCAGCCAGGATGTCTTCCTGTTTCACGGGACGGTGCGCGAGAATATTGCCTTCGGCGAGCCAAATGCCAGTCTCGAAGCGGTAGAAAAGGCGGCTAAGTTGGCCGAAGCACATGAATTTATTAACGAGCTACCCAACGGCTATGACTCCATTGTGGGTGAGCGCGGTCAGAAACTCTCCGGTGGTCAGCGACAACGTTTATCCATCGCACGGGCGTTACTTAAAGATCCTCGGGTGCTTATCTTGGATGAAGCAACTTCGGCAGTTGATAATGAAACCGAGGCCGCTATTCAGCGGTCACTGACGCAGATCCGTGAAGGTCGAACTTTGATCATGATTGCCCACCGTCTATCTACTATTGTCGATGCCGATCAGATTGTGGTGCTGGATAAGGGGCGCATCGTTCAGCAGGGTACTCATTCGGAGCTAGTGGCTGAAAACGGCATTTATCGCCAGCTTTGGGATGTTCAAACGGGTGGCGTAGCTTAGTCGGGCGTTGAGTTTAGGCTGAGAGTTTAGGCTGAGAGTTTAGGCTGAGAGTTTAGGCTGAGAGTTTAGGCTGAGAGTTTAGGCTGAGAGTTTAGGCTGAGAGTTGTTACATTTATAAGGTATGAGCTAGCGACCTAGCCGCTAGCTCATATTCAATTTTTTCTTGAGTGCCTTCATATTCTCCAGCTGCTCGGCCTTTGACAGCGGCTGCGAAATTTCACTTGGTAATTCTTTCACTTCGGGTGCAGGTATAAACTCACCCTCTACCACTTTCTGGCACCAGCTTTCGTAATGCTGAGTGAAAATAGGCAACACCTTTTGCTCGGTCTCGGAGGCAATTAGATGCCAACCGGTAGCACTGCCAGCGTGGTATACAATGGGGTTGCTCCACTTGAAAGCGGCGCGCGGAGTAGGTGCGTTGCAGGCCTCAACATACGCAGCACGTACACCGGGTAAGTCATGCGCAGCAAACAACTCACGACGACAAAATTGTTGCATTTTGAATAGTGTTGGTAAGTACTCACTGTTGTTAATGAGTTTCTTTACCGCCTTCAAAATAATATCTGCCTCAAAACACTGCAGGGATTCAGCCCAGAGTCTTCGCATGTGTGTGAGTGTTTGATCATCTTTGAAGGCAGCCAAAAACTGGTTGTGATAATTCAGGCGCAGAATGCCTACTACCTGATTAATGGCATCAATATGAGTTTCCGAAAAAACTGCTTTAGTTTGCCCAGCTGCGATCTTGGACGAGTTCCCCTGTTGATAGGTCACGCGTGGCTCTGTTGCCATGATTATCTCCTGTTGTCGACACGACACCCTGTTGGTGGCGTTGTGCCCAACGATGTTTAACATGCTGTAGAAACTTACTATTCCATGAACGATGTAGCTGTTGGCTTTCGCGCCAATAGAGCACGAACTCACCCACTACGCTGGCGGCAAAATCGGCTGGGATATTAGCCATCGCGAGAATATCGATAACATCTCGGTCGGGCTGCCAATTCGGGGCGATAGGCTGCGGGTTGGTGTCATGCTTAATATTATGGGAATAGGACTGCCATTGGCGACGAATATGTTGCAGGAACTTTGAGTCCCATGTTGACGAACTGTCACCGCGTTCGCGCCAATAGAGTTTGAATTCTGGAACGCAGTCATCAATGAAGCTCTGTGGTACTCCATCTCTTAACAAAATATTAGTGACATCGTCGCCGGGAATCCAACCCTCGTTCAACGGCTGCTTGCGAGCGGACTCGGCCTCGTCTTGCTGATGCTCTCGCCATTTTCGGCGAACCTGAGCAGCAAACTTACTTCCCCACGCATTGTGTGCGGTGCCACGCTCGCGCCAATAACTAACGAACTCAGTAAGTTGTTCAAGTGCAAATTCTCGGCTTACGCCAAACTGAGTTAGCGTTCGCATATCGTCTTCACTTGGTTGCCAGTTTGGCGCCATGGGTGAAGCGGCGTTAAATTGTGTGGGGGTAGGCCGCGCAATGGCTTGGGTGACCGGAGCCATTCGCTGTTCAACGCTAGCTGATAATTGCTGTGGGATCAGCCGGTAAATAAGTTCATTACTTTCAGAAACTGGGGGTGAAGCAACGATAATTGCGGACTGATTGTTCAGGCTTTGAATAATGCGTTGCAGGTCTTGAGTATTCCAAAAAGGGAATAGCTTTAGTAAGCGGGGACCTTCGAGTTTGACCCAGGCATGTCCGTCTTTACCTTTAACACCGCGAATGATTACTGCTTCATTCAAATGGCTCAGCAGCACAGCTTCTTCTAGCCCGTACTTGACGGCTAGTTCGCGCGCAACGCTGATGGTGCTATTGGTTAATAACGCGGTCATGTTTAACTCTCTACGATTGGTCAAACAGCATAACACAGCAATTCAGCTAAATTCATTAGGGAATTTATGAAAACTGGGATGTGATCAAATCTACGTGAGTACTGTTAACCGCTTAGTTGAAAACCCCTATTTTGTCTCTTAAAGACATCTCTAGTGTCTCCTTAAGTATTGAATCCGAATCAAGGCTGGCGTAATGTAGGTGTACATGGAGTAGCATCGTTCACACTGAGTACTGTGTTGAGCGCTTTGGGGGAGGCTCGTTGTTCTTTGAATAGCGATTTGCTCCACAGTATATCGAGCGGGCATTTTTGCACACGGACGTGCTACTTCATGTACTTTAGCTTTCAATTTCGTTGTTCAGAGTCCGCTCAGCAATCTTAAAACTCCGCTCACAACGCTTTCGCGAACGATCCATCATCATTGTCCACAACCCGGTTTAACACCGCGGAAAGTCACCGTATCAGAACGTCACTATCAGAAGTTGGCGACATGTGATTGCATCCTGTAACATCAAATACTTCCCTTTTATTCTTTGGAGCATAGCCCTGTGGCAAAAACCAAGTCAGCCTTCGTCTGCAATGATTGCGGTTCAGATTATCCCCGTTGGCAGGGGCAGTGTAATGACTGCGGTGCTTGGAATACGCTTTCGGAGGTTCGCTTAGGGGGTGCCTCATCGCGAGCAAAGCCCGTGGCGGCGGCGCGAGGAGGCTACGCAGGATCTGCCGGCGGGCAAACCGTTCAGACACTCGCCGACATCAACTTAGAAGATTTGCCGCGTTTTAGCAGCGGTAGTGTTGAGTTTGACCGCGTACTTGGCGGCGGCATGGTTCCAGGCTCCGCGATTTTGATGGGCGGACACCCCGGAGCAGGTAAATCTACGTTGCTACTGGAGACGCTTTGCTACCTGGCGCAACAAAATAGCTGCTTGTATGTCACTGGTGAGGAGTCACTGCAACAGGTTGCCATGCGTGCGAATAGATTGGGGTTGCCCGTCGACAAATTAAAAATGCTTTCCGAGACCAGCGTTGAGTCAATTTGTCAGGTTGCCGAGAAAGAGCAACCTAAGGTCATGGTGATTGACTCAATACAGGTTGTGCACATGGAGGACATAAGCTCGGCTCCCGGCTCGGTCTCTCAGGTTCGAGAATCAGCGGCCTTTCTGACCCGCTATGCAAAGCAAACGGGCACGGTGCTCCTATTGGTGGGACACGTGACAAAAGATGGTAGTTTGGCGGGGCCTAAAGTACTTGAGCATATGATTGATGCTTCGTTGCTGTTAGAAGGCACGCATGATTCGCGATTTCGGACACTTCGAGGGCAAAAGAATCGTTTTGGCGCGGTAAATGAACTAGGTGTCTTCGCAATGACTGACAAGGGGCTCAAAGCGGTGGCAAATCCGTCTGCGATCTTCCTACAAAAGGATCAGGCCGTCAGTTCGGGCTCAGCAATTATGGCCGTTTGGGAGGGCACTCGCCCGCTTCTCGTTGAGCTTCAAGCGCTGGTGGATGATTCTCACACAGGGCACCCGAAGCGCGTAGCGGTAGGCCTAGATGCTAATCGTCTGTCAATGTTACTTGCTGTGCTTCATCGCCACGGAGGAATCATGGTGGGTGATCAGGACGTCTTCGTAAACGTAGTTGGCGGTGTGAAAGTATTAGAAACCTCGGCGGATCTGGCGCTGTTATGCGCGATTGTATCCAGTCTGAGAGATAACGCCCTGCCTCGAGATCTCTTGGTGTTTGGCGAAGTTGGTCTGAGCGGTGAAATTCGTCCTGTCCCGTCAGGTCAAGAACGCTTACGCGAGGCGGTGAAACATGGTTTCACTCGCATTGTGCTACCAAAATCTAACGCGCCATCGGCTAAAATCCCGGGTGTGGAAGTTGTCGCCGTTGCAACCCTCGCTGAAGCGTTGGAAGCGCTGTTTTAGGCGCCAACCTTACGGGCGCGATAAACACTGAAGTCTGGGGCTTTTGGGCTGTAATTTTCGCTGAAGAGTGGTGATTTAATCAAATAGTCTGCCGTGGCTTCGTTACAGGCCATTGGAATATTCCAAACTGCGGCTAAGCGCAGTAAAGCTTTTACATCGGGATCATGAGGCTGAGCTTCTAATGGGTCCCAAAAGAAAATCATCATGTCTAAACCGCCTTCGCAAATCAGCGCGCCAATTTGTTGATCGCCGCCCAGCGGACCACTTTCGAAACAGTGTACGGGCGAATTCAGCGTCTTAGTAATTAGCTTCCCAGTGGTGCCCGTTGCGAATAACTGTTGGTCACGTAAATGTGCTTTATGGGTGTCTATCCAAGCCAAAAGAGCAGGTTTCATATTGTCGTGAGCAACCAAGGCAATGCGTTTGGTGGTGGGCATGATGAACTCCGTGTTAGTAAGACTGAGAAACAAAATTACGAATTGGGAAGCCCCTTCGTTTATTAATCACCATACTAACGCAGAATAGCCAGTTGGCGAGTAGGTTGGTAAAACGCACGAGTTCGCGCGGAACCGTAATGCCCTTCGCATCTAGCGCGACCATTTGGCGAATTACCTTCTTGCAATTGCACTTCGCGAGATTCAACTCGCTAACCGGAGCGGCGCCCTCGGGGAGGACGAAGCTGCTAACCGTATCGCCCAACTCAAGCTGATAATGTTTATAACTTTGTGTGAGCCAACTAATGTGTCGCTCATGTATAGCTTGCTTGCCCCGAATCGAACCGTTGAGATGGAATGCCAGCTCAACGAGCGTTGCGATGTCCACGTTGATGTCTGCACAGCTGTCTTCCAAATACTGAGCTATTCCGCCTAGGCGCGCGGCCAATTCGTCGGTTAGCACTTCAAAATCACACAGTGGCGAAGCTTCGTAGATGAACGGGTAGACCAGCTCGTCAATCGAGCCTTTATGCTTAAGCGTCATTGTGGGTGCCCTCACTTGTTGCTACCGCTCGAATTAGGGGCGGCGACTGATCAAAGTCCACTTGGAAACTTACTCCGAAGCTCGACTTGAGTTCCGCGGAGTTAAGTACACGTTCGGGCGAGCCGTCAGCTATTACCGCGCCCTCATGAATCAATAATAGCCGATCACAAAATTGTGCCGCAAGTTGAAGGTCGTGTAGCACCACCACAACGGCTTTTGCGGCTGTCGCCTCGGCGCGGATGCGCGACAGGAGCTCAAGTTGATAACGAGGGTCTAAAGCCGCTACGGGCTCATCGGCAAGGAGCAGTGTTGCGTCACTTGCGAGCGCACGGGCAAACCAAACTCGGGCTAGCTCACCCCCAGACAGAGAATCTAACTGGCGGTTAGCGAGCGAGACGAGATCAGCCTTTACTAGTGCTCGGTCAATGGCTGCATGATCTCCGTGAATTAAGGTTCCAAGCTCCACGGCATCGTGAACCGAAATTGGCCAATTCGTCTCGATGCTCTGCGGAATCCAGCTAATCAATCGCCCCCGTTCTTGCGCGGAGTATGTGCTGAGTACTTTGTCTAGCAACTCGATGGTGCCATGCTCAGGCGGCAATAGTCCGGTGAGCGCTTTAATCAGTGTGGACTTCCCGGCGCCGTTAGGGCCAATAATTCCCACTACCTCGCCCTTGTTAATGGTTAAGGAAACGCTCCTAAGGCGTTGATCTAAGCAGACATTTTTTAGGGAGACTAAAGCCATTTCTTACGCTCCGAAATTATCAGTTTGATAAACAGCGGGGCACCAAGGAGCGAGGTGACAACGCCAAGCTTGAGTTCCTGCCCTGAGGGGACGGCCCGTACGAATAGATCCGCTGCCACCACCAATGCCGCGCCACCAATCATAGCCGGAACCAGACTGCGGTCAGGGCGATGCCCCACCAATGGGCGAATGAGGTGCGGTACAATTAAGCCAACAAAGCCAATATTGCCGGCCACCGCCACGCAGCTTCCCACGGCGATGGCACTGCCAATAATGATCAGACGACCTTGACGTTTTGCGTTGAAACCGGACGTTTCTGCCACTTCTTCACCTAAGGTGAGGGCAAAGAGAAAGCGTTTCTGCGGCAGTATTAGCACGGCGGCTATCACTAGGCCAAGCAGCGCAATTGTAACGTGGTTATAGTCACGATTCGCCACCGAGCCGAGCAGCCAGAACACCAGTTCTTGCATGGCATAGGGGTTAGGTGCGAAATTTAACACCATCGCCAATAGTGCCGACGCGACAGTGGCAATAGCAAGTCCTGCAAGAATAAGGAGTGCCGGCCTACTAGAGCCAGCGAGCGCTAACACTCCCGACAAACATAATGCGGCTCCTAACAGCGCGGCGGCAGGAATTACATAGCTGGCGGCTAATCCACCTACTGCAAAATAGAATGCCGCTGCCGCCCCGAGTGCGGCACCTTGTGAGGCGCCTACTAGGCCAGGGTCAGCGAGAGGATTTCTCAGTAGCCCTTGCAGTGCTGCGCCAGCCAGTCCCAATGAAGCGCCACACAGCGCCGCAAGCAGTGTTCGTGGTAGCCGGATATCACCAATAACCATTGAGGCCAGCGAGGTTTCTTGGCTTAGGAGGTCCAGTAAGCCAGTGAGTGGCGAGACCCAAACGCTACCGAGTGATAGGGAAGTTAGCAGCAATACGGCCAGAATTAAGCCAAGTCGAAGATTTAACGCCATGCGCGTAGTTCCTCAATTAATTTGAAGGTCCATGGGCCGGGACATTGCCAACGCCAGTCATCCGAGCTGTAGATTTGTTGAGGCTTCAGTAGCTGCTTCCAAATGGGATGATCAAAGACTAGGTTCGCCAGTGCAGGGCTTTGAGGCGCGGCGATAAGTAGTCGATCAGGTGGACTGGCGATAACCCCTTCAAGATCAATCGCGGCGTATCCAGAATGATCGGAGTAGTTGCGAAACCCTATTTGTTCTAGCAGCTGATTTTCGAAGGTATCTAAACCTGTGGCAATGCCGTTAGATCCCAGTTTGAGCAGCAACGGCGCGTCCTCGCTTAACGGTGGCGCAGGTTGATATTGGGCTTCATATGGCTGCTCTGGCGATAGCCACGAGAGTAGGGTGCTATTTTGCTCGTCAACCGCGGCCAAGGTTTGAGGAAGTGTCAATATTTTTACCGGGTAGCCAAGCGCGGTGAGGCGCTCACGGAGTAGCCAAGCGTTATATTGCCCCACTACTATAAGGTCTGGGTTCAGGCTGATTAGCTGCTCAAGAGAACCGTCGTGAAGCGCATAGCTAGTCGTGTCAATCGGGCCTTTGTAACTGGCACTCAGCGGGCTGAGAGCGAGGATTTGGCTGGGCTCAGCATAGTGAGCCAGCAGCCAATCGCTACAGAGGTCGAGCGAGATGACTCGCTCGGGCCGATCAGAAGCTGTAGCTAACGATGAGAGAAGCAGTGCGGCCCAACTGGCCAAAACCGGTAACGCTCTCATAATCTTCGTCCATGAGGTTATTAACACCAAAGTTAACGGCGAATTCATTCGTTACTTGGTAACGAGCGCCGACGTCTAACGTGATATAGCTATCGAGTGTGGGATAGTTGGCGAATAACCAGTTGTAGTCGGTGCGGTCACCGGTATAACGAAGTTGCGTCCAAATCGCCGCCTGCTCAACAATCTGCCAATTCACCATAGCATAGGCTTGATGTTTCGGGACACGCAAAGCGGGCTGTGGCTGAGGATTGTACTCTTTAGCGTCAGTGAAGGTGTAGTTGGCGCTGAACTGCCATGCCGAAGCAAACTGCTGCTGGTATTCCAGTGCTAGACCCTTTGCCTCGCTTGAGTCCACGTTTTCCATCTGTGAGTTGGGGAAGCTGCCCACCGAGCGAATGAGTTGCTTGGTATCTTGTTGGAATAACGTGGCGGAGAGCGTTATATCGTTGTGCTGCCAATCCAAGCCGATATCCGCCCCCTTTGAAGTTTCGGGCTTGAGCTGTGGGTTGCCGCCGAAATCGTAAAGCTCAAAGAGAGAAGGTGCTTTGAAGCCAGTCCCGTAGCTAGCGCGCAGGCTAAAATCAGTCGATAACTGGTAGCGAAGCGTTCCCCGATAGCTCAGCTCAGTGCCAAAACGATCATGGTCGTCGTGTCGCAATCCTAGGGAGTAGCTGATTGCCTTTGTTTCGCCCATGAGCTGAGCAAAAACACTGTTGCTACTCACTGACTGCTTAGCAAAATAGGTAGTGCCTACCTCTTCATCAAGCTTGTCTGCGCCAATAAGTAATTGGGCAGCGTCACTAAAGCGGTAGTTGGCGGTGACCTCGGAGTATTCGCGCTCACCTTCGGCAAGGTAGTCCTGCATGCCAGCAGGAATTCCCCAGCTTGGGTAGCCGGGCGAATAGCTGCTCGTTTCGTTAGTGTCTTTACCCTGAGTGTGCGCAATCATGAGCGAGAAGCTGTCATCGCTAGTCGCGAAGCTGGCGCTGGCGCGGAGGTACTGAGAGTGACGATCCTGCAGGTTTTCAAAGCCTGGCGCTTCGTCAATCGGCAGCCCCGTAGTTAGGTCGTCGGCGTCAAAGCCAACGGTATTCCTGCTGTCGTACCCCACGAGGTTAATGTCAAAGCCATTTAAGCGAGCACCTAATTGCACGTTGGCCGCATCGGATTCATAGCGATCCTTCTCGCTATTTCCTCTTGCTTCGCTCGCGGCTGAAATACCATCGGTTTGATAGTGACTGTATTGGAGGCCGCCATAAAAGGTTTCGTTATCAAAGCTTCCTGAGATCGCGGCTCGAGCCGTTTGATTACTCCCGACTTCGGCACTCAGGCCAAGACTCTGTTCCTTGCCGCTATTAGTGATGATATGAATTACACCACCCGAAGCATCGGTGCCGTATAAAACGCTTTGTGGGCCGTAGAGGATTTCAATCCGGGCGACACCAGTGAGGCGAAGGTTAGCTAAGTCTACGAAGCCCGTGACGGGATCATTGATTCGCATGCCATCTAGTAGTACTAGAGTATGATTGGCCTCTTGGCCACGCAAGCGAATTTGGGTCAGCGCGCCGGCGCCACCATTACTAGCGAGCGACACACCTGGGGCACGTTGAAGTGCTTCGCTGACGAAATAGATGCCTTGCTCACGGAGTTCGCTTCCGAGCAAACTGAAGCTAGTTGAACCCAGCTGATCAGCCGCCACAGGCATACGATGCGCGGTGACATTAATTTCTTCAAGGGATTGTTCTTCAGCGTAAAGTGAGGTGCTTAGAAAGGCCGCAACGCTAATAGCGCCCGCGGACCAAAGTGTTTTGTAGGTCATGATATCTGCCGTGTTTATTAAGATTATTCGGCCTAGTTTGTCTAGGCCGCCAACCCGCGTTGTCAGACGGCAATCCGCTTCGATCATTCACCCGATGAACGAGGGACAACGGGTTTTTGGCAGGTCTCCTGGCTACTAAGTCGGCAACAGCATCAGACCTTCCCAAATACATGGTGGTACACAAGTGACGATGTCTCGTTAGCTACAGTTGCGGGGACAGCTTCAATTAATGCGCCGAAGCGCTGAATTCCCTATTAATTCCGAAGGAAACCAAAAACCTTTCAGGTGGTCGCATTATAGGGATGGGTGGAACGCGGTGCAAAGCTAATTAAGTTCAATATTACTGTTTAGCAGCTTCGGCTTCAGTTTCAGTTCTAAGGCATTTCAGAATACGGGGGCGATTGCTCTGCATGATTGATGGCCTATTGATTTTCAGTTAACTCAAGCTTTTGACCCGAAAAAGAGTCATATAAAGCCCTGTGGTGCGCTTTGGAGAAGGTGTCGTCACGTAGCTCGTAGTCCGCAATCCAGTTCAATAGCATGGGTAGGTTGGCATCTTGATCGGCCTTCGAGGCGTATTTGTGAGGCTCCCAAGGTCGGTTCTTGGCGTTACTAAGGCAATCTTCTACTGGAAGGTTTAAAAAGATTATTTGGTCAGCCTGATTAGAAAGGGGGGCTAGTAAGTCACTATAACAACCTTCGATGATCCATTGATTATGGCCTGAAATCGCGGCGTTAATTTGCGCTAGCGAGTCGCTAACCGGCCTTCGATTCGGCGGCGAGGTGTTTTCCCAAGCAAAGTTGTCGAGGTCTAAGTGCAGCGCTCCCTGGCGTTGACTAGTGCGCGCCGCTAGAGTCGATTTTCCTGAACCTGAATTACCGAAAATTAATATCTTGGTCATCGTTTCTCCTTTGCCGCAGGGGAGTCGTGGTTAGTTTTTATGGGCTAACGCTCACGGTAGTCGAAGTTATTGTACATTTCTTCCATGAACGGCACGGCGCGTTGAGGCCACTACTCCCACTTAACCTTGCTAGCTCTTTTACCATAGTATCCAAGGTTAGCATCAGTGGTTGATTTCCGAATAGCGAAAGACTCAACAGCACTATTAGCGATCGCAGTAATTAAATTCCTTGAGCGTGCTAACGTTTTAAACTGTAAGTTGCGTAAAGCTTTCGCTAAAATAGCATACAACTCGTCAACCAATTGTGGAGATTGCTGTTATGCCACGCGCTGCAGAACTAAAGAAAGGCCAGGTGGTTCGTTATAAGGACCAAATGTGTATCGTTCGAATTATTGACGTACAAAACCCATCTGCGCGCGGAGCGGCAACGCTCTATAAAGTTAGATTCTCCACTATCCCGGACGGGGCAAAACTGGAAGATCGCTTTAAGGGCGACGATCAGCTTCCCGATGTGGATTTGATCCGCCGTGAAGTGACTTACTCCTATGACGATGGTGATTTCATGGTGTTCATGGATACCGAGGACTATAGCCAGTTTCCAGTCAGTCGCGAGGCACTGGGTGATCAGGTACTTTATATCAGTGAAGATCTTCAGGGGGCGTTAGCACTGATGGTGGATGGCAACGTGGTGGCGTTGGAACTACCGTCAACCATTGAATTGACCGTAGTGGATACGACTCCTGTCATCAAAGGTGCAAGCGCAGCCGCTAGGACGAAGCCGGCAACCTGTAACACTGGGCTCGTGGTACAAGTGCCCGAATACTTGGCCCCAGGCGAAAAAATTCGCGTCAATGTGGACGAAGCTCGCTACATTTCGCGTGCTTAGGTTGTTGCACCTTGCTTCCCAGAGAGAGTGTTGCGGCTGATTGCTTCCTAATAAGAGTGTGCTGATGGATTACTTTAAAGGGGTTCGTTTAACGGTCCCTTCGAGTGTTGGAACTAAGCTACCACCATTTACTCTGCTCCTGGGGCTGATAGCGTTGCAGTTTTTCTATTAGACCCGCAGCCGAAGCATCCTCCAATAGCAAACCTACATGCCGTTGGTGCATAAACCCCTCGGAGGCCGCGTGACTAAGGAACGCCAGAAGTTGGCTAAAGTAACCTTGGCTATTTAACACACCAATCGCTTTGCCGTGAAACTCTAGTTGTGCCCAGGTGAGCGCCTCAAACAATTCCTCAAGTGTGCCCATGCCGCCCGGCAAAGCGATGAACGCGTCGGCTAAGTCGGCCATCATCGCCTTGCGCTGATGCATGTCATCTACTATATGCAGTTCGGTCAAACCCTGATGGGCCACTTCCTTTTCTACCAAACCCCGAGGCATCACGCCAATGACTTTCCCGCCAGCGGCGAGGCAAGCATCCGCCATTGCGCCCATGGAGCCAACATTCGCGCCACCATAGATAAGGGTGATCTGTTGTTCGGCTAGTAACTCTCCAAGGGTAGCTGCCTCTGCTAAATAGTGTGGCGCCACTTGGCCGGATGAACCACAGTAGACGCAAATTCCTTTGATCATGACTTAGCTCCAGCGATGAGGGCGAGTTTTCTTTGGCGAGACAGCTTTTTGACGGCGTACTCGCGTTTGAGGGCCGACGAATAGGAGTGGCCTAGTTCAGTCCAAACTAGCGCGCGGGGCTTGTGAGCGCGAGTGTATTTTGCGCCTTTACCGGCGCAGTGCGCTTGATATCTCGCTTTAACGTCATTGCTGATACCGCAGTAGAGGGTGTTATCCACCGTCTCAATGAGGTAAACGGACCAATTTAGTTCGTCATTTTGCACAAAAACTGCCCTTTTTAGTGGGTCACTACGATTTACGCTTATCATCGCATAACGCAGTGTTACAATAAGCGGCTAGTATATAACGATCTCAACCGATTTTTATAAGGGTTCAAGAACACCATGGCTGAATACGTTTTTTCAATGAATCGTGTGGGCAAAATCGTCCCGCCAAAACGTCACATTCTGAAGAATATCTCACTGTCATTTTTTCCTGGCGCCAAAATTGGTGTGTTGGGTTTAAACGGTGCAGGTAAATCTACGCTACTGCGTATTATGGCGGGTGTAGACAAGGACTACGAAGGTGAGGCTCGGCCTATGCCAGGTATCAAGGTGGGCTACCTTGAACAGGAGCCACATCTCGATCCTGAAAAAGATGTTCGCGGTAACGTGGAAGACGGTGTTCGTGAAGCGGTTGATGCGCTGGCAGGATTAGAGCAGGTCTATGCGGACTACGCTGAGCCGGATGCTGATTTCGACGCGCTCGCTAAAAAGCAGGCACGTTTTGAGGATATTATTCAGGCATGGGATGCGCACAACCTAGACAACCGTTTTGAAGTGGCCGCCAATGCATTGCGGCTCCCAGCATGGGATGCCGATGTGACTAAGTTGTCAGGGGGAGAACGCCGCCGTGTGGCGCTTTGTCGCCTGCTAATGTCACGCCCAGATATGTTGCTATTAGATGAGCCAACTAACCATTTGGATGCTGAATCGGTAGCGTGGTTAGAGCGATTCCTACTAGACTTCGATGGCACAGTTGTGGCTATTACCCACGATCGCTACTTCCTTGATAACTGCGCCGGTTGGATTCTTGAATTAGACCGCGGCGAAGGCATTCCATACGAAGGTAACTACACCACGTGGTTGGAGCAAAAAGAAGCGCGCCTGGCAATGGAAGCAAAGCAAGAAGCCGCGCATGCAAAAACTATGAAGCACGAGCTTGAGTGGGCCCGTCAGAATCCAAAGGGGCGGAGAGCTAAGAACAAAGCTCGTTTAGCGCGCGTAGAAGAAATGAGTGGTCGCGAATTCCAGAAACGTAACGAGACCAACGAGATCTACATTCCGCCAGGCGAACGTTTGGGTGACAAGGTGATAGAGTTTAATAATGTCACTAAGCGTTTTGACGACAAGGTGCTTTATGAGGATTTAAGTTTCTCTATTCCCAAGGGTGCAATTGTCGGAATTGTTGGCGGTAACGGTGCCGGTAAGTCCACGCTATTCAAGCTAATCAATGGTCAAGAGCAGCCCGATGGCGGAAACATTGAGATTGGCGAAAGTGTGAAGTTGGCGTTCGTTGATCAGAGCCGCGATGCGTTGGATAACGATAAAAGCGTTTGGGAGGAAGTGTCAGGTGGTTTGGATAACATCACTATTGGCAACTACACCACCTCAAGCAGAGCCTACGTAGGCCGTTTTAATTTCAAGGGAACAGACCAGCAAAAGCGCGTGGGTGATCTCTCGGGTGGTGAGCGTGGACGTTTGCACTTAGCGAACATTTTAAAACAGGGTGCTAACGTACTGTTGTTGGATGAGCCAACTAATGACTTGGATGTTGAAACATTACGAGCACTTGAAGAGGCGCTACTAAACTACCCAGGTTGTGCGATGGTTATTTCGCATGATCGTTGGTTCCTTGATCGCGTTGCGACCCATATTTTGGCGTTTGAAGGCGATTCGAAAGTAGTGTTCATGGAAGGCTCCTATGCTGACTATCACGAAGACTTGATTGCTCGTCATGGCCCGAATTATGAGCCATCGCGCATTAAATACACCAAGCTAAAAGACTAGCTGCGCGCTCGCTCAGCTCTAATCTGGGTAGGCATTACAAAGAAGGCGACTGATTATTCAGTCGCCTTCTTTTGTCTTAGCGTTAGTGAAACTAGGCGAAACCCGTTTCGTTCAGCCCTGCTCACTTAGCGCCCAAGGATGCTCCGCGCCACCACTTCCTTCATGATTTCTGAGCTTCCAGCGTAGATCGTTTGCACGCGTGCGTCTCGGTAGAAGCGAGAGATCTCGTATTCGTCCGTATAGCCGTAGCCGCCGTGAAGCTGTAGGCAAGTGTCCACCATCTTCAACTCCATTTCCGTGGACGCCAATTTGATCATCGCACCGTCATCCACGGTCATTTGATCCTCAGCAAATTTACCCTTTAGCTTTTCGTAGAGTGCTCGACACATTTCCAGTTCAGTCTTTAACTCTGCCAGCTTAAAGCGGGTGTTCTGGAACTGAGCGATACTTTGGCCAAATGCTTTGCGATCCGTCACGTATTCGCAAGTCATATCGAGCGCGCCTTGGGCATGGCCGATAGCTTGAATTGCACAACCTAAGCGTTCGCGAGGGAGCTCTTGCATCAGGTACATAAAACCTTTGCCTTCTTCGCCCAATAAACACTCTGCTGGCACCATGACGTCCTCAAAGAAGAGTTCCGCCGTGTCACTACTGTGTTGCCCCATCTTCTCCAGCTTTTTGCCCTTGGAGAATCCCGGCAAGGACGTATCCACAAGGAATAGCGAAATACCCTTGGCGCCCGCGGCTGGGTCTGTTTTAGCGCAGACAATAACCATGTCGGCGTGGATGCCGTTGGTGATGAAGATTTTCGAACCGTTCAGTCGGTAGAATTCACCTTCGCGAATTGCGGTGCTGCGCATACCTGCAACGTCACTGCCTGCACCCGGTTCAGTCATGCCAAGGGCGGTGACAATGTCACCACTCGCCATCCCTGGAAGCCAGCGTGCTCGCTGGTCATCGTTACCGATATTCATCACATAAGGTGCAACGATATTGGCATGGATGTTATAACCCGTTGCTAAGCCGAAATAACCACAACGCGACAGCTCTTCCATAATCATCAGTGCAACATCAACACTGGTTTCAGAGCCGCCGAACTCTTCCGGCATATCAACTAACAGAAGGCCTGCTTCGCCCATGGTGCGCCAAAAGTCCCGTGGCATACAGTGGTCTTGTTCCCACTGTTCGTAGTTTGGTGCCACTTCCTGTTCGAAGAAGCGCAAGACCATATCTTTAAAAAGTGTAATTTCTTCTGACATATTGCCCCCGTGAATGCTTTCTTATACGCATAGATATGGGGCTTAGATTAGCCTAGGGAGTGGGTTTAGTCTGTAACGATTTGTGGCTGCTTAGTCACGTCCGCGACAGGACGGCTTCCTGTCGCGGACGCAAAGAGAGGCTATTGAGGGTATTCAGTAATCAAGCGATAGAACAACTCAACGCCGGTCTTCATGGCGCCATCTTCAACAACGAAGTAGGGAGTGTGGTGAGCTGGCGCGTCTTCGGGAGCTGTATCGGGATTGCGGCCTCCAAGGAAGAAGTAAACGCCAGGGACCTTTTCTTGGAAGAAACTAAAGTCCTCTGCGCCCGTGACCGCATTGCGCTCAAAAACCATGTCATCACCAGCGGTTCTTCTTGCTATGGGGAGCACGGCGCGTGTTAACGCTGGATCGTTGAAGGTAACTGGATAATTGCTACTGTATGGGAGGATTAGCTCAATATCAGTGCGGGTAGCCATCGCGACGCCAGCCACTTTGCGATGCATAGCGGCCCAGATTTGATCGCGCATGTTGGGGTCCAAGGTTCGAATAGTACCCAGCATCTCAACTTCCTCGGGAATGATATTGCTGCGAACACCGCCGTGAATCGCGCCCACGGTAACCACGGCGCCGGCGTTAATGAGTTCAGCCTCGCGGCTTACAATTGTTTGCAGTTGATTGATAAGTTGCGCCGAGGCGACAATGGGATCAATCCCTCCCCAAGGGTACGCGCCATGTACTTGCTGACCTTTTACAATGATCTTAAAGTCTTGTACTGAAGCCATGATACCGCGTTCGCGATAACCTATTGCTCCCATCAGTTCGCCGGAACTAATGTGGATGCCGAACACGCTATCGATGTTGTGGCGCTCAAGCACGCCTTCTTTGACCATGAGTTCCGCACCCCCTTCCTCGCCTCGCGGCGCGCCTTCTTCTGCGGGCTGGAAAAGAAAGACTACTTTGCCACTAAAGGCATCGGTGTTGGCGGCGAGTAACTCAGCAGCGCCCATGAGCATAGCCACGTGCGTGTCGTGGCCACAGGCATGCATCACAGGGACCGCTTCGCCGTTATATTCGCCCATTGCGGTGGAGGCGAAGTCTAAGCCGGTTTGCTCTAAAACAGGTAGCGCGTCCATGTCAGCACGCAGTCCGATAGTTGGTCCCGGCTTTCCTGAATCGAGGATGCCTACTACACCCGTATGCGCCACACCGGTTTCCACTTCAATTCCAAGCGAGCTTAAGTGCTCAGCAATGTAGCTAGCCGTTTCAAACTCCCTATTCGACAGTTCTGGGTTTTGGTGTAAATGATGCCGCCACTCAATAACCTGAGGTTCGATACTGGCAACTTGCTCTTTAATGGTATCAGCGGAACTAACGGTGCTCAGCGCTAAAATGCTAAGAGCGAGTGTCTGCATGGTCTTCATAAACACGTCCTTATCTATTATCAATTAGGGACCACATTACGTTCCCCGTGACTAACTGTAAACCACACTCGAAGGGAATTATCCATCATTAGGAGTGGAGTCAACGTTCGTTAGTGGGTAAGGTAACGGGTATAGGTGCGTGTATGGCTAGCGGAACAGAAATGGCCAGCACTTGGCTCGCGAGCACAGCATCTGAGTGGTTGAATACGTGATCTGATTCAAATTTAATCAATAAAATGGCTACCCACCGCACAAGCGCGCTAGAATGCTCTGGCGATCGCCCTGTGGGTAACGATAATAAGAAATAACAAACAAGAGTTTGAGTGAAATGAAGAGACATGCGAAGGGTTTTACGCTCATTGAGTTAATGCTGGTGATTTTGATTATTGGCATTCTGGCGGCTATTGCCATGCCGCAGTATGATGACTATGTAACACGAACGAATCGCACTGCGGCCCAGCAGTATATGCTTGAGCTGGCCTCGGCTGAGCAGCAATACCTTCTCGATAGCCGAAGCTATACCTCAACGATTGCAAACTTGGGAGTCTCGGAACCTTCTGCCATAAGCGGAGTCTATACCGTCACCATCGCAGTAAGCGCTGGGCCGCCGAGATTTGTGATTACCGCTAAGCCCGTTGCGGGTACCACTCAGGCAAGTGATGGTGACCTCACAATCAATCAGCTTGGAGTTAAAACTCCGGCTGCGAAGTGGTAGGGATAACGGTGAAACAACATCAGGGCTTCTCATTGGTTGAACTGCTCATTATCTTAGTGATTTTGGGCATAACGGCGTCCATTGCCTTACCTCGCTTTCAGGCGTGGGCAGCGCAGTCGCAGCAGAGGGCGGTAGCGCTACAACTGCAAAGCGGCATTTCCGTCGCTCGTCAGGAAGCTATCAAGCGAAGAGCTGAGGTATGGGTCAAGCCCAATGGCAGCACCAGTGCAGATTGGAGTAACGGTTTTTTTGTGGCAACCAGTGATAGTACAAGCTTTGCCGATTGTACTGCCGCGTCTGCCGATACGAGCTGTCTATTTGTGAGTGAGGCGTTTTCAGATGTCACCATCACAGCCGCCGTCAACGAGATTGTGTACGGGGCTAACGGCCGTAGTGATGTGGCCAGTGATGCAAGTAGCACCAACGATAGTTTTGAGGTCTGTGCTTCAACCGTTAGCGGCTTGAATTCGAGTGATGTAACTTTGAAGTTATCTGGCGGTACAGAGTTGAGTACGGGAGATGCCTGTTCATGATGCGCGCGCGCGGTTTTAGTTTAATTGAATTTCTCGTGGCACTCTTTGTTACGGCGGTCGCTATTTTAGGTTTCGTTGCGCTGCAAGGCCGAAGCCAGCTGGCCGCGTTAGAAGTTTTGCAGCGTGATGAAGCGCTGCGATTAGCACAGAATATGGCTGAATACATTCAAGGTAATGCCGGGGTTGCGGGTTGCTATGCTTTTTCATCAAATGGCACAGCCTACGTTGGAACGGGTTATAGCGGGACAGTAAGTTGTGCGGCCTTTGGTACCATTGCAACACGAGTACAGCCAATGCGAGATATAGTGCGCTGGGACAACGCATTGAAGGGAAGAGGTGAGCTTGATGGCACCGATGCCGTAGGGAGTTTAGTGGATGCTCGGGGTTGTGTTTATGGGCCTACCGACACCTATGATGCTAGCGGCAATTTAGTGTCTTCTACCGATTTTTATGAAATTGTTGTGGCCTACCAAGGCGCCTCGTCCACGATTGTCCCCAGCGCAAGCTGTGGCAATGGTTTATATGGAACGGATACATTTCGCCGGGCAGTGCGCCTCTATGTACGTGTAGCGGAGTTGGACTGATGACGTATCAAAGGGGTCTCACCTTAATTGAAGTTTTAGTTACCTTGGCCTTGGGTGCTGTGTTGATGACTACTGTGGTGTCGGTGTACATTTCAGGTTTGGGCACCAATGCTCAGCTAAGAGAAGGTGCTCGGTTGTTGGAGGATAGCGTCTTTGCTACTTCCCAATTTACCGAGGAATTCGAGATGGCTGGATACTTTGGGCGGCTAGATGACTACATGGCCGCTACGCCCGCGGCGGTGCCCGACGTATGTAATGCGGCATGGGTGGCCACGTCGGCCACACTCGCTGCGCAAATGGCGGTGCCGGTTACTGGCTATAATGATGTCGCCAGTGGTTTTAGTTGTCAGGGTGTCACGGTCTTAGAGGGTACCGATGTGGTAGTGGTGGCGCGCCGCTCTTCTCAAGAGGTGGTAACCCTTAATGCTAACACCTTTTACCTTCAGGCTAGCCCTGTTAATTATGTGATTGATACGGGTGCTAATGCGTCCAACTTCAATCTAAGCGAATACGCAACGGGCTTATCGCTTGGTGTGGCGCCTTTCTTGATCAATGTTTATCTGGTGGATGCAGCGGATCTAACGCTCAAGCGGTTGACGCTCTCTGGTAGCGGTTTTGTGCTGGAGCCATTAGTTGAAAATATTGATGCCTTTGAGGTGGATTATGGTGTGGATCGCTCTAACGATGGCGCACCGAACGATACCAATGTAGGTGACGACGATGCGTATGTCTCATCACTTACTACCGTAGCAGATTGGCAGAACGTTACCGCCATTCAAACCTACCTGTTGATTCGTTCTGAGGATGCCGTGTCAAAGCAAACGGATACGCGTACTTACTTCATGGGCGAGGCAGGCTATTTTGGTCCGTACTCCGATCAGTTTAAGCGCCGATTGGTGATTGGTAATGTGAAGCTCACAAATATTGGTATGAGGCGACAATGAAGAATCAACGTGGCGCAGTGTTAATTACCGCACTAGTAATTGTTGCACTGTTAGCATTCTTATCCGTATCGCTGTTATATCGTACTACGACTTCAGCGCAATTAATGACTGCGCATCAGGACCGCCTGACTACCGAACAGGTGGGTCGTAATGTCATTGAGTACGTTCTTAGCGATGTTGATAATCTGGTGAATTCGGCCACCACAACATTAACCATTCCGGCGGAGTTAACCTCGGGTTATACGGTGACCGTAGGTACGCCAGTTTGCGTTCACGCTCAGGCAGCGGCCGGCTACTCGTTGACACAAAGTATTGTTCCAGAAACGGTTTACTGGGAAGTTGATGTTTCCGTAGTAGATACAATCACTTCCGCCGTAGCGGGTTACCGCCAAGTGGTCAAATTTAACTACACAGCGGGCAGTTGTGATTAGGAGTTCCTTATGAAGACTAAGCGACTATCAGCCAAAATTTCCACGCTTGCCGCCGCCGTTGGTTTTGCGGCAGCGAGTTCTGTGCCAGCGCACGATACCGACATCTTCCTAGCGGGAGCTGGGGCTGGTGGCGTCCCAAACATTCTCTTCGTTATTGATAACTCGGCCAACTGGAATGCTTCCATGGGCGACGAGACCAATGGCGTTGATACCCGAACCCCAACTAAAAATATGCTCATCCACGATGCCCTCTTTAACATGGTGTCCTGCTTAGCTGTTCCCGACACGGTGGTTGAAGTGGAGCAAGCCGATGGTAGCTTTGCTTCAACGGTTGTCGCAACGGGTGCGGTGACGGATCCTAGTTGTCCCGCGGATTCGAATAGTTCGACCTACGCCATGAATCTAGGGCTGATGTTGTACTCGGACTCAAACTCGCCACGTGGCGGCAAGATTATGCGTGCGGTAGAGGAATTTACCCCAGCATCGCGACTAGCTTGGCAGGATTATTTGGTCCGCAAAGAAGCTGAGAGTAAAACCGGTAGCGAGTTAGCGATCAGTGACTTGTTCTATTTGAATGCAAGTGGCAATGATAATGATTATTTGCTCGACAAGACCAACAACGCGCCTTACGGCATGTCTTTACATGAAGCGTACCGCTATTACATGGGGCTCTCAGCTTATTCTGGCTTAAATGATGGTAATTATGATCCCGCGGCAGTGGATGCCAGTGGTAACTATATTTCGCCCGTCACAGCTGGAGATTGCGGCAACAGTTACGTAGTGTTGATTGGTAATGGTTCGCCTGATTCCGGCGAAAACACCAGTGCAGAAGCCGCGTTGAGAGCTGCTGGAGGAGATGCGTCGGTTATTGACTTGGACGGAAATAAATATGAGTCGAGTTGGGCCGATGAATGGTCGCGTTTTTTAGAAAATACAGATACCGATGATAGCCAAGATGGAAATCAAAACATCGTTACCTTCGTTGTCGATGTCTACAACCCTGATGCCAATGGGAAAGACCCTAGGACAGCTGACGAACGTGGATATTTAAGAAGTATCGCTCGCGGTGGCTATCATACTGCTGAGAATGCTAACGAGCTGACTCAGGCTATTAAGGACATTCTGAATGAAATTCTGGCCATCAATACCGCGTTTGCGGCAACCGCATTGCCAGTATCGGTGAACGTTCGTGGGACTAACTTGAACCAAGTTTATATTGGCGTATTTAGACCTGATACCTACAATCGCCCGCTGTGGCCAGGTAACCTAAAAATGTACACATTAGGAGTGGACGCCAACACCAATGAAGTTCAGCTTGAGGATAAAAACGGCTTGGCCGCAGAGAATCGCGCATCAGGGTTTATCAATGCCACTGCAACGAGTTTCTGGAGTGTAGATTCGAATTACTGGGATTTTGACCCTAGAGGGACAATACCATCGGGTTCAGATGCGCCCGACGGAGAGGTGGTTGAGAAAGGCGGTGTTGCACAGCGTATTCGAAGTGCTTCTGCGGCGGTTCGGGACCTGCTGACCTTTACCAGTGACACCAGTGGAACGCTCGGTACAACTATGAGCAGTGAGATTGATAGCTCACTCTACAGTTGGTTGTCGGGTAACGATGTCTACGATGAAAACGACGACGGCTCAACGGCGGATATGCGACCTTATGTACACGGCGACGTCATTCACTCTCAGCCAGCCATCGTGAACTACAACACTTACGGTAATGATGACACGATTGTTGTCTTCTATGGCTCGAATGACGGTTTATTTCGTGCAGCACAAGGCGGCCCGGGTGACGACGCCGGAGATCATCGAGGCAATGAACTTTGGGGGCTTACACTTCCAGAGCATCTGGGTGAGCTGGAACAGCTTAACTATGACGCCAGCGACGCCGCCGCTGATGTGGCACACGTGACTTCTTCGTTTGGTAAAATAGGCGCGGATAAACCCTATTTTGTGGATGGCGGCATTGGCGTCTATACCAATGATGCACAAGTGAGTGGTGAGGCCGGCTACGGTTCGCTCGGCAACATTGGTGATACTGTCAACCTATACATGGGGATGCGCCGAGGTGGGCGCTTCCTGTATGCCTTAGATGTTAATAATCCAACGAGCCCCCGGCTACTTTGGAAGCGCTCCTATGACGCCCGTTCAGCCCAGCTAGATGATGGCTTTAGCGAGCTTGGTGAGACTTGGTCGAAGCCTATTCCCGCTATCGTCACTAACCGTATTTCGGATGCTAGCGCACCAGATGAGTATCGCGAGGAAGACAAGGTGTTACTTTTCTTCGGAGCGGGTTATGAGTCGTCAATTGATGATAGTGGCACCAGTCGAAATGATGGAACGCCTGGGTATTCTATGGGAAGAGGCATTTATGCGCTCGACGCGCTGACCGGAGATATTGTTGCCTTTATCGGATCGGAAGAACCGGCCGACTTTCCAGCTTCTGCCACGTTTATCCAAAATGGACATATGAAGTGGTCAATTCCTTCAGATCTTACGATAATCGACAGAGATAGAGATGGGTCAGCTGATCGAATCTACGTTGGTGATACCGGCGGCCACGTATGGCGCGTTAATTTAGCCGAGCTGAAAAATGGCAAAGTCGACATGTCAGACACAAGTACGACACCCTGGGAGGTCAGTTTACTCGCTTCAGTTGGGCACGAACAAAGATTTCTCTACCCGCCCGATGTGGTAGATGCGGTTGATGATCCAGAGGCCGCCAATCCGCTTCAAATGGGATATGACTCGGTAATTATCGGCTCGGGTGATCGCGAAGATCCCTTTGATGAATCTGTCAATTACCGATTCTATATGTTCGAAGATAAGGATGTGTCACCATCAAGTCCCGGCGGAGGCTCCGGTGGGGTGCCGAATGACCCTAGCTCATCGGTTAGCGGTTCAGACTGGATATCGAGGTCGGACCTATCTAATTTAACGAGTGCTGGCGCTACCGTCGATGAGTCTAAGGAAGGTTGGTATTTTACGCTAGTCAATGGAGAAAAGGTGGTAAGTAATGCGGTTACCTTATCTGGGGTAACCTATTTCAATACTCATCAACCAGCCGGTGCAGGATCCTGTGACTCACTTGGTATCGCTCGCTCCTATGCGGTGCGAATTTCTGATGGTGAAGGGGTGAGTAACAACGACTATATTCCTGGTAATGATCGCTTCGAATATGTTCCTGGAGGCGGGCTACTGCCGTCACCGGTGCCTGGCATTGTGGAAATTGACGGTAACTTAGAACAGGTTGTCATTTCAGGTACTCACGTGACTACGCCAACGGCAACTGAGTTAAGTCGTCGCTACCGCGTGTCTCGGGGAAACCTCAATGCGTCCGATTAATGGTACTAATGCCTAGGGCAACGCGAGTTCTACGAATATGACTTGCAAGTCACGGTTATAAACGTAAAATGTGACTGCCCAGTTTCGCTGGGCATTTTTTTGTGAATTGTATTTCTGAGAGTTGTTTTATGTTGGTAACACCTTTTTTTCAGTCAGCGAATGGCCTATTGAGTTTCACTCGTGAACAGGGTTGCCGTTTCGCCAAAGAGATAGCGAATGACTTCAACCCTATTCATGATGTCGACGCCAAGCGCTTCTGTATTCCTGGCGACTTACTCTTTTCGGTGTTACTTTCACAGGTAGGAATTTGCCGCGAGCTAGATGTCAACTTCGCCGGCATGGTGACAGATCAAACACGGCTCAAGGTTGTCACCGAGTGTGCGCGTAAGTCCTCGTTAGTGGATGAAAACGATAAGCCCTGTCTGAACATTGAACACTCTAATGACGGCCTGACTAGCCCCGAACTCATTGATCAGCTGACTGAAGCATATGTTGCTTTCTCGGGTGAAAGCTTTCCGCACATCCTCGTGCCGCTGATGGCGGAGCATCAGGTTATGATTAACCCTGATCGTCCCATTGTGATGTACACGGACATGATGATTCGCTTTGAAGATCTAAACTTTAGTTCTCTGGCGCTGCGCATGAGTGGCTCGGAGCTTGAGGTGATGGGGAAGCGTGGCAATGTGATCTTGAAGTTTGAGTTCGTCGATGGCGACCGAGTAGTGGGGCGTGGCGAAAAGCACATGGTTTTGAGTGGTTTACGCGCCTATGACCAAGCTGGTATTGATCAGATGGTTGAAACCTACAGCGAGCGAAAGAATGGCCTCGTCGCGGCGTAACGCTGAGCTCAGACTAGTCACCCTCTAGGTTTAGTATTCATGATTGGATAATGACGACCGCTAAGCCTAGAGTCTAAATCGCTATCCGCTATCCGCTATCCGCTATCCGCTATCCGCTATCCGCTATCCGCTATCCGCTATCCGCTATCCGCTATCCGCTATCTGCTACCCCAGTACCGGCAGATTTCTCTGCCTGTTGCATCAACGAGCCGTGCCACAATATTTCCATCCCTTCACTTCTAGGCGCCTCAATCGCTGCTTTGCCTTGCCCTATTAGCTACGATCATTCGATATCTGGTATATCTCAAGCTAAAACCTCGCAAAAATTTAAGTTTAATGGTTCAGTGTTAGCGATAAGCTAATAATTTAGAAATAAATATGCTTAAAATTCGCGCTATTCTATATTTAATATCTAAGTAAACGAAACTATAAGAATAAAGGAAGTTTTAATGGCGATATCTATACAAGAGCGTGTGTCTCAGGTTGCGGGCCTTATTCCCACTCAGGTCCCTCAGCTAATCAATGGTAGTTGGGTGAAATCCGCATCGCTGGTGTCTATCCCCGTTACCAATCCAGCTACGCAAGCGGTACTGACAAACACTCCCTGCGCCACTCAAGATGAAATGGTAGCGGCGGTAGAATCGGCCCAGCGCGCCTTTGAGTCATGGAAAGATGTTCCCGTTCCACAACGCGCTCGTATGATGTTGAAGTACCAAGCGCTATTAAAGGAACACCACGATGAGCTTGCGACACTGCTTGCTATGGAGACTGGGAAAACCTTTGAAGATGCTAAGGGGGATGTTTGGCGAGGCATTGAAGTGGCTGAACACGCCTGTAATATTAGCTCGTTAATGATGGGCGAAACGGTAGGAAATGTTGCCCGTAACATTGACTGCTCGTCCTGGATCCAGCCGATGGGCGTTTTTGCTGGCATTACGCCATTTAATTTCCCCGCAATGATTCCGCTGTGGATGTTTCCCATGGCAATCGCCTGCGGTAATACCTTCATTCTGAAGCCCTCGGAGCAGGACCCCTTAACACCAAATCGCCTCGCGGAGCTATTTCTAGAGGCCGGTTTCCCGAAGGATGTGCTGCAAGTCGTGCACGGCGCGAAAGAGCAGGTAGATTTTCTTCTTCATCACCCCGATATTGTTGGCGTTTCCTTTGTTGGTTCAGTTCCCGTGGGGCAGCATGTCTATCGCACTGCAACGGATAATCTGAAACGATGCCAGGCCTTTGCTGGGGCGAAGAATCATATGGTGGTGATGCCCGATGCCGATAAACAGCAGGTCATTAATGCGTTGAAGGGGGCTGCCTGTGGTGCAGCTGGGCAGCGGTGTATGGCAATTTCGGTTGCGGTATTGGTTGGTGAAGCAGCGAATTGGGCCGACGAGATTGCAGCGGAATTGGCAACCCTGAAGCCGGGGCCGTTTACGGATGAGGAGGCCGACTTTGGGCCACTTATTTCACCGCAAGCGAGAGAACGAGTGACGGCTATTATTGAGCAGGCTAAAGAGGATGGTGCAAGCTGCCTAGTAGACGGCACTCAAGTTGAAGTGACGGATTATCCCAATGGGAATTGGGTTGGCGCTACCGTTTTCGCGAAGGTAACGCCGGAAATGGGGGTCTATCAGCAGGAGATATTTGGCCCAGTACTGTGCCTAGTTGAAGCGAACGATCTTAACGATGCGATAGCAATGATCAACCGCAACCCCTTCGGTAATGGTACCTCAATCTTTACCGGTAGTGGCTTTGCAGCACGAGACTTCCAGCATCGAATTAAAGTGGGTCAAGTGGGCGTAAACGTTCCAATTCCCGTGCCGTTGCCGTTCTTTTCGTTTACAGGCTGGCGCGGTTCGTTCTATGGTGATCAACATGCCTATGGAAAGCAGGCAGTTAGGTTCTATACGGAAACCAAGACGGTAACCTCGCGCTGGTTCGAGGCGGGTGAAAATGTTGATGCCAATATGACCATTGCACTGAAGTAAGGAGCGCTCATGGATTTTAGCTTATCAGATGACCAGCGTGCTTTTATGGACTTAGCGAATGACTTCGCTAACGACCAACTGGCACCGTACGCCGCTGAGTGGGATCGAGACGCTCATTTTCCGGTGGCGGCGATTCGTCAAGCCGCAGAGTTAGGCTTTTGCGGTCTCTATGCCCCAGAAGATATCGGCGGGTTAGCCTTATCGCGGCTCGATTCGCATTTAATATTCGAACAGCTATCGAAAGGCTGTACCGCCACCACCGCCTACTTAACCATTCACAACATGGCTACTTGGATGTTGGGAACGTGGGGTACGGAGCAGGTTAAGGAAACATACGGCGAAGCAATGACTCGGGGCGAGTTACTAGGCTCCTATTGTTTGACTGAGCCGGGGGCTGGGAGCGATGCCGCATCACTGCGCACAAAGGCGACTAAGGTAGCCGGTGGCTATCAGTTGTCTGGGGCTAAAGTCTTTATCTCCGGAGCGGGCAGTACCGATGTATTGATTGTTATGGCGCGAACCGGAGAAGCTGGTGCGAGCGGTGTTAGTGCCTTCGTGGTGCCTGCTAAGAGCGAGGGAATTAGCTACGGCAAAAAAGAGGAAAAGATGGGCTGGAATTGCCAGCCTACTCGAATGATCACCTTCGATCAGGTATTCGTTCCTGCCGATCATCTGTTGGGGCAAGAGGGCGATGGTTTTAAGTTCGCCATGAAGGGTTTGGACGGAGGGCGCATTAATATTGCAACCTGCTCACTAGGCACCGCTCAGGCGGCACTTGAGATCAGCCAGAAATACCTTCAAGAGCGCGAACAGTTTGGCAAGCCGATTGCCGCCAACCAAGCGCTGCAGTTTCGTTTAGCCGACATGGCAACGGAGCTACTCGCGGCTAGACAGTTAGTCCGTTACGCCGCCGCCAAACTTGATGGTGGAGATGCGAATGCCGCTATGCATTGTGCTATGGCAAAGCGCTTTGCAACGGATGTAGGTTTCGAGGTCTGTAATCAGGCGCTTCAGCTCCATGGTGGATACGGTTATATTAAAGAATACCCGCTAGAACGAATGGTTCGCGATACGCGGGTGCATCAGATTTTAGAAGGCACCAATGAGGTGATGCGCGTCATTATTTCGCGGCGCCTCTTTATGGATCAAGTTTGTGAGGGACTTCAGCTATGAGTGGCATCACCCTAGAAAAGCGAGGCTCAACGGCCCTGCTAACAATCAGCAACCCACCTGCGAATACTTGGACAGAAGCAAGTTTAAACAGCCTCGCAGAGTTGGTTGAGACACTAAATCATGACAAAGATATCTATGCCCTCGTATTAACGGGAGAAGGTGAAAAGTTTTTTTCGGCAGGCGCCGATCTAAATATGTTTGCCTCGGGTGATAAGGGCATCGCGGCTACGCTCGCCCATTGCTTTGGCAAGGCGTTTACGGCCTTGGCAAACTTCCGTGGCGTATCGATCGCAGCGATTAATGGTTATGCCATGGGCGGAGGTCTAGAGGCGGCGATGGCCTGTGATATTCGCATCGCTGAATCGCAGGCTCAGGTGGCCTTGCCTGAAGCTAAGGTAGGTCTGCTCCCGTGTGGTTTGGGTACTCAGACACTAACGCGTATCGTAGGAGAGGCCTGGGCAAAGCGTATGATTCTCTGTGGCGAGCGACTTAACGCTGAAAAAGCGTTGGCCATTGGTTTAGTGGAAGAGGTTGTGGCGAAAGGTGAAGCGTTGGCCGCCGCCTTAGCGTTAGCGGAGCAGGTATCGGCGCAGAGCCCAACTTCGGTGGCAGCAAGCAAAGCGCTGATTCAGGCAACTCGTCATACCTCAATGCGCGACGCCTTATATCAGGAGCGCGAAGCCTTTGTTGAGCTTTTCGATTCAGCGGATACCACTGAAGGCGTAAACGCCTTTCTTGAAAAACGCGCACCCGAGTGGACGAATAGCTAAACACAAGGTAATTGAACCATGAAAGTATTGTTTGTCGGTATTGGTAACATGGGCCTTCCTATGGCGATTAACCTGCACAAGTCAGGCCAGCAGGTTGTTGCGGTGGACATGAGTAAAGCGTTACTCGCCAAGGCGGCGGATCAGGGTTTGGAAACCGCCGCGTCGGCACTGTCGGCGTTGGATGGTTGTGATGCCATTATCACGATGTTGCCGAGTGATGCAGCGGTGCAGTCCGTGTACTTAGACTCTGGATTGCTGGAGTCACTAGCGAAGGATACGCTGGTGGTGGATTGCTCAACGATTAGTGCCGAGGCGGCTAAAAATCTCCATAGCGCGGGTGAGGCGCTTGGTGTGAGTGTTGTTGATGCGCCAGTATCCGGCGGTACCGCGGGCGCCAAAGCGGGCACGTTGAGCTTTATCTGTGGTGGGAGTGAAGACGCTATTAAGCGCGCTACACCATTGCTTCAGGTTATGGGGGCGAACGTTTTCCACGCGGGCGCGGCAGGAGCGGGTCAAATCGCAAAGATCGTTAATAATATGTTGCTGGCCGTACTCATGACCGGGACCTCCGAAGCGCTAAGTTTTGGGGTGGATAATGGCTTAGACCCAGCCGTACTCTCCGACATTATGAAGGCGAGTTCAGGTAATAATTGGGTCTTGGAGAAGTATAATCCTTGGCCTGGCGTGATGGACGGTGTGCCGGCAGCCAACGGCTATCAGGGTGGCTTCGGGACCGCACTCATGCAAAAGGACTTGGGCTTGGCATTAGCGTTGGCTGCGCAATCTGGTTCCGAGACGCCTATGGGAAGGTGTGCTAGCGAACAGTATGCGGCATTGGTTGCTGCACAGGAGTCGGCGTTAGGCGATGATTTCTCGGGGATAGTCCGTCACTATAGCGGCGAGCTTGATCAGTCAGAGGATAGCTAGCTGCATGAGTGAATGTAGAAGCTGTTGAGTGACGGAATTATCAATCTCGCTCAGCGGCTTTCTATAATCTTCTTGCCAGCTTGGTTGCTTAGCTAAGGCCCACAACAATCCAACCCATAAACTGAGCTCGTGTGCTGCCGCTAAGGCAGCTTGCTCGGTGTCGTTAAATTCTTCACCAATCGCCACTAAATATCTCTGAGCAAACGCGTTGAGCGACTCGTCAGCGTTAATGAAGCTATTCCAACTGCTACAGAGATCGAAGTAGGGGTGGTTGATACCGCTGTATTCAAAGTCGATAAGCCATAGCTGGCTACCGTCTTTGATGATGTTCCCGGCCACTAAATCATTATGGCACAAGCTATGACTTAGCTGACTCAGCGCAAGAGCATTGAGAAGTCTTTGAAAATGATCAATGAAGGGCTTAATCGGAAGTGCTAATTCGTCCAGGTACAGCTTGCTTCCCATAAGTAAATCTATCTTGGGACAAGATGCTGGTATCGGACTAGTATGAAGCTTAACGAGAAGCTGAATAAGCTCATTCGCTAACGGCACGCCTGCCGAATCAATCCATTTGGCAATACAGAATTGATGGTTGCTATCCCAATGGAAGAGCTCGGGCGCGAGATCGCGGTGCTGAAGTGTTAGCCAGACTTCGTGCTCAGCCTTTCTCGGTGTAGCCGCATCGCGAACCACGGACATCATTCTAACGGCGAGCAATTGTTCGCCTACGCGTGCTTTAAACACTTGGTTAGCGGTGCCAGAAAGGCTGAACTCTACGCGGCATTGAGCCAGCGTAGGGTGAAGTTCGCTAAGCCCCTGCTGGAGAAAGGTGTCTGTCATCGTCTCGTTTCCAACTGTACCAACCAACGATTGCCATCACTGTATAGATCATCATCAGTAGACTGGTGATATAGAGGCCTTTTGCCTGATAAAGAAGGATGCTAGCAAGGTTAATGACAATCCAATACAGCCAGTTAGCGCGAATTTTCTGGGTAAGCATCCAAGTGGCAAAGATAGCGAAAGTTGTGGTGGCGGCATCAAAGTAAGCCAACTCAGCGCTCAGCCAGCGTTCTGCGGTGTAACCCCATGCTAACGCCGCAAGCGTGCATGCTAAGATAGCAATGCTGTGCCACTGAAGAGAACGTTGTTCAGAGATGAAACTGGTTGCCTCTTGGCTACGCCAATTCCACCATCCCCAGGCTGCCATGACAAGGTAGTAGCCATTGAGTAGTGACTCCGACACTAATGAAACGTGCCAGAATAAGGCGGTATAAATTGCCGTAGAGATCGCCGCAGCGGGCCAACACCACTGACTTTTTTTGGCTGCAAGTACTACGTACGCCACCGCCAAAAAGAGCGCGATAAGCTCTGCTCCTTGCATCACGCCAAACTGCTGGATGAGTTCTTCAAGCAACTGCCTATCCTCAAGTTTTAATGAGTGCTGATTGTACGAGTCAATCAGCACTGAGGTAAAGCCCCTGCCGTTTAACTGCGAATCTCATAGCAGGGGATGTAGTCGCCCGCTATTTTCATGCGCCCTTCCGCGACCATGCTTTGGAGTAGCTGGTCGATAGTATCCATGAGTGCCTGATCGCCGCTGAGTTGGAATGGACCGTGGTCTCTAACGGCGCGTATGCCGGCTTCTTTAATGTTTCCTGACACAACGCCGGAGAAGACACGTCGCAACTCGACAGCGAGCTCGTAGGGTTCACGGCTCAGATGCAGGTCCAGTTCTGCCATGGAGTCATGGGTGGCGATGAATGGCGTCTGCAGTGCCTCGGGAATATGAAGTCCCCAGTTATAGGAGAAACTGTCATTTTGTTCACATCGGTAATCCATCACATTCGTAACGGCCTCGCGCATCTCACGTGCAATGGCTTCAGGATTACCAACAATGAGTTGGTAATGTTGGGCAATATCATCACCAAGTGCCTTGCGAAGGAAAGTATCCATCGCATCAAAGTAACCGCGACTCGACTCGCCCGCTGCGAAGATGAGCGGAAGCTGTAAGTTGGCATTCTTGGGGTGGAGTTTGAGAGCCAGGGCATAAAGAATTTCCTCGGCGGTACCAGGCCCGCCCGGGAAGACAATCAATCCATGGCCAACTCGGACAAACGCTTCGAGGCGCTTCTCAATATCCGGCATGATGACGAGTTCATTAACAATTGCGTTAGGTGGTTCAGCCGCAATAATCGAGTTTTCGGTTAGGCCGATGTAACGACGTGGTTCATGCTGTTGTTTAGCATGCCCAATTGCCGCTCCTTTCATGGGGGCTTTCATTGCACCGGGGCCGCACCCAGTGATAATGCCTAGGTTTCGGAGCCCAAGTTGATAGCCTACTCTTTTACAAAATTTATATTCTTCTGTGCCAATAGAGTGGCCACCCCAGCAGACGACTAATCCGTGTTGCATACCAGTTCGGAGTACGCCGGCGTTGCGTACAACCCTATAGACACCATCACTCAACAGCTCACCAATATTCGTAGCGTTTTCGTTGAGATCAAACTGATGGCGGACGTACAAGACATCCCGTAATACCGAGAAGAGTAACTTTCGAACCCCATGAATCATCTTGCCGTCTACAAAGGCATCGCCAGGCGCATTAATGAGGTGGAGGCGAATGCCACGGTCTTGGCGGACGAAATGAATCTCAAAGTCGGCAAATTCAGCCATGAGATCTTCCACTGAATCGGTTTGAGCGCCAGCATTGAGCACCGCCAGAGCACATTGGCGAAACAGTGTATAAATGGGGTGGTCGAACTTTGTTCTGGTTAACTCATCTACTTCCATTGCAGAGAGGTGTTCCAGCGTGCCCTCAGGGCTGACAATGGTGGAGGGTATTTTTTTTGTGGTCATATTCACTCCTACTTTGTTCATTTAATTTGTTCAGTTTAGACTAACGCCAACCTTCACTATACGTAGACTATGTGATAGTTTGTTTACGATACGAAACACGAGGAAACATTATGTTTAAAAAGTCCATGTCTATCGCCGACTTCGACCCTGAGCTATTTGCATCAATGGAGTCAGAGCGTGAGCGTCAAGAACATCACATTGAATTGATTGCTTCGGAAAACTACACCAGTCCACGTGTCATGGAGGCGCAGGGTTCTGTGCTGACCAACAAGTATGCTGAAGGTTACCCTCACAAACGCTACTACGGTGGTTGTGAGTTTGTTGATATTGCTGAAGATCTTGCTATTAATCGTGCCAAGGAGTTGTTTGGTGCTGATTACGCGAACGTTCAGCCACACTCGGGTTCACAGGCAAACTCAGCCGTATTTCAGGCGCTGCTTAACGCCGGTGACACTGTACTGGGTATGAGCCTAGCTCATGGCGGTCACTTAACACACGGTTCTAGCGTTAACTTTTCCGGTAAGATCTACAACGCCGTGCAATATGGTTTAAGCGAGGCGACTGGAGAAATAGATTACGCTGAGGTTGAAGCTTTAGCAATTGAGCACAAACCGAAGATGATTATCGCGGGCTTCTCGGCCTATTCCGGAGTGGTTGATTGGGCTAAGTTCCGAGAGATTGCTGATAAGGTAGGTGCTTATCTCTTCGTTGACATGGCGCATGTGGCAGGATTAATTGCTGCCGGCCTTTATCCGAACCCAGTGCCATTCGCTGATGTGGTGACTACCACTACTCACAAAACGCTTCGCGGTCCACGTGGTGGGCTTATTCTGGCGCGTGCCAATGCTGAACTTGAAAAGAAATTTAATTCAGCGGTATTCCCAGGTGGTCAAGGTGGCCCTCTTATGCACGTTATTGCCGGTAAGGCAGTTTGCTTTAAAGAAGCTATGGGCGATGACTACAAGGCGTATCAAAAGCAAGTCATGATCAACGCTAACGTTATGGCAACAACCATTCAGGAGCGCGGTATCAAGATTGTTTCCGGCGGCACGCAGAACCATTTGTTGTTGGTTGATCTGATTGGTAAAGCTTACACGGGTAAGGATGCTGACGCGGCGTTGGGTGAAGCTTTCATTACGGTGAATAAGAACTCCGTACCGAATGACCCACGTTCGCCATTCGTTACTTCAGGTCTTCGTCTTGGTACACCAGCCATCACTACTCGTGGCTTCAAAGAGCAGGAAACCGCTCAATTGAGTCACTGGATTGTTGATGTCTTAGACTCGTTAGAGCAGGGTACGTCCGAGACAGTTATCCCAGAAGTTCGCGAAAAAGTGAAAGCGCTGTGCGCGCAGTTCCCAGTCTACGCGGACTAATAACTGCCGATTACTGGTCGTTAGCGCTGCAAGCGTAGCGCTTAGAAACTCATCAAACCCTGTCAGAAATGATGGGGTTTGTTGTTGCTGGGGCCAGCTTTTACGGGGCTTTGCCTGATTAAAATCTGTGCTACAATGCGCGCTGTTCTTTATAAATCGTTAGGGTACACACATGCGTTGTCCATTTTGCAAAGCAGAAGAAACAAAAGTTGTTGATTCGCGCTTAGTTGCCGAAGGTGATCAGGTTCGCCGTCGCCGCGAATGTATGTCGTGCCACGATCGATTCACTTCCTATGAAACTGCTGAGCTGTTAATGCCCAGCGTTGTTAAGCAAGATGGTTCTCGTCAGCCCTTTGATGAACTGAAGCTTCGCGCAGGCATGATGCGGGCACTGGAAAAACGCCCCGTTGCTACCGAAGATATTGAAACCGCCATCAACAATATTAAACATTACCTTCAGGCCACCGGCGAGCGTGAACTTCAGTCTATTCGCATCGGCGAACGCGTTATGCTCGAGCTCAAGAAGTTGGATAAAGTCGCCTATATTCGCTATGCCTCGGTATACCTAAGCTTCCAAAATATTGACGAATTCCAAGCCGAGCTGGACGAGCTAAAACGAGCAGAACTGGCCAAGTAATCATGGATACCGCTGATCATAAATTTATGTCGCGTGCAATTCAGATAGCGCGCCAAGGACGCTTCATTACTCGCCCAAATCCCTCGGTAGGCTGTCTGTTAGTCGTTGACGGCGAAGTCGTTGGTGAAGGTCATACCCAGCCGGCAGGCGGTCTTCACGCCGAGCGTGTGGCGCTGGCCGCAGCCGCTAAGCTCGCAGCCGGCGCAACAGCATACGTGAGCTTAGAGCCTTGTAGTCATACTGGTCGCACATCGCCATGCGCCGACGCGTTGATTGAAGCGGGCGTGAGTAGAGTGGTCTTTGCCGGTATTGACCCTCACGAACAAGTTGCCGGGGCTGGGTTGGACAAACTTAGACTAGCTGGAATTCGAGTAGATGGTCCGCTGATGCAGCCGCAGGCCGAGGCGATCAATCCAGGCTTTCTTAAACGCGCTCGCTGCCAATTACCTTTCGTGGTGATGAAGTCGGCCTCTTCAGTAGATGGGCGAACCGCGATGGCCTCGGGGGAGTCCAAGTGGATTACCGGCCCCGCCGCCCGAGCTGATGTGCAAAAGCTGCGCGCATTAAGTTCGGCCATTATTACCGGTGTAGATTCGGTCCTTCAGGATGATTCTCGGCTGACACTTCGCCGCGAAGAGCTAACTATTGATGAGAACAGCTTAGATTGGTTAATGGCCAACCCGCCCTTGCGAGTTGTGCTAGATTCTCACGGTCGATTATCAGCGGACGCGGCTATCTGTAGGGGTGAGGCGCCAACACTTTGGATCACCGGCACCGAGGTAGATAGAGTGATCTCTGGTGTAGAGCGTGTGAGTCTTCCGCTTGAAAACGGGCGATTGCCGCTGTTGGCCGTACTAGAGCTATTGGCACAGAGGCAATGTAATCAGGTGCTTGTGGAAGCCGGTCCTACGCTATCAGGTGCTTTCCTGGCTGCCGGTTTAGTTGATTGTTGGTATCTGTATATGGCCCCCAAATTGCTGGGGTCTAGTGCTAATCCACTGTTGCGCTTGCCGTTCGAAAAGATGTCGGAGTCAGTAAATCTCGATATAGCAGAAGTTCGCACAATAGGGGATGATCTGCGCTTTGGAATCCAACTTGCTGAGGGGGCCGTATGTTTACCGGTCTAGTAGAAGCCGACGGCGTAATTGAACAGCGTCAGAGTCGCGGCGGTGATGCCCGTCTTCGAATTCGTTCGAGTACACTTGATTTCGCTGATGTGAAGTTGGGCGACAGTATTGCAACGAATGGTGTGTGCCTCACGGTTGTCGAATTTGGTACGGACTATTTTAGTGCCGATGTCTCGAATGAAACGCTTGCGCTGAGTACGCTTGCGAACTTGGCAATCGGTACTCGCGTGAACTTGGAAAAAGCGATGTTGCCAACTACCCGCTTCGGAGGCCACATGGTTTCAGGGCACGTTGACGGAACCGCCAAGATTATCGAGATAAATCGTGATGGTCGAGCTTGGGACTATCACCTGAGTTTGCCCATGGAGCTAGCGCGATACGTTGCTCACAAAGGTTCCATCTGTGTGGATGGTGTGAGTTTGACAGTGAATGATGTGTCCGAGCAGCAATGCCGACTTACCATTGTTCCGCATACGGCTGAGAAAACCCAGATCGCAAACTACCAAGTGGGTGATTTGGTGAATATTGAGGTAGATATGATAGCTCGCTATTTAGAGCGTCTATTATTAAGCCCAAAGGAACAAAATCGTAGCAGTGGGGTAACGCTTGATAGCTTGCGCCACGCTGGCTTTATTAAAAATTGAGGTTGTGATTAACATGCCAATGAGCACTGTACCTGAACTGATTGAAGATATTCGTCAGGGTAAAATGGTTATTCTTATGGATGACGAAGATCGTGAGAATGAAGGCGATCTAATTATCGCGAGCGAGCAAGTTCGTCCTGAAGATATTAATTTCATGGCAACCCATGCGCGCGGGTTAATTTGCATGACCTTAACGAACGAGCGCTGTGAGCTATTGAATCTGCCGTTAATGGTTTCTGACAACCGAGCTCAACATACCACCAATTTTACGGTGTCTATTGAAGCTGCCGAGGGTGTTACAACGGGGATTTCAGCGGCTGACAGGGCGCATACGGTTCGCACTGCGGTTGCACGTAACGCAGTAGCGAAAGATATTGTCCAGCCAGGGCATATTTTCCCGTTACGCGCTCAGCCAGGCGGCGTTTTAAGTCGGGCTGGTCATACTGAAGCGGGGTCCGATCTCGCGCGTTTGGCGGGCTACGAGCCGTCGTCAGTGATTGTCGAAATCATGAACGAAGACGGTACCATGGCCCGTCGCGATGATTTAGAGATCTTTGCCAAGGAACACAACATCAAAATGGGCACTATCGCCGATTTGATTCATTATCGTGCTTCAACTGAAAAAACAGTTGAGTGTGTTCAGTCACGTCGGGTGATGACCCAGTACGGGGACTTCGAGCTTAAGACGTATCGTGACAGCGCGCGTGACGAAAACCACTTAGTCTTTATTAAAGGTGAAGTGAATGAAGACGAACCGAATTTGGTTCGAGTGCACGTTACCACTCGTGTGCGTGACATGTTTGGCATTCAGCATGAGAGTGACCCTTATCGTCATTGGACGGTAAAGCGAGCAATGCGTCGTATCGCCAAAGAAGGTCAGGGTGTGCTAGTGGTGCTTTGTCACGATGAAGCGTTCAATGAGCTGGACCTGGATATCGATCTTGTTGCCGAGGGCAAAGCGCCGTCAGCACTTGCTGCTGATAATATTAAAGGCTATCGCGAAGTTGGGACTGGATCGCAAATCCTCAAGGATTTGGGCATTTCACAAATGCGCTTGATGAGCGCGCCAATCAAATTTAATGCATTGTCGGGATGGGGACTTGAAGTTACTGAGTACATTCCGTGTCAAGCCGACTAAACTGAGGGAAGACAAGTCTATGAAAACGATTGAAGGTAATTTGGTGAGCGGTGGTAAATTCGCGATCGTGGTTGCACGCTGGAACGAATTTGTTGTTGAGTCACTGCTAGAAGGCGCTATTGGTTGTCTCCGCCGTCACGGCGTCACTGAAAGTGACATTACCATTATCCGAGTTCCCGGTGCGTTTGAACTACCGGTAGTTGTAAAAAAGGTTGCAGCAGCAGGCGAGTACGATGCAATTATTGCACTGGGTGCGGTGATACGCGGCGGTACGCCTCACTTTGAGTATGTTTCAGGTGAGTGTGTTAAAGGCTTATCCACCGTTAGCCTCGATGCGACCTTGCCGGTGACTTTCGGTGTCCTCACAGTGGATACCATCGAACAGGCAATTGAACGAGCTGGCACTAAAGCTGGTAACAAAGGTGAAGAGGCGGCAGTAACGGCTCTTGAAATGGTTTCTCTACTTAAACAGTTGTAAAAATATTATGCCAACAACTCCCTCAGCGCGTCGCAAGGCGCGCAAACTATTAGTTCAAGCGTTGTACCAGTGGCAACTTACCGGTACCCCTTCGACTGAAATCGAAGCGCAATTTCATGTTGATAATGACATGGCTCCCGTTGATACCGAGTTTTTCTCGAAAGTACTCAACGGTGTTGCACGTGAAAAAGTAGCGTTGCAAGCGTCCATTGAACCTTATCTAGATCGCGCCTTTGCAGAGCTCGATCCCGTAGCAATTTCGGTGTTGCGCATGGGCTTCTTTGAATTACAGCATTGCATAGATGTGCCCTATAAAGTGGTCATTAATGAGTCTGTTAACTTAGCCAAGACCTTTGGCGCAACCGACTCGTTTAAATACGTTAACGGTGTTCTCGACAAAGCCGCCGCCAAGTTCCGTATGGCGGAGGTCCGAGCTAAATAATCGATGAAAGAATTCTCTTTCATTAAAGAGTTTATGAAGCCGCTAAGTGTCAGCGACGAGCATGTTGTGCTCGGCATAGGCGATGATGCGGCGGTTATTCGTCTAGGTGAAAACGAAGAATTAGTGGTCTCCACCGACACCCAAGTTGAATCAAGACACTTTCCAGTAGGCGCGGATTATGCCTTGGTTGTAGCGCGAGCAATTGGCTGTGCCGTCAGCGACCTCGCGGCAATGGGGGCTCAACCGCTTGGATTTACGCTTTCGCTGAGCTGTCCGAACCTGAATGTTGAGTTAGCTCGTCGGATTGCCGAAGGGGTGGCTATGGGAATAGAGCGCTATCAAACCCCAATTATTGGCGGTGATACCGTTCAGGGCCCTTTCACCATCTCGGTAACCGTTATGGGTCGTGTTGAAGCAGGTCAAGCCTTGCGAAGAACTGGTGCGCAAGACGATGATGACCTCTGGGTTACGGGCACGTTGGGTGGCAGTGCAGCCGCTTTGGAGGAGATCGATAACACTGACATCGGCAATCTCTCAGCCCTAGACCAAGCTTATTGGCAGCCGCCGTGCCGCCTTGAGTTTGGCCAAGGTCTTGCTCGTGGTATTGCGACGAGTTGTCTCGATTTGTCCGATGGTCTGGCGGGAGACGTCCGACATATTTTACAATCATCGGGATTGGGTGCAGAGATTGATCGTGGGCGAATACCGATTAATCCGCTCGCCCTAGGACGCGTGGGAAGAGATGCCTCCTTCGAACTGGCGTTTCAAGGTGGCGATGACTACGAACTTTTGTTCACAGCTCCGGCCTCAAAACGGCAGGAGGTAGAGTCTTTGAGCCTGACGTCTAACACCCCGGTTACGCGAATAGGTCGGTTAAATCTAAATCGAGAAATTCTACTAATCGTAGATGATGGTAACGCCACTATCTGTACGAACTCTGGATACGGTCACTTTTAATTATGGCAACAGCACAACCCATCACAGCTAAGCAAGTCTTTACAGATCTCGATCATTTTGTCGCCTTCGGGATGGGCTCAGGTTTAATTCGTCCCGCTCCCGGTACTTGGGGTACGATTTCTGGCCTGTTGGTGTTTGTGCTGCTGGTGAATTACCTGTCACCAGTGGTGGCTGCAGCGATCATGATTGTCCTAACAGTTTATGGTACCTGGTGTGCCCATCGTAGCGCCATTAAGATGAGGGTCCACGACTACGGCGGTATTGTCATAGATGAATGGGTAGGAATTTGGATTACGCTGGCCGTTGTTGAGCCTACTGCTTTGAACTTAGTGGTAGGATTCGTTTTATTCCGAATCTTTGATATTGCCAAGCCGTGGCCGATTGGCTGGATCGACCGACATGTGTCCGGCGGAATCGGTATCATGATTGACGACATGGTCGCCGGTATTTTCAGCGCTGCGGTACTCTTTTTCGCAGTGGACCTGGGTTGGTTATGAGTGACTTCACGGGGTGGTTAACCTCGGCGCTCATGCTAGGTTATTTCGTTACCGTTATTCTTATTCTCTTCCGGTTAATTCTTAAGCGAAGAAAAGTGGGCGTAACGCTTGCATGGATCGGCGTTATTTTTGCGGTCCCTATTATCGGCGTGTTTGCGTATTTGGTATTTGGTGAGTTAGAACTAGGCCGCTTTCGTGCGAAGCGAGCCAGACGGCTAAATACAAAATATCGAGTTTGGCTGGATTCTATGGCGGCGCTTATCCCAGCCACTCAACAGGAGCTTAACGCTAAGCAGCAGGGTGTTGCCAAGCTTATCTTTAGCCGCGAAGGAATGCCTTTGCTCCCTGGTAATGCTACTAAACTCTTTACCGAAGCTGGACCGGTGTTCGAAGCTTTGATTGCTGATATTAATGACGCTGATCAGAGTGTTTGGATGGAGTTCTACATCCTTGAAGAACGCGGACGGGTAGAGCCGGTCCTTCAGTCCTTAGAACAGGCAGCTTCCCGCGGTGTACAGGTTTTTATAGCGTTAGATTCAGCTGGCTCCTCTAAATTTATAGGCAGCGAGCGTCAGCTACAGCTAGAGCGTAACGGTGTGAAGGTATTGGAGTTACTCCCCGTCTTACCTTGGCGCCTGTGGTTGGAACGCCAAGACCTCCGAGTGCACCGAAAAGCTGTAGTGGTTGACGGTAGAGTGGGTTGGACCGGCAGTATGAATCTGGTTGATCCAATATTATTTAATGAAGATGCGGGAGTTGGTGAGTGGGTTGACACCATGATTCGTATCGAAGGGCCTGCGGCGCTGTTTCTTAAGAGTGTCATTGTTAACGATTGGCAACTTGAAACCGGGCGAAACTTACTCCCACGATTGCGAGAGTCAGAGCTCCCAAACCCTTCCGGCGGTGTGTTATGTCAGGTCGCGCCAAGCGGGCCAGCAAGCCCCAATGATAGTATTGAAGAGGTGTTGTTAACGGCCATCTATTCAGCACAAAGTTGTGTCAGGATGACAACTCCTTACTTTGTGCCAGGTGAAGGCTTAGTGACTGCTCTCAAGGCAGCGGTTCACCGAGGGGTTGAGGTCACGCTCATTGTGCCCAAGCGTAATGATTCGCGGCTAGTTGGGCTTGCGAGCAGTTCCTATTACGAAGAGCTGTTGGCCGCTGGCGTCCGCATTGAAGTTTTCGATGGTGGCTTACTCCATGCCAAGCTGGTAGTGATTGACGACGATCTTGCACTTTACGGCTCGGTAAACTTGGATATGCGGAGCTTTTGGTTAAACTTTGAGTTAACCGTCGCGATCTACCACGATGATACCGTTCATCAGTTACATCAGATCATTGATCGCTACCAGAGAGATACGCGTGCGCTTAGTTTAAGTCGTTGGCGTAGGCGTAGTTTATCAACTAAATTACTTCAGCAGCTGGCTTACCTCACTTCGCCACTGCTTTAATTACCTATTTATTCTGAGCGATTCCTCTGTGAAAATCGCTTGCCTATCATTTTGGAGATATCCCCTTGAGCGTCCAATTCGTTGATTCCTCGAAACTACCCACTCAGTTTGGTGAGTTTTGCATTCATGGTTTTCAAGATCCTCAGACTTTGAAGGAGCATGTCGTCCTAACGTTTGGTGAACTGAACACCAAAGAGGCAGTTTTGGCTCGTGTACACTCTGAATGTTTGACGGGTGATGCGCTCTTCAGTGCACGCTGTGACTGCGGTCCGCAGCTGCAAGAGGCAATGCGTCGGATATCCGAGCATGGTAGTGGCATGATTATGTACTTGCGTCAGGAAGGTCGAGGTATTGGCCTAATGAATAAAATTCGCGCTTACCACCTACAGGATGATGGGGCTGACACGGTAGAGGCGAATGAAGCACTGGGCTTCGGAGCAGATCAGCGCGAATACTCGATGTGTGTAGATATGCTGGCGCACTTTGGCGTAACCAAGCTTAAACTAATGACGAATAATCCTCGAAAGCTGGATGCGATGGCAAAATATGGCATCCAAGTTGAAGGTCGTGAAGAAATCAAAGTGGGTCATAACGTCCACAATGAAGGCTACATCGCAACGAAAGGCGCCAAGCTTGGACACATGTTCAGTGATGATGCATAGCCCCCGTTTGGACACATGTTCAGTGATGATGCATAGTCCCCGTTTGGGCTAAAGTCTTCGAAGCCGATTGATGACCGTGGCTCACGCTAAGGTAACTCGTTGGCTTCGGTAACGGGGTTTTCGCGCTGGGCTTTAGTTTTTGGCGTTAGCACTTGGCTTCTAGTCGCCGGACTTGGTGCTTGGTTTTGGTGCTTGGTTTTGGTGCTTAGTTTTGGTGCTCGGCTTAGCGTTTCAGTCGGGCATCAATAGCGGCACGTATTCCCTGGCTATCTAAGCCCAGCTTCTGTAGCTGAACGGCTTGAGGTGCGTGGTCCTCATAGCGATCAGGAAGCCCCAGTTGTAACAGGTCAATGGGCATACCCTGTTGGTTCAGATGTTCGCTTACCGCGCTACCAGCCCCACCCGCTATGGCGTTAACCTCTACCGTCACTAACAATTCGTGAGTACCAATAAGCGCCTCAATGGCGGCTGCGTCTAAAGGCTTCACCCAACGCATGTCAATGAGGGTTGCGTTGAGCGAATTCGCAACGTCTAAACACTCAGCAAGCAAGGTGCCGAAACAGAGAATGGCAACATCACTTCCCTCTCTAACCGTTCTAGCTCTGCCCACCGGAACAATCTCGAGTTGCTCTCCTGGGCTAACGCCTGTGCCGGCACCTCGGGGGTAGCGAACTGCGGCAGGACCTTGGTACTGGTAGGCTGATTCAAGTAGAAGTCGCGTTTCAGCTTCGTCGCTTGGTACGGCAATTACCATATTAGGAATGCAGCGAAGATAACTGAGGTCGTAGGCGCCAGCATGGGTAGCACCGTCTTCACCAACTAAACCTGCGCGATCTATGGCGAAGGTAACATCGAGATCTTGGATTGCAACATCATGGATGAGTTGATCGTAGCCACGTTGTAAGAACGTTGAGTAGATGGCGACAACTGGCTTAAGTGACTCACACGCAAGCCCTGCTGCTAGCGTGACAGCATGCTGTTCAGCAATGGCTACATCGAAGAAGCGGTCGGGAAACTGATCAGCGAACTTCAGCATGCCTGAGCCTTCAGACATAGCTGGTGTAATGGCCACGAGTTTTTGGTCCTGCGCGGCACTATCACAAAGCCACTGGCCAAAAATATCTTGGAACTTCAATTTCTTGACTTTGGGCTCCGACAGAGTTCGCTTTGGCTCGATTTTCGTTAGTGCGTGATAGCCAATAGGATCGCGTTCTGCGGGACCAAAACCTTTGCCTTTTTTAGTGATGATGTGGAGCAGCTGAGGGCCTTCTAGATCACGCATATTTCGCATGGTGGAAATAAGACTAGGTAGATCATGGCCATCTAGCGGACCGACGTAATTAAATCCTAACTCTTCAAACAGGGTTCCCGGGCTTATCATACCTTTGACGTGCTCTTCGGTCTTTCGTGCTAGCTCCCAGGCCTGTGGAATCTTAGACAAAACTTTACGAGAGCCCTCGCGCAGCGCAATATACGTTTTTGAACTCCAGACCTTGGCGAAGTAATTGGCTAAGCCACCAACATTCTTAGATATAGACATATTGTTGTCATTCAGGACAACCATCATGTTTTCTTTAGTGTGAGCAGCGTGAGCTAAGGCCTCAAAAGCCATTCCTGCCGTCATGGCGCCATCACCAATCACTGCCACAGCTCGACGACATTCGCCTTTTAATCTAGCGGCCATTGCCATTCCCTGAGCTGCGCCAATAGATGTGGATGAGTGACCAACTCCGAAGGTGTCATACTCACTCTCAGAGCGTTTAGGGAACCCAGATAAACCACCCTCCTGACGCATGCTTAGCATAGCATCACGACGACCGGTGAGGATTTTATGAGGATAGGCTTGATGGCCAACATCCCATACCACTCGGTCATAAGGTGTATCGTAGAGAAAGTGTAAGGCGATAGTGAGTTCAACTACGCCAAGACCGGCACCAAAATGACCGCCAGTTTGCCCAACACTGTAGAGTAGGTAATGACGAAGCTCATCAGCCAAAATAATCAATTGACGCTCATCTAACGCCCGCAAATCACTCGTTGACTCAATGGAGTCGAGTAGCGGGGTAGAGGGCCTATTTTGAGGGATTTCTTCGTACATTAATAACAACTTCTATCGGGGGTATAAACCGCTATTGTAAGGCCATTTGCGTTGCTTTCCTAGCAATGAAATAGCCCCTGAGGTTGAACGTCGGCTTGCTGAGCACGAGTGGCCTAAAGGACGCGACTCACGATGTAGTCGGCGACGCCTCGAAGCGCTGCGGAGTCGCCCGTTAGTTCGTCGGCCGAGCTCATCGCCTCGGCATGCAGTTTAGTGAGCTCAGCGCGAGCACCTTCCAAGCCAAGTAAGCTGACATAGGTTGGCTTATCATTGCGGATATCGGATCCCTGCGGTTTGCCAAGGGTGTCGGTGTCTGAAGTGACGTCGAGAATATCGTCTTGAATCTGGAAGGCAAGGCCAATGGCATCGGCATAGCGCTGCAACGCGGCCAATTCTGCTGGCTCAACCTGAGCGACGATTGCGGGTAACAGGCAACTCGCAACAATCATTGCGCCTGTCTTGGCTCGGTGCATCGCTCTAAGTTGTTCATAGCTTAGTGCGGAGCCCGCCGATGCAACGTCCACAGCTTGACCCAGTACCATACCATTGGGACCCGCTGCCTCACACAGTGTTTCGAGGGTGGCGCCAATGGTTGCGGCAGGAGTCAGGCTCAGTTGCTGGAAGCCCAAACTCTGAAGTCCATCGCCTACTAAGATAGCTGTCGCTTCGTCATACTTCTTGTGACAGGTAGGCAGGCCTCGACGAAGGTCGTCATCGTCCATGGCAGGTAAGTCATCGTGAACGAGTGAGTATGAATGAATCAATTCAATTGCTGCGGCAAGAGGATCGGCTGAGTCGAAGCTCAGTCCCACCGCTTGCGCCGTTGCGTAGACGAGCGCTGGACGAACACGTTTACCACCATTAAACACGCTGTAGCGGATAGCTTCGTCAAGTAGGGTAGCGTCCGCAAGCTGACGGTCAAGATAGGACTCAATACGCGCTTGGCTATCTTGAGCGAAAGACTTAAAGGTCACGATAACTATTGCTCCGAGTTGAAAGGAGCCGTTTCGTCAACGGCATTCTGCGCGATAAGCTGTGACACTTTTTGCTCGGCCGCACTCAGCGATTGTTGGCATTCACGCGTAAGGACGATACCGCGTTCGAACTTAGTCATCGCCTCTTCAAGCGAAAGCTCGCCGGCTTCGAGTTCATTGACTAAGGTTTCTAGCTCAGTGAGTTTTTGTTCGAAGGCATCATTCTTCTGGGTCATGTTAAGTGCTCATTCTGTTTTCTCTATTGTCGTATTTTTTGTGAAATAGCGCAATCGAAGAGCGGGACCATTATGCTGCAAATACTGGTACACTCGATGCTTTGATGGGCGATGACAACGAGGAGAAATTCATGGCCGTAATAGCGATGTGGAAGTGCGACAGGGACGGGAAGATGTTTGAAGATAAAAAAGAAGCTGAGAAGCATGACAAAATGTTGGAGCTTGCCGCTGGCTTTACTGATCTCTTTGAAGCGCAAGCAAAAAGTTTGAATGACAAGGACGCTGAAAAGATTGGCCTACTATTAGCTCAGCATGCGGAAATCGTCATTGCAGCATGTAAAGGAAAGCCTGAGCAGCTGACGGAAATAAAATAAACTGTACAAAAAGTGTACAGATCTGTAAAAACCCTTAGTAAAGGGTTTTTGCGCCCCAACTTTTAAGTCTATCCACACTCTTATACACAAGTTTCATAGAATAACTTTTGCTGTATTGGTTACATTTCGGTTATGTATTTTTGTACAGTGTCTAATGTGGCTGATTTTGAATCAAATGGCGTCAAGCCCTTGTGTTTAAAGGCTTTCAGCGGGCTGTGTCTAAACTATTAACAGCCTTTTCCCCAGAAACTGTGTGTAATTAAGTTATTGATAAATATAGCTTTTTTCGCTAGATCTGCCGCATTGTGCGGATTAAATCCTTTTTGAACGGGCGGTACGGATCAGGGATTGAAATGAGGCATCATTTTTTTCAAAAAAAGCTTGATTTCTTCGCAGGCTAGAAAAAACAAAGGCTTGAACTATATAGCTGTACAGTTTTTCGAAAAAAAACTTATCCACAATAGGAGTCAGGTCTTATATATCGAGTGGTGAGGCGTGAATTACGGATGTTTTTCACAGTTATCCCATTTTAAGATACGATCAATTGATAGAGGCGTTCGGAGATGCAGATGAATACACTAGTCGTGTCAGGTGCAAGCAGACGGTTTGGGTTGCTGGTAGCGGAACACTATTTAAAGCTTGGCTGGCAAGTCATTGCATTATCTAGGCAATCTAGCCCCGAGCTGGATACATTGGTGGGGAAAGGCGTTTGTTGGCTAGCATGTGACTATGAAGATAAGGCATCGGTGTTGACAGCACTCAAACAGATTGAGGAGCAAGTCAGCTCGGTGCAGCTACTCGTCCACAATGCGTCCTACTTCGCTGTAGACTCTGAAGAACTCGACGCTTGGGATCAGCTCGAGCGATTTAATCGTGTCCACGTCCAAGCGCCAGCACTGATAAATTATAGGCTTCAACCACTATTAACCAACCTAGACCAACCCGGTTTGATTGTTCACCTCAGTGATATCTTCGCGGATCGCCCTCGAGCGGTTCATGCACGTTACTGTGCGAGCAAAGCAGCATTGGAGAATTTAACTAAGTCATTGGCATTAAAATGGGCGCCAGGTGTGCGGGTAAATAGTATTCAGCCCGGACCGGTTAAGTTTTTGCCGTCGCATTCCGATGCGGACAGAGCGAGAGTGCTCGGAGAAACTCCTCTTGGCTATGAGGCGGGCTTTGAACCACTCTTGAAGGCGCTAGAATACTTGGTTGATAACCAGTTCGTTACTGGGTCCAGTTTGAAGGTTGATGGTGGTAGATCCATCGCCTAAATACAATTGCTCACACTGGATTGCGGCATGGCGATTAGAGGTGAAGACCGCTTTGACATAGCTTTCATCACTCGACAAAAAGCTGTCGGGTTGAGGGGAGTCTAGGACTTGAAATATATCGATGTCACAGCAGCGATTCTTTACGCTGCAAAGAGGGTCGTCACGATCTCTGCCTAATTCAACTTCGATGTCATTCAGAATAGCCTTCACTGCAGTGGGGCTCAGCGAGCTCTCAAAGATGGCCGCGGTATTTATGAATTCATTCACTTCGATCATTTCTACCGCATCAGTGCTGACTCGGGGAAAGAGTGTCAATTCGCCAAAAAGCTGAGTTAACTTTACGACGGCACAACCGATATTTTTATCGGGCTGGATGTTACCGCCGATGCTCACATGATAGTACATAGCGTTAGTCCGTTAGGTAGTCCATCCAAGTTTTATGTCGTGAGCGATTTTTTCAGCAATCATGATAGTGGGTGCATTAGTATTGCCACTCACAAGTGTCGGCATGATCGACGCATCAACCACACGCATTCCTGATACGCCGTAAACGCGACATTGGTTGTCAACAACAGCCAGTGGATCATTATTGGGTCCCATCCTACAAGTCCCTACGGGGTGATATTGTGTATCTGCGCGAGCACGAATATCGGACATCAATGCGGTATCGTCGTGGTAATTAACGGGGTAAAGCAGAGCGCCTCGTCCTTCAGAGAGTGCTTCTGAGGCCAGAATTTCATGCATCTTTCTGGCTCCATCTAATATTGTCTGCTGATCACGCGGATCAGCTAAAAACTGCGGGTCAATCAACGGTGCATCGCTTGGGTCTGAGCTTGCAAGGCTTACCGTGCCTCTGCTGTGAGGTCTTAGTACAGTGGCGTGGCAGCTGAAGCCATGTCCTAGATGAAGTTTTCGTGCGTGATCATCTACCATGCCGACCACGAAAATGAGCTGGATATCAGGGCGTTCACCATCATCTTTGGTGGTAAAAAATGCTCCAGATTCCGCGATTGAACTGGTAATTCTACCCTCGCGTTTGCGAATCCATTTGAAAGTGTCTCCTAACAGCTGAAACGATCCCTTTAGCGATATGCCAAAGCTTGAGTGAGTTTCCGTGCTACGATAATCCACCACATAGTCAATATGATCTTGAAGGTTCTTACCCACACCGGCTAGCTCAACTTGCGGACTAATACCATGGTGAGCTAACTCCTCGGCAGCACCAATCCCAGATAAATTTAGCAGTTGCGGCGAGCCAAATGCGCCTGCAGAAAGTAGCACCTCGCGCTTAGCTTTGATAACACGCTCCTTCCCTTGACTGCTGACCACCACCCCAGTGGCTTTGCCGTCAACTAGGGTGACTCGGTGAGTTAAGGTGTTGGTCATAATCGTGAGGTTATTACGCTGTACGGCAGGAGTTAAATACGCTTTGGCAGAACTGCAGCGCTCGCCATTCCATATAGTTCTTTGAAGAATGTGTGCTCCGGCCTGCTCGTGACCATTGTAGTCATCATTTCGTGGGACACCATTTGCTTCACAGGCGCTAATAAAACGATTGTTCAGCTCACTCGCGTGAGTTGGATTACTGACACCTAAAGGCCCCTCAGTACCGTGTAGTTCATCGTCAAAGGTGTCATTGCACTCAGACTTTATGAAGAACGGGAGGACACTGTCATAATCCCAGCCAACGTTACCTAACGCAGCCCACTGGTCATAATCCTCGGCCTGACCGCGAACATATAACATGGCGTTAATTGATGAAGACCCGCCTAACACCTTCCCGCGAGGTTGGTAGCCGCGGCGGGCATTTAGCTGAGGTTGCGGCGTAGTATTGTATTTCCAGTTCGCTTGTCCTAAGACAGCAAGGCCGGCTACACCTGTGGGGGCATGAATGAGTGGGTTGCTATCCTTCTTACCGGCCTCAACCAGCAAAACACTCACGTTGGGGTCTTCACTAAGGCGTGAAGCCAATACGCAGCCCGCTGACCCCGCACCGACAATGATGTAATCGAACGCTGATGAAGACATATAGATCCCCTTTCTGTCAGGCGCCCCGATGAATTGAAGGTTTCACGGCTCGGTTAACGGAGTTTGGTGGCTCTCAGAATAACAAACTTCGCATTACTTGCGATGGTTTCACAGTTACCAAAGAGTTTCTTTAATTTGCCGTGATAGTTAAGGTGCCTGTTACCAACAATAACCAGTTGACCGTGAACTTTCAAACAGCGAAGTGAAGCAGTGAACATGTTCCATGCTAGAAAATCACCGATTACTTGCCCCTGATGAAAAGGAGGGTTGTTGATCACCAGGTCGAAATGATTTGCTGGCGTACTACCAAAGGTGTCTACCCAGTTGAACTGCGCTACACGTGATGAGCCAACTAAATGATCCCAGTTGTACCGTGCGCTATCGATGGCCATAGACGACTCGTCAAAGAAGTGAATGTCGCTCTCTGGAGCACGCAGCGCGCACTCAACGCCAATAATTCCGTTACCACAGCCTAAGTCTGCGATCTGGCCCCGTTCAGGGAGGTGCGGGAGATGTTGCAGTAAAAATCGAGTCCCGATATCAATACTTTTACTGGAGAAAACATTGGCGTGGGATTGATATTCACGCTCCTGATAACTGAACGCACTCTGGGGTAGCGATGAAGCGCTTAGCGAACTATCCAGATGGCTGAAAAGTAATCGAGCTTTCTTTTTTGCTAGTGACGTCGTGGTAGGACCAATGATTTGCTCGAATAATTCGAGCGCACGTTTTGGCAAGTGCTTCACCATTGCAGCGCCGACGATGACTTGACCATCCGCAAGTTGAGCTCGGAGTTTACGCAGCTGATACGCCAATAGCTCCATGGACTTGGGTATCTTTATAATGATGGGGCCTTCGGTTTTAGGCAGTGGTGTGAGCGCATCGAGGAGCTGTGGACAATTCACATCATTTTTGCGGGCGTTGAGTTCTGTAGCCATAGCGCTCAATTTCGAATCTGAGATGCTAATCAGACCGCCGCTTCCTAGCGCGATTGCGCCGAAGCTATCATTTAGTATCAACGCCGGAGGCTGTTCAGGCGAGTGTTCTTCCAACCAAGATAGCACGAGCTCATCCGCCGCATCCCACGCTCTGAGAGAGGCGTCATGATTAGTGGGGAACCGGGCTAACTGGAAGTCTTTGATTGGGGATTTGATGAACATGCTAACTCTCGCTCTCAGGTTTAGCTGGCTATTGTACCTTCTTGGGCCGGCGAGTCATCAATGTTGCTCAAATCCGCGAATAAACTCCACCAGTTCCTCTTTATACAGCGGCTCTGAATAGAAGAAACCCTGCCCGCAGTGAACCGCTTCGCGAATGAGTAGGTCTAGCTCAGCCTGAGTCTCTACTCCCTCTGCAATAACACTAACGTCCATCTGGATGGCAATAGCCATGATAGCTCTGATGATAGCAAGGTCTGTTGGATCATTAGCGGCGTGTTGAACAAAGCTTTTATCGATTTTTAGGGCGCTAATAGGGAAACGTTTGAGGTAACTCAAGCTGGAATAGCCGGTGCCGAAGTCGTCGATGGCAATGCGAATCCCTGCTTGCCTTAGCTCTCGAATCTGCCGGGTCGTGGCTGGCGCATGATCAAGTAATACGGATTCAGTGATTTCAATTTGAATGTGCTCTGGGCTCACATTGAATTGCAAGCGCGCGTGATTTAAATAATCGGAGAAGCTATCAGCACGAAACTGCTGTGGTGAAGCGTTAATGGATAGGTAAGCAGGCGATTTCAGCAACGCAGACCAGTCTGCAAAGTCCTTCATCGCTTGGTTCATGACCCAGCTACCCAATTCGTCAATCATGCCCATATCTTCAGCAATGGGGATGAACTCTTCGGGAGAAATGATACCGAATTCTGAACACTCCCAGCGGCAGAGCGCTTCAACGCCAATAATTGAAGACGAAGTAAAGTCAATCAGCGGCTGATAGGCAATACGTAGGGCGTTGTTGGAAATGTCGCGACGCAGAGCTGTCTCCAGCTTAAGTCTTCGTCGGTTGATATCCAGCATCTGGTCTTCGAAGAAGGCGTAGCGACACTGATCCATTTCTTTGGCAATATACATCGCAGTATCCGCGTTGCGTGTTAACTCGCTAAACTCAGTGCCGTTTTCTGGGAAGAGTGTAATACCTATACTCGCGCTAACGTATATTTTTCGCGCGCCAATCTCGAAGACTACTTCTAGAGCATTTACTAGTCTATCCGCAGTCTTAGCAGCTAGGTCCCGAGCGCTGTTAACGGGTAGTTGTTTGAGAATAACTGTGAACTCGTCACCACCGAGTCGACAGATTGCGTCATGCGGGCGCAGTGTTTGTTTCAGGCGTGCCGCGACCAATTGGAGGAGCTCGTCGCCAACTTCGTGCCCGTAGTTATCATTGATCATTTTAAAACGGTCTAGATCAATGAACATCAATGCGACCACGGTATTTTCTCTAATGGCCTCGGTCATCGCTCGTTCCAGTCGGTCTTTGAATAGGAAGCGATTGGGTAAACTGGTTAGCGAATCAAGGTATGCCATTTGTTCGAGGCGTTCCTCAGCATTCTTCTTTTGGGTAATGTCCTGACTCAGCATAATGACATGCTCAATGTCACCGCTTGGCGAGTTGACGCAATACATGATCAGCTCGCTGGGGAATATATCACCATTGGCAGTTTCTTGAGTAACCTCACCGGACCACTCGCCGCTTTTAATAGTTTGTCGCCAAATGTAGTTGAAGAAAGCGCTAGAGTGCTCGCTACTTAGCCAGTTTCTTGCGGAGTGACCAACAGTTTCTGTGCGATTCACTTGAAAAATCTCTAAGAATCTAGCGTTACAATCTTCCACAAGTTGTTGCCGATTTACAATCAAGATCGCTTGGCTTGAGTGGCTAAAAACGCTCGAAGATAAACGGAGCTGAAGCTCTTGTTCAACCTGTTCGGAGATGTTGTAGGCAATACAGACGAAACCACTATGATGGCGATCTTGATCAAATAACGAAGAGAGCGCTAGCCTCACTGGTATCGTCCTACCGGACTTGCTGATAAACGTAGACTGAGCGAAAACTGCCTGGGTGTTAGTCTGCGAAGGAGAATGCCTTCGTCGGAGTAGAAATTCAGTGATCGTCTGGTGGTTTTCTTGGTTTAAGGGTTCGAATACAAGTGGCGAATGGCTGCCAACCAGCTCCTCACGCCGGTACTCAAGGAGTTCTTCCGCAGCGCTATTCATCGTTCTAATAATGCCATCTAAATCCAAGGTGATAATGGCATATTCTGCACTGGCAATGATCGCCTGGTTTAGCTGCTGGCTTTCAACTAGGGCCACTCTTTCGTCACTGAGTTGATTAACGATTTCGTCAACGGCATCACTTATGGTAGTCAACTCGTCATGACCATCAAGACCAATTCTCAGCTCAAGATCACCCATCTTCCATCGGGTGAGAACGCTAAGCGCACGAGCTAGACGGCGAGTGAAGCGAGCATGGATAGCGATGAGAAGTATACTCGCCCCGAGAAGGCCGAATAGTAGGTTAAACAGGGATTGTTGTGTAAGTTGTGCGTAGGCACTATCTAAACGCTCGTTCAGGTTGATTTGATAGCTAATTCTGAAGCAGTTTACTTCATAATTTAAGCAAACCGGTTGTGTGCTAATTAAATAGTCGCCCAAATGACGGTCAATATATTCAACATGTCCACGAGGTAGCAGCTCAACCAACTCAATATGAAGTAGGTCTGCTAGCGTTGATGTTGCTGTGAGCGTTGCACTGTATTGATTTAGTTGGTCTTCCGCTAAGAGAGAAAATGACGCGTAATCATCCTCCAGTAAAACGTTATTAATTAGCTGAAGAGAAAAGGAGTCATCGAGTTGGTTAGCCGCTTCCTCCAAAAAACGCTTTGCCTGCTGAGTTTCGCGATACACCTCTTGGTGTATTGCTTGCTCGATCGACGCTTCGAGTTTGAGCCAGCCATAGATATGATTTGCCACCGTCACTGCGGCGGTAATCACGAACAGGGAAATGGCCAGAAAACTGCGGAGCGACCTCATTAGCTGTTAGTTCCTTTGGCGCTGTTCTCTAGCGGGGGTTGGGCTGGCTCACTCTCTGGGTGCTGAAGGTGTCGATGCAGAATCGCAGCGGGTTTAATATCCTTCTTTCTGAAGGCTTCAATGACCCGTAGATTGACATCAGTTTCGAATAGCTTTTCGTAGCGGGTATCTAGCACGTAGGCTTTTAGGCGGAGTTTAATCGCGACATAATTATCGAGCACGGTTTGTTCTACCAAGACAACAATAGGTCGGGGTAGATGAATATAGCGACTACTCGCAGCCGCTTCTTCGATGATAGCGCGAGCCGTCGAGACATCTTGATCGTAGCCAATAAAAAAATCCATGCCCACATGCATGTCGAGTTCGCCAAAGTTTCCACTGACAGTGGTATCTGAGAGAAATTTATTATTGGGTATCGTGACAATATCATCGTTGAGGGTTTTTAAACGAACTGAGCGGAGGCCGATACTAACAACGTCCCCGTATTGCTCATCGAAGCTTAGCCGATCACCGACCTGGAAGGGGCGATCGATCATAATGATCAAGCCCGCAATGAACGACGCAACAAGATCTTTTAGCCCGAAACCTACTGCGACAGCGAGCGTGCCGCCAATCAGGGCCAGTACGCGCTCATCAACGCGGAGAGAGAGGTTGAACACCACGATGGTAGTGGTGATATAGACTGCAAATTGCAGGATAGTTTCTAGTTTATGCAGTAGCAAGCGACGTTGAACGAATTGCTCGCTAATTTGTTGAACAATATTGTGGATAAATCGCATGCCCACAACCACCGCTAGAACGAGCACTACAGAGCTGAGCACACCAGACCAACGAATAAGCTCACTTAGTTGCCCCAAGGCAATCTCGGGAGTGTCACTCAGCTCCTGCCCCATACTGCTTGAAGCTGAAACGATGGCGGTTAATACAATAACTAAATTAGTTGAGACTTTGACGTAAGGACTCATTTTTTTAGTTCCCCCATCACTAGGAGGTGTTTGCGCTGCATCAGCGAGCACACTTCTCGATACCATAGCCAAGTTACCCGATAGAAGCCTTGATCCGTTCGCTCCACGACACCAAGATTGCCTAGCAGTCGAAGGGCGTCGATCACCTCCTCGGAGCTACATTTCGTGGCATTTTCAATGTCCGAGCGGATCGCTAGCTCAAGCTGTAATATGGAACGTAAGACCAAGTGTAGGCTTACAGAGAGGTTGTCAATGGTCCCGTCGCGAGAGATATCGAAAACTTGAACCAGATACGTAGAGGGTATTGATGGGTCAATAAAAAGTGATTGAGACCATAGTTGTAAGGCGATTCCTGGGTTTCCTCCGCAGTAATCGCTGAGAATACGCCGAAAGCGAATGGTTGCCAGCTCTTCGTCGCTGGGTTGAACCAGTTCGTCAAATTGCCGAGGTAAATTAAGGCGATCAAAACTGAGTTTTAGGGAAAGCGATGCATTAGTACTATCAATCAACTGTTGGATATCAGCTGAGGCCCAGATTGGCATGCGATCCTCAAGATCGAATTTAAAGCGTTCGCCACGAGCTCGTTGAATGAACCGCCAGGCAGCTGTGTCAATCGTTAGAATCCAAGATATTGAGTCCGACGATCGCCGGATCAAACGAATCAAGCGTTCGAATTCACCTAATCCTCCTATGGTTGGCGTCACCAGTCGATGCGCATTATCGATACAGATTACCTGCTCTTCGCCATCTCGTAAGTAGCTGATGACTTCACTGGCACTCTGCGCATCGTTAAAGGATTGCGCTTGCATCGCTTCGAGAAGATGCTCGAAATCTCCTCGTGGACAGTCGACGATCCGAACGCTAATGGATTCCTCGTGTTGTTGTGATGTGAGCTGCTTCGCCAAGCCACGAAGAAGAGCCGTTTTACCGGATGCTCGAGCGCCGTGAATCAGGCTAATTGTTGACCTATTTAGATTTACCAGCGCAGTAATCCGCCGGCTAAGCGCTTCATCTACGGGTATGTGCTCGCCCGGGCCGCGCACGATTTCGTCTTTCTGTGATTGGCTGATGGGCAGTAGCTTGGGCTCTTCGCCTTCAGATTTGGCCACTTGCTTAGCTACCTCAGCCTGAAAAAGATAGGAGAGTAAGATTCGAAAGGTGGGGTTTTCTGCTAGGACAGCGAGTACAGACCTGCTCAGCCATTGCCAGCTTAGATAGATCGCCGCTACTGGCACAACATACCAAGCGCTAAATCCCGACTGGTGTCGTAAGCACCATTTTGCGATGCCAACCGATTGATAGTCGACTCGGGCTAAGGTTTCAAAAATGTGTTCGCGCCAGACAGCACAGTGGAATACTACGAGAGGAAGGGAAAGCGGTATTAACGCCAGTAAATACCACGTTTCTAGCGTCATCTTGGCAAGGTTTAAGTCATGAGCAGCGTCGTAGCCAAAGCCAATAAGCGCACCGATGGTGGCTGCGGTGAATATCACCTGCCAGCGTTTTCTCGCGTTGCGGTCTAGGGTATGGTTTCGACGGTACTCCGTTGCGCCAATGGTGTAAATGAGCCGCGCTAGGAGGAAAGAGCCGACGGCCCAGAAGAGCGCGTCATGTAAAATACTGAAGTCCAGGCGGGGTAGTTCGCTTGAAATGATCTCCATAACGGCCCAAAGCAGCACGAGAAACTCGAGTGGCCGTCGCATGGACAATAATAGCCAGCTCAGTGTGGAACGCCATCGAGAAACGCTATACTCGCGGTTAACTGCCGCGACTTGGAGCTGAGGAACGATACGGAAACGCCATACCACAAAGCCAATGAGCAGCAGAGTGAGCTGTCCAGCTAGCCGAGCTTCAATCATTGCCGACAACTGCCAACCTGACTCAGCACTGTAGATAGTTTGCTGAATCTCGAAGCGATGAGCGTGCGTCGCAATGTCGACAATGGCAAATTCAGTTTTTGCTGACAGTACGCCTAACTCACCGAAACCATAGACTTCTCTGCGCAGAGCGGGCGGCGCTTGGGCAAAAATACGACGCCGGAGGTCGATGAGGCCAGCAAGTAAGCGGCGATTGGCTCCGACATCACTGAGTGTTGTTTGCGGGGACTGAAGTAGTAGTTTGAATTGATTAATGGAGTGATTGAGGTCACTGTCAAATTGGCGGAATTCACGTTCAGATGCTACCGAATTCTGGGCCAGTCGCTCGGTCCAATAATCTAGCGTACTCTCACTACGATCGGCGGGTATGCCTCGATTCAACGGCACGGCTGCGTGAGACAGCTGCGTAGAAAGGCCCATATAAAGTAGGGCAAGCAAAAGCGCTAACCCTACGCGGAGGTATAGGGAGGAGCGCTCTAATTGGATTCGTTGAGTCATAGAAAATGGTGCCATAAATTGCAGTATAGACACGATGTGAGTTGTTGCTCTGTCAGTTACTTGATACCGCAAGGATATATCTTTTATCGCCATGGGCGATGATGCGTATTGGACTGGCAGTCACATATTCGGATCACGCGATAGCCTCGGAGAATAGGTTCAATCCCGCAGCCCTATAAAGTCGGCACGCCATAAAAAATTGATGTCGCCCAAAGAAATAAGAAGTTGGCCAAAATATGCACCGCTAAAGGGAGCGTTAGGGTATGGTGACGCTCATAGAGCCAACCAAACAGCAACGATGCGGGAAACACCAGGAGAGCGGTGACCGAGTCTCGAAATAGCCAGTGTGTGAGTGAAAAAATAACGGAGGTGACCAAGTTGGCAAAGCTAATATTTAACTGGCGTCCCTTGTCCTTGGGTAATATTCGATAGAGTTGTTCCTGTAATATTCCTCTAAATAACAATTCCTCGACAACGGGCATCAGGATGACAAAGATACCGATGTGGAGGGCTGAAAGCTCGGTCATATCTGCTAACAAAGTGGCGTTGAATTCAAGCGTCTACGCAGCCACCAGGCAAGGGCAGCTAACGCCAACCAGCCTAGACCGTTATTAGATCCGGGTTCCGACAGACTGCAGCCACCGGAGCTTGACGACTCGCCACTATCCGTTGTAACCGAATTTTCATTTGATTCAGAACCGTTTAGCTCGGAATTGGTTAGCACCCCAACCGCCCTCCATGCCTTGGCCACCTGCTCCGCGGCGCCGGCGCTATAGCCCAGAGCCGCATCTTCCATACCTAGTCTCGCGCCGAGGAAGGTCTCATCGGAGGTCCAGTAGTAACGAATCGCATCGTAGGAAATTTGCATCGCAAGATCCAAGCCAATCCCATCAACGGTTTCGCCATTAAACGTTCCGCCGTTTGCAAGCAGATAAAACATCTTGTTCGCCACGCCGCTATTACGATGCACACCGCAGTAATCATTCTCGCAGATGTCTGGATTGGGACAGGCTGCAACACTGGTGTCAGTCCATCGATCACCTTGATATATTTCGGGTTGTCCATAATTAAGCGGATCCTTAATGTCGCGAATAGTGACCACACCTTCTCCCATGGTCCAGTTGTCCTCACCCGAATAGAACTCCACGGCAATCCCCATCCAGTCTGAAAAGGCTTCATTGAGCGCGCCTGACTCACGTTGATAGCGGAGATCGACCGCTCTATCGGAAACGGCATGGCCCCACTCATGGGCGGCGACATCTAGCGCTGCAACCAGGCTTATTGGCCATATTTTGCCGTTTCTATCTGCTTGGTTTCGGGGGGTGAAAACAATGGTTTCACCATTCCAAAATGCGTTAAAAAGCGACCCCCTTGGAATAATTTCGTCACAGAACTGAGTAGGGCGTGCAGGGTAGGACACATTCACCAATGCCAACATCGTGGCGCCCTGATCATCAAATGAATTGATGCCAAGTACTTCGCGCCAGTAATCGTAGACGATGCCCGAATGGTGGTTGGCGTCTGTAAGTTCTTCCTGGATTTCACTATCCCAAATGTTATTGCTATCAGCCGATTGCTCGCTGAGGGCTCGGCGAATCGGATGATAATAACCAAACGCTGCTTCAGCTAAAATCTTTGCACCGATTGGCTGATCGCCATCGGCATCAGTCTGGCGACTTAAATCTTGCAGGAGATAGTCAGTGGTGCCAACTTGAAGGGTGTTTAAGCTAACCCTATTTCCTAGTTGGCCAGTACCCGCGCCGGTGGTAGCCATAGCATTGCTTGGACCAAGATCGGTAATCCTCGGAGGGTCGAAAGTACATGCGTTCACTGCGTAAACAGCAACCGACGCTACCCCATCAGTGGCTCGTTCCAGGATGATGCTTGCAGGCGGATTGTCAGGGTTATTCCCGTTAGTCGCGGCGATGGCCTCGAAGAAATCGATGGCCGGGCGCTGTGCGAACTGATTTGCGAGCAGGACACAACAAGTCCCTTCTTCGGTATTGGCACATGCCCCGGCGTTGCTTGAAAGGCTGATCTCGTAGCTGTTACCCGCCGATAGGGTGAAAGAGTAATGTTTTATTTGGTTGGTATTGAGTGAATCACCAAAGGCCGAAACGGATAAAGCGGCGAGCACTAACACGCTGAAAAGTTTCATTGGTAGCCCACCATCTTATCAACCGGTTGATGTAAATGGATGCGGTTATCAACCTTCAGCAGATCGCCGGTGATGGCGTCGAATTCGAGTAGCACGCGCATATTGTTACCGCCAACGGTCACGTCGAATGTCTGGCGAAGGTTAGGCGCTTCATTTACCCATTCAGTTTGGCTGCGGGTTACCGTCATGAAACGGCTTGGGATATCGAGTTCAGCGGCCGCGTATGAAAGCAACTGCGGAGCCGATACTCGGCTCTGGTCGAGTTCCGCTTCGCTGCCCCACTGGCTGGCGAAGCCTGCTAAGCGAGGACTGATGGCGACACTTTGTCCATTAATGCTGCCAAGCCGACCTGAACTATCGCGATGAATTCGGATATCGCTACCGCGCACTGGTATGCTCAGATGGGTGGTTGCGTACTGCTGGTGAATTCGGTCCTGGTGGTGAGTTGTCGAGAGTTCCGATAATTGGAATAGCGGTGTTTCTTGACTTAGTGAGGGGAACTGGCGGAGAAAATCTACCCCGCTAAAATCAGCTTGGTCGCTGAGCGCTCGAGGCTGAATGCCTCGGAGGTTAAATCGAGTAAGCTGGTATTGTTCCCGTACATCCAAGAAATCGAAGCGGTAAGCTTCGCTCAGTTGCTGCTGTATAGTTTTGAAATCGTTAGCTAGCCCACCTTGACTCATGGTGAGGATGAGGAGCATGACGCTGATGTGGAAGAACTTCATGAAACGCTTCTCCAAGATAGCGGTTGTACCGCTTTTCGAGATAGACATTGTCTCGGCTAGAGACAACTGTGATAATCTCAGAAGTTGCACTAAGGGACAATAGGCTTAACGGTATGTTAGATACTCAGTATTTCGATCAGTTACTCATAATTTTAGCAGCAGCTTTAGCCTCAGCAGTAATTTTTCGTCGGCTTTACGTGCCCAGCATCGTAGCATATTTAGTTGCTGGCGCTGTAATTGGTCCCAGTGTAATGGGGTGGATAGACGAGCCGCAGCAATTTAGCTTTCTCGCCGAGTTCGGTGTGGTCTTTTTGCTGTTTGCCCTGGGTCTTGAGTTCTCAGTCCCTAAACTACTACGTCTAAAGGGCCCTGTGTTTGGCGTGGGCAGTGCGCAGGTACTACTCTGCATGCTCATTTTCGGGTCTGCAACCTATCTTTGGGGAGCCTCAGTAGAGTCCGCATTTGTTATTGCTGGGGCTCTGGCGCTGTCATCTACCGCTATCGTCACGAAAGAGCTCTCCACCTTAGGTGAGGTCCATACCGACCACGGCCGACTCTCCATAGGTGTGTTGCTATTTCAAGATCTTGTCGCCGTTGTGCTATTGATCGTTATACCGGTGCTTGGCGCGTCATCGGGAGCTGATTTAGGCACTGCGCTGGGTGTGGCACTGGTGAAAGGTTTGCTACTTGCGGCAATACTCTTGGCAGTGGGGCGCTGGGTACTACCCATTGTCTACCGTGAAGTCGCCAAGTCACAGTCTAGCGAAATCTTTGTGCTGAGTACCCTTGTTATTGTGATGGTTGCTGCTTGGGTTACCCATGCGGCGGGGCTGTCAATGGCTTTGGGCGCCTTCGTAACCGGCATGATGTTAGGCGAATGTCACTATAAACATCAGATCGAAAGCGATATCCGTGGATTTCGAGATATTCTTCTAGGGTTATTCTTTGTAACCGTTGGGATGAATGTCGATGCCTCAATGTTGGTGGAGTATGCCCCGCGGATTATCCTCTTTACGTTGGCGTTAGTGGCGTTGAAAGCGTTAATTATTGCCGTTTTAATCCGTCTGTTGGGCTATCCCGCCAAACCTGCTGCTCAGTCAGGGTTAATTCTGTCCGAAGCGGGAGAGTTCGGCTTGGCGCTGCTTACTATTGCCGTGAGCTATGGGTTACTGCCTAATGAACAAGCATCATTCATCATGATTGTTGCCGTCCTAAGTATGGCTTTGAGCCCATTTCTTATTCGCTATGGACATCATGTTGTTGCGCGCTGGCTGAAGCCGAGCAAGCTAGATACCGATGACGGGACCACAGCGAATGATCAAGAAAAGTTAGTGCTGGTGGGTGGTTATGGTCGAGTTGGCAAAGCGGTGGTTCGATTACTGGCGCTGCAGGAAGTTCCCTACTTGGTTATAGAACGAGACCCTGAAGTTGTTGCCGCGGCACGCAAGCAAGGTATTCGCATTACTTATGGTGATTGTACCGAGATGAGCATTCTGTCGACCTGTGGGATTGGCTCCGCTCGGCTAGCATTGCTTAGCTTCGATACGCTTGATCACGCTACGGAAGTGATTGAACACATTCGTAGTGCCGATGTGACTACGCCTCTCATGATTCGGCTCCCAGACTCGGCAGGGGTGGATGAATTGATAGCACTCGGTGCGAATCACCTCTTCCCTGAAATGGTGGAAGCGACCATCAGCGCGGTAACTAATGTCTCAACACTGCTTTCGCTGGATGATACGCTCACACAGCAACTTGAAAATGAACTTCGCAGTGAAGGGTTATGACGGTGGCCTCTGATTCGCCCTTTCAGTTTGTTGGTAACGAAACCTGGGCTCAAGGCTATTGGCGGTTAGCAGATTGGCAATTTAGCGCACAGCAAACGTTGAGCTTTCTAAAGGCCCATTTGGACCTTGGTGTATCGATCGGAGATCACGCCGATATCTACGGCGATTATCGTTGTGAGCAACTATTTGGTAACGCCTTGATCCTCGACCCATCGGTTCGCCACCAATTTCACGTTGTCACTAAATGCGATATCCAGCTGGTTTCGAGCTCAAACAGCGTGTCGATCAATCACTATGATACCAGCGCTAAGCACATCGTTAGCTCGGTTGAGCGCTCGCTGGAGCGGCTGCAGATTGAGCACATTGATACTCTGCTATTACATCGTCCTGACTTGCTCATGGATGTTGATGAGGTGATAGCCTGCTTCACTAGGCTCCGTGCAGAAGGTAAGGTAGGGGCGTTTGGTGTGTCCAATTTCAGCGCTAGCCAATTCGAGCTGCTAAACCATCGATTTGACGGTCAACTGGTCACCAACCAGGTGGAACTGAACCCACTTAACTTCGACGCCTTCGAGAATGGTATAACGGATCGGTTGCAGATGGCAGCGGTTAGGCCCATGGCGTGGTCTTGTTTAGCTGGTGGCTCACTATTCAACGCGCAAACAGAGCAAGCGCAGCGTGTGGTAGGCTGTTTGCGCGAGCTCGCGATAAAGTATGAGACTAGCCTTGAGGGTGTGGCTTATGCATGGGTAATACGCCATCCGAGTAAGCCGCTAGTCATTAATGGCAGCGGTAAGCTTAATCGACTAGCGAGCGCGATGGAGCAGAGTAAGATTAGCCTTAGTCGCGAAGACTGGTATCGAGTCTGGGTGGCGTCTAAAGGGCACGGAGTGCCCTAGCTGGAAATTACTGTGCGGTCCAGCCACCATCTACTTTGACGCATGATCCTGTCGTTAGCGATGAGGCGGACGATGCCAGGAAGGTCACGGCATTGGCAACCTCGCACACTTGCCCCACACGACCGAGTGGGATCCGTTCCATCACAAACTCCTGAAAGTCGGGGTCCGCAAACATCGGCGCAGTCATTGGCGTTTCAATGAAGGTAGGTGCCACACTATTTACCCGAATATTGTGCTCCGCTAGCTCCACAGCCAATGCCTTAGTTAGCCCCTCTACCGCGTGCTTGGTGGCACAGTAAACGGAACGTTTCGGCGAGCCCACGTGACCCATCTGCGAGCCGATATTGATAATAGAACCGCCCTGACCATTCGCTATCATTTCGCGAACTACCGAACGGGTGATGCGAAAGAGCGAACGCACATTCATATCGAGCATTTGATCCAGTACCTCATCGTCAAGCTCGCTGATAAGCTGAGGCGTGTTGGTGCCTAAATTATTGACAAGGATATCGATGCCCTGGTACTCGCTGATTCGGGTTAATAGTTCGTCGCTGGTGGCGTCTAGGCACCAAGCAACAACCCGATCTCCATGCTCCAGGACTAACTGATCAAGGTCTGCTTCTGTTCTGGCAACAGCGATAACCGTGGCGCCTGCGGCGACGAGTGATTCTACGCAGGCTTTGCCAATGCCTTTCCCTGCACCGGTTACCAGTGCCGTTCGACCCGAAAGCAGGGAGTTACTATAGGGTGATTTTGAATTCGAAGTCATTATGGCGGCTCGCTCTAGAATATGTCTAATAGGTGAGATTATCTTTTACCTGATTAGAAATTAAAAGACAAATATTGCATTCGAAGTCAAAAATAACTAACCTGCCTGTATTGAACAATAAAATTCGTACTTATAGGTGCTCCAATGATTAGAAAATTAAAAGACGGTATTGACGTAGAAGTCGCTAAAAATAATGATCGCATGGTCCGCGAAACGGTAGAAGGTGTGCTCGCCGATATCGAGCAGAATGGCGATGCGGCAGTGCATGCTTACGCCGAAAAATTTGATGGCTGGCCAAGCGATAAGCCGTTCCGTCTAACCGCCGAAGAAATTAAAGCGGCTTACGATGAGCTGCCAGAGCAAGTGATCGAAGATATCCGCTTCGCGCAGACTCAAGTGCGCAACTTCGCTCAAATTCAGCGCAACTCAATGAAGGACGTTGAAGAAGAGACATTGCCGGGCGTTATTCTTGGTCACAAGAATATTCCGATGAACAGCGTGGGTTGCTACATTCCTGGTGGTAAGTACCCGCTAGTTGCGTCCGCACATATGAGTGTTGTGACCGCAAAGGTTGCTGGGGTTAAGCGAGTTATTGCCTGTGCGCCGCCCTTCAATGGCGTACCGCACCCAGCTATTGTGGTCGCAATGGACATGGCTGGTGCTGACGAAATTTATTGTTTCGGGGGTATTCAAGCTGTTGGCGCAATGGCGATTGGCACCGAAACTATCGCACCGGTTGATATGTTAGTGGGTCCAGGTAACGCCTTCGTTGCTGAGGCAAAGCGTCAGTTGTTTGGCCGAGTGGGAATTGATCTATTTGCCGGCCCAACGGAGACCTTAGTCATTGCCGACGAAACTGTCGACGGTGAATTGTGTGCAACGGATCTACTTGGTCAGGCAGAGCATGGGCCTAATTCACCAGCTGTGTTGCTAACTAATTCGGAGCAGTTAGCGAATGATACTTTAGCGGCTATTGAGCGCCAGTTGAAAGTATTGCCTACCGCTGATATTGCGGGTAAGGCTTGGGCAGACTACGGTCAGATCGTTCTGTGTGACACCTACGAAGAAATGCTGCAAGTTGCCGACGAACTTGCCTATGAGCACGTTCAGGTGATGACTGAAGATCCTGACTATTTCCTCGATAACATGACGAACTTCGGAGCAATGTTCGTTGGACCCGAGACCAACGTCTCATATGGTGATAAGGTAGTGGGCACGAACCACACCCTACCAACCAACAAAGCAGCGCGTTATACTGGTGGATTATGGGTTGGTAAATTCATCAAGACCTGTACCTATCAGCGCCTTACGGAAGAAGCTTCGCACCACATTGGTGAATACTGTTCACGTCTTTGTGCAGTAGAGGGTTTCGCGGGGCACAAGGCGCAGGCCGATATCCGCGTGGAACGATATGGAAAAAAGCTCGGTAAATAATAATCAAAAAGTAGCCAAGCCCGCTAACCATCGCGCAACGTCATATGACGTTGCGCGCCTAGCAGGCGTTTCGCAATCTGCAGTATCTCGCTGCTTCAAAGCCGGGGCGAGTGTCTCGGCGAAGACGCGAGCGAAAGTGATGAAGGCTGCGGATGAACTTGGGTATCAGCCGAACGCAATTGCGAGAGGGCTAATTACTCGCCGCTCAAACATTGTGGCGGTGATCACAACCGAGTTCACTAATTTGAATTATCCCGAGATGATGTCGCATCTCAATGCAAAATTATCTGAGCACGGGGTGCATATTCTGCTCTTTACGGTGGGCGCAGCCAGCGATATGCGCGCTGTGCTTGATCAAATATGGCAATACCAGGTAGATGGCATCATCGCAGCGTCGCAGTTCTCCGATGACCAGATAGCGCAGTGCCGTAAACGCGGGATACCGTTAGTTTTCTACAATCGAGTGTTCTCTGACTCAAGTATCTCTTCCGTTGGTTGTGATCATTTCGAGGGTGCTAAGCTTCTTGTTGAGCATCTACTCTCGCGAGGCCATAAGCGTTTTGCCGTCTATAGCGGTCCGAATGACTCAGCGGTTGCGCAAGAGCGCTTACAGGGAGCCGTAACCCAATTGAAGCAAGCTGGCGCGCATTTCGATGTCTACCAAGGTGACTATACCTATGACAGTGCGGCAGCAAGTACCGTAGAGATGATGTCTTCAGCGCGTGAGCTGCCGCAGGCGGTGATTTGCGCTAACGATATTATGGCTATTGGCTGCATCGATACGTTGAGGGCGAAATTCGGGTTACGAATTCCCGAAGACTTATCGGTGGTTGGCTTTGATGGGATCGCTGCATCAAAGTGGCAGGCCTACGATCTGACAACCATTGTTCAACCGCTTGAACGAATGGTTGAGGCAACGGTAAGCATGTTGATGGAACGAATTGAAGATTCGTCAATCCCCGCAGAAAAACGACAGTTTGGCGGGAAATTAAATATCGGGCTGAGCGCATAAGTTCAGCCCCACTGGCTGGATTTATGACACGCGAAAATATTCTTTTTATCCCCGGCTCACTGTGTGATGAGCGCTTATTCGCGCCGCAGTTAGCCGCATTTCAAGACCGTTACCACTGTACGGTAGCGGAACACTCCCCCGAAGACATTTCAATTTCTGCTATGGCGCAGCGCGCACTTAGAAGCGTGACGGGTGATTTTCACCTCGTTGGCTTATCGATGGGCGCGATTATTAGCTTTGAAATTCTGCGGGTAGCGCCGGAGCGCGTAAGATCATTAGTGATTATGGATGGTAATCCTCAGGCAGAAAAACCAGAGCGAATGGGCTTGAGGGCTCAGCAACGTCAGCTCGCGATACAAGGCGGCGAGGAATTTCTCGAGGCGTTTTTGCTGAATGAATTATTTCCACTCTACGTAGCCCGTGATAACGTGATGAATTCAACGATTAAAGCCTGTGTGCTTGCCATGGCAATGGACTCGGGCGTTGAAGCCTTCGATGCGCAATGGCAAGCATTAGAAACGCGACCGGACAGTTTAGCATCGTTGCCGCAAATCCGTGTTCCAACGCTGGTACTATGCGGTGCTGAAGATGCACTGTGTAGCCCAGCTTTACACCAACAGATGGCGACGGTTATACCTAATTCAACGCTAGGGGTGGTGCCTTCCGCCGGTCATTTAGTGACTTTAGAAGCACCGTTGATAGTGAATAAATATCTTGAAGAACTATGGAAGCAAAAATCATGACGCAGACACTCAAGCAACGCTTGGCCAATAAAGAGGCGCTAGTAGGGACCTTTGTAAAAACGCCTTCAATGATGTTGGCGGAGGTCCTATCTCGAACCAACATGGATTTAGTGTGCCTTGATGCGGAACACTCGCCGTTCGATAGAAAGGACATTGATGCCAATATCTTCGCGTATCGAGCTGGAAACATGCCGGTGCTCGTCCGAGTTCCGTCGGCAGCTCCTTCGCAATTACTCAATGCGCTGGACTGCGGTGCAACGGGCGTAGTGGTCCCACACGTTGATAGTTTAGCGAAAGCCGTCGATATCGCTAAAGTCTGCCAATATGGTGACGGGGGAAGAGGCTACGCGGGCTCCACACGTGCCGCCAACTATGCGGGTAATACTGTTGCCGAAAACTTACAACACGCTGCCAATAACACGGTAGTCATTGCACAGATTGAAGACTTAGCCGCGTTTGATGAAATTGAAGAGATTGCTGCGGTAGATGGTATAGATTGTTTGTTTATTGGCATGATGGATTTGACGGTAGCGCTGGGTGAGACATCACCTCGAGCACCGGCAGTTGTGGAGCTGGCAGAACGTGTTTGCGGTGCGGCGAAAAAGACCGGTAAGGCTGTGGGAATCTTTGTACCCTCCGCAGATGATGTGTCCTTCTGGGTGGAACGCGGGGTCCGTCTATTCTTGATGTCATCGGATCATTCGTTTATCAAGCAGGGCGCAAATTCGCTCGTCGAGGATGTGTCTAAGCACTTCTAGCAAGCAACGATAACGTCAAGGCTTCGCACAAATCCCCACCAGAGGACTAGAGCGAAGCCTTTTTTGTAGGCATAAAAAAGCTGGGACGGCCCAGCTTTTAAAAGGTTTTAACTCGCTAGATAAAGGCGTTAAATGCCCAAAGCGCGATAATAGAAACGAAGAAGAAGCCAAGTAAGTAGAGACTGGCTCTATCCAATTTACCGGGCAGTAGTGACCAGCCGTTCTCGGTGGTAGGCGTACCGGTTTCCGCGAACCATTTGCGTTGACCAACGATGGTATACTGCGAGTGTTCCTTCGCCTTGCCGTCAAGAATAAGACTCGCCGCCAGTGCGACAAGGGTGTTGGTGATGGCGCCAATAGCACAAAACCATGGCCAGGCGATGTCGGTGTAACTAGCAACGTACCAAACCGAAGCGAAGCCAAAAAGCACGCCAATGAGCACGCCACGCTCAGTGGTATGCTTTGAGAAGATACCTAAGCCGAACAAACTTAGCTTAGCCCCTACAAAGAAAGAACCAACCTTCGAGAGCGTTTCAAGAATTGAGCCTTCGCTGCTTGCATAGAGGATGGCTGGACCAATAATCATTGCCGCCCAAAATACTGTGAACCACCGTGACGCCTTGAGGTAATGCTCATCGGATGCGTCAGGTTTGAAGAACTTCTGATAGATGTCGATGGTGGTGACCGTTGACATCGAGTTCAATGCTGAGTCCAAACTCGACATTGAGGCCGCTACTACAGCTGCCGCAATGAGCCCCATTAGACCGGGAATTGCGAGGGTAGAGGCGAAGTCCAAGATGATCGTATTGCCGTTTTCGAAGGTCTTGCCATCATAGTAGCTGTGGAAGAGCACCCCTAAAAGCAAAAATAGGAAGTAGATGAAGATCGCGCCATAGCCCATCATCATATAAGACTTTTTGGCGTCACCGATATTTTTCGACGTTAGGGTTCGCTGAACCATCATCTGGTTCGCGCCATATACGGTGATATGGAACAGTGTCATAGCAATAACGCCACTCCAAACCGTAGACACCTCGGCCAGCGAGAACTTGGTGACTAAGGCATTGGTCATTCCCTGATCTTTCAGCGACTCCAGCGTGGTCATTAGCCCCTCTGGTAGTGCATCGAGTAGTGCTGCGAAGATAATCAACGCACCAACTAGCAGGATACCGGCCTGAACAACATCAGTCCAAATTACGGCCGCAATACCGCCCATCATGGTGTAGAGCAGGGCAATGATGGTGACAATAACAATTGCCTCGGTTACACCGAAGCCCGTGATGAAATTAATGACCAGTGCGGTGGCATAGACTGCAGCCGCGGTAGTTAGTCCTTGAGATGTCAGGAAGATGGCACTCATAACCGTTCGCGCTTTAACGCCAAAACGCTTCTCAAGGTAGTCGTGAATGGATGCCACACCGCTATTGTAGAAGAAGGGTAGTAAGAAGGTGATAACAAACACAATCACCAAGGGATAATTGAGGTGAATCGCAATAACCGCTAGCCCTTCGCTATAGGACCAGGCTGGCCCGCCAAGGAAAGAAAGCGCACTGACGTAGGTTGCTACAACGGAGATACCAATTGCCCACCACGGAATACTTTTGTCACCCAAGAAGAAGTCGTTGGTTGATTGAACTTTGGTGCTTAAGAATACACCCAGGCCAATATTGGCAATCAAATAGACTGCTAATACGCCCCAGTTAAGAGCCCCAAATTCGTACATAGATTTACCCCATCATTATTATTGTGTTAACTCGGAATTAGCGAGTCAAACGATAGAACGCTGCCGCATTGTCATGGAAGATAGCGTCTAGATTAACTTTTCCTAATTCGTTGATGCATTGAATATATGCATCAACGAGTTGCTCGTAACCCGTATGAAGTCCATCCACTGGGAAATTAGAACCAAACATCACACGCCCTTCACCGAAACTCTCGAGTACATGTTCGATATACGGTTTGAAGTCTTCGGGACGCCAGCCATGATTGAACATCACTAAGCCGGAAAGCTTGCAGTGGATATTTGGATTTTTGGCCAACTCCTGAATACCGGCCTTCCACGTTGCTAGACCGGCGCCGCTCTGATACCACGGAGACCCCATATGACATAGAGAGACCGATAGTGAGGGGTAACCTTCCAACAAACAGGCCATGCGCAGCATTTGCTCGGGTATTAGCTGCAGATCAAAACTCAGCTTACGGGCTTGAAGCAAGCTCAAACCGTTGCCGAACGCCGGTGAGGCAATAAGACCGTCTGTACCAGTTTGTGCGTCCTCACTTGGTGAGCGACCCACAATCTGGCGAATGCCCCGGAGCGAAGTTAGCATGCTAAGTTGATCCAGCTGCTCGGTCGCGTCCAAGGCCGTGAGGTCACAGAAGCTAACCTGAGCGGAAGGTAGTGAGTTGCTGCGTGTTTGCGCGTCAACCCACTGAGCTTCATTCAGGCCATTTTCAGCACCCACTTGAATGTGCACGCTATTCACAACTTTTAGCTTACCATGGTCGGATTTAAAATCCGCGCTTAGGTAATTACGTTGGATTGGCGTAGGATCGCCGAAAAAACGTTTGACACCGCGCTGCATCAACCAAGGGTAATGAACCTTGCTTAGATCCCATAAATGGTGGTGGGAATCGATGATACGGGCCGGTGTCATAAGCGCCTCTCTTATTCGCCTGCTGCTAGGGCGTTTTTCGCACGGAATACCTGTACCCATACTGACAGCTCGTCAAAAATATTCCACTCTTCGGTGATCTCACCGTCAATGATGCGGAAATGACTTTCGCCCAGGATGAAGATTGGTGCACCGGTAGGCTTGCCGTAAAGTACGGTGCCCAAGTGATCTCCCTTTAGCGTCCAGCGCACGGCAACGTCAGAGCCGCCGTCCTTGTGTTCGTTAGAGCAAACGTAATCGGCGCTAAAACGGATGCCGCTGAGTGAACCCAATAGCTGCAGGTAGAACTGCATGATTTCTTGATGACCGTTGAGTTGGCGCTTATTCACACCGTAGAAGCGTGCATTCTCAGCATAGTATTTGTGGACATCGCCCACCATTCGGGCATTCCAGATGTTGTTGAGTGCAGTCACGGCAAGTTCTTCATCACTGCTGGCCGGAGTAGCGATTCGTGTGGGCTCAATCGCATCAAGACGAGCCACCTCACTATCAATGTAATCTTTTAGACGATCAGACAAGGGAAGGGCCGCTTTTTCCTTTGCCACGGCGATTGGGTCAAATCCAAGCTGCTCGGCGAGGCTAAAGTTGTCTCGAACTAACCATTCTTCAACAATCTTGTTGTCCTTACATACGCAGTGGGCAATGACCGGAATCACCGCGTGCTTGCCGCTAGCTGGTCCTAGGTCACTGGGACCCAGGTTGGTCATATGGGTACGAATACGGTGCGAAGAGTGATAGCCATTCTGAGCATCACCGCCCCAAATAATATCTTCGGCATGAAGTGTTCTATCTGGAAACGCTGCCATGGTGTTTAGGGTGTTCTGAGTGACTTCTTCCGCGCCAATACTAACGCCAGCAATGGTATAAACCGGGCAGTCATCCGAGTAGTAGTCATAGCAAAGACCAACTTGCTTACCTTCCCAAATACGGTAAGTGATGCGGAGAATATAATCCACAATGTCAGTAAACTCGCTATCAAAGCCGGTCATATTGCCTGTTTCATTGCTATCAGCCGGGGCTGAGTCGAAGTGATTTTCAAGGCGATTCATAATTTTTCTCCGGTCAGGCTAGTTGGCACTGACTCACAGTATAAATAAATAGGGCGTGAATCAGTGTTAACTGATCACGCCCCGAAATTGGCTTAATTAAAGCTGGCAGCGTTTGGAACGTCAGCGCCGCGGACTACGATTGCATCACATAGCTCTTCTGCCGCGTTATGGAAGCTACGCGTTGCGCCCACAGGAATGGTGATCAGGTCACCTTCGTTTAGCTGCCAGTCTTCGCCGTCAACGGTCAAAGACAGTGAGCCTTTGTGGATAAACAGAACTTCTTCTTCGGCTCGGGTGTGCACGCTGGTGCTTGCCTTAGGCTCAAGTTGAAGGCGACGCGATGAGAAGCCGTGCCCCCAGGCCATTTTCGCAGCAGGGATAGCTTCTTCATTGCTAGCTGCCCCGACAATAGCGATTTCCTTTACGCCGGAGCTGGTTAGACCGCCAACGGGTTGATCGGCAAGTTGCTCATGGGTGATAACACAACGAAGCATCTGCTCAACGGTCATGGAGTCAAAGTTGGGCACGTCCGCAGCGGTAGTTGGTGTGCATAGTACCGCGTCATCGGGAACGACATCGCCGGCAAGCGTGTCTAGCAAACGTCCATCCTCAAGCAGAACAAGACCGTGTTTTGTGGCCTGCTCATAAACGTATGGCGCCCAGTGGACGTGACCAGCTGTTTGATCGTTATTGAGACCTAAGATGCAGAACAGGAATCCCTCATCGTCACCCACGTTTTCGAAGCCGCGGAATACATTAGTTGGGATAGAGATTGTGTCGCCTTCCTCTAGAATGGCCTCACCATCCGTACCGTGCTCGCCCCAAGTAAATTTCCAACTACCTTTGTGAACCACAAAGACTTCAGCGGTATCATGGCTGTGATGCGAGTTCTTGCAACCATTTGGTTGTTTCGCGGCACCGATATCGAATGGATGTGGGAATTTAATGTGCACAACTTGTCCAGGGTTTTCCGCAACGCCTTGGCCGATCAAGCAGTAATTTTGCTTCTTGTCGCTACCCGGGGTTCGAGCGTCAATAAACGCCGTGGTGCAGGGAACAAGTTCGTCATATCGGAGAACGCGCTGAGCGATGGAAAGGTTTTCTTGGGACATGATGTGCCTCTAATAATAATTATTACACCCGTTAGTTAAGGTGTTTGAGTGAAAAAGATAATAATGTACTTCGAATGCAAAAAGCAAGTTGCTGGCAGCCCCCAGTGATGATCAGCCTGGATTTGACCTACTATCACTCGGGGCTTGCAGAGCTATCTTGGCGGCTATGCTTTACGGCAGAAGCGCTCGTCCATCAATTCGAAAACGTCCAGTCCAAGCTGGAGGAGAATGTGGATGATGTCGATACCTACCCAGTTCTCTTTGAGTTTATCGCCGTCTCGTCGCCAGATATCCATCACTCGAAGCGTAATGGATTGACCTGTAGCAGCGAGACCTAGCCAATGTGGTCCAGTATGGGTTGCCGACATATGAGGCCAACCACCGGTAGCCGCGAAATCGCCTTCTCCCACGTAGCAGGTAGAGACGTCGACACTTCGGTCAGGGAAGCCACGCAGGAATGGCCCCTGATGGAGTCGGCGGAAGCCATCTATGCCGCGAGTAGTGCCAATGCCGGCAGGGCCATACCACATGAAATCGTCATGCCAGTAGTCTGCTAGCTTCATTGATTCTAATGACTGGCCGTCATATCGCCCGAGTTCCGCCAACATATCTTTAATAAGCTGGACTGTGCTTAGGCTGCTATCCTGCACGCTGCTTGAGGCGCGGGTAGGAGCCATAATCAAACCGTCAAAGCCTAAGGACGGACGGATGGGGTTCACGCCAACTTGATTCATGGCATCGAGGAAATCCAGAATCACTTCGCCACGATTAACAAGCCCGTCTTTAACACCAATAATCTCGGTAAAACGCAAATGAAGTGCTCGGCCTGTGGTGGGAATGCCAAATAGTGGCGCTACCAAATTGCCAATAAAATAACCGCTGGCCATTACCCATTGCTGACCGTTGTCATCACCTTCTACATCCACCAATACTTTGCGCTCAACATCTGGCATGGCAGTGGCAATGGGACGCCAGAACTTTTCGATACAATCATCGAGGCTCTCGAGGTCATTGATTGGGTGAGCGGCCGCCCAACTGAAATCATCGCTCACCAGCGATGATAATTGCTCTGGAGAGTGAGTAAGTGCTTGGTAAAAAGCTTCAACAATTTGTCGACTCATGGGAATCCTTGGGATATTTTTGACTTCGAATGCAAAATTAGCTCAAGAGACCGAATCTTGCAACTAATTTGTCGCAAATTATTGCGTATTAGTGGCTTGGTAGGCCTCAGTAATTAGCTTGGCGAGGGTTTGAGTAGCTTTCCCGGCATGATTAAGCTGCCAGGCAACATAGTTCATTAAATTGGTGCTGAGCGGTCTCGCTAATTCTACTAGCGCTCCCGTCGAGAGTTCATGGGTGATCTCGTGTCGAGGTAAATGACCGATACCTAATCCACTCAGTATTGCCGCCTTTTTCTGCGAGCGAGTTTGTACATAAAGATCATAACGTCTATCGGCCAACCCCGCTTGACGAGCCAGATCTTGCTGGACTGTATCACGAAGAATCACTCGCTTTACGCCATCAAGATGACCGAGCTCCGTTAAGTCAGCGGGCATTTGATGCGGAGTTTGCACGGGAGTTGGCAAATTCTTAGCGGCGCAGACCAAGGCCATGTCCAGCGAGTTGAGCTTCACACAGCGGAAGTTACACTGCGGGGGGATGGGTCCAGGAACACCTACTAGCAGATCAATACTACTGGCTGATAGCGCCTCCCAGCCACCATTGAGCACCGTTTCGATAAGCTCTATTTCAATATTGGGATGACTACGACAAAACACGCTTAGTGCTTGGTAGAACGGAATGTCGTTAACCGTGGCTTCTAAACCAATGCGAATTCTTGGCTCCCAGCCCTGAGCGCGCTCGAAGGCGCGATCTTGAAGACCACTCAAGTGCTGCAAGATCTCTCTACCGTCATGGAGGATTAGTTCGCCAGCAGCGGTGAGCACGGAGCGACGCCCCTGGCGCTGAAAAAGGGTCAAACCAAGTTGCTCTTCTGCTTTGCTAATGCTGTACGAGAGGGCTGCGGTGGTCCGTTCCAACTCCTCGGCGGCGCGAGCAAAGCTGCCTCGCCGATCAATCGCGTCGAGGATCATTAGGAGTTGGGTGTCCAAAAGTTGCTTCTTCATATTGTTAAGTTCAATTTAACTAATTGATTAAATTATGGTTATTTTTTTAATGGTTCGCCAGCGTTATAGTCATATCATCAAAATTAAGGAGAAAAATCATGGGACTATTACAGAACGGTGAGTGGGTTGATAAATGGTACGATACCAAATCATCGAACGGCGAATTTGAACGCCAAGACAGTGCCTTCCGAAATTGGGTGACGGAGACTGGTGAAGCAGGACCTTCAGGGAATTCTGGCTTCAAGGCAGAATCTGGGCGCTATCACCTCTATGTGAGCTTGGCGTGTCCCTGGGCGCACCGAACGCTAATCTTCAGAGTATTAAAGTCGCTGACGGAACATATCGATGTCACTGTGGTTGATTACCTGATGCTGGAAAACGGCTGGACGCTAGATGATCCGCTGTATCAAAAGTCATTTCTCTATGAACTGTATCTGAAATCGAAACCCGAGTACGAAGGCCGAGTAACAGTTCCTGTGCTTTGGGACAAAAAGACACAGCAAATAGTCAGTAACGAATCGGCTGAAATTATTCGCATGATGAACTCGGCATTTAATCGTTTAACCGGTAATACCGAGGATTTTTACCCCGAAGCTTTGCGTGGCGAAATCGACGAATTAAACGCGTTGATCTACAAAACGATTAACAATGGCGTTTACGCCAGCGGTTTCGCCACTGACCAAGCTGTTTACGAGCGCCATGTGAAAAAGCTATTCGAAAGTCTCGACCTGCTTGAGACGCGTTTGGGTCAACAGCGTTATTTGGTAGGTGAGCAAATTACGGAAGCGGACTGGCGCTTGTTTACCACACTGATTCGCTTTGACAGCGTCTACGTTGGCCATTTCAAGTGTAACCTTCGTAGTATTGAGAGCTATCCAAATCTGTCGGCCTATTTGCGGGAGTTGTATCAAGTTGAAGGTGTCGCTGAGACCGTGGACTTTGAGCATATCAAGGGGCACTACTACGAGTCGCATCGAATGATCAACCCCACAGCAATCGTTCCAGCGGGCCCAATGCTAGATTTTTCGAGCCCGCATGGGCGCGGTTAAGGAGTAACCACGATGACCACTGAACGCAAGCTTGAACAGAAAGTCCGATCCATTGAGACCGCAGATGGCGATGGTGTAAAAATCCGCCGCATTGGTGGGCAAGCAATGCAGCAGAGAATGGACCCATTTCTGATGCTAGATGAATTTAACAGTGATAAATCAGCTGACTATATGGGAGGTTTTCCCAGTCACCCTCACCGGGGCTTTGAAACCATCACCTACATGAAAGCGGGCAAAATGCGCCATCGCGATCATATGGGTAATGAGGGCGTCATCGGTCCCGGTGACGTCCAGTGGATGACTGCCGCTCGCGGTGTCATTCATTCGGAAACGCCAGAGCAATTAGACGGCTTAATGCAGGGGTTTCAAATCTGGCTAAATCTGCCTAGCACCGAGAAAATGAAGCCTGCAGCCTATCATGATTTTAAGGCTGAGCAGTTAGCTCGGGCAGAATTTGGTGCGGGCTCGGAGATTGCAGTGATTGCCGGAAAGGTAGCGCTACACAGCGGCTCGGATGAAGCGCTGCAATTAACGGGGCCCTTACCAGCTATGACCACTAAGCCACACTTGATTGAGCTTGAGTTGGCGGCCGAAGAGGAGGTCGAGTTGCGGTTTAACGCCGAAGAACCGGCGTTTGTTTACGTCTTCGAGGGCGCAACAACCGGTCTGAAACAGTGGGAGATGGGGCTCTATTCGGCTGGTGACACGCTTACTCTTGCCGCTACCAATGAAGGCGCGACGCTGTTGGTGTTAAGTGGAAAGCCAATTCAAGAGCCAATCGCTCAGTATGGCCCGTTTGTGATGAACACAAGAGCCGAGCTTGAACAGGCGATGAGTGATTATCGCTTGGGGACATTAACCCACTAATTGTTCCTTCGCAGCCGCAAAGGCCGTCATTACACGGTCTTTGCTTTTCGAGCGATCAATAATGGCTGAGCAGTAAGCGGTTGTTAGTTGGTGTTTATCACACCAGCCATGGGGATCGTGAATTGCCTTGTCAGGGAGGTCTTTGAGCTCGGGAATCCACGCACGAATAAACGCTCCCTGCTCATCAAATCTCTGACTTTGTCGAATAGGGTTGAAGATTCTAAAGTAAGGTGCCGCGTCGGCCCCCGCACTGGCGGCCCATTGCCATCCGCCGTTATTGCTGGCGAAGTCACCGTCGATTAGCACGGACATGAAGTACTGTTCACCCCACCGCCAGTCAATCATCAAGTCTTTGCAGAGAAAGCTAGCGACTACCATGCGCAGTCGATTATGCATCCATCCGGTAGTGTTGAGACACCGCATGGCAGCGTCCACGATAGGAAAACCCGTTTTGCCCTCACACCAGGCCTCGAAATTCCGCTGGTTATTATCCCATTGAATCAGATCAGTGTACGGCTGAAAGGCTTTGTCTTTGGATATGTCGGGGTAGGCGAACATCAAGTGGCGGTAGAAATCTCGCCAAATTAGTTCGCTCAGCCACACTGACTCGCCGTTGTTAAGCTCGCCAATACTTCGTCCCCGCAACAATGACCTCACGCAGGATTGAATCGAAATGGCGCCGATGGCTAGATGAGGAGAAAGCTTGCTGGTGCCGTCAATTGCGGGGAAGTCACGTAATTCGTCATATTCACGCGCCGCATCTTGAACAAAGCGTTGCAGTGTATTCTTTGGATGTAGCCAGTGGGAGACATCGGGAAGTGTAGCAATCCGCCGAGAAGTGTAGGCGTCAACTTCGGTGGAGGGTTCAACGGCCGGTAATTGACTTGATACCTTGATAGGGCTGACTAACGCCTCATTCCAGCGGCTTAACCAAGCGCGTTTAAAGGGTGTGAAGACTTTAAACATCGTACCTTGGCCGGTGGTGATGGTGCCTAAGGGTTGAACGGTATCTATACCGTAAAAACTGACCCTTCCATGAAAGTGATTACTTACAAACTGGTCGCGCTCAAGTTCATGGATGCCACTTTCTCGATTGGCGTAGATGCCGTTACACCGCAATGCGGTGGCAAGATCAACAACGGCCCCAGCGGCCTGATGAAAATTCTCGGCTGTTAAGATCCTCAGTACTACACCACGCTTTGCTAACTCACCGTTGACGGCGCGAAGTTGATGCATTCTCAACGCGTTTTGATGCGCTGAGCCTGCGTGTTGTTTGCTGATTTCAACATAGACAGCGAAGACCGGAGTGTTGGTCTCAAGTGCAGCAGCCAGTGCTGGATTGTCATCGATTCGAAGGTCATTTCGAAACCATACCAGTTGTGACATGACTCGATTCTATCCTAGGTAGTTAAAGGGCATAACGGAGGTTTAGCTCATCGGGATACGGATGCAGGTAGCGTTGCTTGGCAACGTACTCATCGGGATAGGCAGCCAAGAAATGACGAATCAGGGTAAGTGGTGCGAGTAGTGGGAGATGACCGTTGCGATAGTCAGTGATGACCTTGGCGAACTCTTGACGCTGAGCCGAGGTGAGGTGATTTTTAAAGTAACCTTGAAGGTGCTGCAACACATTGGTGTGGGCCTTTCGGCTCACCGGCTTACTGATTGAACGCATAAATTCCACAATGTAGCATTCACTCAAACTTTGAAGGTCGCCGCTGAGGTCGGACAGTAGCTGTCCCAAGGTCTTGTAGGCAGCAAGGCTATGCGCCATTAAGAGATACTTGTACTGACTATGAAACTCTATGAGCTTACCGGCCGTCAAACCTTCGGCTATGACATGCTGCCAGTGGCTGTAGGCGTAAACTCTAGTGATGAAATTTTCTCGCAATAGCGCGTCGTTCAGGCGACCATTTTCTTCAACGGGCAAGATGGGGTTGTGTTGCATGATTTCATTTGAAAAAAGCCCTATGCCATCACTGGTACTCATTTTCGAATCGCCTTGGTATAGCTTGACTCGCTCCATCCCACAGCTTGGCGACTTAGCGCAAAAAATATAGCCGCTAATCTTTTGGTCTAGCGCCACAGCCTGCTCTTTCCCGTAAGCAACGAGCGCTTCGGTGACATCGTTACCTTTGGCCGATGTGGCGATGATCTGGTCGTCGTGTTGCTCCAGACGAATGGTTGGTCTAGGGACGCCTAGTCCGATTGCAGCCTCTGGGCAAAGCGGTACGTATTCAACAAAATCACTGAGCGCATCGGTGCAGAAAGCGGAGCGCTTGTGACCACCATCGAAGCGAACGGGCTCGCCTAACAGGCAGGCGCTAATACCGAGTCTAATTTTTGTTTTTGGAATGAAGTCGCGATACATAATGTTCCTCGTTTACCAAGCAATGGCTTCATGTTGCCAATCTGTGAACAGGGCTCTGTCCGCGGATACTGGCTGGCTACATAATGAATATAGGCGTGATGCGACAAATTGGGGAGAAAATAACCGTTCTGCGCTCACGTTCTTTTGAAATGGCTTCGATAATTCAGTGTCGGTGGTTCCGGGGTGAAATGCAATCACCGTGGTGCTCGGGCTACGGTGGCGTAACTCCGCAGCTAGGCATTGCAACATCTGGTTCAGGGCACTTTTTGACGCCCGATAGCTGTACCAGCCGCCGAGGTGGTTGTCATCAATACTGCCAACTCTGGCACTGAGCACACTAATCAAGCCTCGAGTTTTCGGCTTGAAAAGAGGCAGCAGGTACTTCAGAAACAACATGGGGACGATGGTATTACTGTGAATGAGGCGCTGAAAGTAGTCGCTATCAAAGGCCTTCAAGCTCTTCTCGGGAAAACTCCCTTCGCTAACTAACTGCCCGTTGAAAATATGAACACTTAATTCGTCTGCCGTGCTGAGGTTCTGGCAAACCTCTCTAATACTGGTTTCGCTGTAATCACAGTGAATGGCGTCCGTAATGTCTTGCGACGAAATACGCGTGATGAGCGTTTCTGGCTCCAGCTCCAGTATCTGCTGGTAAAAGGCTTTGGCGATACCGCCGCCAGCACCGATTATGATCCGATGTACACTCATGACTTCGAACCGTTGGCCTCACAATGGCCGTCGCAACGTTTTTTACCCGTTAGTAAAAGGCTAAAATATTCTCGGTGTTTGGCGAAGATTCGATAGCCAAGGTTGGCGAAGCTTCGAATGATCGGCCAGCGTAAAACACGCAACCAGGGTTTCTTGCCTACCGTTTCCCAGAGTAGTACATTCGCGTCCACAGCGGTTCGCAGCTGTCCTTGAAAGTCGATGACATGCAGTGTTGCTACCGCATCAGAGTGTGTTATCCCCAATGGCAGAGACAGTTCGTCATTGAGATCCACGAAATGGATGCGTGAATGGATGTCGAATCGAGCGAGGGCATCCATCTCCCTAGCACAGAGCGGGCAGGAACCATCGAAAAAAACGGTTAGTCGAGTCATAGTAGTATCACCATAGTTAAGTGCATGAGTGCCACCAGAGTGGTCACAACGCGGCGTAGGCGCAGATAGCTGTCGTCGGTTTCCTGTTGAGCCTCTAGCCGGTAAAGCAGGATAAAGAGAAAGCTATTCACGATAAGCACGAACAGCACTGAGGACTGAAGCAGCGCGAACCAACTCGCTAAGGTCAGCAAATTCGTGGCTACAAACGGCGCTTTCATTTCCTGCGGCCGATACCGCGAAGCGCCCCATATAGAGCCAGCTAGAAAGCTTATGATGACCGTCCCATAGCTAGTAAAAATCTCTGCTGGCAAATATCCGAAAAGCGAGATGCCCACAAATTGCGCAATGGCGGCGCCAATAAATGGCACCATGCCAAGGGTGGTAAGGAGACGAATGCGATGTTCATGCTTCATAGGAAGTGCCTAAAGTTGAGTGCCTCTAGACCTTTTTTCGACGTCGGAAGAGATTCGGTTTATCGGTAGTTTCCACGGAATAAAAAAGGCCGCGTCGGAGCGCGGCCTTGGGACAACTAAGGTGTGAACCCTCAGCGCAATACGCTGAGGGTTCAAGTAGCGAGTGCCCGTTGGGAACACGAGCTACTTGGACCGGTGGTCAACGCTGACTTTCAACCCAGGCGTTGACATTTTCTTCCAGGATATCCAGTGGCACGGCTCCGCTTCCAAGCACAGTGTCATGGAATCCGCGGATGTCGAACTTATCACCCAGCTCAATTTTAGCGGCTTCACGAAGCTCAACAATCTTGATCATGCCAATCTTGTAGGCAGTGGCCTGACCAGGCATTACGATGTAACGTTCAATGGCTTTCACAATATCGCCATCCGGGTTAGGCGTGTTGACCTGAAGGTATTCAATGGCCTCTTCGCGAGTCCAACGCTTTTCGTGCATACCCGTATCAACAACCAGGCGACATGCGCGCCATAATTCCATTGCGAGGCGTCCGAAGTCAGAATACGGGTCTTGATAGTAGCCCATCTCCTTTGGCAGCAATTCGCTGTAGAGTCCCCAACCCTCAATATAAGCGGTGTAGCTACCGAAGCGACGGAATTTCGGCAGTTCATCAAGCTCTTGAGCGATGGCGAGCTGCATATGGTGACCGGGTACGCCCTCATGATAGGCCAACGCTTCCATTTGGTAGGTAGGCATGCTGTTCATATCATAAAGGTTGGCATAGTAAACACCCGGACGACTGCCGTCTGGAGCCGGACGACTGTAAAAAGCCTTACCGGCACTCTGTTCGCGAAACGCTTCGACAGCCTTCACTTCTAATGCGGCTTTAGGTTGGATGCCAAAATAGTCATCTAGCTGAGCGCGCATGGTATCGATAAGGGCAGTAGCTTCGTCCAGATAACGTTGCTTGCCTTCCGGCGATGTTGGGTAATAGAACTGAGGGTCGGTACGCATGAACTCGAAGAATTCCTGCAAGTCACCTTCAAAGCCTACTTGCGCCATGATGTCACGCATCTCACCGTGAATTCGAGCAACCTCCTCAAGACCAATATTGTGGATCTCGTCGGCGCTGAGATCCGTAGTAGTCATCATCTGAAGCTGCGACGCATAGTACTCATCGCCCTGTGGCAGTTTCCACGCGCCGTCATCGGTTGTCGCGACAGCGGCCTGTGCTTCAAGTACCTCAATCAATTGCTCATAGGCTGGGCCAACATGCTCCACCAAGGCGGTAGTAGCATTGGCGATCAATGTTTGTTTCTGGCTATCGTCAATATCCAGCGCATCAACCTTGCCAGTGAAATCGGCGAGTAGGGCACTTGCCTCACCGTCATCGAAAGGAGCGCCAACGATAATATTACGTGAGTCTTGAAGCACCATTGGGTAAACAAACGCGGGTGGCATCACACCTAGCTCTTGGCGAGCCTTCATGTCAGCTTCGAGTTGTTCGAACAGCGTAGGCACACCATTTAAACGCTCAATGTAGGCTTCAGCATCGCTGACACTGGTCACGCGGTGCTGGTTAATGAGGAACGATGGAACCTTGCTATGTACTCCGTACATTTGGTTAACCGGGTAGCCGTGATTACGCCAGCGATTGCGCTCTAGTTGCTGCGTTAGCTGGGCGATGGCCATGCGCAAGCTCAACTGATTTTGCTCGTTGAGTAAACTAGGGTCTAGCGCTTCTAGCTGTTGCAGACTACTTTGCGTGAGTGCGAGCGCGCGAGCGTCTGCTGCTTCAGAAATCTCATCCCACTTCCCGTAGTTATCTTTAATCCCTAGCGAAGTTTGGAACTCCGGGCTCAGTGCGACCATGGCCATGAACTGATCGTCGACCAGCTGCAAGAATGCCGCATCGGGAGTATTAATCATATCAGTGGCTTGCGCTTGGCCTGCCTCTGAATGGTTGCTTTGTTGGACAGTGGCATCATTACCGCAGCCTACTAGTGCGGCTGCGATGACGGCACTAAGAATGGTCTTCTTCATACTGAAACCCTTTGTTGGCGTCCATATTTATTGCCCCCTAGTTGATACGCCGGCACGTACTTAGGAACGGCGTCAGTAGCTACTAGGAGTATTGTGGACGGAAAGTTAATACTTAATTAAGCAGTGTCACAATAGTAACGCTTTTTCACCGGATCACAATGTTCGCAAAACGAAGTCTTGTGACAGAGTTGTCGCAGTCGCTAGCGTACAGAGAAATTGATGGACTGGTGTCTACCTTGGGAATCAATGATGAGTAGTCGGTGTTCGCCAAGGAGTTGGTTGGAGAGGCTCAAGGATAGTGAAGCGGAGTCATTGGACAGCAGTGCGCCGTCCAGAATCCAATCAACCGGCGTGATGGCGTTGGGGATGTTGATGGCGAGCTTGATAGCTTCGCCATTGAGCAGGCGAAAGGTCTCGCCCGATTGGACCCCTTCCACGCGAAGGGCTGAGTGAGGGCTATTGTGAGCTTGCAGCGGTGAGGCGCAGTGCTGACTGAGCGCTGGAATGGGCGTGATGAATTCCGGAGGCAGCAGCCCCGCAGCGCTATCGGGCCAAATGGGGATTGAAAGGCGCTGCGCGCGATGGTTTAAACAGTGTGCAAGTAGCCGCCTTGTGCCGGCCGCATTGACCCACAGTGGGCGATTCGCAATGAGGAATTCGCCCGGTAGATCACTGTTCAACGTACGCGGCGTAACACCTTCAATCGTGAGTGCCTCGCGACGACTAACACAGTGCTCCGTTTGTTCAACGGCACGTCCGTCTGGCCAGCAGATATCGCGACTTAATACTGTGGCGGGTCTATCTGGAGCGTGTTCAGCGCTTGCGAGCTGGGCAAAGACTTGAGTCATCAACGGCCCCGCAGCTTGAGCTCCCATTAGGTTGGCGATGGGGCTGGAATCAGCTCTGCCGAGCCACACGGCAACGGTATAGTCCGCGTTAACGCCAATTGCCCACGCATCCCGATTCCCCCAGCTTGTCCCAGACTTCCAGGCAATGGGGTTGAGAGGATCTTGTTGGCGCGGCCCATTCAGTGTGGGCAGCGGCTGAGCAGCCAAAACCGAATAGCTAATCCATGCTGCTTCGGGAGAAATAAGTCTGCGTGGGGCGACAGCGGGGTCGAGTGCAGAGTAGCGTAAAGGCGTTACCAAACCGTTGTTGTTGATCGCCCCGTAAAGTGAGGCAAGCGAGGCTAATGACGTACCAGCGCCACCAAGGATGATGGACGGATTGGGGGACGCCGCATTGAAAACTAAAGGCGTCTGGACGTGAGCTAATTGGTCAGCAAAGCGCTGCGAACCGTAGGCTTCGATGAGCTGCACAAACGGGATATTGAGCGATAGTCGGAGTGCGCTTGCCGCGCTAACTGGCCCCATGTATCCGGTATTAAAATTTTCGGGCTGATAGTCGGTATTCAGACGCGGCGCATCAACAAACAGGCTTTCACTATGAATCAAGGTCTCGTCTAGCGCCAGCGCGAATAGTAGCGGCTTTAGGGTAGAGCCAGGAGAACGAATGGCGGGTACCATATCGACGAAGCCGGCACTATTAGGATCAGCATACTTAGCACTGCCCACATAGCTAATCACTTCGCTCTGATGATTACTAACAATTAATACTGCCGCGTTAGTTTCGCGCCCCCAGCGGTTTGCGTGTCGTGAGGCTAAACTTTGTACGCGTTGCTGCAGTGGAGCATCAATAAAAGTGGGAACGATTGTGTGCGGATGGCGTTGGGAGAGTCGGAGGCTCAACAACGGGGCAACGGTTTGGCGCGATAGGGGCCAGCTAATCACTCCCTCCTGCTTCGCGGTGGTTGCTTCGGTAGCACTCCAAACGCCAAAATTAACTAAGCGGTCAATCACTTTGTCTCTAGCGGCTCGTGCTACTTCAGGATGGCGATCGGGGCGGAAACGCGTAGGTGATTGCGGAAGCACTGCAAGTAGCGCCGCCTCAGAATCTCTTAGCTCGCTACTCGATTTTCTTAGATATTGCTGACTTGCCGCTTCAATCCCTTCAAAATTTCCGCCGAAGGGCGCGTAGTTTAAATACAGGCTAAGGATCTCGTCTTTACTCAAGTGCCATTCCAACTGCAGGGCGCGAAGAATCTGTTGCGTCTTTCCTAGAAGGCTTCGAGGATGGGGGTGAAGTAGACGAGCCACTTGCATGGTGATGGTGGAACCGCCGGAAACGATTTCTCCCGCCGCTATCCACTGTTGTGCAGCTCGAAGTAGACTAATCGGGTTTACACCGGGGTGAAGGTAAAAGTATTGATCCTCGTAGGTGAGCAGCGCCTCGAGGTAGCGTGGGCTGACCTGTGCTAATTCAACTTCATGGCGCCAGATACCGTTTTCGTCCGGAAATGCCCGAAGTGGCAGCCCATTGCGATCAACTACCAGTCTACTATAAGAGCTTCGTTGCTCTGGCAGAGCAAGTGGAAACAGTTGGTCCGCCAACAGCGCCGTGACCATAAGCCCGGCGCAAAGACCTAAGATAAACTTAAGCCTTCGATTCCTTATGTTCTTCACTGAATAATTAGCCTATTCAGCGGCCTAGTCTGGCCGCGCACCTCAGGTTGATACATGGACTCAAGAAGTGTTATCGGTACCTGGAAGCTACCCGGTGTGGTGGCCCTGAGTAGATAGCCAGTTTGTATTTCCCTATCCGAGCGAAGATCGAAAGTACTGACGAAACGGTCATCACGATATGCTTCATGCTCAGGGTATAAATTGTTGCCAGCGGAGAGTCCCGCTACGTTAAGCTCATCGAGTGTTGGTGAATTCGGCAAGCGTGGATTCACCAGTTCGAAGCCAGCAGGGAGCAGAGAAATTAGCATCGCGTCGTGGACTCTCTGCCCAGACCAAGCTTTAACTTGCGCGTAAACCAACGAGCCGCTCGCCACTTCATCGGCTTCTGTTAACCGGCGATACTGGCCATTTTCGATGAGATAGTAATCAAGCTGAACCCGCACAGGGTCCTTCGCAAGCGCCTCAGGCGTGGCAACCCCCGAGGCCGCAAAGCTAACAAATATGGGTTCCGAGCTAGGATTGCTAACCACAGTCTCTAGTGGGGTATTCGAGAGACGCCAGCGTTGACCGCGATCACCGCGTTGTAACCCTGAAAAATCGGTACCACTCACCTCGGCTTCCCAAGCTGTTGAGCCGCTGTTTTCTAAACTTAAGCTTAGTAACTGCGCGCGCTCTTGGGTGTTAAGCCATTGTTGATCACGGAACGTTTGGAATAGATCGTTAAAGCGTGCCGTGGCATCAACCGAAGCCAACAGATCATGCCGTTGTAGTAGTTGATACACAGCAGCTTGGTCTCGTAGCTTAGAGCCGTAGTCTCCCATATAGCTCTCCGGCCTCACGGTGTGCGGGAGTGTTTGTTGTAGTAACGCGTCGGCTGCCGCTGAGTCTCCGCTTAGCCGCAACGCTAGTGCTAGATGGACAACGCTGATGGGTGTTCGTAGCGAAAGTCCTTGTCGATCACGAAGGTCACGAATTGGTCCCAACGCTAGTAACCCCTCTCTGGCCAAGACATAGGCCGCGTAGCTCTTTACGCTGGCGTCTAAGGCATTGGGGTTCTGACTATAACCAAGGTCATCAAGCTGAGCTCTGTTCAGGGCGTAACTACGCAGCCTTTCTATCACTGGCTTAATGAGCGACTCGGGGACGTTTGTTCCGGCCGAACGTAAGGTTAGCAGTGCGTCGGCGGCATAAACGGTGAGCCACGGAGACTCGTTGCTGGAAGAGGGCCAAAGTTGGAAGCCACCACTTGGATGCTGGAGTTCGCGGTAGCGCAGCAAGCTCGCTTCGAACATGTCGCTGCGCTCAGATTCGCTAGCAGCTAAAGCGTTAAGTTGCGTTGACGAGGCGCTTAGCCAGGGGCGTAATCGGCTGGTTGTTTGCTCCAAGCAGGCATACTCGTAGTCAACAAGGTAAGTCCAATTCTCTAATTGCCCGAAGTCTGGCTGAGCGCTAATTTGCAGCCAGCTCCTTAGGTCCTCGGTCTGTAAGTCGGTCAACAAAGACCGCGGCAGTGCTACTGAGCCACCCGCCTCAACCAGCGCGTGAGCGAAATTGGCCCGCGGGTTTTGAATGCCGCGCAGGGAAATAGGCCAGCGGCGTTCAATATTAAGGTCTTCACCCGTTAATGCGACAACGATAGTACCTTCAGTTCCCGCCTTAGCAGTACTGATAGGTAGGCGAAGCTGCGACGTCGCTCCGCGATCTAAGGAGATTGTTTGATTGATCTCCGTCATCGTCAGCGCACCTTCGGCGTGAATATTTAGCTGTAGATCACCACCTTCATGGCGAAGGTTGCGTAGATCGATAATTCCCTCTAACTGATCGCCATGGGCTAGAAATCGCGGCTGAGCGAAGTCGATTACAACGGGCGAAGAAACGGTTACACGTTGCTGCACATAGCCCACCGCGCGTTCGCCAAAACCGTGTGCGGTGAGTAATAGCGCGCCATTAAAATCAGGTACTTCAACATCAATGGTGGCGCTTCCGTTGGTGACGTTAACGGGACCGCTAAACCAGGTGGCAATCGTGGGCGACGACTTGGCGCGTTCCGCGCCGCGCAAGCTTTCGTCATCCTGCATATCAACGCGGGCCGCTGACATCATGAGGTCTCCACCCCAATGAATGGGCGCGTTGACCAGAGTACTGGGCTCCAGTACCCAACCGTATATATCGGACACGCTGGTTGCAGCATACCGTTTAGGGCCGTATAGCGCAGCGAAGGGGTCTTCGATACGATAATCTGTCAGTGACAAGGCGCCAACATCCACGGCGCTAACAGTGACTTGAGCGGGACCGCTATAGGCTTCACCGCTGGCATTGATAACTTGCAAAGACAGTGAATTATTCTGATCGGGAAGCCAGTTTTCAGGCGTATCTATACGCAGGCCGAGCTGTTGGTTGTGACGATCTAGGGGAACGTGCTGAAGGCCGAAGGCGCGCTTCCTAACTCGCTCATAATCACCTTCTGGGGAGACCACAAAGGCACTTAAATAAAGGTCATGGCGATCAACGCCCGAGGGAATAGTGACTCGGATTTCGCTGGTGGAATCCGTGATATCAAAATGTCCCTTCGCTAGGATTTGATCGGCTTCTAGGACCCACAAGCCAGCACCGCGAATCGGGCTGCTAATCTGCGCAATGAACTCTGTGCCAGCCTCGAAGCCATCACCGTTGAGGTTAATGGTAATGGCTTCCGGGTCCTGTAAGCTGGCCTGATTCATCCAGCGGTTATACCAGTCGGAGCCCGCTTGAAAACGGATGCGGGTTAATCCTCCGCTTTCGTCAGTCACTTCAAGACGATACGTACCCCACTCAACGGGGAGCTGCAGCGTTGCGGTGTTGTCAAAGTCGTACTGGCCGTCAAACATGAGATACTCATTGTCCTGACGAACATATTGCCAACCGCGTTGAGCACTGTGACGCCAGAATCCAGTTCGCTCTTCGCGAATTAACTGAATCTTTGCCAAACCCTCGGAAACTTGTTCACCTCTGACGTCGAACCGACCTAATACAAACTCGGCAATACTGTTTTCAGGGACACGACCCGCGTCGAATTGAGGGTCGATACCAACGAAAAAAGGCTTAGGCCAAAGGATTACGTCATATTGACGGTCGATGCTTCGGCCGCTGCTTTCAAATAAACTGTAACTTAGACTCATCAATGCTGGGCTGGTTAGTGATGCAACGTCGACCTTGGCGTTCTCCAGTGTGGCGAGACTCAGCTCCGTTGATGTTACCCCCGCAGCGTCTAAATTTTGTTCTGGAAGGTCCAAATAGAGTGAGCCAACGTCATTGTTGCCGAAGTAGTAGTCAGGCCAGTTTTTGAGGGGGCGAACGCTAGGGCGTATTACCGCACTCGTTGTTAATCGATTGCCGCTGGCGGGAGCACCATACAGGAACTGCCCTAAAACCGGGATCTGCAGCGGCGAATCAATCGTTTCCGTTAGTGCCCACGCAGGCGCGTCTTGGCCGTTGTTCCAAGTTATCTCAAGTGTTTCAGGCAAAAATTCTTCTACTTGGAAATTGATGTAGGCGGTGTTGGCACCACCATCAACACGGATACCCCAATAACCCGCTACCGCATCTTCTGGAAGCTCAATGGCTAGCTGAATGTAACCAAACTCATTAGGTCTTTTGGCCACGGTTGCAAACTCAGCACCACGCGCATCGAAGACTTCAAGCAGTTGCTTGCTAGTGAGAGTATGGCCGTCATGATCCTTTGCCAGTAGGGAGAAATGAACCGTCTCACCCGGGCGGTAGAGGTCCCTAGGGAAGTACGCATACTGAACCTGAGGCTGGTGGTACTCGAGGCCTTGAAGTTTATCGCTGAGATCATAACTGTTGCGGTAAAGTTGAATGACGCTGACGGCATTTTGATGACGGGCAATGAAGAAGCTTCCGCGACCCTCGCTATGGGCGAAGCCTGCGTAACCGTGTTGGTCGGTCACCGCCGTAGATTGGCTCTCGTTGTTATAGTTTAGGCGAGTAATCTCCACGCCTTCGATCGCCTTGCCACCATCGATCTCTTGAGCAAAGATCTCCACCCGCTCATCGAAATTACGTAGTTGGAGACCAATGTGCGAAACACTGAGCCACATTGCACTCTGAAAATCTAAATCACCGGGACCTCTCGCGGTGAGTAGATAGATACCGGAGCGGTCGAAGTCAGCGAGCGTATTTAGCCCGACGCCTACCTCATGGCGTGTATTGTTCCCTTGAGGTAGTTCAATTCGCTGACTGTTGAGATGCTCAATGGCGGCTTGTTTGTCTGCATTCCTTAGATAGCGGCTAGCGCCATCTAGGAAGCGATCCAAGTCTGAGAAAAAACTGCCCAAATGATCATCTTTTATTCGGTATACATTGAGGTCGGCAAATTCGAGATTAGTGCTGTGAAGGATCAAGCTGTCGACTGAGCGCAGATTAACAATGGCACCCTGGGCGTCAAAGCGAACTGAAGAAGGCATGGGTTGAGACTGAAATTCGCCCTTTTGCGTTGCCGCTAATGTGGTGCCATTTTCGGCCGTGAGGGAGGCCAAAATTCGGTACTGATAGTTGGTGTTGGGCGCTACATCGCGAAATTGCACACGCATCCCATCAGCGCTTAACACCGCTTCGCCGGCGTTAGGACTCAGAATAATCTGTTCTCTTAAACGCTGATCGGCCAATGGTGTACTCAGCTTCAGTTCGATAACGTTGATGTTGCCTTGCTGGACTTCGGACATTGCGATCACTCTTAATGGGACATCGGCAAATAAGCTAGCTGAGTGATCAGACGCCAAGACCTCAGGGTTATCATTGCTTCCCTGGGCTGAGTGGGGTGGGGAGTCTGTAGTGTTGTCACAACCGAGCGAAGCAAGGAGTGCAAATAGGAGACTAAGCTGCATTAGGATCTTCATGGTATAGGCGCCCACTAAGTAATTGTCCTATCAAATATAGCATGGAGGTCAGCTATTGTGGTGGGATGAATTCTGAGGAATTATGACAAAGTGAGGCAGTAAAACTGTCTCCGCTAATCACTATTGAGGTTTTTATGGCTGAGCTGAATACCCCGCTAACCATCGCGGGAAAAGTTTTATCCAATCGATTCTCGTTGGCGGCGCTGACGAATCTACAGAGTCATGTGGACGGAACGCTAACTGACGATGAATACAATTGGCTCGTACATCGCGCTGAAGGCGGTTTTGCAATGGTTCATACTTGCGCTGCCCAGGTGTCCCAAACAGGAAAAGGCTTTGATGGCCAGTTGGGGCTCTACGATGATAGACATCTTGACGGGCTGAAACGTCTCGCTTCGGGGCTCAAAAAGGCGGGGGCAATGTCTATCGTGCAGTTGCACCATGCGGGAATGCGAACACCGCCTCAATTTGCGAAGGGGCAAGCGGTAGCCCCTTCGGACATAGAGAAATATCAGGCGAGAGCGCTGACGAATGCGGAGGTCTGGGACGAGATAGCGTGTTTCATTAGCGCGGCGGAACGTTGCCAGCGCGCTGGCTTCGACGGGGTTGAAGTACACGGTGCACACGGATATTTGATCGCCCAATTCCTCAGTGCCAGCATCAATAGTCGTACCGATGAGTTTGGTGGCAGTTTGACCGCGCGAAGTAAGATGCTTAATGAAGTCATTAAGGGGATACGCGAGCGTTGCGGTAAGGACTTTGTGGTTGGGGTGAGACTTTCCCCTGAGCGATTTGGCGTGGAGTTAAGCGAAATGCAACAAGTCGCTCAACAAATCTGTGGTGACCACGAAATTGACTATCTCGATATGTCGTTATGGGACGTAAAGGCCACCGTTGCGGACGGGGATAAAGCGGGTCAAAGACTTATTGATTGCTTCACTAAGCTCGATCTATCGGGTGTGCCGTTGGGCGTCGCAGGGAAGATTTACAGTGCCGAAGATGCTCAGTGGTGTTTGGATCAAGGTGCAGATTTTGTGCTACCCGGCCGAGCGGCCATCCTGCATCATGATTTCCCGCTGCGCTGTCAGGATAAGCAATTTGTGAGTCAGTCATTGCCGGTTAGCAGAGCGTATTTGGCGGCTGAAAAGCTGGGGCCCGCATTTATTGACTATATGGCGACATGGGAAGGTTTTGTTGCCAACCCATGAGGCCCTAGGTGCTAAGTTTTACATCCAAGACTTGCCAGAAGACTCGGTAATGTAAAGTGAACCATCTACGAGATCTACCGCATCAGCTACCGGTAAATAGGGTACGCTGATGCTTCCCGATGCTAATACAAACTGGATCTTACAGAGATTACGACGACGCATGAACCAACTTTGCGACTGACTGATTTGCTGCAACTTGTGACGTTCGAAACATTTATAGCTCACCCCAATGAAGCCTTTTCGAATGTAAACGAATTGTTCGTCACCGCCGAACCCCCATCTACGCCAACGTAAGTAGCTCACGAGCGCCCCAATGAAAACGATGGCGCCAAACACTTCAATGGCCTTTAACCAGTCACTATTAAGCCAAACAATCGCGCTCGCCAACAGGCTAATCGGTATCCACATAAAGAGCATTTTGCTGATAATGAAGCGGCGATGAATAGGTTTGAAGGCCGCGCGATTAAGTTGTGTGCCAGGCATTGCATCATTGGCTAAGTCGAAGGCTTCCTCTGGAAAAACCGAGGGCACAATCAACTTGCTATTAGTTTCTACTCCCGGCTGTCCAGGGTTTCCGGTTTGATTCTGTTTAAAGGTTAGGTTTACTCGCTTTAATAAAAGATCCAACCAATCCTGTTTGAATTCAATGGATTGTAATCTACGCAGCGGCAGGGCCACTTCATGCTTAGTGAGCAATCCTGAGCGACGGATATAGCGTTGACCGGCGCGTGACAGCGTATAGCCATAGTAGGTGAGGATTGATCCGGCCACCGAGAATAACGCTAGAATCATCATGGCAATCATAGTGAAGCTAAGCGCGGCCAGCGCGACGACCGCATAGCCTTGAGCGTCAACATCGAAGAGTTGCTGCAAATCAATGCCAATGTAGCTGAAGGCGCTACCGATTGAATCGGCGAACTCATCGAATAAGGGAGCCGCCGCGCCGAGGAAGATCCAGATTCGGTTATTGGTTAAGCCGTGGATAACGAGGTCCCCAACCGAACGACGGTTAAGTATAAGTTCTTGAGTTTGCGTTTCCGCTGGGTTGGCTTCAGTGCCGTCAGCGGTTGTTGGTACGTCAGCTGCAGCTCTAGCGCCTAAAATGGTCTCTTTGAGAGCAATAGCATGATCCATTTTAATAGCGATGAGCTTGGCTTCATTCTTGGCTGAACCTGCCGTATCTAGCTGCATGCAGCAGTAATCGGAAATACGATAATAAATGGGCTGCTCAAAGCGAATGTTTTGAATGCGTGTGAAGGGCAGGTGGGTTTGCGTCTTGTTGAAAATACCTGAACGAATTTCAATGGTATCGTTGGTGAGACGATAGCGATACACCAAGAAACTGGCTACGGCAAAACAAATTAATAGCAGTAATATCCCAATGATACTCGGTATGGTCACTCCTGGATTTTCTTTGATGCTCTTTCCTAATATAAGGAAAGCCGGGATCAGATAGATAAACTGACCGCCCAGCTGCTTTAGGGTTTTCGCTAAGAAGAAGACTACCGCGATGGGTGATATTCGGTGCCACTCGCCATCGATACTCGGTGTTGACTCACTGCTCATCGCGAACAGCCTCCTTGTGTTCAAGAATAAAGGCTCGCATTTGCTTTGCTACTTCGAACCGCAATCCCAGAATCACGAAGGTGTGCATGTGCCCGCCGGCGCTATAAGCCAACAGGCAGGCTAGGTCGTATCGACGCTCGATAGGCCCCTGTTTTACTTCTACATGTTGTACTCGGGTAATAGGTTGAGTAACCGTCTTGCGTACAATTAATCCGGACTGATAGCTCAGGTCATGTTCGCGCAAGGCGAAGCATTTTTTAGGGTCAGCTAACCAACAATAAACCGCGATGAGGGTGCTGATGAATGTTAATGCGCCGGTGATAATCTTCGCTGGAATTCCCGCCGCGGGGAGTAGGTCAGGAATGACCAACCATGCTACGGCCGTTAACACCAGGCAGACAATCACCACAACAGCGGTGATAAGGCGTCGAATCTTTATGTAGCTTCGTTCTACGGGCGTGAAGGAGAGTTGACTAATTTGTGGTAATGATTCTGGCGATAAAACGCCGTTATGAAACTCCATTTGATGACATCCTTGATTGCGGCTGAGCGCGAGTAGATTTATTTGCTTTAAATTAAGCGCTATAGTCGACCTATCAGTCAACCGTGGAGAATAACAATGTTAATGGCTCGATACGCCGCAGTGCTGCTAGCGCTGCTATCAACGTCCGTTGTGGCCAACACCAAGGTCATCTACGCCGGGGAATTACTCATGATTCCAGGTCAGGAACCATTGCGGGCACAAACCGTGGTGGTGACAGATGATCGTGTTACTCAGGTTGCAAGTGGCTATCTGTCGCTCGCGGAGTTCACGGGAGAGGTTGAACTGGTTGACCTGCGTAACTATTTTGTCATGCCAGGTTTGATGGATATGCATGTTCATCTGCAGAGCGAACTCGGTCCGACGAACGATCGTGACGCGCTGCGGCTATCTGAGGCGTTAGCGGGGATGAAAGCCATTCTCTATGGAAGACGAACATTGGCAGCTGGTTTTACTACCGTCCGTGATGTCGGCTCCAACGAAGCAATGATGTATGCCTATCGCGACGCAGTAGCTCGCGGTTGGGTTGAAGGTCCACGAGTGATTGCGGCGGCTGGTGTTGCCACCACGGGGGGTCACAATGACGTTAGTGGTTTAAGCCCCGAATACATGCTTCACGCTTCGGCGGGAAGGCGAACCCTGTGTGATGGTCCCTACGATTGCCGTCGGGCAACACGCGATGCGGTAAAGTATGGTGCGGATCTGATCAAAATTACCTCCACAGGTGGTGTGCTCACGGATCGTGCAACCGGCACCGGACAGCAGATGGAGATGGATGAACTGCAGGAAATTGTTCGTTCAGCACATCGTCTGGGGCGCAAGGTGGCCTCCCACGCACATCAGGAAGACGGTATCATTGCGGCCCTAGAAGCTGGGGTAGATAGTATCGAGCATGGTTCCTATGCTGGACCCGAGTCATACGAATTGTTCAAATCTACCGGCGCCTACCTTGTCCCCACTTTGCTGGCAGGCGATACCGTTGTTCAGATGGCTGAGAATACAACGCTGTTGACACCTGCTCAGGCAGAAAAGGCCATTCGAGTGGGGGCTGATATGCAAGCGAATTTTGAGGGCGCCTATCAAGCCGGTGTAAAAATTGCTTTCGGTACCGACAGTGGCGTATCGCAACATGGTCTGAATGCCCAAGAGGCAGTGTTAATGCATCGTGCTGGCATGACTCCTATGGATATCTTGGTGTCAGCGACTGTTAACGCCGCCGACCTCATTGATATGTCAGAGGATTTGGGGACCATTGAAGTAGGTAAACTAGCAGACATTATTGCGCTGGAAAGCTCGCCACTAGGGGATATTGAGGCGTTACTTGACGTTGATTTCGTCATGAAAAACGGAACCGTTGTGAAGCAGTAGTGTACGCATTTTATAAGGATAACAAGCAATGCTAAGAGTAATGATTTTCGTGGTGGTTCTGCTGTGCTCAATGCAGTTGGCGGCCGCCCCAGTGTGGCAGGTAAAGCAGGGTGAAAACACCTTTTACTTAGGTGGAACTATCCATGTATTGTCGGCACAGGACTACCCGCTGCCTCCTAGTTTCGACTTCGCCTATGATGCCTCCGATACGTTATTCTTTGAGACTGATATGAGTGCCCTCAACGACGTGGCAATTCAGCAGAAGTTGATGCAGCGAGTCAGTTTACCTAATGGCGAGACCCTACAAGACTATTTGGATTCGGTTCAGTATGAAGCGCTGGCTGGTTGGTTGCGACACGCGCAATTACCTAGCCAAGCTTTTGATCGCTATAAGGTCGGCTTTGTCACCATTCAGATGCTAATGATCGAGTTACAGCGCATAGGTATTAGCGCCCCTGGCGTTGATCAACATTATTTCAATCGCGCCTTGATAGACGATAGAAACGTTGGCGAATTGGAGTCCATTGATAATCATCTTTCATTTTTTGCTAGTTACGGTGAAGGATTCGAAAATGAGTTGATGGAAATGACCTTAGACGAATTAGAATCCATCGAACTGGAAATGGACTCGATGCGTGCGGCATGGCGAAAGGGTGAGCTAAGCTACTTGGAGGCGATGTATGTGCAGACGATGAAAGATGATTTTCCTGACCTGTATCAGTCGCTACTTGTTGAGCGTAATAAAGCGTGGATGCCAGCCTTGGTTGAGATGGGCGAGACGCCTGAAACGGAGTTTGTGCTGGTGGGCGTAGCCCATCTCTTGGGGTCAGATGGACTTATACAAAGTCTTGAGAAGCAGGGGTTTCAAGTAACGAAGGTAGAGCAGTAAAAAAGAAGTTCGCCTTGGTCAAGAACCCCGTTAAGGGCAGAGAGCGCGACCAAGGCGATATGAGGCAAGATTACTAAGACCTCAAAGGGGTGGTATTGAGTAAACGGTAACGGTGTGTCTCTATATTCAATTGGTGAACGTAAAATGGCCTACGCCAATCTTCTTCTCTCGGAACCCGCCCTCGCAGTAGCTGAAATAAAATCGCCACATATTGATAAAGGTGTCCGATAAACCTTGCGCTTTAATGACGGCGAGGTTTTCTTCGAATCGTTCTCGCCAGTTAGCCAGCGTCTGCGCATAACCCAAGCCAAAATCGTAGTAATGGCTAAGGTACAAGCCCTGGGCGCCAGCGTGAGTGGAGATGGCGGAAACTGATGGTAAAAAACCACCGGGGAAGATGTACTTTTGAATGAAATCTACGTCGGTCTTGGCAGATTCGTATCGATCTTCAGGGATGGTAATGGCTTGAATGACGGCCTTGCCCCCAGGTTTCAATAGTCGCTTCAGGGTGCCAAAGTAGGTGTCAAGATACTGCCAACCCACGGCTTCGATCATCTCAATTGAAGCGAGTTTGTCAAATTTGCCTTGAAGTGCACGATAGTCATCTTTCAGAAGCGTGATTTTGCTTTCTAATCCTCTCGCTTTGATTTGAGCCTGCGTGTACGCGTATTGCTCTTCCGAAATGGTAGTTGTCGTGACATGACAGCCGATCTTCTCGGCCGCGTAGATGGCAAATCCGCCCCACCCAGTGCCAATTTCAACTAATGAATCCTCAGGCTTGAGCTCCAGTTGGTGTGCCATTGCGGCGAATTTCGCCAGTGAGGCCGCTTCCATGGTCGCCTCATCCTTTGCAAACACTGCGGCGGAGTAGGACATGGTTGGATCAAGGAATGTCTGGAAGAAGTCGTTGCCAAGATCGTAGTGACGAGCGATGTTATTTCTTGCTTGACGTTCGGTGTTTCGATTACGCCAGTGATAAAACTTGTTCAGTGGTTTAATGAGCTTAGCAAGTCCAGCATCAAGTCTGGAGGTGATCCCTAAATTTCTGGCCATCACCTGAATAACAGCGGTGAGATCGGGCGTTTCCCAATCACCTGCCATATACGATTCGCCGGCACCAATAGTACCCCCCAGAACTAAGTCTGTGTAAAAGCGAGGGTGGTTGACGTTAATTGTCGCCTTGAGGGTAGCCGATTCTTCCCCAAAACATCGTGTGTTGCCACGGTCGCAGAGCGTGAGATGTGCCCCCGCCAGTTGGTTGAGATTGGAGAAGACCAATCGCTGAGTCCAGCTTAACTTCGGGCTTGTGCTGTCGGCGTTTCGCGTGGCTGCTTTCATCGTGTAATCCTTTGCAAACATTTGAGGGCAGGCAACCTGCCTACTATTTTGTCTCGGGGTGACTATAAAAAGGCACCTTTTTCAACCAGAGCTTAAGCGCCTGACTGTATATTCTGATGATAGTTGTTACGGCACTCATTGGGTAGCGGATTAGTAGAGAGGGCATTCGGTTTACCGAAGTCCGACTCAGGCGCATCGCGGCAACGAAGTGTCGCGCTTCTTCCTGATGCCTTACTCGGGCGTCAATCACGACCTTTAAATGCTGGTCTGCGTGCGACAGCGTCCAGTGATAGTTGAGATTCATTGGATTGAACGGGGAAACATGAAAGTCTTTTTCGTGCTTATACTGCCATTCTTTGGTGCTTAAACAGGGGATGACATAGCGATGACGTTGATTCCAAGGCGTGTTGTGAACTTCGCCAACAACGCAAATTAGTTGGTTATTCACATCGTAGCAATAGAACAAACTGAGCGGGTTAAAACTTACGCCGAAATATCTTGGTTGGGTTAAGAGGCAAACCCGAGTTATTTCACGCTCAGTAGTTACTCCCACCCCTAGGCTGTCTCTTGCCACAGTTTCTATGATGTCGGTTTTCAAGTCTTGGTGATAATCCTGAAGGTAATCACAGCGGTGAAAAGCAATCAGGTTGAAACGATTGATGCTAAAAACACCAATATCGTTGGCCAGTTGACCGAGTTCATCCAGGTCAAGGTAAAGCATGTGGGTATGGTATTTGAAACTGTGATACTGAGGGGCGTGGCGAGTGTGCACCACAAGCCCTCTATATATCGCGGAATACATGCTCAAAGCTTAATCCCGAACTGTTCAGCAACACGGAGCGCACTGAATACGCCATCTTCGTGAAAACCGTTTCGCCAGTAAGCGCCGCAGAAGTGACTGCGATGGTGGCCGCTGATCTCGTGCCATCTTCCTTGAGCAATTTCGCCGTCACCGCTGAATACAGGGTGGGCGTAGGAGAACGATTTGATGATTTTACTGGGGTCAATATCTTGGCTTCGATTGAGCGTCACCAAAAGCTCTTCAGGACAGTCAGCGAAGTTCTGCAGACGGTTCATGTGATAGGTCACAGTGGCTTGCTCCGTGAGACGCTGGGGAATGTGGTAGTTCCATGACGCCCAGGCAGCTCGGCGCTTGGGCATTAGCCGCGTATCGGTGTGCAGGACAACGTCATTATGCTGATAGGGGATAGCGCCCAATATCTCTCTTTCCAGCTCGGTGCTGTTTTCAAGTAGAGCGAGAGCTTGGTCGCTATGGCAGGCGAAAACAACTTCATCAAAATGTGCCAGCTCACCATCGGCAAAATTTAGCCTCACTCCAGCTTCGGATCTGACAACAGAGTCTACGGGGCGGTTAGTGATGGCACGCTGAGCAAAGCGTTGGCTTAATGGCGCCACATAGCTGCGTGACCCGCCGCTAATGACTCGCCACTGCGGCCGATGCTCAACGTTGAGAAGACCGTGATTATTGAAGAACTTTAAAAAGAATGGCAGCGGAAAGGACAACATCACTTCTTCCGAAGCCGACCAGATTGCGGCGCCCATCGGGATAATGTATTTATCGCGGAACAACCTACCAAGCCCTTCGCTATCGATAAACTCGCCAAGTGTGACGTCGGGAACGGTGCCTTCTTCTAATAACGTCTTTGCTTGTTTATTGAACTTGATGATATCCAGTAGCATCTTCCAATAGCTAGGCTTAAATAAATTTCGCTTTTGCGCAAAAAGCGTGGTGAGGTTGGTACCCGCGTATTCGAGGCCTGAGTTCTCGCAATGCACTGAGAAGCTCATATCGGAGTCCTCGGACTCAACACCTAAACTGTCCATGAGTTTGATGAAATTAGGGTAGGTCCAGTCATTGAAAACAATGAAACCCGTGTTCACCGCATAGTTTTTGCCGTTGATTTCAACATCTTCGGTGTTGGTGTGTCCGCCCAAATAATCACCCGCCTCAAACAGGCTTACGGTGTGCTTTTCGGATAGAAGGTGTGCAGCGGTCAAGCCGGAAATTCCACCGCCAATTACCGCGATTTTAAGCTTTTGATTCATGGTCATCTCTTTTTAAATTTTTTATCGGTGACATCTTGCGTAACAGCCAACTCTTAATGGATGCCGGCAAACTATCGATGGCTACTAACCAGAAGGTAAAGCGTTTTGGGAACTGCAGATTAGCTTTGCCTTGGTCTAGGCCTTTGACGATTCTCTCTGCGGCTTCCCCGCTAGAAATCTTGAACGGCATGTCAAAGTCATTTTGATCTGTTAGCGGCGTGGCGACAAAGCCAGGAAAAACGAGCTGGAGGTCTATGCCTTCGTTTGCGAGATCGTAGCGCAGCGCTTCGCAAAACTGAGTTAATGCTGCCTTTGAGGCCGCGTAGGCCGCAGAGCGCGGCAACGGAAGAAAAACGATGCTACTCGAAATAACACTGATTTTCGGTTTTTTGCCAGCTCGCACAGCAGCACGAAGCAGCGGCAGCGCCGCTTCAATGAGTTGAACCGAAGCAGTGTAGTTAACGTGCATGACTCGCTCCGCAATCTCGCTTGAAAGACTGTGGGAGTCGAAGTATTCGCAAATGCCGGCATTAACCACGAGTAGATCAATGAAATCGGCTTGCTGCGCCACTCGTCGTTGCGCAGCAATAATTGACTGCTGATCGTTCGCGTCAAACGGTATCGCATGAATCGAATTGCTTTGGGTAGCGTCTTGGAGTGCAGTTGATTGACGCGCGGAAACGAATATCTGTTCGCTTCGAGGCGCTAGCACCTCAACAAGTGAGCGGCCAATCCCCTTTGATCCCCCGGTAATCCAAACGCTTGAATAACTGTTACTCATTTGAGCCTTGCCTTAAGCCAGCGAATCACCTGCTTTAGGAGCGGAAGCTGCTCATAGAGCATTGCGCCAGCGTCAAAGTAATCACGGTGGTAGTAGATGCGTTCTTCAAATAGTACGTGAGTGACACCCGGAACGATGACTAGCTTGCCGCCGTTGAGCTTGGGGTGTACCAAGTGCATTTGCCATATTAGAGTTGCTTCACCGTCACGCTCGAGGATTCGTTCGAATTCGAAATGGCAGCTCTGTACATTGCTGTAGAGGCTTGCGCTATAGCTCAACAAATTGTCTAGGCCGTTAATAACGTGTAGCGGATCAGTGAAGACGATGTCGTCGCGGTAAGCCTTAGCAAAGTTCTCTCGAGTTACCTGTTGAGCATTGAGATTAGCGAAAAGCTCGCACACAGCTTTAATCGGCGCCGAGCAACTCGTTAAGTCACGTGCGAAGCAGCTATCCCCGAGCAACTCCGAGGGACTTGAAGGACGAGTTTCTTCGATGGTCTGGTCCATATTATGGCAATCCTTAACTTTGGCTTAGACGCATTACGAGTGTTGCTTAAGTGTGGATCACAAAACAATTGTTCGCGCTTAGGTAATTGTCGAGCTTTACCCTCTAATGGGAATACTTTACGGTAAAGGCTTGATAACTCTGGTACTTCCAATGGATCCGAATCTAAACGAGCTGATGACCCGTATTGCCAACGACCGAGATCGGCAGGCCTTTTCGCAATTGTTCAACAATATCGCGCCAAAACTCAAGGCATTCTTGAGGAAGGGTGGCCTGTCTTCCGAAAATGCGGAAGAGATTATCCAGGAAGCACTATTTACTGTCTGGGACAGAGCTGCGCAGTTCAATAGCTCCAAGGCCTCGGCGACTACTTGGATCTATACCATCGCCCGTAATAAAAAAATTGACTGGCTACGCAAGCAAGGTCGACAGCCAATGACCAGCAGTGAGCTATGGCCAGACCTACCTGATGAAAGTGCGGAAATTGATCCGGATAGTGATCTAAATTTAGCCACTGTGCGTAAGCTGCTTGACAATTTGACGATCGAACAGCGCCAAGTTGTCTACAAAACTTTCTTTGAAGCAAAATCACAAAGTGAGATTGCACTCGATCTAGATGTTCCCCTGGGAACAGTCAAAAGCCGGTTGCGGTTGGCGATGAAAAAGTTCGAGAACTTTATGAGCGTGAATTAGTATGAATCATCATCCGTCAAACGAAGTGCTTTTGAAGCACGCAAGTGGGCTACTCACCGATTCTCTCGGGCTGATTGTGGCGTGTCACATCGACATGTGCGACAGCTGTTGCGACAGCTACAAGAGATACGAGGCGCTTGCCGCGGAGTTGGTGGTAGAGAGTGCAGGCGAGCAAGTCAGCCCAGAGCTTTTCGATCGTATGATGGCATCGCTAGGTCAACATCGTGAAGCACAAGCCGAGCCTACGGTGGTCCCTGGCTTACCAAAGCCGCTTTGGCGTCTCGTCCCGCAAGGACTAGATGGCTTGGAATGGAAGGGCATGTTTAAATCCGTCCAAACGTTCGATGTAGAGACAGGTGATCCGCGCTATGTAGGCCGTTTCTACAAGATTCTAGCTGGGTCGAAGCTACCGCAACACTCTCACCGTGGCAACGAAATCACCTTAGTTTTGAAGGGCTCATTCTCCGATGAGATGGGTCGTTACAACCAGGGCGACTTTATCGTCGCCAATGAAACCACTGAACATCAGCCTATTGCTGGAATGGAAGAAGATTGTATTTGTTTTGCAGTGCTTGATGCACCTATTCGTTTTTCCGGGTTGCAGGGTCTAATCCTGAATCCATTTATGGCAAAATAAAATATTAACGATAACTATTTGGCATTCATAGAAGACTGGTGTATAGTGGTCGCTGTTGAACATTGTAAGTTTCATTGTACCTCCGAGAAGACCCCTCTTAGCGAAAGCCTAGATGTGAAATCCCCGAAGATATGAATGAATCGGCAACACTCAGCGATTCGTCCCCAAAGGGGAAAACATTTTTACATTTAGGAAATATTATTATGTCTACAACTGGCGTAGTTAAGTGGTTCGACGAAACTAAAGGTTTCGGTTTCATTCAGCAAGAGTCTGGTCCTGACGTTTTCGTCCACCACTCTGCAATCAACGGCACAGGTTTCAAAACCCTAGCTGAAGGCCAAGCGGTAACTTTTGATGTTACAACTGGTCAGAAAGGTCCACAAGCTGAGAACGTAACTGCAGCTTAATCGACCTTTGTTGATAAAAGAGCACGCACTTAGCGTGCTTTTTTTATGTCTGTTTTTTTTGCATCCCTCCAGCTTCGCATCCTGTTAGCGCCGAGCTAGTGCCGTAAAACCCTGCCGTTTTTTCTTGTGACGCTAGTTTCTAAGTGTTGATCATCCCTCTATTGTTTGATTCTCTGTTATCGTGATTGCATGAGGCCCTAGCTCTAGCTTAATTTTGGCTGTGGCTGTGGCTGTGGCTGTGGCTGTGGCTGTGGCTGTGGCTGTGGCTCTGACGGTGGTTGTGGTTGTGGCTGTGGCTCTGACGGTGGCTCTGACGGTGGTTGTGACTGTGACGGTGGTTGTGACTATGACGATAGCGGTGGCGAGACAGGGTGCTTAATCTTGAGTGTTTCGCAGCCAATAGAATAGGCAAAAAAAAGCCGCGATATCGTGAGATATTGCGGCTTTTGTTGTAGCAAGTAAGCTTGCTACGAAGTATCTAACGCTTACTTAGCAGCTTTGCGCTCTTTAACTTCAGCAATTACCTTGTCAGCAACCTGCTGAGGGCAAGGTAGGTAGTGAGAGAACTCCATAGAGAACTGACCACGGCCTGAAGTGATAGTACGTAGGTGTCCGATGTAGCCGAACATTTCCGAAAGTGGAACGTCTGCTTTAATACGAACGCCTGTTGCACCTGGCTCCTGATCTTTGATCATGCCACGACGACGGTTCAAGTCACCAATTACATCACCAACGTGATCTTCAGGTGTGAATACATCAACCTTCATGATCGGCTCAATTAGCTGAGCGCCGGCTTTAGGAATTGACTGACGGAATGCGCCTTTCGCTGCGATTTCAAAGGCAATTGCCGATGAATCGACCGCGTGGAACGAGCCGTCGTAAAGTTCAACTTCAACGTCAAGAACTGGGAATCCTGCAAGAACACCCTCGTTCATCATAGACTTGAAGCCTTTCTCAACTGCTGGCCAGAATTCCTTAGGAACGTTACCGCCAACAACCGATGAAGAGAACGTGAAGCCTGAACCTGGCTCACCAGGTTTGATGCGGTAGTCAATCTTACCGTATTGGCCAGAACCACCAGACTGCTTCTTGTGCGTGTAAGAATCTTCAGTTGGGATGGTGATAGTCTCACGGTAAGCAACCTGTGGCTGACCTACTTCAAGTTCAACACCGAAGGTACGCTTAAGGATATCAACCTTAATGTCTAGGTGAAGCTCACCCATTCCCTTAAGGATAGTCTCGCCACTGTCTTCGTCAGTTTCAACGCGGAATGATGGATCTTCTGCGATCATCTTACCCAGTGCAACACCTAGCTTTTCAGTACCGGCTTTGTCCTTCGGAGAAACAGCAATCGAGATTACTGGCTCAGGGAAGATCATAGGCTCAAGTGTACAAGGGTGCTTAGGATCACAAAGTGTGTGACCAGTTTGTACGTTCTTCATACCAACGATTGCAATAATATCGCCAGCTTGTGCTGATTCTAGCTCGTTACGCTCATCTGCGTGCATCTCTACCATACGGCCGATACGCTCAGTCTTGCCGGTGAACGAGTTAAGAATAGTCATACCTTTCTCAAGCTTACCTGAGTAGATACGTACGAAGGTTAGGGCGCCGAAACGGTCATCCATAATCTTAAACGCTAGTGCGCGAAGTGGCTCGTCAACAGAAACCAAAGCGCGTTCGCCAGTGTCGTTACCTTCTTCGTCGGTCAACGGCTGAGCGTCAACTTCAGTAGGGCTTGGTAGGTAGTCAACAACCGCATCAAGAACCAACTGAACACCTTTGTTCTTAAACGCAGAACCACAGTAAGTTGGGAAGAAGTCTAGCTTGCGAGTACCTTCACGGATACAACGCTTGATATCTTCCATAGATGGCTCTTCGCCTTCCATGTAAGCCATCATTAGGTCGTCGTCCTGCTCAACAGCTGTTTCGATAAGCTGCTCGCGGTACATATCAACGTCATCAACCATATCAGCTGGGATGTCGATGATTTCAAAGTTCTCTGGAAGACCTGAATCATCCCACTTGTATGCAGTGCGAGATAGTAAATCAACAATACCAACGAAGTCATCTTCGCGACCAATTGGAAGTGTCATGACGAGTGGGTTAGCGCCTAGTACGTTACGAACTTGGTCAACAACACGTAGGAAGTCAGCACCAACACGGTCAAGCTTGTTGACGAAAATGATACGTGCAACTTCTGACTCGTTAGCGTAACGCCAGTTAGTTTCAGACTGTGGCTCTACACCACCTGATCCACAGAATACACCAACACCACCATCGAGAACCTTTAGTGAGCGGTATACTTCAACGGTGAAGTCAACGTGCCCTGGGGTGTCAATGATGTTTAAGCGGTGATCCTTCCAGTAACATGTTGTAGCAGCAGACTGAATGGTAATACCACGCTCTTGCTCCTGGTCCATGAAATCGGTTGTAGCTGCGCCGTCGTGTACTTCACCTGTTTTGTGAATCTTACCAGTGAGCTTCAGGATACGTTCAGTCGTTGTGGTCTTACCCGCATCGACGTGCGCGAAAATACCAATGTTTCTGTAATGTGATAGATCTGCCATGTCGTTACTCTGCTTCAAGTTAAAGTGCTCTAGCCTACGAAACCCGTGCGCCTTTGCGGGGGATGGCATCGAGAGCTAATTTCTCCGAATCACAAGTGTAGCTCGGATAGTATTCAAGGGGCGGCATTATACTTGTCTTTAGTGTAAAAATGAAACGTAATTGTATAAAAAATAGTACTTATACGGGGCTGCGGTAGGATTAACGATCACAAACGGACAGGAAAGGCGTGTTTGTGCAGCCTGAGAATGGCTGCGAGTATGGTGCTCGTACTCAATATGGCGTTGATACCCGCGGTATTCACCTAGGCGATAGACAAAAGCTATACCTTAGCTAAAAAATAGATATTGGTATCATTTGCGGACAGGGTTTAAGGTCTAACTAATCACTTTTGAGGGGTAGGGCATGAAAGCATCTGATTTGTTTGTCAAAGCGTTAGAGGCCGAAGGTGTTGAGTACATCTTCGGTATTCCGGGCGAAGAGAACCTCGATTTATTAGAGTCCCTCCGAACGTCCTCCATTAAACTCATTTTGACCCGACACGAGCAAGGCGCGGGATTTATGGCTGCCACATACGGTCGCCTCACTGGTAAGACGGGTGTCTGCCTTTCTACCCTTGGGCCTGGCGCTACTAACCTCGTAACCCCAGCAGCCTATGCTCAGCTCGGCGCTATGCCGATATTAATGATCACCGGCCAGAAGCCCATAAAAACGAGTAAACAGGGAAGGTTTCAGGTCATTGATGTGTGCGGGATGATGCGTCCTATTACCAAATATACCAGCCAGATTGTCAGTGGTGACCGGATTCCTTCGGTGGTGCGAGAAGCATTTCGACTAGCATCGGACGAGCGGCCTGGGGCAGTGCATATTGAACTCCCTGAGGATATTGCCGCCGAAGAAACGGATGCGGTAGTGATTCCGGCGAGTGTGAAGCGCCGCCCTATTGCCGAAAACAAGGCCATTGATATGGCTACCACTATGATCCAAAAATCACAGCGGCCGTTAATTTTAATCGGTGCCGGCGCGAACCGTAAGTTGACGTCCAAAATGTTGGGACAGTTTGTGGAGAAGACGGGCATTCCCTTTATCACCACGCAGATGGGGAAGGGCGTGCTCGATGAGACTCACCCGCTGTTCATGGGTAATACGGCGCTGTCCGATAACGACTTTGTTCACCGAGTGATTGCACAGGCGGATCTGATTATAAACGTGGGCCATGATGTGGTGGAGAAGCCGCCGTTCTTCATGAAGCCTGATGGGGCGAAAGTTATTCATGTTAACTTTGACCCTGCCGCTATCGACCCCGTTTACTTTCCTCAAGTGGAAGTGATTGGTGATATCGCCAACAGCATCTGGCAGATTAAGGAAGTTATCGAGGTATCAGCCCATTGGAATTTTGACGAATTCCACCGAATACAAGCCGCGTGCCGCGCGCACTCTGCCGAATCTGCGGACGATGATCGCTTTCCAATCCTACCTGAGCGCTTCGTGAAAGATGTCCGTGCGGTGATGCCAAAAGACGGTATTGTGACGCTTGATAATGGCGTCTACAAAATCTGGTTCGCACGAAATTACTACGCCGCTGAGCGCAATACGCTCTTACTTGATAATGCGCTGGCGACCATGGGAGCCGGACTTCCGTCCGCGATGGCGGCCAAAATGGTTTACCCGGAGCGCTCTGTCATCACGGTCTGTGGAGACGGTGGTTTCATGATGAATAGCCAGGAGCTAGAAACCGCAGTTCGACTTAATTTACACATTGTTGTGCTAATCCTCCGCGATGATGCCTACGGAATGATTAAGTGGAAGCAATCTAATATGGCGTTTGATAATTTTGGCTTAGACTATGGCAATCCAGATTTCGTTAGGTATGCCGAGAGTTATGGCGCGCAGGGATGGCGTATTAGCAGCGCCAATCAGCTGCAGGAACAGCTGCAGCATTGCTTGAGTGAGCCAGGAGTCCACCTTATTGATGTGCCTGTAGATTATACCCTTAACGACAAAACCTTAAATTACGATATAAAGGCTTTGAGTGCCGCGCTTTAGCGGCACTACTCGCGGTTAATCATGACGAAGGAGATCGCGCCGTCATTAAGCCGTTGTACTGCAAAGTCACAGGGCTCTATGCTGCGCATTTCTGCGTTGTTTAGCCACTGATCAAGATAGGCTCGCACTTCCTCGTCCGAAGACTCCTCAGAGATCTGGGTAACAGTGCTGTAACGAAATAAATTGTCTATTTTCTCGCATTGGTCAGCCGTAGCAATACGGCTCTCACAAAACGTGCTTAGTTGCCTAAGCTCCTGCTCTGTCAATACGCTTAGACGAACCTCGATCCGGATTATAGTGGTATCAGTCGCTGCTTGGAGTTTTGGGGCTATCACAATGATCAGACTCAATCCAACTACGAGCAAGCTTAGCCAATACCTAGTTCGTAAAAATGCTGCTAACTTAGTGACGGTGAGAAGTTGGCTTGAAGGTCTGATCGAATAACTAGGCTTCTCAATGTTCATTTATTGCGTCCGTTTCAACTTATTTTAGCTAATTTTAAACCTAGCCGAATTTAGTGAGCTTTGCCAATCCAGCAATCCAGCAACCAAGCGATCAAGCAATCATTGATAGTTCTTTGCGTTAGGAGTGAGGATTCAGTCATCGTCCTCGTGGATGGGACGACCTCTAATCACCACGGTGCCGCTAATCTTGTCATGGATAGCCTGCCTGTTGGGGTCCCAGTAAACTTGAAAGAAGCCTAATAAACCGGTGGCGAATCCCGCTCCGTAACCGCCGTAGCGCCCGAATGAGTCCCAAATATTAAGGTAGTTACCACTGAGCGCTAAAACGCGGATTCCCAGTAAGCGCTTACCGGGAGTTTGCCCCTTCCACAACACCGGGAACAGAGTGAAATAGACCGCCGCCCAGCCGAAGCCTAACCCGAGGTCTTCAAGAAAGCCTTGGGCCCACTTCAGAAGGCTATAGCTCTCGTCGTCATTGGCTGCAGAGGAGCTAGGAGGTTCTTCTTCGGTGTTTTCACCTTCGTCTTCTGGTGCTGGATTATTATCCGTCTCAATGATGATTTCAGCGGGGCTTGTCAACTCATTAGCCAATTGAAGTTCTGCGTTCATGAGGTGATATACCCCGCTTAGTAGTGTCACTTCGTCATCGCTAAGTTCTGAAATCTCTTTGGAATCTTCATTGGTTCGAAGTGTTTCGTGCAAAGTAGCTAGCTGAGCGCGAATACAACTCGGGCTGCAAGCGGAGCTATCAGTCGCATTAACATAAGACTGAAGAGCGATACGCTCTTCATCAGATAGTCCCGATCCATCTACACCCACGGCCTCAATAAAACGCTGATCGCTTAAGTTAATGAGCATGGCGATGAAAGTAGCGATAATCGCAATAACTGAGAGCGTTTTGAGAAGTATTCGTAGCCAGCGTTGCTGCGTAGGAAAATATTTCTCCGAGACACTGAAGAATGCTGCAATGGCCGCTATCATGGCGATAAAAAGGCTTCCCAGCTGTGCCGTAAAGCCAACGATGAGCGCATCAATGGCAATGGCTATACCGCGCCGGAAGGGTGTCGCAAGGGGAATGCCTACCAACGAGGGCTCCATTGCAAACGCAAATGGGGTGATAATCTCCCGAGTTTCACGGTCAGCAGGCTTGATTTCATTAACATCATGACTTCGGGGGGAATGTTGAGTTTTCCCTGAAACCTTGGGTGTTGTATCGCCTTCACTCATCTTTTTCCACCTCCGTGTTTAAATCTAGGCTATCAGTTCTGCGGATTGGTGCAAGTTCAGTGCTAATAGCTGCTACGCTAAGCAGGTGTTAGTAGTGGTGAAATTAATTTTGACTTCGAAGTACATTTTGCATGTTTAGGTGATAAACTGACGCTATTCAGGAAAGCAAATTTAATGAAAAGGCAGACCCATGACGGTTCATCAAGATAACAAAGCAGTCGTAAAAGCTTATTTTAAAGCGATGTCCAAAGCGGACGCTACAAGTGTTTCTAGCGTTATGAAAGAGTATATTTCCGATGACTATACTTTTTACGGGGTTCACCCATACAACCAACAAAGCAGTCGAGACAAGGTCGCTGAGATTGTTTGGCAGCCCTTACTAGAAGCCGTTACTGCAATGCAGCGAAGAGAAGATGTCTTTATGGCTGGCGAGAGTGAAATCGCGGGCGATAACTGGGTAATGAGTATGGGGCACTTTACGGGGTTGCTAGATGGAGAGTGGATGGGTATCCGCCCTACCCGCAAGATGATTAATATTCGTTATGCTGAGTTTAACTGTGTCGAAGATGGCAAGATTACTCAGACCGGATTGTGGATCGACATCATTGGGGTAATGCACCAATGTGGAATCAACCCTCTACCGCCACAAACGGCTGCGTCGTTTGTCTATCCAGGACCGCAAACGCACGACGGAATCATTAACGATGTTCAACCGTCAGAGGAGGCCGTTAAGACGCTTGCGGTGCTCAATCAGATGATTGACGACCTCTCTTCCTTGAATATTTCTGGTAATGATCGCTGCCCTCCCGAAGTGCTAGCGCGAACTTGGCATCAGGATATGACCTGGTATGGTCCGGCTGGTATTGGCGCAAGCTATACCATTGAACGCTATCAAGAACAGCATCAATACCCGTTCCGCGAGGGGCTTAGCGGTAAGGTATTCAACGGCCACGTAAGCCGCTTTGCCGAGGGTAATTACGCCTGTTTCTTTGGCTGGCCAAACCTGAGTAATCAGCCAACTGGCGGTTTTATGGGTCTTCCGGGTGGTAACGTCAGTGCTGACATGCGCGTTGTTGATGTATATCGCCGAGAAGGTGATAAATTAAAGGAAAACTGGGTGTTGATTGATATCCCGTATTGGTTGTTACAGCAGGGCGTTGACATCATTGAACGAACTCGGTCAATCGTGAATCCAAGCTAAGTCATCCAAGACTGCGCTTTAATTTAGGGTCTGCTATGCTGTGATGAATGACAGCAACAGGCCCTTTTTTATGTTTAATCGAATCGTATTTATCTTCGTCCTACTTGCCACGAGCTTGCTGGGATGTGCCGCCACTAATCAGACTCAACAGGTTACTACTAGCCCCGCCGATAGCTTTTGGCAGCAGTTGTCGCTTCACTGTGGGATGCAGTATCAGGGGGTGATGGTGTCGAATGATGCGGTGGACGCTGATTTTGCCAAGGCAACAATGCTAGCGCGCTTCGAGCGCTGTAGCGCAGATGAAATCAGAGTGCCATTTTGGGTAGGTAACGATAAATCGAGAACTTGGGTGTTCACTCGCGAGGGTGACACGATTGAATTCCGTCATGAACATCGCCACTCGGACGGCTCCTTTGATGAGGTTACTGGCTACGGTGGCTTTGGCGAAGCCACTGGTGTTGATGGGCAACTGAATTTTCCCGCCGATGCGCAAACGAAAGCCGTGTTTAATGCGACGGGTTTAACCGTTTCGCTGGTCAATGTTTGGACGGTTGAGAGTTCAGCGGAGCAATTTGTCTATCAGCTCGCCAGGCCCAACCGTTTCTTTCGCGTGGAGTTTGATAGCAATAGCGGTACCCCACTACCTTCTGAATAGGGCGATATCGGCCGCCAAGGCGGTCGAAACGGCTGACTTGGTCCCCTCAGGCGAAAACCAGGTATGCTCGCTGACTCCCAGTCCGTGAGTGGTTCCCGTATAGATATTCACTTTGGCATCGCCGCCCGCGTCATTAATACGATCTGTCAGCGCCAGATTCCATGCTGGTAAGCTATAGTAGTCGCGGTCCGAGATGTTAAAAGTAATGGGTGTTGAAAGGCGCCTCGCCTGATGGAATCCGCCAATCTCCAGGAGACGTTCAGCCACGCGAGGATGATGCGTAGCGTTAATCTTGCCATCGCTATTGGAACTCAATTGATAGCTAACGTCTTCTAAGTCGGCAAAATGGTCCCTCAAGGTTTGATACATAGTTTCGTAGCGGTCCTTGAATGATGCCAACATGGATAGCTTCCAGGTGTCATCTTGCCAGCTCCATGCGTCGCTATCTACTTCCAGTGTTCCAATCCAATCGGCGGGCCAAGCAAATACAAAGTTAGGGTTAATCTCGCCGCGCTCACCTACCGCGCTTCCCGTCCAGGTGCCGTCTCCTGATAAGAAGGCTTCGCGACTGTTGGACATCGGCCCATAGGTTTCGGCTTGTGTGAATCTGTCGGCAATGCAGCCTGACCAAATAGATGATGCATTGAAGGAGGTACGTACTAGGCGATTATTATTTGCGATGGCTAGAGCGGTTAATGCAACGTCGCCGCCCTGAGAGTGGGCTACCAAATTAACCGAACTTGGATCTAATAGCGGTGAACGAGGTGAGGGGTTGAGCTGATGGATGCCGTTGATTGAGGGGATGGCTTGTACGCTACCGAGTAGGTCAATGGCGTAGAAAGTAGGAGACAGATAGCTGCTGTTGTCGAAGTGCTCAAGAAATTCCAACCCTTCAGCGGGTTGCCCAGCTACCGTACCGTGGCCGCGAAAGCCCGGGATTAGGACTGCGAACCCCGCCGCAAGGTAACTATCCATCATTTCTCGATATAGACCCTGCTCGGCAAATTCAAAGTTTGGCGCGCCATTAATGCCAACCCAGCCATGGGCGAACACCACTACCGGGAATCCCTGCTCAGGTCGGTCAGTTCGCGGAATAGCAAGGCGAGCATATTGGCTTATATCATCAATATCGAAACCTAGCATGGCACCAGGAAATTCGCCCAAGCTCCGCTGTGAGAGCAGCTTGAAGTTGGCGCTGTACTGGCGCTCTCTAAGGGCTCCTATGGAAAGTTCGGCTATAGAATCAAAGCATAGCTGTGATCCGCGGTGGCAAAGCGGCTCTTCCTCGGCGAAGAGCGGCGCGGAGGCAAGAAAAAAAACGAGGCCTAGTAACAGCGAACGCATGGAGATTCCTATCAGTTAAATGATCTGATGAGCGTAATTGAATTGGCAGTCAAAATAAAGCGCGGGCGGTTTCGCAGGGCTGGGCCAGGACCCAAGTTCAGTAATTGTCATTACGCTAATTGCTGCGCGGCCATTGCGGTTAGATGGTCAACTGGGAACTCATTTCCAAAATACGTTAGACTATTGCCTAAATAAGAACTTTTAGGGCTTTCCATGGTGCATCCTAGTAAAAAAACGATATTCACCCGCTTTCTTGACTCGGTCGAGTTTCTTGGTAATTTGCTGCCGCATCCGGTCACGCTGTTTGCCTTTTTCTGCATGGCAGTCATCGTCGCAAGTGGTGTGGCGGGGCACTTCGAATTCTCAGTGATTGACCCTCGTCCAGCGGGGTCACCTAATGTTGCCGAAGACGGTATGATTCGGGTGGTAAGCCTGATGAATGCCGAAGGCCTGCAGCGAATCTTGACTGGCTTAGTCACCAATTTCACCAGTTTTACACCACTCGGTACGGTATTGGTAGCCATCCTAGGGGTTGGTATCGCTGAGCATTCAGGGCTGATCTCGGCGGTAATGAGAAAGATGGTTTATGGCGCGCCGGCACGGCTAGTAACCTTCGTGATTGTCTTCGCTGGTATCCTCTCTAATACCGCTTCCGAGTTAGGTTACGTAGTACTGATTCCACTTGCTGCCATGATCTTTCACTCATTAGGACGTCATCCTTTGGCTGGCTTGGCCGCGGCGTTCGCGGGGGTATCCGGGGGGTATTCGGCGAACTTGCTACTGGGTACGGTTGATCCGCTCTTGAGCGGCATCACGCAGGAAGCGGCGCAAATGATCGACAGTGGCTACACCGTGGGTGCTGAGGCCAATTGGTGGTTTATGGCAGCGTCCACGTTCCTTGTTACCGCCATGGGCACTTGGGTAACGGAGAAAGTGGTTGAGCCAAAGCTAGGGACCTACGACCCGGCAATGGGTGATCCCGAGGCGTTAGCTAACACTAATATCGAAGGCGGTGCTGCACTGACCGATATCGAACGCCGAGGTTTGCGTTTTGCTGGATTGGCTGCGGTACTTGTAGGCTTAGTTATCGCCGCTACAACGGTCGATTCGCTGGGTGGTGTGCTGCTCAATCCGGAGACTGGTGAACTGGCGGGATCGCCATTCCTAAAGAGTATTGTTGCCTTCATCTTTATCTTCTTTGCCGTGCCCGGATTTGTCTATGGCAAAGTTGTTGGGACCATGAGCAACGATGTCGATGCCATCAACGCGATGTCTAAAGCCATGAGTTCGATGGGCGGCTATATGGTGTTGGTATTCTTTGCCGCGCAGTTCGTTGCCTACTTCAAGTGGACAAATTTCGGCGCTGTATTGGCGGTAATGGGGGCTACGGCATTGGAGTCAGCGGGACTCACAGGGCCAAGCTTATTCTTCCTGTTTATTCTGGTGTGTGGCTTGATCAATCTTAGTTTGGGCTCGGCCTCCGCACAGTGGGCGGTTACCGCGCCAATCTTCGTGCCGATGTTAATGCTGGTAGGTTATTCCCCTGAAACTATTCAGGCGGCTTACCGAATTGGAGATTCGACCACCAACTTGATCACGCCGATGATGAGTTATTTTGGTTTGATTCTTGCCATCGCCTCGCGCTATTACAAGAATATTGGCATTGGTACACTGATTTCCATTATGTTGCCGTACACCATGGTGTTCGTAGTGATTTGGAGCTCCTTCTTTTACCTTTGGGTATTTGTTGCGGGTATTCCAGTGGGGCCGGGCTCGCCAATATTTTATACCCCATAATGAAAAAGGCCGTTAAACTGAACGGCCTTTTTTCTGTGTCTAAGTACTGCCAGGAGCAATTCAGGCGACTGTTCGCAACGGCTACCCGTGGCTGTCAGCTTGAATAATACCAAAGGCGAGTAGTTTATTAATGATGTCGCAACTATCGTCTGATAGTCCGGTTAAGTATTGCGCATTAAATCGTTGTCCAGCTAGGATATCGTCGATTTTATCTTCGGCATCGGAATTGAACCGGATGTCCCCGCCAGGGCAAACCAAAACCAGCTCGCCAGTTGGTTCGTCCACGAAGGTACGAGCCAAGGAGTTGGGTCTAACGAGATAGTATTGTTCTGCCGAGCTTTGATTCGCCGCAAGACTCAGCGCACCGCTTACCAAAGCGGGTTGAGAGCGAATGAAATTTCCGACAAAGGCATTAAAAGCACCCTCTAATTGAGCTGAATTAGCGAAGGCTTTCACCAATTGGTCGAAATGCGCCTGAGCCTGCGAACGGTCGAAGTCGATTTTAGCGAATCCGGGTGGTAAGGATCTGCGGAAGCCAGGATCGTGAAGCGCAACCTCTGACATGGCTTCAAGCATTAAGTCTGCCCAAGACTTTACGATGATGCCTACGGTGATATGGAGCGAAGGTTCGCTGCCGCTAGCCACCGCATCATGCATTAGGCCACGGGGTACGTATAGGCACTCGCCCGCCTTGAGGGTAAATTTGTCTGCGATCTCGCCAGCGGGGTGTTTGCTTGATTGGAAGCGTTCGCCGCGATACGGGTTGTCGACAGGTCGCTCGTATAGCGTCCAATCCTTTTGACCGCTTACTTGAATAACAAACACATCGTGATCGTCGAAGTGAGTTCGAAAGCCCTGGAAACCGGGTGGTGTGAAATAGATGTTGGTTTGCACATAGGCACTGAATTCGTACTCAAGCGCTCTGCAGAGCTCCGCAAGCTTCGGGTCAGCCAGCTGTAGTTGGGTAAGAATTAAGGTGGCACCCTGTTGGAAGTGGCGTATTACCGCCCCGCGATCAATTTCGCCATTGTTAAAGGTGAACTGATCACGTGATAACGGGGGATTTGTGCGAGCCATTTCCAGAGACTCGGGCGGTAGCTCAGTCTCCGCAATGATGGTATCTAAGCGATGTTCATTGAGTAAGTCTTCAAAGTGCTTTGAAGAACCAGGCTTGCAGCGTAACGCTTTTTGTTCGTGATAATGATTGAAGAATTCACTGGGCGACATATCGCCCAGTAAGTATTCCAGCGGGTTGCTCACCCAAGGAGGTAACGATGTCATGGACAAACCACTTGCTTATTTGTTTTTGTAGCCGCGATTACCACGCCCACGACCTGACTCATCGTTCGGATCGGAGTCAGTAATACCGCTGCCACCACGTCCGCGCCCAGATTCATCGTTCGGATCGGAGTCCGTAATGCCGCTGCCACCGCGTCCGCGTCCTGATTCATCATTTGGGTCGGAATCGGTGACGCCGTTGCTACCACGCCCGCGACCAGATTGATCATTGGGGTCAGAGTCGGTAACGCCGCTGCCGCCACGCCCACGACCTGATTGGTCATTGGGGTCAGAGTCAGTGACGCCGTTGCTGCCGCGCCCACGGCCTGATTGGTCATTGGGGTCAGAGTCAGTGACGCCGTTGCTACCACGCCCACGACCTGATTGATCATTGGGGTCAGAGTCAGTGACGCCGTTGCTACCGCGCCCACGGCCAGACTCGTCATTGGGGTCTGAGTCGGTGACGCCGTTGCTACCACGCCCACGGCCAGACTCGTCATTGGGATCTGAATCGGTTGTGCCGCTGCCTCCACGCCCGCGCCCTGACTGGTCATTCGGGTCTGAATCAGTGACGCCACTACCGCCGCGTCCTCGTCCTGATTGATCGTTAGGGTCAGAATCGGTTGTGCCGCTGCCTCCACGCCCGCGCCCTGACTCGTCATTGGGGTCAGAATCAGTAACGCCACTACCGCCACGTCCGCGTCCAGCTTCATCATTCGGATCAGAATCGGTGACAACCTCAGCCTGCGCAGACTTGGAGACGACTGACATGCCGAAGCCAGCGAAGGTTCCCGAGACAACGCCAAGGAATGATCGACGAGTTAAATTTGCCTTTTTCTTTGACATAGCAAGCACCATTTTCTGATAGGATAATTATGGTATAGCCTAAATAATGAGCAAATTACGCTGCTGAGTCAAATGGACTAGCGGTAAACTGTCACGCTCTATGGCGCGCTAACAAACGCGCAGGCATTAAGGAGTTAGTTATGTTGTCACCTTTTCATCTTGCGGTCACGGTGAATTCGCTTGCTGATGCCCGGTCGTTCTACGGTGGGCTGTTGGGTTGCTCTGAAGGGCGTAGCAGTGAACGCTGGGTGGACTTTAACTTCTTTGGGCACCAGTTTGTTGTGCATTTGGACGAGAACAAAAGACCAGCTGAAGCGTCTAATTTGGTTGATGGACACGGTATACCTGTGCCGCATTTCGGCGTGGTGCTAGCCATGGAGGCATGGCATGAGTTACATCAAAGTCTTGAGAGAGAGGGTGTTGAATTTGTGGTGGCGCCTCATATCCGTTTCCCGGGGGGAGCCGGTGAGCAGGGAACCTTGTTTATTCGCGACCCTAGCGGTAATACGTTGGAATTCAAAGGCTTTGCAGACATTGAGGCGCAGCTCTTTGCAACATGAAGGCCATTGCAGCGGATTGGCAAAGCCATACTCAAAGCTGGGTAAATCCGTAGCTGAGTACCGAGTACCGAGTGCCGAGTGCCGAGTGCCGAGTGCCGAGTGCCGAGTGCCGAGTGCCGAATGCTAGGCGGTGGCAATGCCGAGTTGAGTGGTAATCTCATGTGAGAGTGCTTCAAGCTGCTTAGGCTTGGAGTACTGCGCATCAACTACCATACAGAAGTTGTAGCTAGCCTGTTGAAGGTTAATGAAATGCCAGTGAGTGCCTGGGATGTCAGGAGAGGTAATCGTTGAGTCCGAGATATGGATTCGTCGGCTTTGTGAGTGGATGCCTATTCCCCGGAGCTTACCCCAAGCCTCCATAACGCCAAAGCGGAAATAGAATTCCTCGATACTCTTTGGTGTTTCGCGCCAAAGGAATTTGCCGATCTTGCGCCAATCACGACGTGGCGAAATGGCTTCAATATCTATCCCAATAGCATGATGAGAGATTGCCGAAGCCACTAAGTTCTGAGTGTAGGACACTGAGCAATAGAATTGTTCGTCAACTGGATGAAGGCCGTTGTCGTCGCGAATAACTCTATCACTGCTAGCGCCTGCTTGTGATAATAGGCCGGCGAGTCTGCGCCGTGAGGCTGAGCGCAAGCCCTGGCGTTTCGCTTGGCGAGTTTGTTGCGGATCATTAGGAACATGGTGAAAGTCGAATAGCGTGGTTATCATGTTTAATAGCTAAGTTAATTCGGCCATAATGAAAGTAAGTAGCTGAGAAAGTAGCACAATGACTATCGATACACTAATGATAACGGCTGTAGCCATTGATATTGACGCTGAGCATAAAGCCGAGCGAATAGCAGACGGCTTTCCCGAGGCGGTTTTTAGCGGGGGAATCAAATTACCAGCGATGCTAAATCGGCGCTTGAGTCCGGCAGGTAAGCGTGCCTCGGCACTTGCCAACGAACTGCTCAACGGTGATGGGCTTAGTATCGTTTGGTGCTCGCAATATGGCGATCTTGCTAGAACTCAGCGGTTGATGGAGTCCATCGTTAACGAAGAGCCTATGTCTCCTACTGATTTTTCGCTGTCGGTACAAAATGCTGAGCCCGGAATACTGTCTATGGCCACCAAGAATCATCAGCATATCGTCGCCATTAGTGCGGCGAAAAATCGTTTCTACAACGCACTACTCGAAGGTGAGTTATTGCGCAGAGAGCAGGGGGCTGACGTCTTGCTCATTATGACGGACCAAACAGTTCCTCAAGTCTACCAGCGAGTCGCCTCGGCAAATATTGCTACCACAGCGTTAGTGCTGCGAATCTCTGATCACGGTCAAACCTTAGGTCTTGAGGAAGTCAAAAAGCTAGATGACAGTGCGGGCTATGATGGATTTTTGAACTTGTTAGCGAAGGCATTCGATTGGCATGACTAAGGCACTGAATGGTCCTTCAACTTTCCGCTATCAAGTGTTCTTCGTTGTCGCGACAGCGCTAGGCTTTGTGAGTTTCGGCTTGGGCGCCATACTACTTTCTCTCTGGGTGCTCCTGTTACGTGTAGTAATTCGTAATCCGGATAGGCGTGTCCGCTGGAGTCGTTATGCCATCAGCCGAGGATTCGCTGTGTTAGTTCGCTATATGCAGCTAGCGGGTAGCGTTGATATCCGGTGGAAGAATTGGTCCTCAATGGAGGCCGATATAACGCAAGGTGGTGTTTTAATTGCCAATCATCCCAGCCTGATTGATGTGGTGATGATGATTGCGCGGATACCCAACGCTAATTGTATTGTTAAGAAGAAACTTTGGAATAATCCTTTCGTGGGGCTGTTAGTCAGAGCCTGTGGCTTTATTCCGAATGACGGGCGCCCTGAGATGTTGGATGAGTGTCGACAGGCCATTGCACGAGGCGAGGTGATTATTATCTACCCCGAAGGGTCAAGAACCTCTAGCATGAAAGCCATGACCTTGTCGCGTGGCGCTGCTAACATAGCTATTCTAGCAGGCGTTCCAGTCCTAATGCTGACCATTCAGCGAACGACTCCCTTTCTAACCAAGGAAGTTCATTGGAATAATTTGCCTACGGTAGCGCCGGGTTTTTTGCTATCGTATGAAGGAAGGTGGGAGCTAGCGCCGTATGATGATTTGCCACGCGCCAAGGCAGCTCGGCAACTCACCGCCGATTGGCTTAAATTTTATACAGACCGAGGTGACAAATGGGACAGGAATTAGAACAGGAAATTAAGGTATTAATTATCGACGCATTAGACCTTGAAGACATGTCTCCCGATGAAATTGAATCGGGTGAGCCGCTATTTGTTGAAGGGCTGGGCTTAGACTCTATTGATGCATTGGAGCTTGGTTTGGCGCTGCAGAAAAAGTACGGCGTAAAAATTGATCCTGAGGCTAACCCCGAAGAAACTCGACAGCATTTCTCAAGCGTTACGGCGTTGGCAGCGTTTGTTGCCGCGGCAAAAGCTTGATACGTGGAGAAGGTAGTAATGACTGATCAGCACACCCTAAATGAACTGAAAGAAATTTTTGAAGAAATGTTTGATGTGGATCCGGATGATGTCACCCTAGAGGCAGCGTTATACGATGACCTCGACATTGATTCGATTGATGCTGTGGATTTGATTGTTCGCATTCGCGAAATGACCGGTAAGAAAGTTGCGCCCGAGGAATTTAAATCGGTCCGGACTGTTGGCGAAGTGGTAGAGGCTATTAATACTCTACGAAACAGTTGAACGCGCTAATATTCTTGCTCTCTATACTTTATCCCATCAGCCTCTGGTTATTATGGGATTCAGTGCCAAGAGCCTTATTCGTTGTGCCGGTAATCCTGCTCTTGGTGCTAAGGAATCTTGAATTTATTCGTGCGGGGCTCTCCCCATCAAAAAAACTACTGGCGTTGAGCTTGCTGGTATTGGTTGTCGCCGCCTTCGTTTTATTTCCGACTATATCGGCACTCTCGTATCCAGTGGTCATCAACCTGATGATGCTGGTTTGGTTTGCGCAGAGTTTGCGAGCAGGGCAAGTCCCTCTGGTAGAGCGGATAGCACGAATAAAGGAACCAGAGCTTGAGGAAAAAGGCGTGCACTATACTCGCCAAGTGACCAAGCTATGGTGCATCGTCTTTGCACTCACCGCGGCAGTAAGTGCTTATACGGTAGTGCTCGGAGATCGCGATATTTGGTTGCTGTTCAATGGCCTGATCATCTACTTATTCGTTGCAGGGACATTTGTACTGGAGTTCCTATTTCGAACTTGGTATCGCAGGACTTAGTGAGTTATGAGTAGATTTGTATCGCAACTGAAAAAGTTTGTATTGCAACGTAGCGACTTGGCACTGCAAAGCTACCAAGCCATTCAAGCGCATGCCACCACGGCTGAAGTGGGCTTGTATTGCCAGCGCTTGGATGAGTGCTGTGGTGTCCTTTTGGGGTTGTTAGAGAGTGGCGCTACACCTATTCTCTTGAATCAGGTGAGTGAGTCTGCGCTAGAGCAATTCTTGGCGGGAGGGAGAGATGCCTATGTCGACGGTGTGTTCCATGAATCTAAGTCGGCCGATCGAATCATTGAAAGTCCAGGTGAGCTGGCGTTTCTAACCTCGGGTTCGAGTGGCGAAGCCAAACTGGTTTTTAAGACGCTCGCGCAGTTAGAGAGCGAGTCCCTTGTGCTGGAGGAGTTCTACCAAGGGGTGAAGTGCGTTGGCGGAACCGTTTCGCATCAACATATCTACGGCTTCCTGTTCCGTCTGATGGTCCCTATTAACTTAGCTTTAGAGCTAGTGCCTGAAACTTGGGTGTACCCAAGTGATCTCGCCCAGGCGTTGAATGAGAGCGATGACTTAGCTGTAATTTCGTCGCCCTCTCAACTGGCTAGGCTAGCATCAACAATGGCGCCTAAGCGCGCCGCCGCGTTAGTCGTTAGCTCGGGTGGCCCGTTATCTTGTAATGATGCCGTAGCGGCTGCTAATTGGCTTCAGACGCCTATTTTGGAGCTTTATGGGAGTACCGAAACGGGCGGTATTGCCACGCGATCGCAGTCGGCGGGGCAGCTTAGCTGGCAGCCCTTGGCGGGTGTGGCGATAGATTTCGTTAGCAACGAAGTTTCTTCACCATGGTGCCAGGCCCGTCAATTAGACGATACCTTAACTGCTACGGGTTCGGGGCAGGCCTTTGAGCTGACCGGCCGAGTAGATCGAATTGTTAAGGTCAATGAAAAGCGAATATCCTTAACGGCCATAGAGCAGGCGCTACAGGGGCACGAAGTCGTTAAGTCAATTCGGGTGGTGCCCTACAGTCATTCGCGGCTAGCGGCGTTTGTGGTAGTCGATGAATCTATTCTTGCGCGGAACGCCTCGTGGCAGGCATTGAAGGCGGAATTACGTCTCTTCTGTACCTCGTTTCTCGAACCCAGTACCATACCGCGTAAATGGCGATTCCTTCGGAGTCTGCCAACTACGGAGAGATCGAAAGTGACAGACCCGTTGTGCCACAAATTACTTACTACCGACAAGCGCATACCGTCACCTATTAGTGCGGATTGGCTGTCTGCCCATGAGCTCGCTTTAGGGGTTGCTATTGTGCCGAAATTGCCGTGGTTCCAAGGTCATTTCCCAGGACAGCCAGTGTTGCCGGGTGTGGCGATGATTTGGATGGCGGAGCAATATATTCGCGGCTGGTTTGATGAAGAACGTACAATTAGAACCCTGTCCACAGTAAAGTTTCAATCCGTGATCGCGCCTGAAACTGAGGTCCAAATACGGTTAAAGTATGTTGCCGAGAAAGCGCAATATCACCTCAAAATTTTGAATGACGAAACGGTTTTTGCTCAGGCAAAACTATTGGTGGAAGATTAACCCTGTGAAAATAGCTGTACTAATTCCCTACTATAATCATCCAAACGCCATCGGCGCAGTGGTTGAGCAAATAATTAGCCATGGGCTACCAGTATTAATTGTTAATGATGGCTCAAGTGCTGATTCTGACAAGGTTCTTGCTAGGTTGGCTGAGCTAGCATTGGTTGAGGTGCTACACCGTGAAGAGAACGGCGGTAAGGGCGCAGCGGTAGTTTCAGGATTGCGCTGGGCCGAGCAGCTAGGCTTTAGCCATGTTATCCAGGTAGACGCTGATGGTCAGCATGACTTAGACGCCTTGCCGATACTTCTAGGTACCGCTACAGAGAACCCCGAGGCGCTTATTGCTGGGCAACCACAATTTGATGAATCTATTCCTCGGCGAAGGCTTTATGGACGCTATATCACCCACTTTTTGGTGTGGTTGAATAGCCTATCCTTCGCTATCAAGGACTCAATGTGTGGTTTTCGAGTGTATCCACTGACCGCAACACTTCGCGCCGTTGACCAAGGCGAAATGCACTGGCGAATGGGCTTCGATATTGAAATCTTAGTTCGATTGCATTGGCAGGGAGTTGCCATGCTTTGGGTTCCAGTGAAGGTATCCTACCCGGATGATGGCGTGAGTCACTTTCGGGCGGTACAAGATAATCTCGAAATTGCCTCCACACACTGGAGACTGTTTTTGGGGATGTTGGTACGCAGTCCCAAGCTCGTGTCTCGGTGGTTTAAGTAATGGCAACACACTGGACAGATAATAAAGACTTTGGCTGGGTTCGCGGTATCCACTTCATGCTGTGGCTGCATCGTCACTTCGGTATTTGGCCGTTTCGAATAGTATTGTTTCCCGTTGTGCTGGTATCTATTTTGGTCAACCCTTTGGCGCGACGCGGCGCTGTGGATTACTGGCGGCGGTTAAAGCCTGGTATCTCGCGCTGGCGCTTGGCAATGGGTGTGTTCAAACAGTTCTGGGCTTTTGCGAACAGTATGTTATTTCGTCTGTTGATCTTGAGCCGGCAGTACGACTTATCAACCACGGACATCCACGGGAGAAAAGCCTTTCGTGAAGTTATTGATAGCGGTCAGGGCGCCCTGCTCATCGGTTCTCATCACGGCAACGTAGAAGCTTGCAAAGCCATGGCGGGGAAGGCAAATCGAAAAGTGTGCGCGCTGGTTCATACTGAGCATGCAGAAACCTTCAATCGCGCGGTCGCGGCCTACACCAAGGATTCCATTGAGCTTATTCAGGTGACTGACGTAGGTGTTGAGACCGCCTTTATTTTAAGCGAGAAGATTGCCCAAGGTTACCTTGTGGTGATCACAGCGGATCGTGTGCCAATTCATGGCGGTAGGACACTATCCATGCCGTTTATGGGTGACTTGGCGGAGTTTCCGCAGGGGCCATTCATGTTGGCTGCACTGTTAAAGTGCCCAGTGTTTTTTATGTTTTGCTATCGTCAAGGCGATCATTTCCGCATTAATTTCGAGTACGCCTACTCAAGATTAGTATTGGAGCGTGGTAACAGAGAACAAGGTTTACTTGAAGCTTGCCGCCAATACTCGCTAAGCTTAGAGAAACATGTGCGAAGCGCGCCTGAACAATGGTTTAATTTTTATCCCTTTTGGGGATCTAGCAAGGACTAATATGTATTCAAAGTATCTTGATCAAGCTGCTGAAAAGTCAACAATAGTTGTAGGACGAACAGCGCTGACCGCGGAGGATATTGTTGCCATTGCACACAATCAAGTGCGGGTTGAATTAGATACGTCTGTGGAATATCGAGAATGGATTGACCGTGGCACAGCATTATTAGATCAACTGTTAGAGAAAGAGGGCGTCATTTACGGCGTGACAACGGGATATGGCGATAGCTGTACCGTTACGGTGAGTAAGTCGCTTGCCTATGAGCTACCTCGTCAAATCTACACCTTTCACGGCTGTGGAATGGGTGCTGTTTTTTCGGAAGTTGAAAGTCGAGCTATCCTCGCTGCTAGGCTGGTTTCTTTAGCACGTGGCTACTCCGGCGTAAGTTGGGACTTGCTAGCTCAGCTCGTTGCTTTTCTTAATAACGGGATATCGCCCCGTATACCTGAAGAGGGTTCGGTAGGCGCTTCCGGCGACCTCACTCCGCTCTCATACGTAGCCGCTTCGCTTTGTGGTGAGCGTGAGGTCTTTTTTGAGGGGCAGTTGATGGCGGCAAGTGAAGCGCTCTCCGCGTGTAATTTGACGCCTCTTAGTCTTCGCCCCAAAGAGGGGTTGGCGCTTATGAATGGTACCGCGGTGATGACCGCTCTAGCGTGCCTGAATTTAGAGCGCGCGCGCTACGCGCAATTTCTTGCCACACGAATCACCGCGCTTAATACGATTGCCTTAGACGGTAATGACTTCCACTACGATGAACGCCTGTTTAACGTTAAGGCGCATCTCGGTCAAAATGCGGTGGCGCGTCAATTGCGCGAAGACCTGGAGGCCAAATCGGCGCCTACCCACTCGAGTAGATTACAGGATCGCTATTCGCTGCGCTGCGCGCCGCACGTTATCGGTGTATTAGCGGATGCGCTAAGTCATTACGAACAGCTGATTGAGACCGAATTAAACAGCTCGAATGACAACCCTATTATTGACCCTGAAACCCAGTCTGTCCTTCACGGAGGACATTTCTACGGCGGCCATATTGCCCACGCAATGGATTCCTTGAAGACCAATCTGGCAAATATTGCCGACCTTCTTGATCGACAGCTGGCACAGGCGGTGGATGTGAAGTTCAATCATGGTTTACCCAGTAATCTATCAGGCGCTGAGGGAGATCGCGCGGTCATTAATCATGGTTTGAAAGCCGTGCAAATAGGTGTGTCGAGCTGGACGGCCGAAGCGCTTAAGCTGACGATGCCTGCAAGTGTTTTCAGTCGCTCCACGGAGTGCCACAATCAGGATAAAGTCAGTATGGGAACCATCGCGGCGCGTGACTGTCGTCGAGTGCTGCAACTTCTGGATCAAGTGTGTGCGGCGGTTTTATTCGGCGCGGCGCAGGGCGTGTCACTCCGTAATCGAGCCAAGGATCTTCCCGCGGCTGTAGCGCGAACTTTAGATCAAGTTTTCGCTATCGCGCCGCCATTGAGTGACGATCGAGCGCTAGAGCTCGATTTGCGTAACTTGGTAGATGCCATTGTGCAGAGTCGTTTTCACTGATGGCTAAAGTGGTGTTGATTGCCCATGAGACTTCAGTAGAGGTCCCATTTCATGATGTGGATATCATGCGGATTGCTTGGCATGGACACTATGTTAAGTACCTTGAAATTGCGCGAACCGAGCTGATACGCAGGATTAACTACGATATTAATGAAATGGAAGCAGATGGCTACGGTTGGCCAATTGTCGATTTGAAATTGCGCTACGTGCGTCCCGCTCGCTACGGCTCCAAACTTACTATCTTGGCGGAGTTGATGGAGTGGGAGTGCCGTTTAGTGATTCGCTATACCATCCGCGACGCGAACACGGGGGAAAAGCTAACGAAAGCCTCAACTACTCAAGTGCCGGTTGATATCAATACGGGTGAAATGGCTTTCGGGAGCCCTGTTGGCTTGCGTGACAGATTAGTGGCGGCGGGGTGTCAACTTGATTAAGTGGCTGGCAAGTGTTGTTGGCCCTCTCCTGCTTTTGCTGCCGAGTGCCCACGCCGACGAAGCGCTGGAGCGGGTTAAGGATACCCTGGCAAGTACCGCAGAGAGCTACGGGGTATTTGAACAAAGCAAAACTATCGCATCGTTATCTCGTCCGCTTAACGCTTCGGGAAAGTTCCTTTTCGAACAACATCGAGGTGTGGTTTGGCTAACGGAAGAGCCCTTTTTATCTCAGCAATGTTGGACCGCGGATAGTACGTCTAGTAGCTCCGCAAGTTACTGGGTGAGCGCTATTTTTGCGGGCGATTTTGCCAAGCTTTCGAGGTTCTTTGAGGTCACCGCACAATGGCAGGACGAAGCTTGGAAAATCAGACTAGTGCCATTAAACGAAGCGGTTGCAGCAGTAATCAGCGCCGTGGAGGTTTCTGGGAGTCAACATTTGGAACGCATTGTGTACCGAGAGGTCGGTGGACACAGCACCGAGATTAAGCTTCGGGTTCTGGCTGAACGTCCCGATATCAACTGGACTAGCTGCCCATGAAGACGGTGGTAGAGTTGTTCAAGTGGAGCGTTCTGCCACTACTCATCTTGGCAGCTCTGTGGACTTTCCCCCCTAAGATTAACACCGATGTTTTAGCGTTGGTCCCAGACGATTCGATGAGCGAACCGGTCCGTGCTTTATTGTCTGGGCCGAGCGAGAAGCTGTCATCAACGGTTTATGTATTGATCGCCGGCGTAACGCGCGAGCACGTTGGAGAGCAGGCTAATAATTTGTTAGTGCGTGCTCAGCGGAGTCAGTTATTTCAGGAAATTATTTGGCAGCGAGACGCCACAGCGCTAGCTACTCAATATCAGCAACTCCAAGCTATTGCGCTGAACTTTTCGCCTGCTGAGCAATTTATCGAAGGGGAGTACGGTAACTGGCTCCTGTCGCGATGGTTCGGTTTTGAGACGCCCGTTGGTGTCCTGCAGCAAGATCCGCTGCAGATCGATGCCGGCATCAATCATTTTTTTGCTAAGCAATTGGGCGACGCGCAGATGGTCAATAACGCCCCCTATTTTCAACGTGCGGGAGAATGGGCAACGCTGTTGCAACTTGATGCTGGCAGACTTGCTGGCTCTATACCGTGGCAACAGGACTTCAATGCTTGGCTGGAAGCTGAACAGTCCCTGGCTGAAGTCGGCGCCTATCAGCTGCTGGCAGTAGGGTCACCGCGCTATGCGTTTGCGGCCATGCAGCAGGCGAAGGGGGAAGTTAGTACGATAGGGGTGGCTTCCCTGTTGGCGATAGTAAGTCTTTTACTGCTCGTCTTTCGTCGTCCGTACTTAATCGCCGTAGTTTTCTATCCTCTCGCATTGGGAACCGGGGTGGCATTGCTCGTAACGCAGTTTATCTTCGGCCAGATTCATCTGCTCACCACGGTTTTTGGTGCCTGTTTACTTGGGGTCAGTGTTGACTATTCATTTCATTGGCTCTTTGCCAAGTCTAAGCAGCGTGAACAGCGTATTAGCGGGTTACTAGCACTTAGCGCAGCGAGTTCTATTTTAGTCTTCCTCGCTCAGGCGCTCTCGCCCTACGAAGCGTTAGCGCAAATGGGAGTATTCTCAGCAGTTGGGCTAGCGGTTGCTGGTTTAGTGGTCATAGTGATGTTCCCGCGTGTTGTGACGAGTACCTCATCGCACTTCCCGCGAGTGAATTGGCAACGGTTCCCTTCTCTTAGTCCGAAGACAGCGCTGGTGGCCGCCATAACTGCTATTCTTCTACTATTAGTCATCATTATTAGCGCCCCAGCCGATGACGATGTTAGAAAGCTGCAACCGCTAAATAAAGCGCTCCAGCAGGAACAGCTCGCCTTGGGTGAGTGGCTGTCCATTGACATGTCTCCAAGGGCTATCATCGTGTCGGCACCGTCGGAAGATGAGTTGTTGACGTTGCTTCAGGCAACGCAAAGTCGGGCCGAGCAGTTAACGCTAGACGAGGACTTTGCCGTGGTCAGTAACCTTGCGAATGTTGTTCTCCCGCGGCGCGAACAGCAGCGGCGTATTGACGCGCTGCGTAATTGGTTAGCCCATGAGGAAAATCTAACGGCTGTTGAGTCAGCGGTGGGTATAGACCTCAACATTTTAGCGCTCAACGAACGGGTTAACGCTCTCGAAGTACTAAGTCTGGATGATTTATCGAGTTACCCGCTGCTCGAACCTTGGGCGCTAAGCTATTACCATAGGCTCACGGACGACGGAGCGTTACCATCCCATTATGGGGCGATTTTCGTTACGGCCAGCGCCACTGCTTGGGAGCGGCTCGTTTCGGCAGATTGGCACCAAGATGTGCTATTGATTGATCGAGCTGACGCCATTTCCGCCTCGTTGAAGCTTGGGCGAGAGTTTGCGAGTTATCTCTTCGCCGTTGCCTTAATTCTTCTCGCTGCGTTATTAATCTGGAAGCAGGGCTGGCGCTCAGGAATACTTCGCCTAGGGGCCGCCGCAACAGGGGCAGTAGCCGGATTGTTAGCGTTGTATGCCGCGGATTTGGCGCTGAACGTGTTTAGCGTGTTATCGTTATTACTCGTACTGGGGCTTGGGGTGGATTTTGCCCTGTTTGTGGCAGCAAGAGCCACCTATGCAGTCAATGCCGTAGTGTGTTCGGCAGTCACGTCAATCCTGGCGTTTGGGCTATTGGCGCTCAGCGCAGTACCGGTGTTATCGAGTATTGGTTTAATCATTGCAGTGGGAATATCGGTGGCGTTCTTAGCGGCGCTAATGTTGAGTGAGCAGGGAGCGAACAATGGAAGCTGACGTACTAGATGTTGTGGTAATCGGCGCCGGGCCTTCGGGAACGGTGGCAGCAAAGTTACTTCATGATCAGGGCCTCAGGGTTGAGATCGTGGAGGCGGCAATTTTTCCGCGATTCGTCATTGGTGAATCGCTTCTACCCCAATGTAATATGATTCTTCGCGAAGCAGGACTCTATGAAACGGTAGCGGAGAATGCTGAGGCGCTGGGTTTCCAGCGTAAGAACGGTGCCGCCTTCGAGTGGGCTGGCAAGTACAGTGAAATCGACTTTCGAGAAAAGTTTAGCGATGGCGATGGAGAGACCTGGCAGGTCCGTCGCGGGGACTTCGATAAGTGCCTCGCCGATGAAGTTGAGCGCAGTGGCGTTGTCATCCGCTATGGTCACCGTGTAACGGGCTATCAGCGAACGGACTCACTTACCCACCTAAACTTAGTTGATGTGCAGGGTTGTGAGCGCTCACTAACTGCTAGATTTGTGGTGGATGGGTCGGGATACGGGCGCGTATTGCCTCGCTTACTCTCTCTGGACGAACCAAGCGACTTACCAAGCCGGAAAGCCTGTTTCACTCACATCGAGGATCACATCTCGGCCTCGCATTTTGACCGTGAAAAAATCTTGGTCACCATTCACCCAGATAATCGCGACGTTTGGTTTTGGTTAATACCCTTCGCCGATGGCAGAGCCTCTATAGGTGTAGTAGGGGAGGCCCACTTACTCGGAGAGGGCACGCCGGCGGAAATACTTCGTCGCCAAGTAAGCCAGGTTGAAAACCTTAGCGGTTTGCTAGAAAAGGCTGACTGGGATAGCGACACGCGAACATTGGAATCCTATTCCACTAATATATCATCGCTCTATGGCGATGGTTATTGCGTGTTAGGTAACGCGGGCGAATTTTTGGATCCCGTCTTTTCCTCCGGAGTGACCATCGCAATGAAGTCTGCGTCGCTAGCGGCCAAGGCCATAAAGCGAGAACTAGCGGGAGAGACCGTTGATTGGTCGAATGATTTTGAAACCAGCTTGCTGCAGGGTGTAAGAGCGTTCAAAACCTATGTGATGGGTTGGTACGATGGGCGTTTCCAAGATGTCATTTTTTATCGTAACGATCATGTCCACGCGCAGAAAATTACCACTATGATTTCATCGGTACTTGCTGGCTATGCTTGGGATCTAAATAATCCTTTTGTGAAGCATTCCGAGCGCAAGCTCAATACAACGGCTGAGATTGTTCGTGAAGCCACTTAGTACACTGATAGTTATCTTACTACTATCCGCTTGCTCGCTAGCGCCCGCCTCCATGGGGCCGGTGCCGGGCGGGATGCTTCTTGAGGGCGCCGGAGAACGAATCGACCACGTAGATGTCATGGTTGAAACAACGCAGACCCGCCTAATGGTGGCCACCTCTTGGCGCAAAGGCGAGCAGCATGTGGTGTTTATGGACCCCTTAGCAAAGGTGATTGCAGAGGCCAGCTGGTATGGCGAACAGTGGCGCTTCAGCGGCTTGGCAAAAAAAGAATTACCGATGCATGCTATCATCAATTTAATAAGCTGGACGAGAGGGTCAAGTTCGGCCGTGAAACGGCAAGTCGAAGCCCTAGGGGGGACCTACCAAGAGTCACCTGAGGCACGATTAATACGCTTCACTCAACCGCAACAGCGTATCGATATTCGCTACACGGATGAGGACTCTGTAACGGTTCAAGCTTCGATTGGCTCAACGAAAACGGTGCTTAGCATTCGCCAGCTTTAGCGTAATCAGAGTGAAGTAAACGGCGTGTCGAACACCCATTCAAATAATGATAAATAGGAATCAAATGTCTGAATGTCGAATAGTGGCTGCCGCAGCGCTATCTTCTGCTGGCACTACGTTGGCGGAGTGCTATGCCAGCGTAGTCGGCTCACAACTGTGTTTACGGCCGAAAACCCGAGCAGGAATTAGTAGTTTTTTTGGCGAGGTCTCGCTTAATGCTCAGCTACCAGAAGATTGGCCAGCGAATCATTACTCTCGCAACAATACAATGCTCTGGCAGCTATTTTGCCAGATCGCGGATGAGTTTCAGGCATTAATAGCGGAAGTCCCAGCCCACCGTATTGGGGTTGTGATTGGTACTTCAACCTCGGGAATTGCCGAGAGTGAACCGTATTTCCAAGCCCTGGCAGCCGGTGATGGTAGTGAGAAAGACACTCTGTTTCATCTGGATCAACAGGATATTTCTTCGCCGTCAGTGAGCTTGGCAACCTATCTCGGTTTAACCGGCCCCTGCCTCTCTATTTCAACGGCCTGTTCATCGGGCGCCAATGCGCTAGGTACGGCCAAGCGCTGGTTAGAAAATGATATCTGTGACCTTGTGATTGCGGGAGGTGTTGACACCCTATGCGACTTAACGATTCAAGGGTTTGACTCGCTTGGCGCAATGAGCCATCAGCGTTGCCTACCGTTTTCATCGCAGCGTGCAGGGATCAATTTGGGTGAAGGTGGGGCATTATTCCTACTGACTGCAGATAGCAAGGGCATCCAAGTTGCTGGGGTGGGCTCAGCGTCGGATGCGCATCACTTTTCAGCACCACACCCGGAAGCATTGGGCGCAAAGAATGCCATGAAAATGGCGCTTGAACAGGCTCAACTTGGCCCCGCAGATATCGGTTATCTGAACTTGCATGGCACGGCGACTGAGCAAAATGACACCATGGAATCAAAAGCCGTACGAAGTGTTTTTGGTCAGGTTGATTGCAGCTCAACGAAGGGCGTTATGGGTCATACACTGGGCGCGGCGGGAGCAATCGAATGCGCGCTGTGTTTTAGCTGCCTAGAGCTTAACCAACTTCCAGCTAATACAACGGATGTGCTGGCTGAAGAGTTTGCAGATATTGGTCTACTAAGAGAAACTAAAATAAAATCAGACCTCGGTGCCGTGATGTCTAATTCCTTCGCGTTTGGTGGTTCAAACGTGTCGGTGGTACTAACGAAGAGAGAAAGCAACTGATGTTAAGTAAAGCGCAAACGGCCCAATTGCTCCCCCATGAAGCGCCAATGATCTTTATTGATCAAGGGGTGGAAATGGGTGCCGACTTTGCTGTGAGTGTGACCACGCTGGACGAAACGCATTTTGCCGCCGTAAACGGTGAAATTCCTGCCTATATTGGCATGGAAATGATGGCGCAAACTGTCGCCCTCTGGGGTGGATACCGAGATCAACTCGCCGGTGTAAAACCAACAGGGGGGTTCCTTTTGGGAACGCGACGTTATCAGACAGAGGTAGATCATCTGCCTACAAATAGGCCGCTCTACACCCGAGTGAAGGAAGATTTAGTCGGGCATAATGGGCTGTCCAGCTTTTGCTGTGAAATTCGTGCTGAAGATCAACTGATCTGCAGTGCGCGCATAAATGTATTCAAGCCAACGGATGAAGACGAATAAAATGACTAAAACGGTTTTAGTGACGGGATCAAGTCGAGGAATTGGCAAGGGCATCGCATTGAGGCTCGCCAAGGCGGGCTACGATGTCGTGGTGCACTATGTGGCAAGCGCCTCTTCAGCGGAGGCAGTGGTCGAGGAGATACGTCAGTTAGGTGCCACGGCTCGCCTACTGCGCTTTGATGTGTCGGACCGGTCGGCAACGCAGGCAGTGCTTGAAGCCGATATGGAGGAGCATGGTGCTTACTATGGCGTTGTGGCGAACGCGGGAATCGCTAGAGATAATGCCTTTCCAGCGATGAGTGACGAAGACTGGGATGCGGTCATGGAGACTAACTTAGATGGTTTTTACAATGTGGTTAAGCCGTGCATCATGCCCATGGTGAGAACCCGTCAGCCGGCACGAATCATCACAATGTCTTCCGTCTCAGGCCTAATTGGTAACCGCGGACAGGTGAATTACTCAGCCGCTAAAGCGGGAATTATTGGCGCCACTAAAGCACTTGCAGTGGAATTGGCGAAACGAAAAATTACCGTGAACTGTGTTGCCCCGGGAATGATCGATACCGATATGGTCGAAGACATTCCCAAAGAGGTGGTTAAACAGATGATTCCTGCTCAGCGCGTTGGCCAAGTTCATGAAGTTGCCGCGGCGGTAGAGTTCCTGCTCAGCGATGACGCTAGTTATATTACTCGTCAGGTGATATCGGTAAATGGAGGGCTCTGTTAATGGCTCATCGTGTGGTGATTACAGGCATGTCGAGTGTTTCGCCGCTCGGTGAAGATTGGCTTGATATCAGCAAGAAGCTCAAAACAGTGGAAAATGCGATTCAACATTTCCCGAGTTGGAGTGAATACGAAGGTTTATACACCCAGCTAGGCGCTCCAGCCATCTTTAGCGATCCAGGATTCAGCCGCAAGCAGATGCGAGGAATGGGCCGCGTAGCGTTACTATCGGTGGCCGCAACGCAAAGAGCATTGGAAGATGCAGGCTTAGCAGAGAGCGAAGCGATCCAAGATGGCTCGATGGGTGTGTCCTTTGGATCTTCAGCAGGTGCTGAACAGGGGCTCATGGACTTCGGCAATATGTTGGTCACTAAGTCTACCGGCACGCTCAATGCCAGCTCCTATATTCGTATGATGGCGCACACTGCGCCCGTTAATATCGGCGTATTCTTCAAGCTAAAGGGGCGCGTAATTACCACGAGCTCAGCCTGTACTTCCGGTAGTCAGGGAATCGGCTATGCCTACGAAGCGGTGCGTGAAGGCAAACAGCGCTGGATGGTCGCTGGTGGCGCAGAGGAAATTTCGCCCAGTTACGCAGCGGTATTTGATACTCTCTATGCGGCAAGTACACTGAATGAAGCACCATCGGAGACACCAAAACCCTTCGATGCGCATCGGGATGGTTTAGTTACTGGCGAAGGCGCGGGTTCACTTATTCTAGAAAGTTTAGAATCGGCACAGGCCCGAGGGGCGAAAATTTATGCTGAAATTGTTGGTTTTGGCACCAATTCCGATGGTTCTCACATTACGCAGCCCAACCAAGAGACCATGCAAATTGCAATGGAAATGGCGCTAAAAGACGCTCAACTCAAAGCTGGCGATATCGGCTATGTTAACGCTCATGGCACCGCTACAGATCGCGGCGATATTGCTGAAAGTCACGCCACCTTTAATGTGTTCGGTGACTCAGTACCCATTTCATCACTCAAAAGTTATATGGGGCACACACTTGGTGCCTGTGGCGCGCTTGAGGCAATTTTTTCTATCAATATGATGAACGAGGGCTGGTTCTGCCCCACCGTTAACTTAAGTGAAGTTGACCCTAAGTGTGCGCCGCTAGACTTTATTCGCGATGAAATTCGCTGGCTCAACACAAATTATATTATGAGTAATAATTTTGCCTTTGGCGGCATCAATACCTCGCTGATATTTAAGCGGTATGAAGACGCTTAGGCGCTTTACGTTCATTCTGACACTACCTCTCTGGGTAGCGTCAGCGCTCGTTCACGCCAATAACTTCGATGTTCACTCTCTGGTGTTGAACGTGGGCGGTGGAAAGCAATTCGATGCGTCTCAAGATAACCAACTCGTTGCGTTCGATGTGGAGTGGTGGGCTTGGAATCGTTCACCCAGACAAACGCTTTCTATTGGCTCGTCGGTGGCGCAATGGCGTACCAACGCGAATATGGGCGCGAAGGTGGTGAATGTTGTGTCAATCTATCCGCAGCTAACACTCTACTACCCTCAGGATTTTCCGGTAGGGAAAGTCTTCTTTCAGGTACGGGCACTCGGCCCAAGTTGGCTCTCAGAAAACGCTTTGGGTGATCGTCATCAAAGCCGCAATTTCGCGTTTAATGCACGTTTAGCAGCTGGGATAGTCACGCCTAATGACTGGATTATTTCGCTTAGCTATCAACATATCTCAAATGCAGGTTGGTCCCGAACGAACGATGGATGGGATTCGCCTATTAACTTGGCAATAGGGAGGCGCTTCTAGGATGACGACGATGACAGGGAAAGCTAACGACCACTTATTAATGTTAAAAAAATATGCCTACTTGTTGGTGTTGCTCACGCCGCTATCAATGCTTGCTAGCTATGCGCTGTGGCGAACCACTCAAGATGATTTTTGGCTGTGGCTAACCCCTGCGATCGTATTTATTCTCGTTCCCGTTTTAGAGCAACTTATTGGCCGAGACAGCGACAATATCAATGAGGAAACCCAGTTTGAGGACCTTTCTAAGCAGCGCTACTATCGTTGGTTAATTATCCTCTGCGCACCGCTATACCTGCTCACTTTAGCGGCTGGAGCCTGGGCCTTTAGTACTCAAATTGAGGGTTGGCTGGCGCAGCTAGCATGGGTGTTTTCAATGGGTACAACTGGTGCGGTGATTGCCATCAATGTTGGCCATGAGCTTATTCACAAAAATACCAAACTTGAGCGCTTTGCCGGAGGTTGCCTGCTTGCGATGGTTTGCTATGCGGGCTTCAAGGTGGAGCATGTCCGAGGGCATCACGTCTGGGTTTCCACACCCAATGATCCGTCATCTTCGCGTTTTGGACAGTCGTTATATCACTTTTGGCCACGTGCGGTTTGGCACAATACCATGAATGCATGGCGACTAGAGCATCAACGCCTTCGTCGTCGGCAATTACCTTTCTGGCGAAATGAATTGATTGGTTGGTATAGTCTCAGTGCGGTGCTTGGCGGGATCATGCTAATGATATGGGGGGTTGATGGGCTACTATTTTTCCTTGTGCAGAGCTTAATCGCTTTCGGCTTTTTGGAGGTGATTAACTACATTGAACATTATGGTCTCGCTCGTAGAGAGCAAGACAACGGCCGCTATGAGAAGACCAACGTCACGCACTCATGGAATAGTAATTTTCTTTTGACTAACGTGCTCTTGTTTCAGCTACAACGTCATTCGGATCATCATGCCTTTCCCCAGCGCCGGTATCAGGTACTTAGGCATCATGATGAGAGCCCGCAGTTACCTGCAGGTTATGCCACCATGATCTTAATTGCCCTAATACCACCGCTGTGGTTTCGAATTATGAACCCGCGTGTTGAACGCTATTATGATCAAGCTAGCTAATCATCTAACGGCTAGCTTTGCTTAACGAGTAAGACTAAAAAAAGCCGCGGCAGCTGAGGGCCTGCGGCTTTTCGATGAAGCGATTCGCCATTGAGCCTAGAGTTCGTCGAGTAGTTTGAACCAAAGCATACCGAGAGCCATACCCGGTCTTCGCAGGAGTTTTCCGCCGGGCCAGTTCCAATGGTGAATTTTGGCGAACACGTCAAAACGCTCAGCCTGCTGAGCAATCATATCTGCGGTGACCCTCGCGGTGAGATGAGTTGGTGCTACGCCATGGCCCGAATAGGCCTGAATATAAAAAACATTGTGGCTGAGTCTGCCTAGCTGCGGCATTCGGTTGATACCAATCCCCATATTCCCAGACCAGCCAAAATCAACCGTGGACGATGCTAGCTCCGGGAAGACTTTAAGCATTTTTGCCTGCATCGTGCCGATAAGATTTTTCGGTTCGAGCCCCGTGTAATTGGATAGTCCGCCAAACAGCAATCGGCCATCCGCCGACAGACGGAAATAGTCAAGTGCGGTATTGGGGTCACACACGGCAAGGTTGCCAGGCATAATATCTTTAGCCAGGTCGCCAAGGGGTTCCGTAGCAATTACACAGCTTGTAGCCGGTAATATCTTCTTGGCGAGTTTGGGCTGTAAGTCACCCATATAGGCATTACCACAATGCACCACAAACTTGGCAGTCACCGCACCGTTCTCGGTAATAACCCTTGGTTTATCACCCTCAATAACGCGAACTACTTTGCTTTGTTCAAAGATTTGCGTGCCCAGTGATGCAGCCGCAGCGGCCTCGCCGCGGCAGAGGTTAAGGGGGTGGACATGACCGTAGCCGTCTTTGTTAACCAATGCGCCAAGATAACTTTTGGAATTGACGTGATGCTCACGCATTTGTTCAGCCTCTACCCATTCGAGTTTGTAGGGGTAGCCGGCGGCTTGCTGTTCCGCTTGAAACGCTTTGAGTTCGTCAATATGCCGCGGCTTGATGGCAACATCGGCATAACCCCAGCTAAGATCGCAATCGATATGGTATTTCGCCACGCGCTCGCGGATGATCTCGCAGCACTCCCAACCGGCTTGTTGGATAGTCTTTATGCCATCGTCACCGATACGACGCTTGAATTGCTGTAGTTTATGGCCAATACCGCCAATGATTTGACCGCCGTTTCGGCCAGTTGCCCCCCAGCCAATGCGGTTCGCCTCGAGTAGCACTACGCTAAAGCCGCGTTCAGCCAATTCTAGCGCGGTATTTACGCCGCTAAAGCCGCCGCCAATCACACAGACGTCTGTCGTAATTTCGCCCTCAAGGCTGGGATAATTGCTAGGATTGTTGATGGTTGCAGCGTAGTAACTATTGGTGTGCTCACGCACGTCTTTTGTTGCTTTTAGAAACATAAAGGTACCTTCGTAATATTTGAATGAATAACAGCGCCCGCAGGCGTTTAAAACAAATTAACGAAGGTCAGGGTCGGGCTCGTCGCCGCTGCTGATGTCTTGCCAGGCGGCTGAGGTACTACAGAAATGATCCCAAAGGATTAGATTGATCACTAGGTTCAACATGGTTTTATTATGCGACCACGGAGACCTAAATTTCAAGTCCCCGAGGGCATCAGATTAAAGGCTAAGCTCGGTCATAATTGCTCAATTACACTGGTTGTGAAGACGTCAAAGCGCTGGAAGTGCTCGTCGGTAACCAGTTTAAAAGCTTCTGCGGAGAATGAGGTATAAAAACTCGGGAGCGAAAAGCTAGCGAGTACACTCGCACCGAAAAACGGCATCGAAGCCTCGGCTTGTTTGAGTACGTTTTGAGCGCCACCCGGTCCGGGCGATGTCGCTAGCAAAACGACTCGCTTCTCACTAAAGACCTTTTGCTGATGGCGAGACATCCAGTCAAATAGGTTTTTGTAGGCTGCCGTGTAGCTCCCATTATGTTCAGCGAAGCTAATGATAAGCAGATCCGCTTCATTGATTAGACCTAGAAATTGCAGGGCGTTCTCGGGGATGCCGTTAGCCGCTTCCTCGTCGGCGCTATATAGTGGGCAGTCGAAGTCTTTCAGCGAAACCGCGGTAAACGAATCGGCGATAGCACTAGCGGTGAAGCAGGCGAATTGCTGGTTAATTGATGTGGAGCTTGAACTGGCTCCAAAAGCGAGGATCTTCATGGCTTCTTCCTTTGGCTTAACGTCATCTTAATATTAAAGCTGCTATCCGCGCCTATACCAAGCGTTAATCAATCTTAAAGTGGTCACGTAGATGACATGGGCGCGGCCAATGCTGCAGTAAAAACGCCTGATTAGATTCGAAAAATAAGCAATATTCGCTAAAAAAGCCGACTTTTGACTAGTCTAGAGAGGTTTTTTTGGCGTAAACTGGTGTTACAAACCATAAAAACAAAAAAGGGATGTCATGAAAAAATCACTAATCGCTACTAGTATTGCGCTTGGGCTAATGTCCGGTGCTGCCTTTGCAGATTCTCCTTACTCTAAGTTATATGTCTTTGGTGACAGTTTGAGTGACACGGGAATGTTCGGCGGTAAAGCCACTAACCGTGTTGGTCCAGATTACACCATGGGTGAGTTCGAATATCTTGGCGTCGAGCTCTTCGCAATGTCACTTAAATTAGACGCGCCAAAGCCCGCGACTATGGGCGGCACTAACTATGCCGTTGGTGGATTCCGTTCTGACCAAGTCCTCGCGTCGGTTGCATCGCCAGTTGGTCAACCACACCCTATCCTAGGGCCGCTTTCTTCCTATGCGCAGGACTCTATGGGGCAAGCAGATTCAAATGCCATTTACTACGTGAGTGCAGGTGGTAATGATTTTCTTCAGCAGCCGGACTACGACGGTGATGGTTCCTTTGGTCCTGGTGACATCTCTATAGCGGCTGGTAATGTCTTCACCGCTGCAGCAGCCTTAGACATGATGGGCGCTAATTATATTGTCCTTCCTAACCTAGTGGCGCTGGACCTTTCTCCCGCAATTAACTTCTCGGAAGCGGTAGCGCCAGGTACTAAAGCGCTAACCAAAGCTGGTGTAGATGGTTTTAATACGGCCCTAACGTTGTTAGTAGGCGGTAGCAATGCAAACATCATCATGCCAGATGTGAACACAGCAATGGTTGAATTGTTTGACAATCCGGGTGCATATGGCTTCGCACTTCCGGGCTCAGCGCTGGGCGTAACCTGCTTCGATGGCAGCTGTTCGGCGGCCTCGGGCTACTGGAGTGGCTTCGAAGCTATTCTTCCAGATGGTTCGGTCAACCCGAACGCAAACCCAGACTTTTTCGCATTTAATGACTTTGTACACCCAACGGGTGCTGGTCATGCAATCTTCGGTGTTGGCTTAGAGGCAATTTTCACGGCTCCTGATGTCTACTCTTCAATGCCAGCATTGGCATTGGCGAGCTCGGGCGATCAAATGGCCAGCTTCCGCACGCAAATGTCTCGTTTCCGTTTTGGTAATGAAGGGGCAAGTGTTCTTCTAAACGTGTCGAACAACACCACGGATTGGAATACTGATTTCATGACCAATAGCGAGCGAAGCACCGAACAGCTCCAGGTGGGTTACCAAGCGCCAATGGGTGAGTCTATGCGTGTGGGTATTGCGTTCACTGGCTCGAGTTCAGAGTTGAGCTTTGGTCAGTCAGTTGGCAGCACCATGCGTGGCGGCGTTGAGAGTGCATCGGTTGACGCGGATAGCTTCGGTTTAGCGCTATCGCTTAACTTCATTTCTGGCGGCTTGTATGGTGAGGTTGCTCCTGAGTTCAGTTATGGTTCTATGGACACATCGCGTCACCTACGCATTCTATCTTTGGATCGTATCCAGACCGCTAGCGCAGATTACACCACTGCCGGCGTGACCTTAGAGGCGGGTTATAACTTCTTCGCGGATTCAGGCTTTGAGCTTGGCCCATTTGTTGTATCGAGCTTCAAGAAGGCAAGTGTCGATAACTTCGAAGAGAAGCAGTTGAATGCCAATGCTATGTTTGTTGACAGTCAGAGCTGGAGTGAAACAACAGCGGGCTACGGTTTATTCGCCGGATATAATGGTGAGAACTGGTTCTTTGATGTTCGTGCTAGCCAACTTGAGTCGGATAACGAAGGTCGCGAGGAAACTCGTATGGGCGTTAGCACTATCAAGGAAAACAGCTTCTGGCTTCCGTCTATCGAACGAGCGGGCTCAGCCACTGAGCTTGACGCTACCGTAGGTTTCGAGATCGATGGTTTCACGGTTTCGGGTCAGTATCGCTACCAAGATATTGATAACCAAGGCAAGGGCGACATGTACACCTTAGGCTTAAGCTTCGCGCTCTAAGATGTATCAACGAGCGCTGGCATTCGCAGCGCTCGGTTCAAAACATTAAAAAGGCGACTCATTGCTGAGTCGCCTTTTTTGTGGTCAGTCGCGACAGCGTGAAGCCGCCGCTTAAGTCTGTCCTTATTGCGCGTTACGTTCAGCAATATACTGATCAACGAGCTCTTCTAAGATGGCGAGTGGAACGGCGCCATTTTTCAGTACTACGTCATGGAAGTCGCGAATATCGAAGCGATCACCCAAGGCATTTTGTGCTTTGCTACGAAGCTCAAGAATCTTCATCATGCCAATCTTATAGGCTGTGGCCTGCCCCGGCATAACAATATAACGCTCGATTTCTGAGACGACATCGCTTTCCGCCATCCCAGTATTCGACAGCATATAGTCAATGGCTTCTTCGCGGGTCCAGCGCTGATGGTGAATACCAGTATCCACTACCAAGCGCACGGCACGGAAGAGCTCAGCCACTAGGCGGCCGATATTATCGTAAGGGTCATTTTGGAATCCCTGCTCCCAAGCGACTTGCTCTGCGTAGAGTGCCCAGCCTTCTGTATAGGCTGTAAACGGTGACATGCGGCGAATCAGCGGCATGCCCTCAAGTTCCATAGCTATCGCGATTTGGAAGTGATGACCGGGGATGCCTTCATGATAGGCTAATGTGCGCATGCCGAACTTTGGTGTTGCCTTGATATCATATAAATTGGCGAAGAAACGACCAGGTCGTGAGCCATCAATGGCTGGTTGCTGATAATAAGCGCCCGGTGAAGTCTTCTCCTTGAACTCTGGAATTCTAACTACTTCCATGCCGGCGATGGGTCGGATGTTGAAGGCGCTATCTATCCCTGCATCAATTTCATCCAGGATGATTTGATAGTCCTCAAGGATTTGTGCTCGGCCCGCATCACTGTCTTCGTAGTAGAAGTCAGGGTTGGCGCTCAGAACTTCCATTGCCGCCGTGAATCCAACTGAAGTGTCATAGCCTTCGGCGGCTAAGATAGCCAGAATTTCAGCTTGGATGCGGTCAACTTCACGTAAGCCGATCTCGTGGATTTCATCCGCCGTATAATCGGTAGTAGTAAAGAACTGCAGCGCTAGCGCATAGACTTCGTCGCCCTGCGGAAGGTGCCATATACCGTCATCCGAATTAGTTTTATCGATAACACGATTGAAATAGTCGATGAAGGTATCGTACGCTGGGTAAACATCTGTCTCGATAAGATCCACTGCCCGTGCGAGTAAATCACTCTTTTGTTCGTCGCTAATGTCCGAGGCTGAAGATAGTTTTTCTTCCAATGCGGTGTATAGAATGTTTTCAGTTGGCGGTGTTGCGACAAAGGCGTTCATCTCATCCAAGACACGCTGAACAACGAACCTAGGAGGGAGTATGTTTCGCTCTTCTCGAAGTGTTAAGCCTTCCATGTACTGATTGAACTTACGCGGTAATTCGGTCATTCGATGTAAATAGTTTTCTGCATCTTCGAGATCATGAACCTGATGCTGAGCTTGCATAAAACTTGGGAAAGCACTTTGAATACCAAATAATTGGTTAGCAGGGTAATTATGGTATTGGTAGGGCGCGGCGGCCTCAAGGTAGTCTAATAGATAAAGTGCGATACGCTTGGAAAGCAAGTCGTTTTCACTGAGCTCGCTATCGGAATAGGCTTCAATAAGCGCCTTAATCTCCATAGCTTTTGCCATCAGCCGCTGGTCATGGGCCAGGCTTGCATCGCTAAGGTGCGCGTTATGATCCTTTATGCCCAGGCCCTCTAGAAACCCAAGTGAAGTGAGTGTTTCGGGGTCTTCGAAGGCTAGCTTAACAACTTCTCGGTCCAGTAAAGATCTGAACCTGAACGGTTTGTCTGCATTCCATTCGTACGCGGCAAAGGTGCCTCCGCCTGCGATAACTATGATCAGCAGGAGGCCAATATACTTTGCGAATCTCTTCATGATTAGATTCCTTCTATGAGTATTATTGTTGTTAATCAACACTGATCTTATCGCGTTTCGCTAATTACCCCTAGTTTATTTACACGGCAACGAATATGGGTATACTGGACGGAGCATCAAGAGAGGGCATGCCCTCGCCAACCTGCTTACCTGAGCAAGGTGGTTACTCCTAACTGGGAGGATGTGACGCAATAGCGTAACCAAACAGGTTTCCTTGTAGCTCACTTTACTTGATGCGTTCTTATTAACTTTAGGAGCGTATAAATGTCAGTCACTAATCCTTCTCGAACTACCTTAGATAAGCCAATATCTAAGACTTTTCAGCCATATCTCTATTGGTCTGAGTGCATAGATGCTACGGTGTCCGAGACGCCCTGGCGGCGTGGCGTGGTGCTATTTGAAAGTCAGCTTCGTCAGCCCCTTGGCAAGGATTTTCTCCACTTAAATAATGAACAACAGCGCCAACGTATCGCGAGAACACTTACAAAAATGCTGCCATGCGGTGAAGCAAAACGCTGGGGTAGGAACCGACTTATCGCCGTGATATCTCAGCAACACTATTGGGCTCTGGACGTTTTTGGTGAGCGAAAGCTAGGTGAATATGAAGCGCAGTGAACATGCCGCTGAAACGAAGTTTATGTGGTCCTATAGCAATCTCTGAGCCCTAGCGAGAATGCGAGCCGCTGTTGCTAGGTTTCTTGAGGAGGCTGGGCTAGCTATGATAGTGTGACCAAGATAAGGAATATAGTTTTAGTATGGAGTTAGATAATGACAAGTATGATCGTGTTTGCAGCGATTCCAATCTTCTTTATTCTGATTGGCGTAGAATGGTGGTTAGACCATCGTAGTGGCAAACACTATATGCCCTTTGCTGACGCCTTTGGCTCGCTGGCCCTTGGTGTTTGGAGTATCTCTACCAAAGTGATCTTAATCAGTATTGGCGGTTGGATATACTTGGATCTGCTCAGTGGCGTAACCCTATTTTCGAGCATAGCGATGACACCACTGATGTGGCTGGTTGCCTTTGTGCTTTACGACTTCTGCTACTACTGGTTCCATCGTATTAGTCATGAATGTAACTTCTTTTGGGCGAGTCATGTTGTTCATCATCAAAGCGAGGAGTACAACCTGACAACCGCCCTACGGCAGACAAGTAGCGGTCTATTTGGTTTTCTCTTCTATTTCCCACTGTATATCATCGGCTTCAGTCCTAGTGTCATTGCTACGGTTGGCGCAATTAATCTCGTCTACCAATTCTGGGTTCACACTCGCTATATTGATCGTTTGGGTTGGTTGGACCGCGTGTTTGTAACCCCGTCCAATCATCGGGTACATCATGGTCAGAATGATGTGTACATTGATAAGAATCATGGCGGAGTGTTGGTGGTTTGGGATAGGTTGTTTGGGACCTTCCAAGACGAAATACCTGGCTTGAAAATTGCGTATGGCGTTACGGTTCCTGTAAGGAGTCTCTCTCCGCTGGCGGCGAACCTACAGGTTTGGAAGCAGATGCTTCGTGACATCCCTAGGGCCGCAAACTGGCGAGAGGCATTTCGCCTGGTTTTTGGCAGGACTGGTTGGCGTTCTGAGTCAATGCAGGAAGACTTCCCACTAGCGAAAACGATGGCTCGCGGTGGAACGCTTTCTCGCTATCAGCCGTCAGTGGAAATGCCAATGATTGCCTATGCGGCCTTCCAACTTACGGTGTGTAGTCTTTTAGCAACCTTCTTCGCGCTGAATTCGGCCAGCTATAATGAGCCTACTCTTTGGTTGACCTGGTTGTTGATTAGCACTCCGCTGGTAACGTGCGCAAGACTGATGGAGAGACGAATCAATAGCTATCGCTGGGAGTGTTTGCGACTACTAGTGTCTGTGATGGTAGTGCTGGCGTTACCACTCAGTCTCCACATTCACTTGCTCCTAAGCTATCTCATAATAAATTGTCTGGCATTGGCACTACTCGGCCACACAATGCGTGGTTCCGAGCAGTACCCATCTAGCTCTAGCTAATCACTAGGAAACCAAGCGCGGAAATACCTGCCGCAATTAACGCGTAAGGAAGCTGGGTAATAGCATGGTCATAACTGCTGCAGCCTGCTCCCTGGGCCGTTAAGACGGTAGAGTCGCTATAGAAACATGCCTGACTACCAAAACCGCTTGCTGAAAAGAGTGCCCCGGCAACAAGGTAGATGTTGACGTCTAAGGCCTCGGCTAACGGAAAAACAACCGGAATCGCCAAGCCAAAGACACCCCAATTCGATCCGGTGGTGAAGGAAATGAAGGCCATGGTGATGAACGTCACAATAGGCAGCATCTTGGCGCTCATCAACGGCGAGACAGTCTCAATGACGAAAGCGGTGAATCCTAAAGCATTATTTGCCTCAATGAGTGTGAAGACGGAAATAAGGATAGTTAGCACTGGCAGCATGGTCTTAAGGCCCGCGATAACACTGTCACACATCTCGCTGGGTTTGAGTGCTCCCATTATCCAATATTGAAGAAATGTAATCAGGATGCCGGCGATCACGCCAATTAGGAGGTCAATATCAAACCAGATGGTAAAACCTATCAATACTAAAATTGGCACAAAGAATAGGCTGATGCTTGGTGAATCATTGGTTCCTGCTTCATAGGGGTCGTCGAGTTCAATATGCTCGCTGCCCGGCGGGATGACCTGTCCAGTCCGCTCGGCGCGTTCCTCAGCCAACTTCATTTTTCCAAGCAAGGGGATGACGCCGGTAATGACGAGCGGCACCATCACTACGGCAACAAATGGGTAGAACATATAGGGAATGGACTGGATGAATATGTTTATACCTTCTCCGTCCGCTGCAACCCCATTACTTTCTAGCAGGCTAGCAAAATAGACTGCCCACGTGGAGATGGGAATAATCAGGCAAATCGGCGCTGCGGTGGAATCTACAACGTAACTCAGCATTTCTCGAGAGGTCTTGTGACTGTCTGTGACCTTCTTCATTGATGAACTCACAGTGAGTGAGTTGAGGTAGTCATCAAGGAAAATGACGAGACCTAGCAACCAAGTCCACAATAATGATCCCTGTTTAGTGGTTACCCGCTTGGTGACCATATTGCCGAATGCCTGAGCACCTCCTGCGCGAACGAGCAGAGCGATGAAGCTACCGTAGAGTCCACAGACCAATAGAACCCAGCCAGTGTCTTCGGCCTGCATAACATTCAATACAGCGGTTGAAATTGACGGTAGGAAGTTAATACCATCAATGAGAATGAATGCAGCAATAACGCCGCAAATTACCGCGGCAATCGTCCTACGAGTGATAATGGCAATGATTAATACGATGGCTGTGGGGATTAGGCTGAGGATGCCAAAGTGCTCGGTCATAGCTTGTTTATCCTTTCCTTGTGAATAAGCTCTTGTTGTTCTTGTTGTTCTTGTTGTTCTTGTTGTTCTTGTTGTTCTTGTTGTTCTTGTTGTTCTTGTTGTTCTTGTTGTTCTTGTTGTTGTTCTTGTTGTTCTATCACTAGCACGAAGATCAATAATTCGCTGCCAGCAGATACAAAAACACCGGCGTTTAGCCGGTGTTTTGATTGCTCGAAGTGCTTACGCGAAATCGCGTTTCAGCTGCTCGTGTGCTTCGTCGAGCGCTTTCATTGCTTTCTGAATCAACTCGTCAATCTGAGCCTTAGTAATCACCAGCGGTGGTGCAACAAGCATAATATCACCCGTAGCACGCATTACTAGGTCATTATTCAATGACGCCTGACGACAAGCACCGCCAGCTTCGCCATCCGATCCCCAGCGAGCGCGAGTTTTCTTGTCTTTAACTAACTCAATTGCGCCAACAAGCCCAACTGAGCGAACTTCACCTACAAGTGGGTGTTCCGCTACGACTGCCAACTTCTCGGCGAGGTAAGGGCCAAGTTCTTTCTCAACGTTCTCCACGATGTTTTCATCGCGCATTACTTTTAACGTTGCTAATGCTGCGGCTGCGGCAGCAGGGTGACCTGAGTAAGTGAAACCGTGGTTGAAGTCACCGCCCTGAGTTTTTAGTACGTCAGTTACTTTGTCGCCAACTAATACTCCGCCTAGTGGCTGGTAGCCGTTAGTCACCGCTTTGGCAAAGTTAATCATGTCTGGCTTAGTACCGTAGTAGTCACAACCGAACATTTTGCCGGTACGACCAAAGCCGAAGATCACTTCATCTGAGATGAACAGGATATCGTACTTATTAAGGATTTCTTGAACCGCAGGCCAGTAGGTTGAAGGTGGGATGATGACGCCGCCAGCACCTTGAATAGGTTCTGCGATGAAGGCGCCAACTGTTTCCGGACCCAACTCTAAAATCTTGTCTTCGAGTGACTTAGCCGCCTTTAGACCAAACTCTTCAGGCGTCATATTGCCGCCTTCGTCGAACCAGTAAGGCTGATCTACGTGGTGGATGTTTCCTAGCGTGTTGAACTGCTTATGCATGTAGCCCATGCCGCCCAAGCTAGCCGCGGCAACGGTCGAACCATGGTAGGCATTCTTACGAGCAATGATATTGCACTTTTCAGGCTGACCTTTAAGGTCCCAGTAACGGTTTACAAGACGAATAACCGTATCATTGCCTTCCGAACCAGAGTTAGTAAAGAAAACGTTGTTAATGTGCGCCGGGGCAAGGTCAGTCAACTCTTTTGAAAGTTGAATCGCTGGAGGGTGTGAGCACTGGAAGAAGTTGTTGTAGTAAGGCAGTTCAGCCATTTGCTTTGCAACCGCTTCAACGATAGATGGCTGAGAGTAGCCAAGGTTGCAGCACCATAGGCCGGACATACCATCAAGTAGCTTCTGGCCTTCGTCCGTGTAGATGTATACATTCTCTGCCTTAGTGACAATTCGCGTACCGCGCTCTTTAAGGTCTTTAAAGTCAGTAAATGGGTGAAGGTGATGCTCACCATCTATTGCTTTGAGTTCAGCAGAGTTCATTGGCTTGTTCATAAATATAAATCCCAGTTAGTGTGGAGAATCTCTGTGGATTCTGCTCATCGATTTTCAAAAACGATTAATGTGATCACATTTTCAATTGTGGTGTCAAGATAAATGCGATGAATGTGATCACAATTCGGCTAATTGGAGACTTCCCAGCCCATCATTTCCTGCTGAATCCGCACTCCATCTAGAATGTCGTCTTGAATTAAATGTTTAAGGCGGGTGCCGTTCTGTTTGCGGATAGCTTCTAAAATCTCCAGATGTTTATCTTCTGACTCATCGAAGTCGCCTTCCTCAGCAAAGCGATTACTAATCATTCTCATGAATGGGGCGATTTGTAGCCAGAGACTTTCTATTAACGGAAGGATTACCTCGAGCCCACTGTAACTGTATAGCTGACGATGAAATTCAAAGTTGAGGTAAATATAGTTTTCGACATCTCTGTCAGCGATAGCACGGTTATGGAGCGTATTGATAGTCTCCAGTTTTTCCATTGCTTGCGCATCGATGTTGGGCATGGCTTTTTCAGCGGCGAAGGACTCGAGTGTGAAACGAGTAATGTAAATTTCCTCGAGCCGTGTTTCGCTCATGGTTGGTACGGCAATGCGACGATTGTCTAATAGCTGCAAGGCACGTTCGGCAGTGAGGCGACGCAAGGATTCACGCACAGGCATCAAACTCACATCGAGCATTTCTGCTACCCCGCGCAGTGTCACGCTATTACCAGGCTGAAACTTCCCTCTAAGAATGGCTTCGCGCAGCTCGAAGTAAACGGCTTCCTGTTGTGTTTTAAAACGGGGGCGTTCGTTGGACATCGTGTCTGGCCTCGTCAATTAAATTTTTATTATTCAACGATAGTGATCAAATGTTAGTAAATTGTCCAGTGTACAAAAAAAATTTATTAGCCTGCGTTGAGGGTGTAACGCATGTAAGACGCTCCCTATAGTGTTATAAGTGGTTCTCACTAAGATGTGCTCGTAGTTGACACGGAAATCATAGCGCTTTATAAAGGATTTACCTGTTTATTGTGATCACATTGGTTACAGGGCGGCATGGAAAGAGAGTTCTCTCTTCGGAGGGGTGAAATGGAGTCCGCAAACTCATCAAAATTAGAAAAATATTTAGTTTGTTGAATGTTGAAGGGAAGTAAAATGACGTTTAATTATAATAAGTTGTCAGCTGCTGTATTGGCTGTAGTAGGATCGGTAGCGTTAAGCTCGGGTGCTCAAGCACAAGGTCCTGAAATTGAAGAAGTACTCGTAACGGCACAGAAACGTGAGCAGACGCTACAGGACATCCCCGTAGCAGTATCTGCATTCGGTGGCGATTTCATGAAGAAGGCGAACATCACTGACGTTCGTGGTCTTGTTGATTTCACACCTGGTTTCAGTGGTCGTACTGAGGACAGCTTCACTGATGCGCTAGCGATGCGTGGCGTTGTAACGAACGATTTCGGTATTGGTGGTGATCCATCAGTAGCGGTATTCCAAGATGGCGTTTGGGCTGGCCGTACCGGTGGTGTTCAGATGTCGTTTTACGATATTTCACGTGCTGAAGTTGTAAAAGGTCCTCAGGGTACGCTATTTGGTCGTAACGCAATTGCCGGTGCAGTAGAAATTATTACCAATAAGCCAACCGACGAATTTGAAGCTAGCGTTGATTTCACGCTTGCTCAGTACAATCACCTTGAAGGTACCGCAACGATCAACCAGCCGTTGACCGACAACCTTTACTTCCGTGCCAGCGTGTACGGTATGAAAAACGACGGTTATCTTGAGAACGTGCAAGGTGGAGACGATTTAGGTTTCCATGATAACAAGTCTGCTCGTTTGGCAATGCGTTACGTTGATGATTTCGTTGACGCGACCTTAATGTATCAAACCGAAAGCCGTGATCAGGATCCATCAGTATACTGGAATCCAGACGCTGGCCTACCTACCGATAAGGTTGATATCGACCTGAAAGGTGGTGAGGGTTTCGACACTGCTGATATCGATTTAATCACATTACACGCAGATTTCGCCTTGAGTGAAGCGCTAACGCTTAGCTCTATTACCGCGTACAAGACTTACGACTTTGATTACCTCGAAGACTATGACGCCGGTCCTGAGTTAGTGAACAACTACCGTCAAAAGAACGACGTAGAATACACTAGCCAAGAGTTCCGTCTAACCTTCGCAGACGATGGCCCACTCTCTGGTTTTGCGGGTATCTCTGCATACCAAGAAGACATTGATGGCTTCTTTGAGTACATCTATGACGAAGACGCAATGTGTCGCGCTATTGCGATGACCGATGCAGGTGATTTTGATTCGTCACTCGGCCCTGTTACCGACTGTTCTTCGCCTGGTTTTGCGGACTACTGGGGTGAGCAAATTGATCCTGCGGATCAAGTGATGGGCAAAGCTGAGCAGAGCTATGTAGATGTCGCGAACTCGGGTTACGCTGTCTACGGTGACTTGACCTACTCTGTAACCGAACGTCTTGATATCACCGCTGGTGCTCGCTATACGCTCGACAAGAAAGAAATGATGAATGAAGTTCTTGATAGTGGCGGTGCACTTTACAACCACTTCAACTATGAGTTCATGACTGACGGAGCGCTCTCAAACGAAGCAGAATGGAGTGAGTTCACGCCGCGTATCGCAATGAACTATGACATCAATGATGATGTTGCGTTGTATGCAAATGCTGCGAAAGGCTACAAGTCTGGCGGCTTCGCATCATTCGGTTTCGAAATCTTCGGTAACGATCTTGATGGTGATGACTATGTGTTGAGCCCAGGCGAAGCCGTCCCGATGCAGTTTGAGCCTGAGACAGTAATGAGCTACGAAGTTGGTATGAAGACGCGTCTTCTTGACAACTCTATGCAGTTCAACGTTGCCTTGTTCACTTACACCTACGATGACCTTCAGCTTGCTTACTTCGACGAAGGTTCTACTCAGGTTGCGAACGTTGGTGAAGCAACGGGCGCAGGTCTTGAAATGGATCTACGTTACTTGCCAAGCGAGAACTGGGATATCTTCCTTGCCGGTGCTTACTTGAGCACGGAGATTACTGAAGACGAAGATATGGTCAACGTTGGTGCCTGTGGCGGTTGTGAAGGTAATACGCTTCCGTTCGCGCCTGAGCTAAGTGCGTCGGCAATTGTGACCTATCTTCAGCCGCTTTCTAACGGTGACATGTTCTTCACTACTGAAGTGATCTATCAGAGCGAAATGTTCGGCGGACCAGACAACTTCGAATCCGTTGCCGTTCAGCCTTGGACAGAAGTTGCTTTCCGTTTAGGTTACGATAGCAATAGCGATTGGAACGTAGCACTGTTCGTTGAGAACGTCACTGACGAGACTTACTTCGAGCGTGGCTGGGAGAACGCGGACGAAAACAACGAGTATGGCTACGGTCTTCCTAACGCGTACGTATGGCCTTCCAAGCCACGTACTGTAGGCGTTAGCTTCGGTATGTCGTTCAACTAAAGAGATTGTTTGCGTTACGCGCAGCTAAGCGTTGAGTCTTAATTCAGTTTGGTACCTTTTGAGTACCGTTAATTAAGGCTCATCGATTTCAGTGCTTATCGTCAAATCATTCACTTTAAAGGTAATCAGGGAACTTCCCTGAGTGCTTTGAGAGGCAGTCCTTCGGGACTGCCTTTTTATTATCTGTCGCTTTTAGTCACGCCCGCTGTGTAGATAAATTTCCGTTGTACTAAACCTTCGATTTACCCAACACTTGATAGCTGATAGCTGATAGCTGATAGCTGATAGCTGATAGCTGATAGCTGATAGCTGATAGCTGATAGCTGATAGTTGATTGTGCAACATTGGGTTGCTAGAGTGATTGCTCGTAAGGATTTGTAGTATTTCAAGGAACCGAAATTTATGAATAGTAAGAAACGTATTTCCTTAAGCTTGGGTGGAGCGTTGGTCGTTCTGACTGCATCGTCAACCACCTTGGCTGATGGTGTTGGACAGTGGTTCTCAGAAGACGTCAGGCTTGGCGTGGGAGCGGTTTATGAAACCTCAACGTACACCCAGAACGAAATCTGGTCGGGTGATGTGTGTTGTTCCAGTATTAGTGTCACAGAGAGTGATTACGGTTGGTCGCTAGGACTTGATGTAAAGATCTATGAGGGGCTCCGTTTCTACGCCGCGGGAATGGGTGGCTATGGCAACGAATACGTGGTTGCTAACACCTCACAGAATTATTTGTTTATTGATCCGAGCCTACCTCCGCCGTCACCAATCACTACTACCGAGCGCTTCACTCGGACGACAGATTCAGCCTTTGAATATGGGCTTCGTTATGAGTTTGAGTTTGACGCCTTCTCGCCGTTTATATCAGTAGGTAAGAGCCATCATAGCTACACCTATCAATATTGGTCTAGCGTTGACAGAGGGGATGGTACTCCGCCAACGATATCAGAAGGTGGGCGACGTTCACTGGGGCCGCAAGACGCGAGCGAGACAACGGTAGGCGTGGGAGTACTCCTTTTCGAGAGCATGGAGCTGGAATACAAGCTTGGCACTGATAGTGATGCTGACTTCAGTCAGTTGAGTTTGATGTGGAAGTTTTAATTTAGCAACAACCAGGCTATTGCTGCGAAATCGCAGTGCTAGCCTTGTTGTTATGCTGGTGGCTATTTAGCGCGCCTTGGACGCTATCATGTACAAAAACTGCAAGGCAATGGTAGCGCCCGCTAGTGCCGTAATTTCCGATTGGTCGTAGGCCGGAGAAACTTCAACCAAATCGCAACCCACCAAGTTTATATCTCTCAAGCCTTGCAGTACCTGCAGGATCTTGTTGGTGCTCAATCCTCCAACAACTGGGGTTCCGGTACCCGGCGCATAGGCGGGGTCCAGACAGTCGATATCAAAGCTCAAATACACCTTGTTGTCGCCAACGCGGTCTTTGATCCGCTGCACAATATCTTCCACCGTGGAATTGTTGGCATCGTGTGCATCGATCACTTCAAAGGGATGACCCGCTCGGTGGTAGCTTGTGCGAATGCCAACTTGAATTGACGAAGCGGGATCAATCAAACCCTCGTTAGGCGCGTGGTAGAACATTGAACCGTGCGAGTAGCGTTCGTCCTCTTTGTAGCTGTCCGTATGCGCATCAAAGTGAATCAAGCTGAGCTTTCCATGATGCTTGGCATGCCCGCGCAACAGCGGAAGCGTCACAAAATGATCGCCGCCAAAGCTGACTAAGGTCTTACCGGCACTGACAATCTTGAAGGCAGCCTCTTCAACTTGACTAAGCATATGCTCACTATCACCAAAGTAGAATTGCACATCGCCATAATCGATTGGGGATAGCACCTCATCGACGGAAAAATCCCAGGGCCAACGATAACCCTCCCACTTCAAGTTGCCACTTGCTTGGCGAACCGCATTGGGACCGCTTCGAGCGCCCGCTCGGCCCGAGGTGGCGAGATCGTATGGTACTCCCATAATGACCGTGTCACACGAAGCATCCAATTTTCGGCTCAGCGGAAAACCCATGAAACTAAATTGGTTGGCAAACATCGAATAGTCTTCGCGTAAAAAGGTATTATCATCGCTATGACTCATAGCCATCTCCGTGTAGATTGGTGTTAAAGGCGGCTTAAAAGGCCGCTTGGTATTGATAATAATAAAGCATAATGGAATTACAATGACAGACACCATTTCACACATAAAAACCTTGGACCGACGCGATATGGTGCTATTTACCGTATCGGCAATCCTCCTCTTAGATACACTGGCCGCGGCAGCTTCTGTGGGCGTATCTAGTTTGACCTGGTGGGTACTACTTGGATTCGTTTTCTATCTCCCCTTTGCATTGATTTGCGCTGAAATGGGTTGTGCTTATCCGGAGCAGGGGGGGATTTATGCTTGGATTAGAGATGCTTACGGTAAGCGTTGGGCCTCACGAGCATCTTGGTGCTATTGGGTGAATACCGCGGTATGGATTCCCGCCATTTACATCCTATTTGCAGGAATCTTCTCGCAACTCTTTATGCCAGATCTGTCCTTAAACTGGCAAATAGGGATTGGCATAGTGCTCACATGGATAGCAATGCTAAGCAATTGTATCGCGCTCAATATTGGCAAATGGGTGCCTAACCTAGGCGGTATTTTTAAAATCCTGATCTTCAGCGCCGTCATCTTGGGTGCTTGGCAGTTTGCGCAGGGTACTACTATCGCGAATCCAATTAACTGGGACAGTTTAGCCATCAGCATTGATTCCGGCTCACAATATTTACCGGCCATTATTTATGGGATGTTGGGCTTTGAATTGATTAGTGCGAGTAGTGCGGAAATGAAGGATCCTAAGCGAGATGTTCCGTGGTCCATTTTTGTTTCCGGTATTCTGATCATCGGATTTTATATTCTCGGAACCCTAGCTGTTCTGGTGGCTATACCAAGTGGTGAAATCAATCTTGTAGAAGGATTAGTTGATACCCTCAACGCGTTCTTTAGCGATTTCGCCTTCGGTGGTGTGTTAGTGATGGTTCTTGGGGTCTTAGCGCTCTTCACTTTTTTCTCCAATGGCGTTACCTGGGGTATGGGTTCTAACCGTGCTGCGCAGGAAGCTGCGGTGGGTGGAGAGCTACCTAACTTTTTTGCGATCAGTTCCAAGTCAAAGGGAGCGCCAGTGGGTGCTGCCATCGCGATGGGTGTTGTGAGCACATTGCTATTGCTGCTTTATGGCTTCATGGCTGGCAATAACGAAGATCTCTTCTGGACGCTATTTGCCTTTAGTGCGGTCATCTTTCTCTTACCGTATCAGGGACTCTTCTTGGCTTTTTTGAAGTTGCGCCGAGTGGACGCTGAACGAACGCGTCCGTTTAAAATACCTGGAGGCTATCCAATAGCCTTGCTGTGTGGATTTGGCTGTGTGCTAGTGCTCGCACTCACTAAGATACTTTTCATGTATGTGCCAGGAGAAGGTGTTCAGTGGGCGGTATTGTTGGGTGTTATTGTCACGTGTTTAGTTGGAGAGGTATTTATCCGATCTTCGGAAGGGAAATAATTGACTCGTGTACGGCGTTCATAATAATGTGATCACAAAAATAATTAGCGAGTAAGAATTTTATGTCCACGAAGCGAACGTTAGCCTTAGTTCTATCTGGCCTTGTACTAGTAATGGGGTGCACACCCGAACGACCATCGGCAGATAAATACTTCTTTAACGGAACCATCTATACGGCCGATGCCGATCAGAGTGTTGTTGAGGCCATGGCGCTGAAGGGCGATAAGATTCTTGCCGTTGGCTCTGTCGAAGAGGTGAGTGTATTTGTTACTGATCAGACTGAACAAATTGATTTAGCGAATCAATTTTTAATGCCCGGTATCCACGATAGTCATATTCACCCACTACTTGCGCTAGAGCAAACTACTTGCGTCTTGCCAGATCAAAACGAGTTTGATCTGGCTGAGCTCGTCGGCACACTGCAAACATGCGTGACAGAGCATCCTAGCCTGCCTGATGAAGGCGGGTGGATAACAGTGAGTCAGTTTAATGGCTACGGTTCTGATAGCCCGGTATTCCTGGGAGATTACCCCGATATCGCCACGGGCTTAGATGAAGTTTCTTCAAAACACAAAATCATTCTCATTGGCAATGATGGACACGCCTACGCGGTCAACCACTATGCGCTGCAACGTGCAGCAACCTTTCAAGGAGAGGCTATTGTCATCAATGCAGACACGCTTAGTAACGAGCTAAGCAGCTATAGAGAACTCATCCCCTTGAACGAAGCGGGTAAGCCTAAGGGGCAGCTCCGCAGTCAGGCAGCCTGGGACCTATTCAAGTATGAAACTACTACCGTAGAGCAGTTCATCGCCCGTGCCGACGAAATTAATCAATACTTCCTAAGTAATGGTATTACCGCGCTAAGTGAGGCGTGGGCGGCTGAGCGGGATATAGCTGTATATTCCGCCCTCGCTGAGGCTAACGACTTAGCCCCTCGCGTCAGCCTTTCCTATGGGCTGAAAAAAGACGTTCACGTGAACGAGAGTGGGGAGCTTGAACTAGATATGCTTATTGATGATGTGCGGGAAGCTCAAACAGCATTAGCCGCCTTCGACAGACTGAGCATTGAAGGAATCAAACTATTCGTAGACGGAGTCATTGAATATCCTACGCAAACCGCGGCGCTATTTGAGCCCTATAAATCGGCGGAGATAGCAGCGAATGGGGATACGCATTATGACGATCACACCAGCATCGCTCGTGGCTATCTTGAGCTCCAGCCAGAGGCTGTTGGTCGCCTAGTTAACCGCGCAGACCAAGAAGGCTTAGTTATGCACTTCCATGCCATTGGGGATAGGGCGGTGAGTATTGCGCTAGATGCTGTCGCGGTGGCAAGATCCGAGCGAGACAGTAAGCTGCCTCACAATATTTCCCACTTGCAGTTGGTTCAGCGTGAAGATATACCTCGTTTTGCCGAGTTAGAGGTCTTTGCCACCCCTACGCCATCTTGGTTCACGCCTTGGCAGGCCTATGACCAATCGGTTATACCGTTTATCTCCAAGGTGGCTAATATCTATGATGTGGATGACCTCTATCGTGAAGATAGTGAATACCTGCGCAATGTATATCCGGCCGAGTCTATTCGCAGCGCCGGTGGGATGCTGTCCTTCGGTAGTGATGCGCCAGTAGACTTTCAAGGTCCTAGACCGTTTACCAATATCGTTGGGGCATTCTTAAGGGCCGATTGGGTTGCTGAGAATGCCTTAGACGAAGAAAGTGAATGGCAATGGGTGGTGATGAACGCTGCCGAACGACTCTCGATGAAAGACGTCTTGGATGCTTATACAATCAACGGGGCAAAAGCCATGAGACATGCGCAGCAGACTGGCTCACTTGAAGTAGGAAAGCACGCTGACTTCATCATTCTTAATAATGATTTATTAGCCCTTGCTTCGGTATTCGATCCGAGTGATGAGGAAACGGCTGAGTCAATCTACAACGCCTGCGATAAGCTTTACGATGACAGTTACTGCACCACCGAAGTCATTGCAACCTACATTAATGGCGCTCGCGTTTTTTAAAGTGAACCGCTAATTCAACGATGACGCACTGAATGAAGGTGCGTTGTCGTTAACCTTTCATCTCTAAATTTGTGCCGTCCAGCCCAGTATTCTTCGACCTCTTGAAATAAATTCACGAGAAGATGAAAAACGGTCTTGTTTGTTTTTTGATCAATTTCTTGCCTGTTGTGATCACATCACGCCAAAATGAATAATCACTCAACCAGGTAATTACTACGTTTGGTGATTGGGAGCCTTCTAAATAACTATAACAACGGGCTCATCATTTCGCATAAGGAATAGAATATGAAACTGCTTAAAACAATTGGGACTTGTTCATTGCTGGCCGCATTATCAATGCCAAGCCTTGCAGCGTTTGTAGATCCAAGCAATACCAATATCCAGTACACCGGGCGCTGGAATTTTGATAACCCCTCCGAGCCATGGGTAGCATGGCAAGGATCAAGCATCAAGATTCGCTTTGATGGTACTCGTCTTGCTGGCGACTTTGACCCAGGAGATGGTACTGAACAATTTCGTGTCATTATTGACGGTGTGCCTTCAGAGCCACGTTTATACATGGACCCCGAGCGCGCCGAGTATGTTCTGGCAGAAGGGCTATCCCCGGGCATACATACAGTTGAGTTGTTTAAGGAAACTTTCTACAACACCAACTTAACTGTTTATGGTTTTGATCTAGATGGAACGATCCTTGCTCCACCCGCAAGACCAGACCTTCGCATTGAGTTCTTTGGCGATTCCAATATGGATGGGACCTCAAATTACAGCGAGCGAGATTCCGGTGATTCGGGTACCTATTATGCCTTCCCAGCAATGGTGAGTCGCATGTTAGGTGCGGAGATGCATTTGGCCGCCGTTGGTGGTGCGAAGCTTGATGGCGGTCAGGATAACGATGTCACGTCGTTTATCTTCTCAGATGACTACTATAATCAGGACGCCAGCTATCGAAGCGGTTTTGATCCGCATATCATCGTTGTCAACGCTGGCGCAAATGATGTTGGCGCTCCGGTAAACAAAATTAAAGGCCGCTATAAAACGGTTATTGCCGATCTGCGTTCAGTTTATGGTGATGCGGTTCATATCGTCTTGATGAATGCCTACGGTTGGGATTTGAACGAGCCGGCCAATTATGTTGATGACGTGGTTGCTGAGGTGGGTGGCAATCTGTCTGCACTCAAGTATTCCTGGCTGTGGGAGCAATTTCATGGCTCACAATGGGAGCATTCTGGCGAAGCTCATATGCTGGTGGATCATTTAGAGTCTATTAACCCCGCTTGGAGCAGGATTCAGCCTAACGACTTCATTGACGGCTTTGGTCGCGGTGGGGACGTTGCCAATGGTAGCTTTGAGCACGTAGCGCCGTTTGGTGGTTTTGGCTGGCGCTATTTTGATGGTGGCGTTGAGCGAATCCAGAATACTGCGGAAGCGGTGGATGGGGATTACTACCTCCGCTTAGAGCAGGGTGAAGAAGTCCATCAGCCTATTGACGCAACCGGTGATCAATTACCTGGCGCGACAGTAGGCGGCGAGAGCTACGCATTTACGCTATCGATGAGAGCCGCAACCCCAGGGGCAACGGCGAAGATCTCAACGCACTTCCAAGGGCAGGAAATCTACACTCACGATGATGACCCTTCTACCTTCCAAGAAACTAGCTTCGCACTGACTTCTGAGTGGGCGGATTATACCCACTACTCAACGTCGGCAGCCGGAATTTGGACCGTTTATAGCTATATCATCGCCGAAGCCGGAACGATTGAAGTGGATAATGTGCGCATGGCACTGGTAGGTAATCCGCCCAATAATGCCGCACCTACCGCTGACTTCAGCTCAGTGGTTGATCAATTGAGCGTATCATTCACGGATACTAGCTCCGACTCAGATGGAAGTGTGGTTGCGTGGAATTGGGACTTTGGGGACGGCAATTCCTCCACGCAACAGAATCCTACTCATAGTTATGCTGTTGCTGGTGATTACACCGTAAGCTTGTTAGTTGAAGATAACGAGGGCACCTCAGCCTCTGCGAATCAGCAGCTTACCGTTTCGGATACCACCGGTGGCGGAGAGATTTCTGCCAGTGTCTGGTCACAGAACCTCCGCCGCGGCCGTTTGACCGTTCAGCTTAACTGGTCGGGAGCCGTCGGAACGAATGTTGAGGTTTATCGTGATGGTAGCCTTAGAGCAACTACCGCTAACGACGGAAACTACAAGGATACGGATTCCGGTGTAAGTGGTACTTCCTTCACCTATCAGATCTGTGAGGTGGGTGGTTCAGTATGTTCGAATCCACTGAGCGTTGATTTTTAGTAGCTGAAGTTTGAGACATTGTGCTAGTTTTAAGGGGTGACGTGAGTCACCCCTTTTTTTTGAGCTAATCGTGGTGGCTACTCATCACATTGAATCGTTACTAACGAAACTAACGAGGAAATAATAATGGAAATGACAGAGGCTGAAGTCATCGTTGCTGACGTGACAACGTGGTTTCAAGATTACCACGAACTTATCGTAGAGATTGGTTTGAAAGCACTCTTTGCACTGCTGATTTTTCTTATTGGTACTTATGTTGCAGGCGTAGTTCGGCGCCAAACAGATAAGCGCCTCAAATCTCGTGGTGTAGACCCGGCGGTAAGCGGCTTTGTGGCCAAGATTATTCAGATTACCATTGTGGGTGCCGTACTGGTTGCAACGCTAAATGAAATAGGCGTTGAAACAACCTCGTTGGTTGCGGTGCTGGGTGCTGCGGGTTTAGCAATTGGTCTGGCGTTGAAGGACTCACTTTCAAATTTCTCCTCGGGCGTCATGATTATTGTGCTCAAGCCCTTTCGCTCTGGAGACTTCATTGAAGCCTCGGGGATTGTAGGGGTGGTCAAAACCATTGAATTGTTTTCTACTAAGTTGGTAACTCCCGACAACAAAGTAATTATTTTGCCTAATTCAACCGTGTACGCATCTGAGATCACTAATTATTCAGCCCTACCCACGCGACGGGTTGATATAGTTGTTGGTATTAGTTATGAGTCAGATATGCGCGACGCCAAGTCTGTTATTATGACGGCATTGAAGGCAAATGATTTTGTGCTGAATGAGCCCGAGCCGGTGGTGGCCGTGTCAGAATTGGCAGATAGTTCAGTAAACCTAGTGGTTAGGCCTTGGGTTAACACTGCCGACTATTGGATGGCTCGTTTCGCGATCATCGAGGACGTGAAGCGTGCCTTAGACGATAATGACATTACCATTCCATTCCCGCAAATGGATGTCCATTTCGACAAGGGTTAAGTCACGATTGGGCGCTGCGGATAACTTTCCACAGCGCACAAATTTTTTAATGGGGTAAGAGACGTGTTAAAGATAATAGCTACCTTGGCGCTGGGCGCGGTATTCGGTGTTCAAGCAAGCCAGGCGCAAGTTGCCGATTCGGCGTTAATTGAGGCAGATAGTTCGTCCGTATCCGAGCACCGAATTAGAGTGAATGGCGAGCGGATTCGCTACCGTGCCGAGGTGGGTACACAGCCCGTCTACGATGACAGTGGTCACCCCACAGCAACCTTATTCTACACCTACTACCAGCGAACCGATGTGGGTGATGATCCCAATCGTCCGCTGTTGATTTCCTTCAATGGAGGTCCTGGTTCAGCGTCAGTCTGGATGCATGTTGCCTACACCGGCCCAAAGGTTCTGAATATTGACGAAGAGGGCTATCCAGTCCAACCCTACGGAGTACAGGAAAATCCGTTCTCGGTGCTTGATGTCGCAGATATTGTCTTTGTGAATCCAGTGAATACCGGCTTTTCTAGAGTGTTGCCTTCGGCTGATGGCACCATGCCAAGTAGAGATGAACAGCAGGCGATGTTCTTTGGGGTGAATGAAGATATCAGTTATCTGGCTGGTTGGGTGGAAACGTTCGTAACCCGTAAAGATCGTTGGCGTTCGCCGAAATTCTTGATCGGAGAGAGCTATGGAACAACCCGAGTTTCTGGCTTAGCGTTAGCGCTGCAAAACAATGAATGGATGTACCTCAATGGCGTGATTCTGGTTTCACCTACGGATATCGGGATAGAGCGAAATGGACCAGTGGAAGTGGCCAATCGACTCCCCTATTTTGCCGCCACGGCTTGGTACCACAACCAACTTGATGAGCGCTATCAAGGTCTTGGGTTACTCGAGTTCCTTGAGGAAGTAGAGGAGTACGCGGTAAACGAGTACCTTCCGGCTGTGGCCAAAGGCGCATTTTTAGGCGCAGATGAGCGCGCGCGCGTGGCTGCACAGGTTGCGGCCTATTCAGGTTTGAGCGAGCTTGAAGTACAACGGAATAACTTGGATATTGCCAATAGTGTATTCTGGAAGTCTCTGCTAAGAGACGAGGGCTTTACCGTTGGCCGATTGGACTCCCGCTATAAAGGTATTGATCGTCGTCTTGCGGGCGATCGACCAGATTACTGGGCGGAGCTCACAAGTTGGCTTCATTCCTTCACTCCGGCAATCAACTACTATCTCCGTGAAGAGCTCGGTTACCAGACCAACGTTAAATACAATATGTTTGGTCCGGTGCATCCTTGGAATCGCGAAGGTAACCAAGCAGGTGAAGATCTTCGTCAGGCTATGGCACAGAACCCTTATTTAAATGTCCTTATTCAGTCCGGCTATTACGACGGCGCAACGAATTATTTTGATGCGAAGTACACGATGTGGCAGTTAGACCCCAGCGGGCGGATGCGCGATAGAATGAGTTTCGCAGGATATGAGAGCGGACATATGATGTATTTGCGCCGAGAAGACTTAGAGCGCTCTAACGAAGACCTTAGGCAGTTCATCTTGAATTCACTGCCAGCACCGGGTGAGGCCGCGAAGTATGACTAATCGCGGCAGCCTAATAAAAATAATGAACTAAAAAAGGAGCTAGCTGTGAAGCTGTCAATTGTATTACTTAGCCTGTTAATGATGTGGATCATTCCCGTTCAGGCAGAGGTTACGCAAACACAAGAAATTATTATCGAAATTGATGAGTCTGCGGAGGCTAACAACGCCAAAGAAATTCATCTTAACCTCGCGGTAGATGGCGAAGAGGCAGAGTTAACATTTACTCCTGAAATGCTTGAAACACAAACGGGACGAGACGCCTTGATGGCGGACTTGCCGCCGTCTCTTCAGGCGGTTCTCGGTAGGGAGTTGGGAAGGCTGGCTGCAGAGATGTCGCAGTTGGACCTTGATATCTCAGTGGAGGTTGATAGTGAGCAAACGGAAGTTCATGAGCTAGTGTGGATTGAGGAAGGCGCTGATGACAATGTGTTTGAGCACAAGGTAGTGATGATTGGCGATGCCGATAAGGGTAGTGAGGCAGATTTAATCGTTAGCCTGATTGAACGCGCAACACTTTCTGAAGCGCAGATTAACCAGATCCTTGCAGCCGTTGAGGCTAAACTCGAGTAGTAATAGTGAACTCTCGCTCGTGCTAGCGGTAGCCGTCGCGAGTACGGGCTCTCGAATGTCAGCCGAAGCTGACATATCGAAAATTACGCGCAGTGGAGCGCTCCTTAGTGTGTCGCTCTCGTTGCCGCAGCAGCTTATCGCCGCGCTTTGTTGAATTCACGTAAGCGCTGGAAAACATCAACGCCCAGTTGGTGGTACACGTGAAGAATATCCACGAGCACCCAGTTCTCTCGAATCAAATTGCCTTCGCAGCGCCAAAAATCAAGACTCCTCATGGTTATCTTCTGACCTGAGGGCGCAATCCCTAGCCAGCCATCTCCGCTAACACTCATGTGCATACCGGGCCAAGCGGTAAAGCCTACATAGTTGCCATCACCCAACAAATAACCTTTGGCCGCATCACCAACTCGGTCAGGTAAGCCGTTGAGGAAAGGGATTTGGTGCCAGTTACGGAAGTTTTGAATCGTCCGAGCCGTGCCGATTCCCGCCGGTCCGTACCAGCTGCAGCGTTTATGCCAATAGTCGTTAAGACGCATGGCGGCAACACCTCCGCTGGCATAATTTCCTAACGCGTTACACATATCCAGTACGGTGGTAGCGGACTGGTTAGCGTGTTCCTCGGAGTGGTTAACAATAGCCAGACCGTCCTGCGTTGCCGGTCCTGGGACATGCCATTCACGACCTAAACTCGGAGACATTGGCCAAGACTTAGCCTGCATCATGACCTCCGGGATGTCCCATAAGGCTTGAAGTTCACTGACTTGACCATCGATGATTCGATAGAATTCGTGGAAACGCATTGCGACCATGTGGCCGGTGGCTGGTATATCTAACCAGTCGGCTTCAAAGCTACCGCAATAATAGCCACAGCAGCCAACCCACTCACTGCCGTCGGAGTTCGTGCCAGCCATGACAATCGTGTCGCGCCGTTCTAGATCAGGTATGGCGGCATAAAGATCACTGTATACGTTTTTTAGTGCCGTGGTGTCAGCGAGGGTTTCGAAGGGAAAGGCAAGCTGAAGTAGTGCCGATGGAAGGAATACTTTGTCAATGGCGTCATGCAGTGCCGTCAAACCACCGCTGTAGCCGGCTTCACGAAAAGGTTGAATGGTTGCTTTGAGTTGTTCTCGGTTCATAAATTACCTTTTGCATTCGAAGTCATTTGGCCTAGGATATACATTAATACAGGGTATTCCAATAATTAGATAATAGAAGAGAAGTAAAGTTATGATGACTCGTTGGTTCGTTAGGTGGCTTTTGTCGCTGAGTATGATTTCAGCATTGGCTCAAGCAAACGATGGTATTTCACTAATTGAACTGCAAACTTGGGTTGATGAATCAAGCGGTTCGTCGTTCGAGTTTAGCTCTCCTGCGAGCGAGCGGGACGGTTTAAGTTATCAAGCGGTAACGTACAGTGCAGACGGGCTCAACCAGTTCGCATTGATTGTTCATCCTAGCCATCAAGCGCCAGCTTCAGGCTGGCCGGTGCTTATTTTTAACCACGGCTATCACCCCAACCCACCTCAGTATGGCGTCTCAGCGGATGGCACGGTAAGTCGGCCTGGAGATTATTATCGGGCACTGGTGTCGGCCTATGCAAACCTCGGCTATCTAGTGGTGGCGGCGGATTATCGGGGCCATAACCGCTCTGAGGGAGCGGAGTATACTCGCCGAGCTTACGCAGCGCATTACTATACTAGAGATGTGATAGCAGCATATTGGGCGGCAATGAAGTTGCCTAATGTTAACCCGCGACAGGTTGTAATGGCCGGCCACTCCATGGGGGGCGGAATTACTCAGCGAGCTGCACTCGTGCTTGGAGATCGCCTAGCTGCTGCTTCCATTTGGTCTACCGCCGGCGAGGATTTTCGTCGCTATTGGATGACAGAAGCGTTGGGCGATGGCGAAGTCATTGACTCTAATCTAGCGTCCAAGCCACTCTTCGACGAATTACTAGCAGAGCTAAATCATGGCGATTATCGGTTCAGCGATCTTGAGGTAGCGCCACAGATTGCCGCGGTTCATGCTCCGCTGATCATTCAGCACGCGCGATTAGATCCAGCTACCGCGGTGGAAAATAGTATCGACTTAGCCGGCCGTCTCTACCAGGCGGATAAGGACTATGAACTCTATCTTTATAATGGTAGCGATCATCTCTTTCGAGGTGAAACCTTTAACCGCGCAATAGAACGAGATCAGGCCTTCTTTATCCGTGCCCGGCGCAAGGCGAACCACTAAGCTTATGTTCAAACTTTATACGGTATATACTGGGAATTAAGCGAAGGCCTTAATCAGAGGGTCCGGCCTACGCTAGCTTGGCAAACTACGCAAATTATATTAGAATTATCTAATATATTGGAGTGATTTGAGGGATTCAGATGAATAAAGGCAATATGTTAAAGCCGGTGGTCACACACTTTTTTGAGCCAGATTCAAATACCTACAGCTATGTGGTCCAAGACCCGAGCTCGTCAAGTTGTGCAATTATTGACTCAGCCTTAGACTTTGACTACGCATCGGGATCAATTAGTTACCGTGGAGCGGATGAAATTATTGCGTTTGTACGTGACCAGGATCTCTCGGTTGACTGGATTATCGAAACTCATGTCCACGCAGACCACCTGTCCGCAGCGCCTTATCTCAAGAAAGCTTTGGGCGGAAAGATTGCCATTGGTGCACACATCACTACGGTGCAGAACACCTTTGGAGCGATCTTTAACGAGGGGCAAGACTTCCATCGCGATGGTACTCAGTTTGATCATCTTTTCTCTGATGGGGAGCAATATCAGCTTGGTAATCTCATGGCTACAGCAATGCATACGCCCGGGCATACGCCGGCCTGTTTTACCCATGTGATAGGTAATGCAGTATTCGTGGGTGATACCTTGTTTATGCCCGATGCAGGCACCGCAAGGGCTGACTTCCCCGGCGGAGACGCTGGAATACTCTTCGATTCGATTCAAAAAATTCTAGCGCTTCCCGATAATTACCGGGTATTTATGTGCCATGACTATGGCCCAAACGGTAGAGAACTCCGTTTCGAAACGACTATCGAAGCTGAGCGTCTCCATAATATCCATGTAGGTGAAGGCAAATTGAAGACGGATTTTGTTGTGGCAAGAGAGACTCGTGACGCGAGCTTAGCAATGCCTCGCTTAATCTTACCATCACTACAGATTAATATGAGAGCAGGCGATTTGCCTGAGCCTGAGACGAATGGCTTGGTGTACCTAAAAATTCCCATTAACGCATTCAACTAGTAGAGATCAGTAGATGTTAGCAAAACACTTGAGTGATTCAGTTACCGTATCCGGTCAGATCAGCTCCGCTGATGTGTTACAGCTCGCCGCCGACGGCGTGCAAATAATTGTTTGTAACCGCCCTGACAGTGAGTCTTCAGATCAAACACCCTTTGCGGAGATTGAGGCGGTAGCGCGTGATAATGGTATCGCTATTCACCACATACCTTTTTCGGGTAGCGGCTTATCGAAAGCGCATGTGGATGCCTTTGCGCCAATCTTGGCCAGTGAAAAACGAATGCATATGTACTGTCGGACGGGTAATCGCTGTCAGAATCTTTTTCAGGCAACCTTGGGAGTTATGGCTGAAACCGCTGCTGCTAATCAGCCGCAGACTCAAGCGGCAATGCCGCACTATGATGTGGTTATTGTCGGCGCAGGCTCGGCGGGAATTAGTGTCGCCGCAAGCTTGTTGAAACGTTCGGCGCAGTTGCGTATCGCCATTATTGACCCTGCTTCGGAACACTTTTATCAGCCGGGCTGGACGTTGGTTGGAGCCGGTGAGATGAGTGCCGAGTCCACGCGTCGTGAGACTAGGGATGTGATTCCTAAAGGTGTTACCTGGCGGAAACAGGCGGTCGTTAAGATCACCGCCGATGAAAAAGTGGTTGAGCTTGATGACGGTAGCCGAGTGGCTTACCAGCAGCTAGTTGTTTGTCCTGGCTTGGTACTTGATTGGGATGGGGTTGAAGGTTTAGCCACAGCCCTAGGACGCAATGGTGTGACCTCTAATTACCGCTATGACCTCGCCCCGTATACCTGGGAGTTGGTCTCCAGCCTAAAACAGGGTGTAGCGTTGTTTACGCAACCGGCGATGCCTATTAAGTGTGCTGGAGCGCCGCAAAAGGCAATGTATTTATCGGCAGACCATTGGCGTCGAAACGGCGTTTTGCCCCAAATTGGGGTGCAATTTCACACCGTAACCCCTGGTTTATTTGGCGTCGCTGACTTCGTCCCCGCATTGAAGGGGTTTTGCACCCAGTATGATGCGCAGGTCAATACCCAGAGTAGGCTGGTTAAAGTTGACGGAGAACAGCAGATAGCTTGGTTCGAAGACCTCAGCGAGGGCGGTAAGGGACTGCGCGAAGAGCGCTTCGATATGCTTCACGTTTGCCCTCCACAAATGGCCCCTAGCTTTGTAGCGCAGAGTGGCTTGGCCGATTCGGGAGGCTGGTTGTCCGTTGATCCTGAAACACTACAGTCAACCGTAGACGAAAATATCTGGGGCGCAGGAGATGTCATTAGTGCAGCGAATGCCAAAACGATGGCGGCCGCTCGCAAGCAAGTGGTTGTGGTGGCAGATCAAATCATCGCGCGGCGCTCAGCGACTTCGAGCAGTACTTTGTATGACGGTTATGGTGCCTGTCCACTCACGGTTGCTCAGGGCAAGGTAGTGCTAGCCGAGTTTGGCTATGGAGGTCGACTGTTACCTACATTCCCCGCGTGGCTCAATAGGGCCACCTCGGCAACCCGCTTTGGTTGGTTACTCAAGAAGCGAATTATGCCCTGGGTTTACTGGAATTTAATGGTGAAGGGGCGAGAGTGGCTCACTAAAACCAACCCGGAAAAGCGCTAACGAATGATGGATTGGCTTCCCGCTCGACACTGGATTTCTGCTTACAGTAGGGCCGACTTTAGCGGCGACATGATTGCTGCGGTCATCGTCACTATCTTGCTGATCCCTCAAAGTTTGGCGTATGCAATGCTGGCCGGTGTTCCGCCGGAAGTGGGGCTCTACGCTAGTATCCTTCCTTTGGTAGCCTACGGTTTATGGGGAACTAGTAGTACGCTCAGCGTGGGCCCAGTTGCCGTCGTCAGTTTAATGACCGCCGCAACACTCGGTGAAGTGGCTGACTCGGGTACGGCCCATTACTTGGTTGCGGCGGCCACCCTAGCACTTTTGAGTGGTATTTTTCTCCTTGTTATGGGACTGCTTCGCTTGGGGATGGTGACTCACTTCCTCTCACATGCGGTCATCTCGGGATTTATTTCCGCGTCAGGGCTTATTATAGCTTTTGGGCAGGCACGGCATATTTTCGGCATTGACGGCACTGGCGCTAGTTTAACGGCCATTCTGCCTTCACTTTGGAGTTCACTCGCCAATATCAACTGGTTGACGGCGGCCATTGGTGTGTCGGTTATCGCCTTTCTTTATTGGAATAAAGCCCATACGGCTAGGTTACTCCAGCGTTTCTTTCGGCTTTCTTCAGCTTCGGCAGCAGCGGTATCAAGAGCAACGCCTATATTGGCTGTGGTTGGTAGCATAGCTGTGGTGTTTCTAGGTGGATTAACTCAGCATGGCGTGGCTATTACGGGCGAAATCCCGAGTGGTTTACCGCCGTTAAACCTGACCATTCCTTCGCTTGAGTTGGTGGAGCAGTTGTGGCTACCCGCTTTGTTGATCTCCATTATTGGCTATGTGGAGTCAGTTTCAGTGGGGCGTACTTTAGCGGCGAAGCGGCGCGAAAAGATTACGCCAAACCAGGAGTTAATTGGCTTGGGAATGGCCAATGTCGCTAGTTCAATTTCATCAGGTTTTCCCGTCACGGGTGGGTTTGCTCGTTCTGTCGTGAACTTCGATGCCGGCGCAAGAACACAAGCCGCGAGTCTCTATACAGCGTTAGGTATAGCGCTGGCCTCGCTGTTACTCACACCAACACTCTATTACCTTCCCAAGGCGGCGTTAGCGGCCACCATTATCGTAGCGGTACTAGGTCTGATTGATTTTAGTATTTTTCGTAAGACTTGGCGCTGCGCGAGGAGCGACTTTTGGGCAGCGCTGGGAACCGTATTAATCACCTTGGTCTGGGGTGTTGAGGTGGGGGTTGCAAGTGGTGTTGTGATCTCAATTGCACTGCATCTTTATCGGACGTCGAAGCCACACGTGGCTGAGGTGGGTTTGGTTGAGGGTACAGAGCACTTTCGCAACGTCAATCGTTACCGTGTAATGACGGACCCAACGATTTACTCAGTTCGACCCGATGAAAGCCTGTTCTTTGCAAATGCCAGCTACCTTGATGAAATGATTAACGACGCTATTTATCAGCGTGGCGAAATTCATCATGTCATTCTGTTTTGCTCCGCCGTCAATGAGGTAGATTTTAGCGCACTTGAGATGCTAGAGAGCTTAAACCATTCACTACTTGATCAGGGAATAAAGCTGCATTTAGCTGAAGTGAAAGGCCCGGTGTTAGATACGCTAACGGCAAGTGGGCTGGTGGAAGAGCTCTCGGGGCAGATTTTCCTAACCCAATTTGAGGCGTTCTCGGCGCTACGAACGGTTCGCTAGGATCGTGTCTTCTGATCGAAAGTTAAAAGTGATGGTTTTCTGGTCGCGAAGTTAAAGCGATAGTTTTTTGGTCGCGAAGTTAAAGCTAAGTAACTTGGAATGGTTAGGTGGCGAATAGCCAAATACCCAGCGCAATCATGACCGTGCCGGAAACCCTTTCCAGTAGCTGAGCATTGCCGGGCTTCTCTAATAGCTTGCGCAAGCTGCGGCCGCCAGAAGCATAAGCAAGAAGCGAAATGAACTCGGTACAAAAAATAACCAAAACTAGAGTAGTTAGTTGCGGTGCTAATGGCTTGGTTTCGCTAATAAAGGGCGGTAGCAAAGCTACCATAAAGGCCCATCCCTTGGGGTTGGCAATGGCGGTAATAAATCCTTGGCTGAAAAGTGCTTTAGCCGAACTAACTGAGGTACTGGCTAGATGAAATTCAGTCGCCGACTGACGCCAGCTCTTTATCCCAAGGAAAATAAGGTATCCGCCGCCTAGTATTTTTAGAATAGTAAAGGCAATTGGGACGCTTAAAAGTAACGCCGCTACGCCCATGACGGAAGAGATAGCAACCAGCGCAACGCCTAATAATTCACCCCACATCATCCACAGCGTGCGTCTCACTCCGTAGCGAATACCCAAGGTGAGCGCGAGCGTCATGCACAATCCTGGAGTGATGGAGACTAGGAAAAAAGTAGGGAAAAATACTAAAGCTATCTGCCAGTCCAAAGTTTATGCTCTTTGAGAAATTTATGGAGGCAAAACTACCATAATTAACATCAAAAAGTCGATGGCGAAAAGTGCTAGCGAACTGCGCTCGAATAGTTTGTAATAGACATTATGAATAATAAGCTTATTACTTTATGTGTTTGTGTAGTGACTCTATTATCGGCTGTCAACTCCCAACCATTATTCGCTCAGGCGCCTCCCCAGCCCGATCATGTTGACCCTGCTCCGGCAGCGGAAAAAGAAATCGATGCAAAGTATATCTATGCGACGGTCTTGGGCTCGGGCATCTACTCGGTTCATGACGAGCGAGTTGTTGTCGTTAATGTCCCGCTCTCAATAGATCTGACTGATTGGGAGGGTACCGAACCGAATTGGCGTTTGCTACTTCCACTTCAGGTTGGCTATAAGAGTATGGGTGAAGACATCGTAACTGAGTGGATTCCCAAGGAATTTGCAACGTTAAGCTTTCTCCCTGGAATTGAATACGTCTATCCAGTCAGTGAAACATTTCGACTGCGGCCCTTCATGAATGCCGGCGTAGGTTATGATTTCGGTAGTGATGAAATGGTAACATTCTGGCAGGTTGGTCTTAAGGTCCAAAATGAATGGAAGCCCAATGAAGTTTGGGATATTCGTAGTTCGCAGAAGTTCGTCTATGCGAACGAAAATCAAAAAGCTGATGAGGAGTCCTCGAGTTTATCATTGATTCAGCTGGGCTTTGATTTTCGGCGTGATCTTGGCTTCGAACTCTGGGGTAGAGAGGTCGGCCTAAGTACTTACGTAATGTGGCAGCACTTCCCCAACCAACTGGTTTTTACCAGAGACTATCGAAATGGTATTAATGTCGATAATCTCTATCAGGCGGGCCTTACTTTTGGATTCGAAGAACCATTGGAAATTTTGGGCTCCGAGTTCGATCGAGTCTACCTAGGGATAACACGAGGAAGCGGTGTAAAGGCATTAACCTTTGGCATTGACTTACCCTTTTAAGCTCCTCACGAAGGGGCTTCGCGTATTGGGCACCTATTATTAGCACATGCCAGGCGTCAACTCTGCGAAGATGCCTAGCGCCTTGCGTGAGTAGCTGACTATCGTTAGTACCCAAACGGCTGCTAACGATGGCGATTAAGAAGCTATTCCCCTTGTTCTACCTCAAGCCAAACACGCTTCAGATTGCCACTCATAATCTTTTCAATATCGGCGACGCTGTAGCCACGACCCAGCAAGCCTTCGATGAGGTTTGGATAGCTGGAGACGTCCTTTAAGCCTATTGGTAGCGTGTCATCTACGCCATCATAGTCAGAGCCAATTCCTACTGCGTCAATACCAGCCAGACTAACAGCGTGATCAATGTGATCTAGGACATCAGCAAGCGTAGCGTAGGGATAGGGATTGGCTAGGCGCCACTCTTCTAGTAACGCGTTGGCCTCTTCAGAGTCGGCATCAGTCATACCTGCAGCACGAAGGAATTCGCGTTGCTGAGGACCATAGTTGTTCGCCGCTTCAGTCAGGAAAGCGCTGCCAAAGTTAATGAAAATAACACCACCCTGATCACCAAGCGCCTTGATCATCTCGTCTGACATATTGCGTTCGAAACCAGGGGTAAAATGTCGAGCAGAGCTGTGGCTAGCAATGACGGGTTTCTTGGTAACGCGCAGCACATCGTAAAAGGCGTCGTCGGAGACGTGCGAGATATCAATCATAATACCCAGCTTGTTCATTTCTAACACTAGCAACTCGCCAAATTCAGTGAGACCACCGGCAGGCCTCTCCGAGTCATAGCTTGAGTCGGCGATGTGATTACTCCGAGAATGCGCAAGTGTGATATAGCGAATTCCTCGATTATAGAAGTGCTGGAGGTTGGCTAAATCGCCTTCAATTGGTGAGCCATTTTCCATTCCTAAAGGCAGCGCTAGCTTACCTTCGTCAACGGCTGCTTCGAGCTCGGACCAAGAGCGAACAATGGCCATCTGCTCAGGTGCTTGTGCCACGAGGGATTCAATCATATCGATGAGCTGATCCGCATTCTGCTTAGAAGTATCTACTTCCTCAAATTCCAATCCCGCTGGCGTATAGATGGACATAAAGGGCGCGTTCAACCCACCGGATCGTGCGCGCGGGAAGTCGAAATCGCCGGTGACGGTGGATTCCAATACATTCTCGTAGTGGGCCTCAAGTCGATAGGGGAGGTCTACGTGGGTATCTGCAATAATCATCTCGTGTGCCAGCGCAACGGGGTCAGGGCTGGATGAAGCAGTTGTTTCGGTGGCGGTTTGCTCTGACTGGCAACCAATAAGAGCGAAAGAAAGCGTAGCGGCAGTTAAAGCTAAAGAGGTTTTCATGTTGCGTCATACTCGCAGGTAGTTATTATGATGAGAACTACCATAGCGCAGTTAGGGTTCGCAGCACAACGGCGCCAGCTTATAACGAGGTGACATGATTCAACTGACCGAACAACGCGAAAAAGAGCTAATTTTGCAGCTGGAGAACATGGTGTCCGAGCGTCGCAATGATAAATCGGCCCACTTAGACCAGCTGAGCAGCTTGGATATCGTGACGCTCATAAATGGTGAAGATGCAACGGTTGCCTCAGCGGTTGCGAAGGTTCTGCCAGCGGTAGCCGAAGCAGTTGATGCTGCCGTAACAGCTATCAAACAGGGTGGCCGGCTTATTTATCTTGGTGCCGGCACCAGTGGCCGTCTTGGGGTGTTAGACGCAGTAGAGTGTCCCCCTACATTTTCGGTACCACATGGCCTAGTAGTTGGCGTACTCGCTGGCGGACAGGGCGCAATGTTTAAAGCCGTTGAGGGTGCTGAGGATAGTGTTGAATTAGGAGCGCGCGATTTAGCCGAATTGAAACTAACTGCCAAGGACTGCGTGGTGGGCATTGCCGCGAGTGGCCGAACTCCTTACGTGTTAGGCGGGCTAAGTTATGCGAACGAGATTGGCGCCAAAACCGTGGCAATGAGTTGTAATCCTAATGGCCCTATTTTGCATCAGGTAGACGTTGCCATTGCGCTGAACGTGGGGCCCGAAGTACTAACGGGATCCACACGTTTGAAAGCTGGAACGGCACAGAAGCTTGCTCTGAATATGCTATCCACCGCAACCATGGTAAAACTAGGCAAGGTCTATCAAAACTTGATGGTTGATGTGTCGGCGTCAAACGAGAAGCTCTATGCTCGTGCAGCACGAATTGTTATGTTGGCAACTGAATGTGAGTACGAGGTCGCTAAGGCGGCGCTGCTCGCTAGCGGTTATCGTGCTAAAGTGGCCATATTAATGATACTCTGCAACCTTTCAGCTGACGACGCTGAAGCACGCTTGGAATTAAGCAGCGGCCACTTGAATGATGCTGTTTACCTATAATGATAACTAACGCGCCTTCGAGCCCGTGGATGAAGTATGTCTTGGTTTAGTGTTGTACCCCCTATCTTAGCAATCATTGTTGTCCTTTGGCGCCGAGAAGTCATTTTGGCACTGGTGACGGCATTGATCAGCTCCGAAGTTATTGCCCTGTTGCTTGCTGGTTCGTCGCCCATCACGTCGCTATTGGGCGGGCTACTAGGGTCCATCGAGAGTACTATTGAGGTGCTGGGCTCACCGGGTAACGCTCGTATTTTAGTGTTCTCACTGTTGGTGGGGGCATTACTTGCGTTTATGCGTCAGTCAGGTGGGGTGAGTGCGTTTGTGAGTCTTTTGGTCAACAGGGGAATTGCCTCTACACCTCGTAGAACTGGATTGCTAACGTTTTTCACCGGCGTGTTCGTTTTTATCGAGTCTAACCTTAGTGTATTAACAGCGGGGATTATCTCGCGGGGATTGTTTGATAGATTCAAAATGAGCCGTGCAAGATTGGCCTACATCATTGACAGTACCAGTGCCCCTATCTGTATCCTGATTCTGCTCAACGCTTGGGGGGCCTATGTATTAGGTCTGGTTAGTAGCTACGACCTAGGCGAATCTTCCGTTAGCGTATTAATCGGAACCATTCCCCTCAACTTCTACGCGTGGTTCACGTTGATCCTAGTGCTTTACACCGTTATCACTGGGCGCGTGCATGGACCAATGAAGACGTCAGAACAGAAGCTGAGCACTCATCACAACACCGAGATTCTCCAAGTTGAAGCCACGAAAGTGCGCTATATGCTTTTGCCGCTAGCTACTATGATCTTCGGCATGATTGGCTTCATGCTCATGACGGGGAACGGCAACATTACCCAGGGCTCGGGTTCTCAGTCGGTACTTTATGCTACCCTGTTGGCCTTACTGGTGGCCTATATTCTGCTTCGTTTTGGCGGCGGCTACCGCCACCAAGGGCTACTGAAGATGGCTTTCGACGGGATGTCTGAATTGCTACCGTTAGTGGTGATTGTCCTGTTATCGCTGGCTTTAGGCGCTAGCCTTCGAGCGCTTGGTACTGGCGAGTTTATCGCGGGTATTATTTCGGCCAACCTGCCACTGTTTATCATTCCAGCGCTGTTGTTTGTTGCTGGGGCGGTTATGTCCTTCACAACCGGCACGTCTTGGGGAACTTTCGCCATTCTTGTGCCCATAGGCATGCCCTTGGTCATTAACTTAGACCTTGATGCGGCACTGGTGCTTTCGGCCATTCTGGGCGGCGGCATCTTTGGCGATCACGCGTCGCCGATATCGGATACCACCGCCGTCAGTTCGGTCGCATCGGGCTGTGATCTGCTAGAGCATGTTGAAACGCAGATGCCCTATGCACTAACGAGCGGAGCTGCCGCATTTGTGGCATACATTGTTGCAGGTATTGTCACCATCTGAGAGTGACTTCTATGGCGCATTGGGTCATGTTTTGTTAACAGTGCTCCACTACTATTAGCGTATCTAAACGATTCGCTGAGCAGAGGTAATAACGAATGGCGACCCCAAAAACACAACGTGTAAGCGAATATAGCATTGTTGAGGAGCGCCTCAATGTGCTGTCCCATGCACTGGGAGTGTTACTTGCGGCCATTGGGACGTTACTGTTACTCGTCAAAGCCGTGAGCTTTGGCTCCACAGTGCATATCGTCAGTTTCGGCGTTTATGGGGCGAGTATGGTTATACTCTATGCCGCCTCATCACTCTATCACTCAGCTACTACTCCGGTTGCTCGCCGGCGCTTAAAGGTTTTTGATCACGCCGCTATCTATGTATTAATAGCCGGGAGCTATACGCCATTCACGCTGGTGGTCCTTGAGGGGTGGGTAGGTTGGACCCTGTTTGGCATTGTGTGGGGAATGGCCCTAGCGGGGGTTATACTAAAAATCTTCTTTACTGGCCGTTACGATAAAATTTCAACTGCTATCTACGTACTCATGGGATGGCTTATTGTCTTCGCCATTAAACCGCTGTCAGAGGGGCTACCTGAAGCCGGCATACAGTGGTTAGTAGCGGGAGGGATTAGCTACACAGTTGGTGCATTGCTTTATAGTGTTAAGCGCTTGCCGCTCAACCATGCACTATTTCATGTGTTTGTAGTGCTCGGGACGGTTTTCCAATTCATAACGGTTTATGAATACATTCTTATCACGCCGTAATGTCATGGAAGCCGTTTAGCTCACAGATTCACGGCCGCTCAATGGTGGCGCGTAATACTTCGCCCGCTAATGTGATCACTGGTAGCCCCCAGCATCGGACCATGCTTAAATAGTCAAATTAACTTCTTGTCTTGGAATACATGATATGGCCAGCGCAAGCCTCTTTGCATTATTTGATGATATCGCAGCAGTGTTAGATGACGTGGCAATGATGACTAAGGTAGCCGCTAAAAAATCTGCCGGGGTATTGGGCGATGACTTGGCTTTGAATGCCGAACAGGTGAGTGGTGTTCGAGCTGAGCGAGAGCTACCTGTAGTCTGGGCGGTCGCCAAAGGTTCAATGCTGAACAAACTGATCCTCGTGCCAACGGCACTAATTATCAGCGCCCTACTACCTCAACTCATTCTGCCTGCATTGATGCTAGGGGGCCTCTACCTCTGCTACGAAGGGTCGGAAAAGATTTGGCATTTTCTTGCTCACCGCGATGAGCGTAAAAAAGACAAGGCGGTTCTCTCTTCGGCACTGCGTCATCCGGAAATTGACTTGGCGGTCCTCGAACGCGAGAAGATTCGTGGAGCGATTCGCACGGACTTCATCCTTTCAGCTGAGATTATTGTCATTGTGCTTGGTACTGTCGCCACCGCCACACTCTTAAATAAAACTCTCGTCCTATCACTAATCGCCATTGCTATGACCGTGGGTGTATACGGATTAGTGGCCTTTATCGTTAAGCTCGATGACATGGCCCTGCATATGGTGAATTCGGCCAGCGAAGGTTTCTTTGGCGGCTTACAGAAGCAAGTCGGAATGGCCATTTTAGCTTTCTGCCCATGGCTCATGAAGTCGTTATCTGTGGTTGGAACCGTTGCGATGTTCCTCGTTGGCGGTGGCATCATTGCGCACGGTATTCCGATGATTGAGCAGGCGATACACGGCCTTGATCTGCCTCTATCAATGGTCAGTAATGCACTGATGCAGGGGTTAGTGGGGCTGATTGTTGGTGCCGTTGCTGTGATGCTGATGTCCAGCGCCAGAAAAGTCTATCGTTTAGTGAGGCCAGCTTCCTAGCAAGCTAATTCAACACCAACACCAACACCAACGCCAAGTGCTCGTCATTCGTTCAGGTCAACGATCGCAAGCTCGTTGCCGGTTAGGGAGCCAATAATGAGTTGCTGATCGCGCCGGATAACACTGGTTAGAAGGGTAAGCTTATTCGCCGAATGTCGTGTTTCAACAACTCTTCCTCGCTCATCAATTCTGGCAATCAAACCGTAGTGCTGTGGAGGTTCTACCCACTTGGGAGGTAGGGCGCCTAAGATTCGTAACAGGGTAGGGCTGTTGTAGAGTTGGCTAAGTTCGGGCGTACGCAAGCTGACCAGCGCCACCCAGTAGCCAGATTGTGGATCCGCACGGATATTGTCGGGTAGTGCCGGCAAGCTATCAATAAACACTTCGCTTTGGCCGAGTTGCTCTCCGCGTAACCAGTAGCGAAGGATACGAGCCTTGCCGGTTTCATTGATAAGTAGGAAGTCTTCGTTGGGTGAGAGGGTCACGCCGTTGGCGAAAAAGAGCCCGTCCATTGCCACCAATACTTCCTCAGATATTGGGTCATAGCGCAGTAGGCGGCCCGTCATAGACGCTTCAAAGAAATCACGAATATGCTCACCAAAAGGGAAGCGTTGAGATGCTTGAGTGACCCAAATCACGCCGTCCTCTGAGACAGCAACGTCGTCTAAGAAACCGAAATTGGGATTTTGCTGCGAATTAATGAGCGTAGTAATAGTGCCATCCGACTCAAGGCGAAGTAGACCGGTTACCGCGTCGGCGATGAGTAGTCGTTGTTGGGTATCGAAGGTGAGTCCTAGCGGTCGTCCGCCGGTGTTTGCAAGGATCGTCACCGCTAAGTCGGGGTGGGCTACTTTAACGATGTCGCCATTAGCTAGTCCGGTGTAAAGGTGGCCCTGTTGATCAATGGCTACCGCCTCGGGTCCCTCGGCACCTACGTCAACCAAATTTGCTTGATCTAGACTAAGTTGGGGTGCATAGACGCCCGTGAGCGGTTGGATAGCGTCGGGTTTGAATAGCTCAGGGCGAACCGGAGAGACAGCAAAGAGCGTGATGCCTAGCACTACAATGATCATGATGGCTAGGCTCGTTGCTTGCAATGCTGTCTTCATAGCTAGGCTTCTCCTGACACCTCCGCTCGCGCTCGGTCTCTTAACTCGCGGCGTAGAATCTTGCCGACATTGGATTTTGGTAGATCCGCTTCAAAACAGATCTGCTTGGGGATCTTGTAGGCGGTTAAGCCCTCACGGCAAAATGCCTGAAGCGCTGCTGCATCTAAGGTAGAGTCTTTTGTGACAACATACAACCGAATAGCCTCGCCCGTGTTTTCATCTGGCACGCCAACCGCGGCACATTCAACTACCTCAGGGTGCCCGTAGACTACCGCTTCCACCTCATTAGGGTAAACATTAAACCCTGATACAATGATCATGTCCTTGAGGCGATCGACAATCTTAATGAAGCCTTCTTCGTCAACAAAGCCGATATCGCCAGTTCGGAACCAGCCATCCGAATCAAGTACTTCAGCGGTTGCTTCTGGGCGATTCCAATAGCCGACCATCACATGAGGCCCACGTACACAGATTTCACCCGATTCACCTTGCTGCAGGATCTTGCCGGCTTCATCAATGACTTTAACTTCTGAGTGATCTACCGACTGGCCTACGGTGCCTAGCTTTTGTTTGCCTGGCGCGTTGACGGTCAACGCCGAAGCCGTTTCCGAGAGACCGTAGCCCTCAAAAATTTGCGTGCCGGTGCGCTGGCTCCACTCGTCACTTATTTCCTTGATGAGGGCCGTGCCGCCAGCAATGATCGAGCTATAGCGAGAGAAGTCAACTTGATCGAATTCAGGGTGGGCCATTAAGCCTTGGAAGAGGGTATTGACGCCCGCTAACCCTGTACCAGAGTAGCGTTTCATTTCGCCTATCATACTGCCGATATCGCGCGGATTTGGGATAAGAGCGCTAAGACCGCCGTTCAAGAACGTGGCAATCACAGACATGAGGTAGCCGTAAATATGATAGATCGGCATAGGGGCGATGACGATTTCTTGATTATTATCAACTAACGGAAACATATCCCGAGTGATATTCATGGCCGCAAAGAGGTTGCCGTGAGTAAGCACAGCGCCCTTCGATAAGCCAGTAGTGCCACCGGTATACTGTAACACTGCCGTGGAGTTCATATTAAGTTCAGCGGCAGGCATAAACTGCTCAGCCCCTTGCTCCAACGCTTCGCTAAAACTATGAAAAGTGGGGTTGTCGGTTTCGCCCACTACAATCACATGCTTAATGGAAGTCTGGTCTAAAATGGACGCCGTAGAGGCCGCTAATTTGTCTGCTATGACGAGCGCTTTGGCACCGGAATCGTTGAACTGATGCACTAACTCACGAGCGGTGTAGAGCGGGTTGGTGTTGACGATAATCAAGCCCGTTCTCAGGGCGGCCCAGGCCGCAATAGGGTAGGCGTTGATATTGGGCATCTGAATGGCAACCCTATCTCCGGCTACGAGCCCCAGATTGTTAATTAAATAGGCGCCAAGTGCTGCGCTTTTGGACGCGATCTCGGCGAAGCTAAGTTCGTCGCCATGGCAGCTAAAGGCAATGCGATCATGATAGGTAGCCGTGGCAAATGAAAAAACATCGGCGAGGCTGCGATAGCCTTCAGTATTGATTTGATCAAGCTGTGCTTGGCTGTATGAAGGAATGGCGTTTTTCATAATGCGAATCTTAATCCCAGTTTGATACTGTGAAGGTAGCTGAAGAAGCTTTGTCTTGCTGCACTAAAAATACACAGATATCGTTATTATTGTCTATCATCGCACCATAGCAAGCGCGACACTTCCATCTTGTCTCTGGGGAGACAACGGCCTGGATCGTGACGGTTAAATGGCCGCTAAAAAGGGGGCGTGGTTGATCTCGGATAGCGGCATTTAACTGAGAAGCGGGTGGCTGTAGCAATGGCTGCCGAAACCCGAAATGTCCGTATTGAGGTTTTCTGGATACAACGTGACGATGGTTAAACGAGGTTCTGATACATAGCTCGCGGGACCGGTAGCGCCAACCGTTTGATTGACCGCGAAGAAGGTAGCAAGCTCGGCGCCAACAGGAAGCTGAATACGATAACTGGCCATGGGGTCCAGTTTTGCTGCCAATTCGGCCCAGTTGGCAGGTGTATTTTGATTTTCCACAAGGCGCTGGAGAACCGGTTGGTAGCGCACATCGCCACTGATAAGCGCCTCCTGTTGAAGTGCCATAATGACCAGCGCCATAGCGTTGTCGCCCAGGGCTGATTTTCCGGCCTTAGCTTGTCCTGCAAACAGCAGATCGTAGTGATTAGCTTGATGATTAAGGTCTTCTTCACTGAACAGCTGCCGATACAATCCCACCCAAGCACGATTAACCATCAATATTTCGCCATAACGATTTATCAGCGCGGCGGGGTGCGGATCTAGAGCCGTAACGGAACGATGCATGGCGCTGCGAAGCCATTTGTAGTTGGGGTCATTGAAGTCCACGCTAGCGACTTCAGGCGTATAACCAGCAGAGAGCATCAGATAACAGCGGTCACGTTCTTTTAGTGAAAAGGCAGTGGCGAGATGTTCTACCATGGGGAGGCTGGGATGAGCCTTGGCGTTTTCTAAGCAGCTGATGTGTCGGGTGGAGGAATCTAATTCAAGTGCTAACGCTTCTTGACTGAATCCGTGCAGCTGGCGCCAGAATTTCAGTAGTCGACCGAAACTATTGCTATCTTTTGACACATTAGATCCTTTTAAGAAGACTTTAAGCGCAACATTCGAGCTTGATCTGAGCTTGACCCCTCAGGTCATGGACTATGGTATCACAGGCGCGCAGACTGCCCAATATTGAAAGTTATCCGTATTTAACGAGGAGAGAGTCCGATGGCACCTATTATTTCGCAACGTGACGTAGAGTTTATGGTTTATGAATTCTTCAACTGTGAAGCCTTAACTCAGCGCGAACGTTATGCTGAACACAACCGCGAAACCTTCGATGCTACCATCGATATCGCGCGCCGTATCGCCGAAGATCAGTTCTTACCAATCCAGATGAAGCTGGATATGAATCAACCTACGTTCGACGGTGAACGCGTTCATATGATCCCTGAGCTGAAAGTAGCGCTGGATACGGTGGTTGAAAGTGGCTTAGGTGCGTCAACAGCTGATTTTGAGTTGGGTGGAATGCAGTTGCCTAACGTGGTGGCATCAGCCGCCTATGCCTACCTTTCAGCGGCAGGATCTACCGCGCTGGGTTTCATCGGATTAACCAACGCTAACGCTAATTTGATTTCTGAGCATGGTACTCCGGAGCAAATTGAAAAATGGGTAGTGCCAATGCGCGAAGGCCGCTTCGCAGGAACGATGGCGATGACTGAGCCCAGTGCTGGCTCAGGTCTTGCAGATCTGACTACGAGTGCAGTTCGTGATGAAGACGGTAATTATCGCATTACGGGGAACAAGATTTTTATTTCCGGTGGTGACCACGAGCTTAATGACAACATTGTGCACCTCGTGCTAGCTCGTATTAAGGGCGCGCCGGCAGGAATTAAGGGGATTTCCCTGTTCATTGTGCCTAAATATATGGTGAACGAAGACGGTTCATTGGGCGATAAAAACGACGTTAACTTGGCTGGCCTATGGCACAAGATGGGCGGTCGCGGTCATACCTCAACAACCCTAGCATTTGGCGAAGATGGCGGCGCAGTAGGCTACCTCGTAGGGGAAGAAAATAAGGGCCTGAGCTACATGTTCCACATGATGAATGAGGCTCGAATCTTAGTTGGTACTGGTGCCGCCTGTACCGCGCTAACGGGTTATCAGTATTCTCTGGACTACGCAAAAGAGCGTCCGCAGGGCCGACTACTATCAAACAAAGACCCGCTGTCAAAGCCAGTTAACATTATTCAGCATCCAGACGTACGTCGTATGCTGTTAGCGCAAAAGGCCTATTCTGAAGGTGCCTTCGCGTTGTGCTTATACGGCAGTGCGCTTTACGATGACTCACAAACGGCGCCAACGGAAGCGGAGCGTTCACGCGCATCACTGTTGTTGGACTTCCTAACGCCTATTATTAAGACTTGGCCGTCGGAGTACGGTCCTAAAGCAAATGACTTGGCTATTCAGGTTATGGGCGGGCACGGTTACATGAATGAACATCCGGTGGAGATGTTCTATCGAGACAACCGGTTGAACCCCATTCACGAAGGGACTACAGGTATTCAATCGCTTGATTTATTGGGTCGCAAGGTTCCCATGAACCAAATGGCAGGTTACCAAGCTACGCTAACGGTGATGCGTGATTTGGCCGCTGAGGTCGCAACCACTTTCCCGAAGGAGTCTGCCGACTTACTCGCAGCGATTGAAGAGTTGGATGAAGTCACCATGACGCTGTTAAAGCAAATGGGCGAACATCCTATTGATCTTGTATTTGCTAACTCCGTTGAGTACCTCGAGATGTTTGGTAACGTAGTACTTGCTTGGATCTGGCTACGCCAAGGTGCTATTTCGCAGGAAGCCTTAGCCACCGAGAGCCATGAGGACGAACAGAATTTCTATCGCGGTAAGCTTCAGGCGATGAAGTTCTTCTTCGAGTATCAGCTGATTAAAAACGCAACCAGCGCCAAGCTGTTGAAGAGCCTTAACGCTACTACCTTCGAAATGCAAGAAGCTTGGTTCTAAAGCTATCTTCCGCAACGGAGAAGGGCGTGACCAGCGGGTCTCGCCCTTCTTGCTGAAGCACTGTATGATAACTGATCATGTTACCGTTAAGGATTGCTAGCACTACTATGACCGTTTCCAAAGACAGCTTTAATGTCATCGAGATCATTGCGCGCGGACCTTGGTTTAAAAACCTGCCCGCTAGTGCACATGAAGAGCTGGCCAAAGGCGCCAAACTTGAATTACTGAAGTCCAATGATTACGTATTCGGGGTGGGACAGAGGACGGATTCTATCTTCTGTATTCTCACTGGTTGGGTCCGAGCATCGGTCAACTCCGCGGATGGCGATGAATTCGCACTGACCGATTTACAAACTGAAAGCTGGGCGGGCGAAGCGTCGTTATTCAACGACAAACCACGGGTCATTGATCTGCATGTTAAGAAAGATGCATGGGTTTTAAAAATTCATCGCAGTGTGGTGAACCGTCTCGGTGAGCAGTACCCATTGATGTACCGTGATGTTGCAGCGTATCAGGTGGAGCGTGCGCGTGGGGTCTACGAGTTGCTCGCAGGGATGTTACTGTATCCGCTCAAGTCGCGCTTGGCGGGACGACTGCTGTCCATGGCCGATGAGACCGGCCAGGTTGTCTCTGAAGGGGTTCAGATCCCTCAGAGAATGAGTCAGAGTGATTTAGCTCGCCTGTGTATGGGTTCGCGTCAGCGGGTGAATAAAATTTTACGAGAGTGGCAGAATCAATCGTTGGTTGTGATGTGCGACGATCGTTATGTCATTACTAGTATAGAGCGCCTAGCTGAGGAAATAGAGCTTTCGGAACGCTGAGATAATGTCCCGAAGGCGACAGATTTGCACCACTGGCACTGCTAGATTGGCAGATTGTCGAACTTGACTAAAACCCACAGGTCACACTATTACAATAAAGGCAGTCACACAATGAGCTGCCAAGAGGTTCAATTATGAAAGTAACCACCAAACTGGGATACGGTGTCGGACAATTGTCTGACGGTGTAAAGCAAGCAGCGTTCAATACGTTTTTATTCTTTTACTACAACCAGGTTCTAGGCTTGAGCGCAAGTTTGGCTGGTGCCGCGGCGCTTATAGCGTTGCTGATTGATGCCATCACCGATCCAATGGTGGGGCAGTGGTCTGATCGTATTCGCTCTCGCTTCGGTCGTCGTCATCCGTTTATGGTTGCGGCGATTATTCCCTTTGGTATTGCTATTGCGTTGCTCTTTGCACCGCCAGCGGGCTTGGACCAAACGGGGCTATTTCTCTGGATGGGTGGCTTCGCCATTGCCGTCCGAATTGCCTTAACGCTATTTTTTGTCCCGCATCTGTCATTGGGCGCTGAGTTGAGTGAGGGTTATCATGCCCGTACCTCGCTCATTGGCTATCGAGTTCTGTTTACCTACGCTGGGATACTAGTGGTTTCTGTGCTCGGCTTTACCGTCTTCTTCCCCGCCACGGCAGTTTACGCAAACGGCCTTTTGAATGCAGAGAGCTACCCGTCTTTCGGTATCTTCTGTGCGGTATTAGGTATGATGGCTATGTTGTGGTCGGTGTTGTCTACACGTCAGTTTATTCCGAAGTTGCGACGCCCAAGTGATGATCAAGTGAATACTACAAGCGGCGCGCTCTTTGCGGTGGTTAACGTATTCAAGACACTCAAGCAGCAATCTTTCCGCGTGTTATTTACCTCTAGTCTCTACTTTAATGCGTTGGTTGGGACCATCCAGACGTTGTTGATTTACTTGGGCACCTACATCTTTGGATTTAGCCCCGAGTACATGGGCATCCTCTCGCTATCTCTGGTTGTGGGTATTCTTTTTGCCTCAACGGTGGCGCAAGCGCTTTCAAGACGCTTTGATAAAAAGATGGCAGCAGCGATTTGTGTGTCAGCCGGTGCCGTTCTAGCGGTTAGCCCAACCATCCTTTTCCTATTTGGTGTGTTGCAAACTATGGGTGATGGCTCGAAATTGCTGTTTATCTTTACGGTTAACGGTCTGTCGCAGGCGCTGTTTATCGGCTTCGTCATTCTGTTGGATTCAATGCTGACGGACACGATTGATGAACACTATTTAGAGTCGGGCCGTCGCGAAGAGGGCCTATTCTTTGCCGCACGTGCCTTTGCAACCAAAGCGAGCTACGGCTTAGGGGCATTCATTGCCGGTATTGCGTTAGACATTATCAGCTTCCCAAAAGGTATTGATCCTTCAGAAGTTCCTATCGAGGCTGTTTGGGCGTTAGCGTGGTTTGCCGGTCCAGTGATTATGGTGCTCTTCATTGGTACTACTTTGATTACTAACCAGTACGCCTTGGACGCCGAAACCCATAAAGAGATTTCCGACAAAATCAAAGCGCGCGAAGCAAATAGCTGAGCGCTCATAGCGAATATTAGAGGTAGCAATGTTCCGCGCAGACGCAGAAGAACTCAATTTATACCGTGACATGGTTGGCCGTTTTTTAGAGCAAGAAGTGGCACCACACTACGAGGCCTGGGAGAAAGCGCACATAATGCCGCGTGAATTTTGGGGCACTATGGGCGAAGCAGGTCTGCTTTGCGTGGACATGCCTGAGCAATACGGTGCAGCCGGCGCTTCTTTCGATGTCTGCCAGTTAATTCAGATTGAGATGTGCAAACGCGGCTACCTTGGCTTGGGTACTGCCTATGGTATTCACACCAACATCGTAGCACCTTATATTCTTAATATTGGTAATCAGGCGCAACGTGATCAATGGCTGCCCAAGCTCACTACCGGTGAGGTGGTAGGCGCGCTGGCAATGACCGAAGCTGGTGCCGGCAGCGACGTTGCGGCAATGCGAACCACTGCCGTGCGTGACGGTGATGAGTATATTCTTAATGGTTCAAAGATCTTCATTACTAACGGTATTCATGCCGATCTCGTCATTGTTTGTGCTAAAACAGACCCTGGTGCCGGTGCAAAGGGGATTTCTCTCTTCCTAGTTGACGCCTCGTTACCTGGTTTTGCTCGCGGTAAGAAGATTGAAAAAATGGGTCAGCACTGTAGTGATACCGCTGAGCTATTTTTCGAAGACATGCGTATTCCAGCCAGTGCATTATTGGGTGAAGAAGGTAAGGGCTTTGTTCATCTTATGGATGAACTGCCGCGAGAACGTCTTGGCTGTGCTACTCAGGCCATCAGTCATGCGGAGGGAGCCCTGCAGATCACCAGTGAGTACGTTCAGGAGCGCCACGCCTTTAAGCAGCCCATTGCAAAATTTCAGAATACCCGTTTTAAACTCGCTGAACTAAAAACTGAACTCGAACTCTGCCGTGCGATGTTGGAGAAATACGAAGCCAAGTTTTACGCGGGTGAGATGACCGTGGATGAAGCGGCGATGCTAAAATTGGCAGCAACCGAGATGCAGCTTCGTATGGTTGATACGGGTGTCCAGCTCCATGGGGGCTATGGCTACACGGACGAATATGTCATTTCACGTTTCTATCGTGATGCGCGTATCCAGACCATCTACGCCGGTTCGTCCGAGATTATGAAGGAAATTGTGGCGCGATCCGTACTGGGCAGATAGTGTTCTTATACCCGGCGCCGCTACATGATTAACACGGCGAAGCGCCTTAGTAGGTAATGAAGGTGAGCCGCTAGAATCAGTCTAGCGGCTTAGCGTGAGGGTAATGTTATTCTTGGTCTTTAGCTTCACGCTTACGTCTGGCTAATACACCTTTCTCAAAACCAAATAGCTTTTCGTAACTGCCCGGGAACCACCGCACAAAGCGATCCATCCAGCGAGCATCTTTGCCCACAATGATTCGTCGTTTGTTTTTGAGCATCCCGCCGATGATGATATCTGCGGCATCCTCGGCAGTGGTAATCGCCGCCTTTTCGAAGTCCTTGAGGAGTGCGGCTTTGCCGTTCTTGAGAGAGGCTTCGTTGACCCGAGAATTTTTAGCGATCGCCGTCTTGATGCCGCCTGGGTGAACCGCAGAGACGTTGATTGGAGTGCCGGCCATTTCCATCTTCAAGGCTTCCGTGTAACCGCGAACCGCGAACTTGGATGCGTTATAGGCACTTTGTAGCGGCAATGCGAGCAGGCCAAACAAACTAGAAATATTCACTATGTGTGCATCATCGGACTTTCGCAGGTAGGGTAGAAAAGCGTCACAGCCATTGACCACACCCCAAAAGTTGATGTTCATCAACCACTCGAAATCGCTTCGTTTCATATCTCGAACGGCACTGACAAGTGTGACGCCGGCATTATTAATAATACCGTCAACCTGTCCGAAGTGTGCTTCCGTGGCCGCGGCAAACTCGGCAAAGTCTGCCTGCTGGGAAACATCTAAGTTGAAGCAAAAACACTCGCCACCCAGTCCACTAATCTCGGCCTTTAAGTCTGCTAGGCCTTGATCATTAAGATCGGCGGCAGCAATTTTTGCACCGAGCTGGGTAAGTTTAAGTGACAAGGCTCGGCCGATACCAGAAGCGGCACCCGTCACCGCAATAACTCGGTTCTCAAAACTGTTCATATTTTAGAATCTCTATTTGTCAGTGAAAGCTCGGTGGCTTTGTTACTTTGCATTGTGGGCGTGTGCAGCAGTTAGCTCAACCAGCCTTGTCCACATGCTAGGAGGTAAGTCGTGCCCCCAATTTTCAATAATTTCTATTTTGGCGCCGGGAACGGTGTTCGCTACGTCAATCCCGCCTTCAACATTGACCAACGGATCAACGTCTCCGTGAATAACCAAGGTAGGCGCCTTGATCCGTGCAAGCCAAGGTGTTCGCGCTGGGCCAGCCACAATGGCACTGATTTGTCTTAAGATTCCTGCGGCGCTCATTCCGTGCGTTAACACTCGAGTGATATGCGCGTCTAAGGCCTCGCCATCTAGCGGATGCTCAGGTGTCGTTAGCAGCGCCGCTGACTTCTTTTGAAACGCGATGATGTCAGGTAGCTCATTTGACGCAGGTTTAGTGCGCAAGTGTGCTGCCACATCGGGGCGTGTGCCAGGGAGTCCCTTTTTCCCGGATGTAGACATGATCGAACTAAAGCTGAGCACTTTGTCCGGATGTTCTGCACACAACAGCTGGCCAATCATGCCACCCATTGATACGCCAATGACGTGTGCCTGGTTTACCTTTAATGCATCAAGTAAACCGGCCGCATCATTAGCCATGTCCAATAGGGAATAGGGTGACTTTGGGCGTAACCCTAACTTTAATTTGATAATCTGCCAGGCTATGTTTGGTTTGCCTAAACTGTCCATCAGCTGAGATTTGCCGATATCTCGGTTGTCAAAGCAGATGACGTAGAAGCCTTTCTCTACCCATTGGGCAATCATTTCCGGCGGCCAAGCGGCGCTGGACATACTTAAGCCCTGAATTAACAGCAGCGCAGGGTTTTCGGGGTTGCCGTGAGTCTCGTAGTAAAGCGAGACACCATTAGACTGAATTTTAGACATACGTTACACCTTGTTATTGGGCATCATTATAGCGGTGACTTTGAGATCTACACAGGCTAGCTTATTCAATCAGAAGCGAATGTCGCTTGCGGGACATAGCCACTGAGGAGATCACCTCCATGATAGGAGAATATCAACTAAATTGTTGGATAATCGAAGAATTTAGCACCCGATAGAAACCACAGTGATGCTCGAGGTCAATAGCCGCTATTATATCGTCATTATCCTGCTAAGTACCGAGGCAGTAACCTCCTCGTTAAGGTCAAGTGGGTCTGAACGGCAAGGAATCCGAGTCCCTGACTGTATGTTCAAGGGGAGCGCCATGCGTCATACGAACATGAGACTAGAAAGCGGTGCAAAGAACTTTCATTACATTATAAGAACAATAGAGGATTGAACGATGGATTTAGGAATTACCAACAAGCTGAGCCCTATTCTGGAAAGTGTTACCCACTTTATACAGCACGAGGTTATGCCGCTTGAAGCTGAGTTTTGGCAAGAGTTGGATAATGCGCCATCGCGCTGGGTTCATACCGCCCGAATGACGGAAATTCTGGATGGACTGAAAGCAAAAGCGCGAGCTAAGGGATTATGGAACTTTTTCCTAACCAATAGTGACCACGGGCCGGGATTAACCAATGTCGAATACGCCTACCTAGCGGAAGAAATGGGGAAGTGTACCCTAGCCGCGGAAGTGTTTAATTGTAACGCCCCAGACACCGGTAATATGGAAGTCCTGCACAAATACGGTACGCCCGCGCAGCAGGCTGAATGGCTGGAGCCCTTGATGGCCGGTGAAATTCGCTCGGCATTCGCTATGACCGAACCCGAGGTAGCCTCCTCCGATGCCACCAATATTTCTACCATTGCCCAGCGTGAAGGCAATGAATGGGTGATAAACGGTGAAAAGTTCTACATTTCCGGAGCGGGTGATCCTCGCTGTAAGGTGATGATAGTGATGGTGAAAACCGATCCCGATAATCCTAATCGCCATCTTCAACAGTCACAAATTTTGGTACCGATGGATGCGGAAGGGGTAGAAATCGTTCGCCCAATGAAGGTGTTCTCTGATGATGATGCGCCCCACGGCCATATGCACATTCGTTTCAACAATGTCCGCGTACCCGCTGAGAATATTATTCTTGGTGAGGGGCGAGGCTTTGAGATCTCTCAGGGGCGATTAGGGCCTGGGCGAATCCACCACTGCATGCGCGCCATTGGCATGGCAGAACAAGCTTTGGAAATGCTGTGTACGCGAGCCCTATCGCGTGAAGCCTTCGGTAAGCCGTTAGCCTTCTTGGGTGGCAACATAGACATTATCGCTAACGCTCGGATGGACATCGATCAAGCGCGTCTACTCACACTAAAGGCCGCTCATGCCATGGACACCATGGAGATGAAGGAAGCCCGCATTGAGATTCATAAAATTAAAGTCGTTGCGCCAATCATCGCCTGTCGAATTATCGACGAAGCGATACAAATGTACGGCGCGGCTGGTATCTCGCAGGATCACCGGCTTGCTGGCATGTACCACCATGCTAGAACCTTGCGCTTGGCGGACGGGCCGGATGAGGTTCATCGCCTAGTAGTTGGCCGTGCGGAGCTTAAAAAGTACCAGCGAAAGGCCTAGCCTACATGCCTGAATAAGGTTCAATGGCAGTTGAATATTCGTGTCGCTTAGGCGATATAACCAGGTTGAAATTTGGGTTAGTCTCTCAAAGCTACTAAAATCGGTGCAGAACCTTTCTGTGCCGACAACAAGGACAACAGTATGACCATTACAATTCATCCCAGTAAGCTTCCCGAGTATATTGGTAAAGAAACTGGTGTATCCGAATGGATGACAGTGACTCAAGAGCAAGTTGATCAATTTGCGGATGCGACGCACGATCACCAGTTCATCCACGTTGACCCAGAAGCGGCAGCGAAGACGCCATTCGGCGGCACCATCGCCCACGGTTTTCTATCGCTTTCTCTGCTTTCTGCTATCTCCTACCAAACTGGCATTCTCCTTGAGGGGATGGCGATGGGATTGAATTACGGCTTTGAAAAAGTGCGTTTTCTTTCACCTGTTAAGGTGGGTAGCCGAGTTCGAGGGCGTAGCGTGCTCGCTGATGTGGTTGAGAAGCGTCCCGGCCAATTTTTGTATACTTGGGATGTCACGGTAGAGATTGAAGGCGAAGAGCGCCCTGCGCTTAAAGCTGAATGGCTTACGATGACCATCGTAGAGACAGCCAACTAATTCCACAATTTTTTTGATCTAAGGATAATGAATATGACAATCCGATTTGACGGCCAAGTGGCCATAGTAACAGGCGCAGGTAACGGTCTAGGTCGTTGCCATGCATTGGCATTAGCGGCTCGTGGTGCGAAGGTTGTAATTAACGACTTAGGTGGTGCTCGCGATGGTAGTGGCGCCTCTTCGGATGCGGCGCTAGCGGTCGTAGCTGAAATCGAAGCGGCCGGTGGCGAAGCAATGGCTAACGGTGCTAACGTTGCCAAGTTCGACGAAGTTCAAGCTATGGTTGAGCAAGTAATGGCGAAGTGGGGTCGAATTGACATCCTCGTCAACAACGCTGGTATTCTTCGCGATAAGTCATTCGGAAAAATGCCGATTGAAGACTTTGACCTGGTAGTAGATGTCCACCTAATGGGTGCGGCTAACTGTACTAAAGCGGTTTGGGACATCATGAAGGCTCAAAACTACGGTCGTATTGTTATGACCTCATCGTCGTCTGGTATCTATGGTAACTTTGGCCAGACTAACTATGGTGCCGCGAAAATGGCCGTTGTTGGTTTCATGAACACCCTTTGTATTGAAGGCGAGAAGTACGGTATTAAGACTAACTGTCTAGCACCTACGGCCGCCACGCGTATGACGGAAGACATTATTCCAGATCAGCGTGTACTAGATTTGATGACGCCAGAATCGGTGACGGCGGGATTGGTTGCGTTAGTGGCTGAAGATGGCCCAAATCGTAGCATTCTCTGTGCCGGTGCAGGTGGCTACGCGCGCACCGTTGTTTACGAAACTGACGGCATCTACTTAACGCCAGAAGAACAGACGCCAGAGAATGTATTGGCTAACTGGGACAAAATTGACGACGCGACTAATCAGCAGGAACTTAAAGCTGGTTGGATGCAAACTAATAAATTCGTTGCCAAAGCGGCAAAGAGCCTTGGCATCGAGCTAGGTTAATAGGAGACGATCATGAGAGATGCATTAATTGTTTCAACGGCACGTACGCCGATTGGTAAAGCGTATCGTGGTGCGTTCAATATGACTACCGCCCCAACCCTAGGTGGCCATGCCATCAAGCACGCCGTAGAGCGCGCTGGTATCGATGGTGCTGAGGTTGAGGACGTGATCATGGGTTGCGCGATGCAACAGGGTACAACTGGGCTCAATATAGGTCGTTTGGCTGCGCTCGCTGGTGGCTTACCAACTTCGGTAAGTGGTATGTCGCTAGATCGTCAGTGTTCATCGGGTCTTATGTCTATTGCTACGGCGGCAAAGCAAATTATTCATGACGGCATGGATGTCACCATCGGCGCCGGTCTTGAGTCAATTTCATTGGTCCAAAACGAACACGTTAACACCCACATGGCGGTTGATAAGAATCTTGTTGCCATGCATAAAGATATCTACATGCCAATGCTACAAACGGCAGAGATTGTTTCTCAGCGTTACGGCATCTCCCGAGAGCGTCAAGACGAGTATGGCCTAATGAGCCAGCAGCGGACTGCAGCAGCCTATGAGGCCGGTGCTTACGCCGACGAAATTGCGCCAATGACTACCACTAAAGCTGTCATGGATCGCGAGACCAAAGAAGTTAGCTACCATGAAGTGACCTGCTCTGCGGACGAAGGCCTTCGTGCGACAACCTTGGAAGGTCTTTCAACGCTGCGAACCGTTATCGATGGTGGTGTCATTACTGCTGGTAACGCAAGTCAGCTTTCTGATGGCGCATCAGCTTCGGTATTAATGGAAGCCAAACTCGTGGAGCAGCGTGGTCTAACCCCGTTAGGTCGCTATGTTGGGATGACCGTAGCGGGTTGTGAGCCGGATGAAATGGGCATCGGCCCAGTCTTCGCGGTACCTAAGCTACTTAAGCAGCACGGTCTAACCGTTGACGATATCGGTCTGTTCGAACTGAACGAAGCGTTCGCGGTTCAGGTTCTCTACTGTGCGGATAAGCTAGGAATCCCAATGGAGAAGCTGAACGTTAACGGCGGTGCAATTTCAATTGGTCACCCATACGGTATGAGTGGCGCTCGTATGGTTGGTCACTCGCTGATTGAAGGTAAGCGTCGCGGAGCTAAGTACGTTGTCATCACCATGTGTGTTGGCGGTGGTATGGGCGCAGCAGGCTTATTTGAAGTACTATAAACCAATCCATTTGGTTTCGAGAAGGCGCCCAATGGGCGCCTTTTTTGTATCGACTCAACTTGCGTAGCTATCCAAAGCACTAACAATAATAACGAGGGGAAACGGTGATGAAAGCAATTGTCTGCAATGAACTTGGTCCGATTGAAAACCTGAGGCTAGAAGAAGTTGATTCGCCTAAGGTTGCAAAGGGTGAGGTGCTAGTTGAAATTAAGGCGGCCGGTGTTAACTATCCCGATACCCTTGTGGTCCAAGGGAAGTACCAAATCAAGCCGCCAACTCCCTACATTCCTGGTGTTGAGGCCAGTGGGTTGATAGCGGAAGTTGGCGAGGGTGTTAGCCATTGGAAGGTGGGAGATCGTGTCATCGTCACGCCATTAGGTGGTGCCTTTGCCGAATATTGTGTGGTGCCAAGTACCCAAGTTCAGCCAATGGCAAGCAACATGAGTTTCGAGCAAGCGGCTGGATTTACCATTACCTACGCCACCTCCTATTATGCATTGAAGCAACGAGCCAAGCTTCAGCCTGGTGAGACGGTATTGGTGCTGGGTGCAGCGGGCGGCGTTGGCGTAACGTGTATCGAAATTGCTAAAGCGATGGGCGCAACGGTTATCGCGGCGGCCAGTTCCGATGAGAAGTTAGCTTTCGCCAAATCCGTGGGTGCAGACCATCTTATTAATTACGCCACTGAAAGTTTGAAGGACCGCGTTAAAGCGCTTACCGCTGGAAAGGGTGTTGACGTGGTCTATGACCCAGTGGGTGGTGATTTAGCTCAGCAGGCACTGCGTTCAACCGGTTGGGAGGGCAGGTATCTGGTTATTGGCTTCGCTTCGGGCGATATCCCCGCTTTTCCAGCTAATTTGACCTTAGTAAAGGGGTCTTCAGTTATGGGCGTCTGGTGGGGTGCGTGGGCGGGGAGAGACCCGCAGGCAGCGCAACAGAATCATATGGAGCTCTTGGCCATGGTGGAGGAAGGTAGATTGACGCCACTAGTCACTAACACCTTTGCCCTAGCTGATACCGTTGATGCGTTCAAACGCTTGGTAAATCGACAGGCAATGGGAAAGGTTGTGATAACGCCTTGAGTTAAGGCATTGATCTATGCAGGCGGTGGCAAGTAGATTGTCTTAAACCCTACCTACCATAAAAAAAGGCCAATCAGTTGATTGGCCTTTTTACCGTAAGGGCTAGTTCGCTTAGAAGAAAATGGCGAGCTCTAGACCGTAGGTGCGTGGAGCAATAGAACGACCGTAGCTACGGACGCCATCATCAGCTCCACTGACAGCCCAACCGTTTGCGAAGCTAACGGTATCCGTTAGGTTTGCACCGAATAGACTGACTTCGTAGGCATCACTGGCTGGCTGCCAAGCTACGCGAGCCGATACCGTAGAGTAGGAATCAACCTGTTCGCTAGCGTCATTAAAGATGCTTACGTACTGGCTACCGGTGTAGGCGTAGTTTGCGCTCAAAACAAGATCACCGGCGCTTAGCGGCTGAACGTAGAAACCAGCAATAGTGGCTTTGTTGTTCGGCGTACGGTTAAGCTCATTGCCGCCCACATTGCGTTGAGTATTGGTTTTAACGTCAATGAACAGCTCATCACCCACTTCACTCTCAAGGTATGAGTAGTTAGCAAGAAGCGTTAGATTATCAGTAGCCGCCCAAGTAGTTTCAAGCTCAAGGCCCATGATTGAAGCATCAGAAGCATTAGTTAGCTTATCTTCAACGATGCCGGTTGCTGGATTAAGCTGGTAGAGTTCAACCTGCATATCCGTGTAGTCGTAGTAGAATGCCGCTGCGCTAATGTCGAAGCTTTCGCCCCAGCGAGCTTTATAGCCTACTTCAAAGGCAGTAAGTTCTTCGTTATCAACAATTGTTTCATTCTCAGGTGTAGCTGGATTATCCTGCAAGCCACCTAGACGGAAACCGCCTGGCTTGTAACCGGTTGAGACCGAGCCGTAAACCATTGCGCTGTCGCTTAAGTCGTAAGCGGCGTTGAAGCGCCAGTTAATGGCATCCCACTCTGCGTCATGTTCAGCAGCACCGCCGCCTACAAGTAGGCCAATACGGTTAGGGATGGCCGGGCTAATGGCACCATTCGCACAAGGATCAGCGTAGGGGTTACCACCAAACACAAATGAGGGAATCAGGGCGTCAGCAAAGCCATGACAAAGGCCAGAATCGTAAATAACCTGCTGCTGTTCAGAGGCTACTTTCTCATCTTTGCTGTAGCGAAGACCGGCAGTTAGCGTTAATGCATCCGTAGCATGCCAGTCAAGCTGACCGTAAGCGGCAATCGAGGTGGTTTCAATCTCACCGTTCTGGTAGTAGAAGTTACCATCTGGGTTGCCAATAGGCATGTAGCCAGTTGCCGGGTTAACGGCGTTCACGAGGTAAGGGTTGTTGGCATCTGCTAGCGCATAAGGCTGGCTGTTTTCTGAGTTAAAGTAGAATAACCCGGTTGCCCACTCAACACTGCCTTCACCGTTTGAGATGAATTGAATTTCGTGCTGCTGAGTCTTGTCATTCTGACCAATCTTCTCAACAGAAGAAATTAGACTTGCCGTACCGTCTTCATCCTTTTCACTGTACCAGCTGAACTCTTGGTAACCGTTTAATAGTTTTACGGTTACGCCTTCAAAGTCCATGGTTAGCGTAGACTGATAAGCATTCTGATCATCAATAGCTACTTTACCTTGGAAATCAGTGCTAATAGTAAACGGGTCATTTTTTGACGGATTGTTTGATAGCGGTGCGAAGAGCTCTGGGTTAACAATCAGTGCACCTAAACGATGCGGTGCTGCCGGGTCATTGGCAAGATTGCGGTAGTCGCCCTGAAGTTGCATTGACAGCGTTTCGTTTTCAACACTGCCACCAAAGTAACGAACGTTCCAGTCAATGCTATCGCTGATATTCCACTGTAATTGCGCTTCGTAATACTCTTCATCTGCGCCAATCGGGTCGGCACCGGAGACGTTGGTGTAGTACGAATCCTGAGTGTTCTTGCTGTAGTGAACCAAGAAACCGAAATCGTCAGTCATTGGGCCGCTAGCGGTAAAAGAAGCCTTTTGCTTGTTGTAGCTGCCCGCCTCTAAGCGCACAGCGGCTTCAAACTCGTCACCCGGACGCTTAGCAATAACGTTGATGGCGCCACCGGTAGTGTTGCGACCATAGAGTGTTCCTTGAGGCCCACGGAGTACTTCGATACGTTCAACACGATCCGGCGCTGAAGCGAGAACCGATGACTCGGTGGTGTAGAAACCGTTGTTGTAAATACCAACGCCTGGCTCGGTACCTAGCGAGTTGGTCTCACGACCGATACCACGGAGGTAGATTCGGTTGCCTTCGCCACCGCCCGCTTCCTCTTGGTAAGACATGCTTGGCGTGAAGGCCGCAACGTCCTGTGGAGTGTTGATACCAAGGCCTTGCATTTGCTCAGCACCAAGCGCTGTGACGGCGATAGGCGTATCAGTTAGTGCTGCTTCACGCTTCTGCGCAGTAATCACGACCTCTTCCATCATGATGTTGCGCGCGCTGCTTTCAGTTTCCTGCGCGATAGCGGTTGAAGTTAATGCTGCACCAATAGCTGAAGCTAAGATAGCTCGGCTAAACTGGGTGTAAGAATTCGACTTGTCCATAGCGTACCCCTAGATGTGGTAGTTAAGGCGAAGACAATCGGCTAGGTGTAAGGCTCTCAGTGTTACCTACGGATCCGTAGAATAGAGTAGGTACTACAATACTAAGTGGAGCTAAACCGATGAATCTACGTCATTTGTTATTGTTATTAAATCGTAAAAACTAGCGTCTTGTGCGCTAGATAAGGATATCCTAGCTTTTGCTACTTAGCCACTCTGTCACAAAAGCGACAGGGCGGCTAATTTTATTGAAGCAATCTCAAAGCCTAGTTTTAGTACTGTGCTTCGCTTAGCGCTTTGCAGGGTGTAAAGGCCGCTTTATTATAGCGCGAAGCCAGCAGTGTTAGGCGTTCTACAACATCGGAGTGATTCATCGCACGTAGCTGTGCGAAGAGAGGGTTAGGGTTCCCCGTTGCGCCCTGCAGAGCACGGTCGATATCATCGTGCTTTGCAACTCCCAGCGCTGCAATTCTAACGGCTTCGTTGGCATTGACTAAGAAGAGGTCGGCAATGTCGATTTCGTCACTGCGTTGACTTAGATTGATTGCCGGCCTGCCATTCGCCCAGCTAAACAAACCCTCACCTGATTTTTTGCCAAGCTTACCGGCATTCATCAGTTGCTGCATGGTAGTACCCGCCGCAAAGTCTGGATGAATCGTTTCCGCGTAGTAGTTCGAGCAATGAACGTTAACGTCTACGCCGGTGTAATCGATTGTCTCGAATGGGCCCATGGGTGCACCAGTGGCGGATCGAACCATGGCATCCACGGTCTCGGGGTCAGCCTCTCCACTGTCTAGCCAAGCATTGAGCAGAATTCCTGCGGGAGCTTGAACACGATTGACGATGAAGCCTGGTACGTCCTTTTCCACGCGGACTGGTTGTTTGCGGCAGCGCTCGCAGAAGTCAACCAGCTTGATCATGGTCTCTTCAGAGGTATGCTTGGCTTTAATGACTTCAACCGTTGGCATGAGTACCGCGGGATTAAAATAGTGGAGTCCGGCGATGCGAGTTTGATTTGCACAGGTGGCGCCGATCTCACTGATACTCATGGTGGATGTGTTGGAGGCAATAATAGCCTTCGGTGCAGCCGCCGCCTCAATGGCTAAAAAGGTGTCACGCTTAAGCGTGAAGATTTCGGGTACGGCTTCAATGATCAGCTCAGCATCGCTCACCGCCGGCTCCAGTTCAGTGAAACAATGAAGTTTCGCAACCATTGCGGCTTTTTGCTCTGCGGAGATCTTTCCTTTGCGTTCGAAGATGTCAAAACTGTCTAGAATTCGCTGTGCACCGCGGTTCACCGCCGTATCGTTAATATCTCGTAGATTAACTTCGTAACCAGCAAGTAATGCGACTTCGGCAATGCCGTGGCCCATATCACCGGCACCCAAAACACACACTTTAGAAAAGGTATTCATTCGCGATTCTCTCTATTAGCTCATACAATAGCTAAGAATAGCGGTGCGAAAGCAATGGGCAAGTCGCCTAAGCGACACGATGAAATGGCATCAGTTGCTAACCTTTTTCGTTAAATTTTGAGGGATCCACGGGCTATGACAGCGTTCGAATTCACTACCACTAAGCAGATCATTAGCGAACCAGGGTCGCTGGCGCGATTGCCTGAAATTTGTGCCAATCTAGGTATTAGCAAACCGTACATCATCACTGACCCTGGCATAGTTCAAGTGGGGCTGTTAGCTCAGCTTGATACCGCAATGTCCGCTAAATCACTTAGCTACGGCACCTTTAGCGAGGTGGTAGCGGATCCCCCCGATCATTTGGTTATGGCAGCGGTTGAGGCGGCGATTGCGGCGGGCGCCGACGGTATTATTGGCTTTGGTGGCGGCAGTTCCCTGGATACCGCTAAATTGGTGGCGTTACTCGTTCACTCGGAGCAGTCGCTCAGCGATATTTATGGCATTGATAATGCCGAGGGTCCACGATTACCGCTAGTGTTGATTCCAACCACAGCCGGTACCGGTTCGGAAGCAACGGCTGTAGCCATTGTCACCACCGGTGAAACCACCAAGTCCGGTGTGGTGTCAAAACTACTGTATCCAGATGTAGCGTTATTGGATGCCAAGCTCACTCTTGGCTTACCGGCGCAGGTCACCGCGGCAACGGGTATCGATGCGATGGTTCATGCTATCGAAGCCTACACCAGCGTGCACAAGAAGAATCCCTATTCTGATATGGTGGCAAAAGAGGCGCTAAGGCTACTTTCTGCCAACCTCTATGAGGCAACCTTTAACGGTAGCAATTTGGCCGCGCGTCAAAATATGCTGTTAGGTGCGTGCCTGGCAGGGCAAGCGTTTGCAAACTCGCCCGTTGCAGCGGTTCACGCTTTGGCGTATCCATTAGGCGGTCGGTTCCACATTCCTCATGGGTTGAGTAACTCGTTGGTGCTGCCGCACGTACTGCGCTTTAACGCCAAGGCTGCGGAGCATTGGTATGCTGAACTCAATGAGTGCTTAGCAGGTAGCCAGCCAGGTGACACCACCAAGCAAAGCTGCGCTAACTTTATTAGGTCTATGGAGCAACTTATTCTTTCGTTGGGAATCCCAACTAAGCTGAGCGAACTCAATATTAGCGCCGAGGACTTAGCCATGTTGGCTGAGGATGCAATGCTCCAAACTCGCCTCTTGATCAATAACCCCGTAGCCGTTAGCTTTGATGATGCGCTCAACATATACAACGCGGCACTTATAGGTATTCACAATGGCTAAAACTCCAATCCCGATACGTAGTGAGTATCATCACTTCGCACCCATTAGCACTCGCTGGATGGATAATGATATGTTTGGGCACGTGAATAATGTCACTTACTACTCGTATTTCGATACCATCGCGAATAGCTACCTCATTGAACAGGGCGGATTTCAGCCTACCTTGAGTCCGATAGTGGGCTATATTGTTTCCTCATCTTGCGCTTACCATCGTTCCATTGCCTTTCCCGATGCTATTGAAGGTGCCTTTAGAGTTAATCGTTTAGGCAACTCATCGGTGGAATATGGCGTCGCCATTTTTAAAGCCGGCGAGGAAGAGGCTTGTGCTCACGGTACCATGACGCACGTGTTCGTGGATCGTGAAACGGAGAAACCTCAGCCTATTGAAGGGCAAATGAGAGAAGCGCTCGTGGCGGCGCTGATCTGAATGAAGTGAGCGGCAGGATCGCTCACCGCCCTGTGGAATATGCGGACGAACTACTGATATAAGTCTGTTACGCTGCGAGTAAATCATTGCAGTGAAAATCTCATGAATCGGCAAAGTCTAATACGTAGCTTAATACTATTCACGCTGTCCTGTACCACGGTACCGTCATTCGCTAGTGGTCCAATTTCCGGTGACACCGCACCGGCGATTGAACCCGTTAGCAAGGTAAGCTTCGGAGACGTCCTAAGTTTGGACGTAACGCACCAGCCTACTCTGTTTCGTTATGGCGAAGCCCCTTCACAATTTGTTGAGTTGTGGCAGCCAGAAGGGATCGTTCGCCCCCCAGTGGTGGTATTTATTCATGGTGGCTGTTGGTTAGCGGAGTATGATCTATCGCATGCCAACGCAATGGCGAGTGCATTCGTTGATCAGGGCTTTGCGGTTTGGAGTATTGAGTATCGACGAGTTGGAGAACCCGGCGGAGGATGGCCGAATTCGCTCTCAGACGTAGAAGCAGCCATCACTGCTATGGAAGATTTTGGTGAGCAGCTTAACCTCGATAGAGCAGTCCTTAGTGGGCATTCCGCTGGGGGACATTTAGCCCTGCTAATAAGTGCCAAGGCCAATTATTCGCATCGCTTCAAACAGGTGTTTGGCTTAGCGCCAATTAGTCGTCTGGCTGATTACTCCATGGGCACAAATAGCTGCCAGCGGGCTACCTCACTATTTATGGGCGGGCTGCCTACTGATGATGCTGCGGACTATCGTGCCGCAGATCCATCGCAACGGGAGCTGAGCGCCAACCTAACGCTTATTCTTGGCGCCGATGACGCTATTGTTGAGTCAAGCTATTCACTGCTTGAGTCTGTGCCGTCAACGTCGATTCCAAACGCCGGTCACTTCGATGTGCTTCATCCTCAAACGCAAACCTTTCGCAGCTTCTTAGCACAGGTTAAGGAGCAGTTAAATGATCAGTAATGACGAACTAGCTCGCCTCGACCAGCAGGATCCATTGCGCCAGTATCGCAGCGAGTTCCTGCTTGCAAAAGACAGCTGTTACTTAGATGGTAATTCCTTGGGCCCGGTCTCGCAACGCGTAGTCCAGAAGCTTCAGGACGTTGTGACGGCGCAATGGCAACCCGATTTGATAGCCAGTTGGAACAAGCATGGCTGGATTGATTTACCCTTGAGGATTGGCGATCAATTGGCGGCAATATTAGGCGCAGAGAGCGGCCAGATTGCCTGCTGTGACAGTACCTCTATTAATCTGTTTAAAGCAATTTCTGCGGCGCTAAGTTTGTCTTCTGGAAAGTCGAAGGTACTCACCACCACAGACAATTTCCCTACTGATCGATATATGATCGAGGGGTTAAGCAAACTAATGGACGAGCGCTGCGAGTTGGTGAGTGTGGATGAAGATGACATTCTCAACAGCTTGAGCGATGACGTAGCGGTACTCGTACTCACTCAGGTCAACTTTCGCACCGGCCAGCTACTAGATATGAAGGCTATTACGCAAGCGGCTCAGGAATACGGTATTCGAGTGGTCTGGGACTTGGCGCACTCAGCAGGTATTGTTCCGATAGCGCTGGATGATTGCAATGTGGATTTTGCCGTTGGCTGTAGTTACAAATTTCTCAATGGCGGCCCAGGCGCCCCAGCCTTTATCTATGCCGCCAAGCGTCACCTCGAGAGTCTAGAACAACCGCTATCAGGTTGGCTTGGTCATCGCAGACCCTTTGATTTTTCACCAAACTACGACGCTAGCTCAGGTATCGCTCAATTTCTCTGCGGGACGCCGTCGGTGATCTCAATGTCGGCCGTTGAGGCAGCGCTAACGCTGTATGAAGAGATTAGTGTGGAACAGCTTCGTGAAAAGTCACTAAGCTTGATGGAGGTGTTCTTGGCACAGTTCCATCAGAGCGGGGCGGCGGAAAAACTAACCCTGGTGGGCCCTAGAGATCTTACTCAGCGGGGCAGTCAATTGGCGTTTGAGTATGAGCATGCCTACGGATTGTGCCAGGCGCTGATAAAACGCGGCGTAGTGGGGGATTTTAGGGCGCCAAATATTTTGCGGTTCGGCTTCTCACCACTGTATTTGAGCTTTCAGGATATCGGCTTTGCGGTAGACCAGCTGGTGGAAAGTTTGCGTGCAGGCGAAGCGACACAGGCTATAAATAACCAGCGATCAGTGGTGACTTGATCGAATTTATGGAATGTAGCGTACAAGTGACGTTGTACACTTTTCAAAGGTTTAGCATATGTCTGTGTTAGCGCTCTTTCCAATTCCCGGGCAAGTCACCTTACCCAACAGCCTTTACCCGTTACACGTGTTTGAGCCGCGCTATCGAAAAATGATTATCGATTGCGTAGAGAATAATGTTCCAGTGGCCGTTAGCCACACCAAGCGCGCGCTACGAAGTTCTCGCATCCCAGTAGGTCCAAAGGCTAATCAAAGTACCTTCGAGCCGTGTAACGTATTCTCAGGTGGGCAGGTACAAATATTACAAACCTTCGATGACGGTAGAATGATGGTGGTTGTAGACTGTTCCAAGCGTTATCGGCTCATTAATGTGCAGCAGGAAATACCTTACCGATTAGTCCACTGTGAGGAACTAGAGGACGACCCCTTCGATGAATCGGAAGCAGAACGACTCAAGGCGCGACTTGTGGCAAGGCTTAGTGAACGCTTTGGCGATGAGCTTCACCTTCGCGAAGTATTAAATACAACTGAGTGGCAGGCAAAGAGTGCCAGTGATGCGAGTTTCGATCTATTTCAATTCTTCCAGTTGGAGCCGGATTATCTGCAGCTTGCACTCGAGTTACCTTCACCGATTCAACGCTTGGCACTGCTCGATGATATTTTGGACCGCATATCCTAGCTTCTAACAAGAGACTCGCTGGCGTCTAACCAAGCCGCTGTAGGTGGTTATCTGGATGCTTCTAGCCTCGAGAGTGGTTATCGAGGCTAGAAGGATAGGGCGATTCGATGCCTCTACACCGGCGATTACAAATACTCGTTAAGGAAGCTCAAATAAGCTTCTGAGGCCGTAATTCTATTCGCTTTCTTTCGGAAGCCATGACCTTCATCGGGAAACAACACATACTCAACTGGTATTCCATTGGCGCGGATAGCGGCCACCATTTCATCGCTTTCAATCTGCAGCACGCGGGGGTCATTAGCACCCTGAACCACTAATACCGGGCGAGAGATCTGGTCGGCATGGAAGAGTGGCGAAATCCGACGAAGGCGTTCGATGTCGGTAGCGGGATCACCCATCTCTGCATAGAGGTACGATTTAAAGCTCTCCCACCAAGGTGGGATACTGGTTAGCGTCCGCTCCCAGTTGGTGACACCAAAGATGTTAATGCCAACGGCAAATTCGTCCGTAAATGCCATGCCAGCCATGGTCATATAACCGCCATAGCTGCCACCCATGATGCCAATGCGGTCATGATCAATCCAGTTCAATGTCTGAAGGTGTTTCTTTCCGAAGACAATATCCTGTAAATCATCCTCACCGTGACGAAGATCATCGAGGTGGTAGAAGGTTTTACCATAACCCGATGAGCCTCGGTTATTAACTGAGAACACCGCGTAGCCGTGATTGACCAGGTGCTGAATCATTGGATTATAGCCAACACGACTCTGACCACCCGGGCCGCCGTGAACCCAGATTACCGCAGGTACACGATTATTCGGGGAGGCATTAACGGGTTTATACAATAAACCGGGGATCGCCAGACCATCGAAACTATTGAAGCGGACCACTTCACTAGCAACCAAATTTTCAGAGGCAATTTCAGGGTTGAGGTTGGCGCTTAGGGCAACCGGCGATTCGGACTCTGCGCTATAGACATAAAGGTTGGCTGGTGAGGTGTCAGAGGCCACGTAAAAGGTCATATGCTGACCATCGGCAGAAGCCTGGAATCCAGATAGGTTGCCGTCCGGTAGGTTAGGGATGTCTACCCGAGCATCGTCTTCGAGATCACGAATTTCAACTCGAGTAACCGCATCTTCGTTAATGGCTGCTACGCGATAGCGACCATCGCCGGTGAAGCGAATAGTTGTCACATCCCAATCTGCCGTGTAGTAAACATGATGCGAGAGTGATGGAATATCAAAGCGCCAAGCCTGAACAAATTCGCCATGCTGGTTAGTTGAATAGTAAAGACTTTGGCTATCTGGGCCGAAGTTGAAGACACTGTAATTCACTTCACCTTCGTGTTCGCTTATCTTTCTTGCGCGGCTCTCCTCCTCAGACACTTCGATGAGATAAAGCGCGCTATCCGTATTGCCAAGCGTTTCTACTACCGCGACAAATTGACCGTCTGGACTGACCGCTTCAAGGCTTAGCGATTCGTTATTTTGAAAGATGAGTTCGCGCTGATAGCCACTTAAAGACACCTTATAGAGGTCGAAGGAGCTAGGGTCTCGCTCATTGGTGGCAACGTATAGGAACGCTTTGTCATCCGACCACCCCATAAAGCTGGCTTTGAGATTTTCACCCGGTGTTAGGTCGGTAACGCTGCCATCTTCAGCTAGCACAAAGAGATGATTGAGTTCATTACCGCCATTATCCGCGCTGTAGAGAATTCGATCATCTTCGGGAAACCAAGAAATTCCCATGATGGCGTCAGTAGAAGAAAAGCTCAGCTGAGTAGCCGGCGTGCCATCTAAAGGTTGGCGATAAACGTTAAAGACGCCTGAAGCATCGGACGTGGTGAGCACAGCATCCGCCGAGGCGTTAATAGAAGCGCCAAATTGACTGGTGGTTTGATAGAACTCTTCTGCACTATAGGTTGCAAAGTCTACGGTTGGCTGCGGTGGTTCCTCTGAGCTAGAGCAGCCTCCTAATATAAGACTGCTAAGTAATCCCACGCTAAGAAAAGTAGCTCGATAGGTGCTCATATGATCTCCCTGTCTGAATGAACCTAGAGCTAGGAGTATAGAGTGAGAAACAGGGATATGTGAAACCAATTGATTGATCAGCGTGAAGCCGTTGCGTTACCAATCTCAGTGGTGGAGTTTACGCAGTGAATTAGCAAGTTGCTCTGCAGTAATATCCACAGTAAAGGCCGCCTTCGCTTGAGCGAATCGATCTTCTAAGAGATCAATCGTTGCCATGAAATTCGCTTCGCACTGAGCCGTGTCAGAGGTTGTTTTCGACGGATCGACTAACCCCCAATGGACCTTTTCGGCGGGCCCAAGAATCAGGGGGCACGCTTCGTTAGCGGCGCTATCGCAGACCGTGATGATAATATCAGGCTGCCAGTCCCCTAGTGCATCCCACGACTCACTGTGGAGGTCTTTGGTCTCATAGCCGCGTTGCGCCAAGTACTGCAAAGACAGCGGGTGAACTTTGCCTTCAGCCGCGCTACCGGCCGAACGTACTTGAACATCGGGAGCGAGTAATTTCGCAGCGATGGCCTCCGCCAAGATACTGCGGCAGCGGTTATGGGTGCAGACAATTAACAGTTTCATCATTCGGTTTTTACTCGCCGCGCTGGGCGGCAACGGCATAGTTACTCGCTCGCTGTGCTTTGTCTACACAGCTATCGAAGCGTTCGATGGTTTGTTGAAATTTCGCGGCCGTTAGCAGCGACGCTGCCTTTGAGTAGCTCACGCTACCTGCAAAGCCCTCGGTCTCGGCGATGTTCAGCGCATTCCAGGCGGCATCCACACTATTTGCACAAGCGGTACGACCATCAACCTTGCCTGCGCAACCTGGAAGTAGTGTTAATCCGGCCAGGGCTGCAATCACCAAACCAGATTTTATGATGGTCTTATTCATAGCGTTAACTTTCCTATAAATTATTGTTTATCGTTTAATCTTATCAGGCTATGGCGGCAGTACCAAGGCGCAGCATCTCATATTATCCAGTCAGTTCAGCAAGACTAAGAGCAATCAATAGCTGAGCACTATAGTAGGTTGACATCACTTGATATTGCGCACTCGGCCATGGCCGCACAAAACGATTAGCCGCAAGTAGTGAGTCCGAGATTGAAAACAGGATCACACCCACTAGCAAGATCAGGCTTCCGCCGTTTAGCCACTGAAGTAGCGTCACGAATAATAGCGCAGCGATGACCACTGCGTAGAGTGCTACCGGAACGCGCTCACGGGCTAGGTGCCTGTGCATTGGCGTATAGATGGCAACTAAGCCGCAGAGCGCAATGGCTGCTGCTATCCAGTGACCGCCGATAAAAGGAGCGCTGCCTCCGGGCATGCCGATAGCGCAGATATAGGCTAAGTGTGCGATTAAAAAGCTCGCTAGTCCAAACCGGAACCACTTGGTCTGCAGCTGCAGGAAAATATCACCCGCGAGGGAGAAGATGAGTCCGGCAGTAATAAGGAGCGCGGCAGATTGAAATGGGCCGCTAAGCTGGTCAATAAAACTGGCGGCGAGTAGCGTAATGAGTAGGGTAGTCAAAGGCTTTAGCATCAGCCTTGCCACGGAGTCGCGTTTACAGACAGAGAGAAATGCGAGCGATGATACGACGATCATGCCAATCAGCAATGACTGCAGAGCGGTTAGATGCATACTTACTTATACCCCTAGTAGTGACCAAAATTGTTTTTATAGTCACCAGAGAATACTGTGTTGGTAGCGTCTTTGCACTCTTCGCTTTCGATCTACTAGGAATAATGAGTTGAATTAGTCCATTAGGGCTAAGAATTATTGACGTAAAAACCGCTAAAATTGTGATCTAAGTGGTGTTTTTAAAGGTAATTGGCTAAGTAGATAACGAATATTCACGCTTTATTCACGTAGCGTTGACGCCCTCTTCACGGCGCTTCGTTAATAGTGCAATCCTCACTTATAGGGGGTTCTCATGAAACAACAATTTACTTTTCCGAAAAAGCTATTAGCTACTGCGGTTATTGCTTCAATGGCAGTACTTAGCGGATGTAATGATGACGATGACGACGTTACGGATGTCGAAGTTGAGCTGGGTTCTGGAAGCATTCGTGTCATTCACGCCTCTCCTGACGCACCAGCAGTAAATGTGCTCGTAGATGGCGAAGCAGCTATCAGTGAATTGGATTACGCGGAGAGCTCGGGTTTTGCTTCGCTATCCGTAGGCTTCTATGACTTGGCCGTGGAAGGCATTATCCCCGGTGGTAACGCTGAGGTCATCACCGTAGATGAGTTTGCGATTGCCGAAGACGATATGACTACCGTTATAGCCGTGGGCGCAGTGGCTGATATCGAACCATTGGTTGTCGGCTCGTCAGAAACGATGCCAGAGGATGGGCAGGTAAGCTTGATGGTAACTCACGCTGCGCCGTTGGCGCCAGCAGTGGACATCTTCCTCACTGCTCCAACTGATGACATTACCAATATGTCACCAAATTTTAACTTTGAGTTTAAAGAGTCTGTCGATGTCGGCGCGGTTGCTGCTGGCGAAGTTCGTATTCGCGCTGCCGTAAACGGTACTGTGGTATTTGATTCAGGCACCGTTGATCTGTCAGGTTTTGCGGGTCAGAAATTACAGGTAACCGCCATTGCGGCCGAAAATCAGGTAGAGTCAGACGCTTCCCCGGTGAAGTTGTTGGTCGCTAACGACACTGATGCGGTAGAGATTCGCGACGCCGCGACGACAGCCGGTGCACGCGTAGTACATGCCTCTCCGGACGCGGCTTCTGCAGCTGGTGGCCCCGTTGAAGTATGGGCTACGTCTGCGGCGCTTGGCGACATGCCAGCGGAGTTGATCGCGAGCTTTGATTATACCGATATCTTCCCAGTGGCTGGTAACTACGCTGGAGTTCCTGGCGGTGACTACGTATTCGATGTCTCACCTGATGGTGCTGGTGTAGGTGGCTCAGTCTTCACCTCGGGTTCTGTCACGCTTGAAGCGGGAATGGAATATAGTGTTGTTGCGACAGGTCGGGTGACTTCGTCGCCGGCTTTCACTTTACTACCTACAGGCGATGCGAATCGTGCTATTGCCACACAGGCTAGTGTAAAGGTGGTTCATGGCGCTCCGGCAGCGGGCGATGTAGATGTTTATGTAACCGCAGCGGGCGAGTACTCAGTGGTTCAGGTTGAGAGCCAAGCAGCGGGGGATCCGTTACTTGATGAGTTCGCCTTTGGCAGTATTACTGATTACGTAGCCGTAGCACCGGGCGCTTATGATATCCGTGTAGTGGCGGGTGGAATGGTAGCCATCAACCTAGAAGGAGTTCAGCTTGATGGCGGTAGCGTCTCTACGGTGATTGCTCGCGGTCCAGCGGAGCCAGCTGGTACTCCAACTGACTTTGGTGTTATTGTTCTTAGTAACTAGTAGAACGTTTTAACTCATCGTAAAACTGATAACACGGCTGAGGCGTCTTCGTCTCAGCCGTTGTTGTAACGGTCGGAAAATTATGTCGCAACGTAAACGATTGCTTGTTATCGAAGATCATCAGGACATTGCTGAGATGATCGTGGACTATATGTCCGCGAAGGGATTTGCCGTCGACTTTGCTGCCGATGGGGTAACCGGTCTTCACTTGGCTGTTACGCAAGAATTTGAAGTGATCATTTTGGACCTGTCGCTACCAGGGCTTAATGGGATAGAACTGTGCACGCAGCTGCGCAAGGTAGCTAAAAAGAGTACACCAGTCATTATGTTAACGGCGCGTGATTCGCTTGACGACAAAATTCTTGGCTTTGAGGTGGGCGCAGATGACTATCTGGTAAAACCTTTCGCGATGCGTGAACTCGAAGTTCGGGTCAATGCGCTGTCCCGCAGACTGGGGCCAGAGGCAACTAGTGAGGTGTTACGATGTGCCGATGTTTACTTCGACCTGGAGCAAATGACCGTAACCCGCAACGGCAAGGCTATTGGACTGACACCAACGGGCTATCAAATTTTGGCTAGCCTACTTCGAGCGTCTCCAGCTTATGTTAGTCGTGAAACATTGGAGAGAGAGCTCTGGGGTGAGGACCGACCAGATAGCGATGCGTTGCGCTCGCATATTTACGCACTTCGAAAAGTGTTAGATCGTCCCTACGAAGACAAACTCATCCAACATAGTACGGCAGGAGGTTATCGCATTGTTGATCCGACAACCTAAATCACTAGGTAAACGACTCTTTATCAACTTTATCCTTCAAGCTGGGGTCATTTCCTTAGCGGCGTTGATGGGGCTGTGGGTGACTAATTGGTTGTTGTCCAACGTACTAGTTGAAGAGGCGCTGAAACGTGAATCCGCGCATTATTGGGCGCTGTTGGAAGAGTCACCTAACGCACCCATGGCGAATTCGCTTAATCTTACCGGTTACTTACTCCCGCGCGATGAGCGGCAAATTCCACCCGGTGTGATCACTGAACTGGAAGGTTACCATGAACTCGGCGGTGGGAGTTTTAATGCCGTTTTCCTCGAGCAGCGAGGTGAGCAACGCTTAGTGTTGCTATTCAATCGTTCGGGTGTTGATGGGCTAATCGCGCTTTATGGAATTCTGCCGTTGGCCTGCGTGTTACTGGTCTTATACCTCGCTTTATGGGCTTCCTACTTGCTGGCTCGGCGAACAATTTCACCTACCCAAGCGCTCGCTAATGCGGTGGCTAAGCTTGATCCAAAAAGACCAAATTCGGAGAGTATTTCAGCGGCTGAGTTACCCAATTATGCGGATCAAGAGGTCCTACAACTAGCCGAGACACTGTCTAGGTTTATTGACCGTAACGAACGCTTTATCCAACGAGAAAGCGCCTTTACTCGAGATGCTAGCCATGAATTAAGAACCCCTATTACGGTTATTTCAATGGCGGTTGATATGCTTCGTAGCACCACCGAGATCACCCCCATCCAAGCTCGTCACGTTGATCGTATTGATCGTGCTTGCGTAGATATGGAAGAACTTACCGACGCCTTCCTCATGTTGGCAAGAGAACGAGAAACGAACACTGAATATCAAACCGTCAGCGTCAACGAGCTGGTAGATGAGATAGCTCGGACCTTTCAGGAGATTCGCGGCAGTGAAAACCTGATAGTGAGTGTACGTCACCAACAGCAGCTAGTGATCAATTCATCTCGCACGGCGGTAAAAATTGTCCTCTCCAATTTGGTGAAGAACGCGGTTAACTATACCGAGGCTGGCGCCGTCACAATCGTAATAGAAGATAATGCTGTGAGTGTCATTGACACGGGTGCAGGAATAAGTGAAGCAAAACTGCCCGGTCTCTTTGACCCGTGGAAAGCGGAGAGCGAGAATTCTCGCTCGGGCTTTGGTGTTGGGCTATCTATTGTTAAGCGCCTCTGCGATCAGTTTGGCTGGAGCATTAACGTTGCGAGCGAGAAAGAGGCTGGCACCACCATTGTGGTGAAGTTCCTCTGATCAGCTACCAGCGCCAGTCAATGCCCACCGAGGCCGTTCTTGGTCGTCCTGGTAAATACCGTTCATTGCCAAAAGCGTAGTCCGCTCTGTTTGCGTAGCGAGTATCTAAGAGGTTTTCAACACCCAGCGATACTTGGATGTCAGCATGAATTTGGTAGTCAGCGGAGGCGGACCAAAGTTGGTGACCGTCATACTCATGCTGATTACTTGCGTCCATGTAGTAAGCGCCAACTAACTGCCACTGCATTGCAGTTGATAAAGCATCGTTGATGCGCCAGCTTAAACGTTGGCTTGCTAGCCACTCTGGCGCGGTATCCACCTGATTGCCGGAGACAATGCTCTCGGTGGTATTTGGACCACCGCTGATTGCTCGAGTGAACGCGTAGGTATGGTTCGCATAACTCATACTTCCAGTCCACAGTAGTCCCTCTGTAAACTGCCAGTTACCTTCTAGCTCAAGGCCAAGGTGTTCGGTTTCACCATTGGCTTCGCTAAATCCATTGGCATCGCGAAAAAATACCCCGCGCTTGCGCATGGCAAATGTAGTTGCTGCGAGCGATAAATCAGCGAGGTTATAGCGCCAGCCAAACTCGACACTGTCTATGACCTCTTTGCCAGCACTGCCTCCGGTTTGATTGATCTGTAGTCGATAAAGATCACTGGCCTGCGGTGCTCGTGCCCCTCTTGCGACGCGGAACCAAAGGTTTTGTTCCGTGTTGAGGCGATAATTTACGCGTAACTTGGGCATAAACAGCTCAAACTTATCTGCACTGTCTTCGGGCCGGTAAAAACGCCCATCAACCCCGGATGTCATGAAGTTCTCGTAGTCATAGCGACTGGCTTCATAGCGCATACCGATCAGCCAATCTAAACGCTCCTTGTGCGTAGCGCTCAACTGAAAGAAATAGCCTAGTGTGGTGGTGTCTACTTGGTAGTCGTAGTGCATCCCTTGCGTATATGAAAAAACGTCTGGGATTAACTGTTCTTCGCGAAGCGAGCCGCGGGTAGCGTCGATATCGATGCCACTATGAAAGGTGGTTGAGCCAGCCTCAGCGCGGTAGTTTGACATAAAGCCAACGCTTTGCTGTTTAGCGTTTTCTATGGCTTGGCTGGGCAGGAAGTGCATGAGTAACTCACTCTCTACTTCGCGATAATAAGGTGTCACTGAAAAGCCTGAATTGCCGAGGGTTAGCTGGCTACGTACACGAAATCCGTCCACTTCCCGGTAGGCATCTGGGTTGGGGTTGGTATAAATCAAGTTGTCATCTTTGTAAGCGTCAGCGCCAAAGATAAAGCCGGCCGTTTGTTGATCGAGGGAGTGTGCGGCGAGACTAGCTTCCATCTCATAGTTATCAGAATTCAACGTACCGCCAATAAGCGCTTTGGCTTGATGGGCGCCGGTACTATCGCGCCAACCTTCATCATTTAAGCCGTAGGCCTTCAGGAAACCAGATTCGCTACTCATTCGAGCTCGAATGGATGACGAAGAGTCACTATAGCTTACGGAGAACTGTTGGCCGCTTGGCTGTTCGTTGCGCACATTAATTACGCCATGGATAGCGTTAGATCCATAGGCCGCACTGCCTGGTCCACGCCAGACCTCAATGCCATCGGCTAATTCCCAGCTTGATTCTAACATGGCATTAACGTTGCCAAACGCTGCAGCGCGCAGAGCTAAGCCGTCCTCGAGGTAGAGAAAGCTGCCTTGCCCGGCTCCAGAAGTGAGAACTGGCGAGCGAATTGCAGTGAGGTGCTGTTGGCCATTCGTATTCTGTAGATTTACCCCAGCGGCTTGGTTCAATATCTGGTCTATTCGTGTAGTAGCTCCAGCATTAAGTGCCTCGCCCTGCAATACGGAAACCGAGGCGGCGAGTTCAGCGAGCGGTTCGCCATTTCGATTTCCAGTGATAACGACTTCTTCAATCGCAGCGGTCAGTAATAACAGATTAATCATGAGTTACTGCGCCGGCGTCAGGCGAAGAATGCTTCCTTCGCTTGAGTCAGTTAGTACATAAATGGCACCATCGGGGCCTTGGCGAACATCGCGGAAACGTGCTTCACGCTCGGTGAGAAGACGATGCTGACCAACCACCTGACCATTCTCCATGTCTACATGGCGAACCTCTTTGCCCGCTAATGCGGCAATCAAAAAGTCACCATCCCAGGCGCTAAACTGAGAATTTTGAAGTTGTGCAAAGCCAGCAGGGGCTATAGACGGAACGTAGTAGAACATGGGTTGTTCCATGCCATCCAACTCAGTATAGGGGGTGATCTGGGCGCCAGAATATTCCGTGCCGTAAGTGATAGCCGGCCAGCCGTAGTTCAGCGCAGCTTCAATCACATTGATTTCGTCACCACCTTTGGGGCCATGTTCATGGACATACAATACGTTGGTATTGGTATCAAAGACAATTCCCTGTGGATTGCGATGACCGTAGCTCCAAATCTCTGCCCGCGCGTCGTCACGACCAACAAATGGATTGTCGGCAGGAATCGAGCCGTCGGCATTGATGCGAATAATCTTCCCCATGAGACTATTTAGCTGCTGAGAATGTTCTCGGTAGTTGTAACCTTCACCCGTGCCGAAGACTAACGTGCCGTCCGGGAGGAAGGTCATTCGTCCGCCGTAATGTGCACCCCCTGATTTAAGGGGGCTTACGGTAAACAGTATCTCTAGATCCGTTAATGCGTTGCCAACCAGCTTCGCCCGCGCAACACGCAGTCCGTTTTCATCGTTGGAGCCCCAAGCATAGCTAAGGTAAACCCACTGATTAGCGGCGAAGTTGGGGTGGGGGAGTGCTTCGAAAAAGCCTGCTTGGCTCTTGACGAACGCTTCGGGAACACCCTCAAGCGCGACGCGGTTTTTGCCATCTTTGCTCACCAACTGAATAGTGCCGCTTCGCTCAGCGACCAACATCGCGCCGCCGGGCAGGAAGCTAAGTCCCCAAGGCTGATTGAAGCCTTCGGCCAGCTCTTCAACATCGTAATTGGCGATAGTCGGTACGTCACTGGGCGCCGGCGATAGCTGTGGTTGGGCGAGCGCGGCGGTGGTAATTACCCACGTAGAAAGAATAAATTGGCGTAGCATGGTGTTATCCCCTTATCAATTCGCTAGGTTGAGGCCAGATAATTTGGATTGGCCTAAACATGGTTTTTTAGCGTAGAGTATTCAATTCATTAATTATTTTATGTGTAGAGCTTAATAGAATATGCCTAATCGACAAACGCTTTTTGCATTTTTAACGAGTACCCTGGTGACCTTCATCCTAGCCTCGCTATTTAATACACAGTTTGTCATTGCTGGCCTCGAGTCCGTTAATGTAGTGGTTCCGTTTAGCGATCGCGCTAGGATGTCATGGTTAGACCTTCAAGGCTTAGCGTTTACCTACGGCATAGTCATCTTGATTGGTTTACTCTTGGCCTTTTGGTTTATGTCTTTTGTGAACCGCTTCAAAGCGCTTCCCAAACTTTGGTTTCCCCTCGGCGGCGCGATTGCCTTTATAGTGATGATTGCCGCGATGGAACCATTACTTGGTGTGACCTTAATTACGGGTGCCAGAACGCTATTAGGTTGGGCTGCCCAGTGCGCCGCGGGAGCACTAGGCGGCTTGGTTTTCAGTTATCTTAACACCCCAGCCGCAACAGTTACTGACTAACGGGGCACGAACTCCAGCACGGTGGCGTTGATGCAATATCGCAACTGGCCGTTGGGGCCGTCGTCAAAAACGTGTCCTAAATGAATGCCGGTTGAAGCCGAGCGCAATTCAGTCCGTTGCATGCCATAGCGATTATCGGTGTGTTCGGTCACCGCACCATCAACGGGTTTAGTGAATGACAACCAACCGGTAGCAGAATTGAATCGATCTCGGGTGTCAAAGAGTGGGGCGCCGGAAAGGGTATCCACGAACTGTCCATCAGGGGTATTTTTGAAAAGATCGTAAGCTTTGCAGAACGCGGCATCCGTCCCTTCATTGAAGGCCACGTTGAAGGCTTCACTCTGACCTAGCTTAAAGGCGCCAAGGGCTCGATAGAAATCCTCCTCTCCCAAAAAACCTTGATGAGCAAACACTTCGCTGCCGTCCTCCAAAAAGAGTATGGTAGGAGTGGCCCAGGTGGGAGTGTTAATGCTTAGCCCATCAAGTTGGTGGGCGAAGCGGAAGGTCATTGGGATACTACCTTGGTAATCGTTTGCCACTTCGGTCTTAAATTTCTCGCAATATGGACAGTAAAACTCAGCATCAATCACTACAATGTGTTTGCCGCTGAGCAGTGCCTCATTGTCTACTAACTCTGTGGTATTGCCACTAAAACGAACGCCGGTGCTGTGATCAGGACAGTAGCCCTCGGGATTCTTCGCCAGATAGTCTTGGTGGTATTCCTCCGCTGAATAGAAGCTTTCTAGCGGTTTAATCTGCGTGGTTATCTCGCCATAACCGGCATTAGTGAGCAGCGCTTGATATTCCTGGGTTAATCTCTGAGCAACGGTGCTTTGTAGCGGTGTGGTGGTGAGGATAATAGAGCGATACTGGGTGCCAATATCATTGCCTTGGCGATTTCCTTGGGTGGGATCATGTTGTTCGTAAAAGGCTTTAATTAATGCTTCAACAGAAATAGCATTGGCATTGAATCTAAGCTTAACTACCTCGGCATGGTTGTTGGGGTTAAATCGATTACTCGCTTGGGTGATAGTTCGGTAATTAGGTGCTACCTGGCCGTCGGCGTAGCCGGACTCAGCATCTAATACCCCAGGCATCGCTTCGTAGCGCTTCTCGACACCCCAAAAGCAGCCTGCACCCAGCACGATAGTTTGGATGTTCTCGGTGGCTTCTGCCGAGGCAGGGGTTTGAGCATGAGCCACTATTGAGGTAGCTAATCCAATGAGCAGTAAGCATTTTTTCAACAGCATGATAATCTCCTTGTACAGCCATAATACGTAGCCCCAGCGTAGATTCGCTACGGTAATTTCCACCACGTAAATACCGTATTCTCAGCGGTCGCTGGCAATGAAAAGCAATCAACATGAACCAACGAAAATAGGCGTCATTCACCATAAAAATTCGTCGAATTGTTTTCAGTGGTTCACTCTCTTAGTAAACAAGGAGAACTTGCCATGCTTTCAACCCCTGATTTATGTGACCAATATTCTGAACAGGTAAAAGTGATTACGCCCAACGCTTTTCGTGATTACGGTGCGAAGGACTGTTTCGCCGGTGAGGTGGTCACTATTAAGTGTTTCGAAGACAACTCGAGGGTGAAGGAACAGCTTGCAGAGCCCGGTATAGGGCGCGTACTTGTAGTCGATGGTGGCGCTTCGATGCGCAGAGCATTGCTGGGCGATCTCATTGCGGCCAACGCTGTACAGAATGGCTGGGCAGGGGTGGTGATTTTCGGTTGTGTCAGAGATGTAGAAATCCTCTCAACGCTTCCTTTAGGAATTAAAGCTCTAGCTAGTATTCCACTCAAGACCGATCGTCGCGGAGCGGGGCAGGTGAATATAACGTTAGAAGTGGGAGGCATTCAGATCCAGCCTGGGGACTATCTCGTAGCCGATACCAATGGAGTGGTGGTTGTGCCAGCGCTTATTGGTAGAACTTTAGCCGCCAGTTAGTTCTATCTGAACAATCGAAGCGGTGAGCAGAAACTTTGCTACTAGGTTTCGCCGTCAATTGCCTTGTGCTTTACTTAAGTTATCGTGATGGCTATTGCAAAGGAAAAAGTATGAGGCGCTGGCTTGTATTGGGTGTTGTCCTGCTGGTTACGGGGTGCGATGAGCAGGGCGAATCAGTTGCCTTGGGGAATCTTGAGCGAGAGCGTGTCGCTCACACTGCGCCGGCTCAGGAGGTGATTATCGCCTTGCCCGTGAGTCAAGGTGAAGCGGTGACACAGGGAGATTTGTTAGTCCAATTCGATAGTCGAATCCAAGCAGCTCAGGTTGCCGCGGCCCAAGCAGAGGTGCTTCGTGCTGAGGCTCAGCTGGATAAACTTCGAAGCGGTGCGCGTGTTGAGGAAGTGGCTGCGGCGCAAGCGGAGGTCACTGGCGCTAGAGCTGCTGTAGTGGATGCGCGTCAAAGCTATTTTCGAACAAAAGACTTAGTAGACCGCGAGATGCAAAGCAGAGCAGCACTTGATCATGTAATTGCTCGACGTGATTCGGCCGAAGCGTCCTTGCAAAGTGCACAAGAGCGCCTACGCCAACTAACAAACGGTACCCGAGAGGAAGATCTTCGTATCGCTGAGGCGGAGCTTGACGCGGCGCAGGCAAAATTAGAAGGCGAGCAAAAATTACTCGAAGATCTAAGTGTTCGCGCCACGAGGACGGGAATTTTAGATAACCTTCCTTGGAATCTGGGAGAGCGTGTTACACAGGGAAGTCCCGTTGCAATTGTACTGGCAGGTGATGCCCCCTTTGCCCGAGTCTATGTACCAGAGACTCACCGAGCCGCCATTAAAGTCGGTGATTCGCTCTTAGTTGAAGTGGATGGTGTGGCCAACAGTATACTCGGCGCGGTGACCTGGATCAGTAGTGAGCCGTCATTTACTCCGTACTATGCATTAACTCAGAATGAGCGAAGTAGGCTGATGTATGTAGCTGAAGTTCAGCTACCTGCAAACTATGCACATCTACCCTCCGGACTGCCCGTGGAAGTGAAAATGCCTGAAGGGGCCATTATTAATGAGTGAATGGGCGATTGAGGCCTGCGGCTTAACCAAACGATTCGGTGACTTTGCAGCCGTTAGTGGCCTAGATTTAAAGGTCAAAAAGGGCTCTATTTACGGTTTCCTTGGGCCCAATGGGTGCGGAAAAACCACGGCGATACGCTTACTAACGGGTTTATTAGCTGCCTCAGAGGGTGAGGCTAAACTATTTGGTCAGTCAGTCCTACAAAATAGCGATCAGCTCAAGTCCAAGATCGGCTATATGACTCAAAAATTCTCACTCTTTGACGATCTAACGGTGCGAGAAAATTTGCACTTTGTGGCATCAATCTATGGCTTGTCCAGAGCGGAACGTCGGCAGCGTATTGATCAGCTGATGACCGACTACGATCTCACCGAGAGGGCTGATAATTTTGCCGGATCCATGAGCGGAGGACAGCGACAGCGGTTGGCGCTCGCCGCCGCGACGATTCACCGCCCTCCACTACTTTTCCTTGATGAACCTACCTCGGCAGTGGATCCCGAAAATCGCCGAGACTTCTGGGAAAAGTTGTTTGACCTCTGCGATTCGGGCACTACGATTTTGGTCTCCACTCACTACATGGACGAGGCCGAACGCTGTCATCAATTAGCTATTTTGGAAGCTGGGATAAAACGAGTGGACGGATCTCCGCAACGGCTGATGGACGAAATGAGTGCTAATGTCGTGGAGGTGAGCGGATCGGATCTGCGTGGTGTAAAGCGGGCTTTAGAACTAAACCCGATGATTCAGAGCTCGGCGCAACTGGGCGCCCACTTGAGGGTACTGGTAGACAAAAAGGAGGCCGATCCGCTGCAATGGATGACTAAGCATTATCCTCAGCTTGAGAATAGAGTAGTGCTTGCCCGTCCTTCACTCGAAGATGTGTTCGTCAACTGTACCGGCGGTTCGGGGAGTCGACAATGAACTCCTTGCTTAGAATCTACGCTATTGTATCGAAGGAATTGTTACAGCTTCGCAGAGATAAAATGACCTTTGGTATGGTCATCATGATCCCGTTGATCCAGCTTTTGTTATTCGGTTTTGCCATTAATACCAATATTCGCGATATTCCAGTCGCCGTGGTGGATCAAAGTGGTACAGCCCTATCTCGAACCTTGGTTCAAATTGTTAGCGCTACCCAAGTGGTAGAGGTCACGCACTATTTTGATGGGGTATCCGCGGCAGAGGAAGCCATTCGAGAGGGCAGAGTAAGAGCCGCGCTCGTTATTCCTAGGGATGTGGATAATCGACTTGTTCGTCACCAAGCTGCGGGGTTGGCTTCACCCTCGTCAACGGATCAAGAAACCAGTCGACCTATCGCCCATTGGTTGGTGGATGGTTCTGATACCGTTATCGCTAGTGCGATAAAAGGCTTGAGGGCAATGCCATTGCGAGAGCTCTTTCGTCAGCCAGCCAATAGACAAGTACCAACCTTTGAAGTAACACTGTACTTCAATCCCGAGCAGCGAACGGCGGTTAATGTGGTGCCGGGTCTGGTAGGTGTCATTCTCACCATGACGATGATCATGTTTACCTCAGCGGCCATCGTTCGCGAGCGCGAGCGAGGTAACATGGAGATGTTGATCAATACACCTGTTCGCTCCATGGAACTGATGATCGGCAAAATTGTGCCCTATATATTTATTGGCTTCATTCAAGTAGGTATTATTTTGGGGCTTGGCTACTGGGTGTTTTCTGTTACGGTTAGCGGCTCTCTGCTCGACTTAGCTGTCGCAACCGGATTGTTTATTGCGGCAAGTCTCGCGCTGGGTCTAGTGATATCAACCGTGGCAGTGAACCAGCTACAAGCTATGCAAATGACCGTGTTCGTTTTACTACCTTCAATTCTGTTATCGGGTTTTATGTTTCCCTATGAGGGCATGCCGAAAGCTGCTCAGACCATAGCTGAAGCACTACCGGCTACGCATTTTATGCGGGTAATTCGAGGCGTTGTTTTGCGCGACGCAAGTTTATTTGAACTGCGTGCTGATCTTATTTGGTTAGCGCTATTTAGTATGGCTGGCTTGTTGGTGGCGTCATACCGGTTCAAGAAGCGTCTTGATTAATAGCACGCACCGCGCCTTGGTCGCGTAGTTCTTGGTGACCACTTCAGAAGCTCAAAGACTAAAAAGCCGGCACGAGGCCGGCTTGAGATTCAGACTAGGTATGACTTAGGCGCCGGGTTCAGCCAATACTTCCATCTGCTTGCCGAGGCGAATGGCCCAGCGGTTAAACAAGTTGCGTACGTCAAACTGCACTGAGGTACGATTGTTCATGGATGCTGTGCCAGTATCAAACCCCGCGTCGCGACGGTCTTCAATCACTAGAATTGTCTCAGTGCCTTGGACCACGGTGAAACGAACATCCATCTCGCCCGAGTACTTGGTGTAGTAACGTGAGCCTGGGCTTCGACTTGAGTCATCTTTAGGTGCTGTTGGCTTAATGCGAGTTAAGTCTGCGCTAACTACCGCGTCGGCTTCGTCGGCGGTGGCTGCCACAGTAATGTTGCTGGCCGAGAACGAGTTCTCAACAGATTTTGCATACGCTTCCTGCAGCCACTCCACATCACGGTCTGTTAGCACCCAATCACGATTAACTCGACTGGTTATACTGGTTGAACTGTCCGGTTGGATAATGGTTACATTGGTGAGGTCCATTGGCTCGAAATACACACTGGTCACCTCAGGGTAAGGATTCTTAGCAAAGGCGACGTCAAACTGCTTACTTTCTTGCCCTACGAGTTGATTGGCTTGAATGACAGGGCTAATGGTTTCGCTTGGCGTACCAACGCTCGCGCACCCCGAGACCGCAATGGCCATGATACCGGCAGTAAGAAATTGCTTTAGCATAATGTGTTTCCTCCAATGATCAGAGACGCCTTGTCTCTTGTTTTCTATCCCTATGACCTTAAAAAGGCTCATTCGTTGCCAATGTAAGGGTAATTCGCTAGCCATTCAAGTGAAAGTAGTTGCCAGCGCGTACTCAGCTCACCTTGGGATTGGCGGTGCTGAATGGGTTTTGGCAAATGCCTAATTAAGCGGCTTCGGCTTGTTGTTCAGCGGCGTGCTTTATATCACTTAAGTCTCTAGCTACCATTTTCTTGACTGAAGACTTCATTAGCGGGGCCATAAGTAGCGAAGAAAGCTTGGCGCTAAACGACACCGCTTTGGCACTAAAGCTCATGGCTAATTCGCAACCGCCGGGTTTAACTTGAATCGAAAGCTTGGAGAAGTACTTGGCGCCGTGGTTGTGCGCCTCCACCTGATAAAAATTGAGCGGTTCAGCTCGGGTGATCCACATGGTTTCGGTAGCTTCTTTGCCAAACATTTTTCGTGTTTCTTCCCAGCGAAGCCCAACTAGACCGTTGTCTCCCCGCTTGAGAATACTGACGCTGTCAACATTTGTTAGCCACGTAGCGCAATGCTCGATGTCACTAATAAAGTCCCAGACTACGCTAGCGGGAGCATTTATACGAACAACCTCGTTTACAAGTTCCTTCATCTTGAGCAGCTCCTTCAGCGGCTTGGTACGCGTCTAAAATCCGATACGAACAATTAGCGAGATTGGTTTCCTAGTCATAGCTATTGGCACCAAATACCCCCACACCTAAGGCGCTAGATATATGACGGATCGCTTCCATGGCACGGACACTATTCCCAGCCTCATCCAAACGTGGCGCAAAGGCAGCGATGGCAAATTTACCAGGGACTACCGCTACAATACCGCCACCCACACCCGTTTTAGCGGGTAAGCCAGCACTGAACATCCACTCGCCAGACTCATCATAAAAACCAGCCGTGGCCATTATGGCCAGTAGCTCAGGAACGTCTTCCGCGGCCAACATGCGTTCACCAGTAATAGGATTTTCACCGCCGTTCGCAAGTGTTGCGCCCATGACAGCAAGATCTCGCGTATTCACACCAATTGAGCACTGCATGGTATACACGCGGAGGCTTTCCTCGGGATCCGCGTACAAGCGGTTATCGTTGAAGAGAATATTGGCAATACCTCTATTGCTAGATGCTGAACTGTATTCTGATTCAAATACTTCGTCGAGAATGGCCAGTTCACTGCCCGCGAAGCCTTCTATGTTGCGGTGGATAAGCTCCCAGCGTTGGGCTTCGTCATTTGCTTCAACTAGACTGACGGCGGCTATCGCGCCAGCGTTCACCAACGGGTTAACCGAGCGTTGTTCGTACACCGCGAGGGCTAACTTACTGTTGAATGGCATACCCGTAGGCTCTACACCAATCTTTTCTCGGATAACTTCAGGGCTCTGTTGATTCATAATCAACGCCGCAGTAAATGGTTTGGAAACACTTTGGATAGAGAACCGATACTCAATATCGCCCGCTGTGAATAGCTTGCCGTCGCGCGTGGCAATGACTACCGCGAATAAGTCGCTTGGGACCTCGGCAAGAATCGGAATGTAATCCGCATTTTCGCCACGCTGGTCGTCCTTAAATTCGGCATAAGCCTCATCCACTGCCCGTTGCAGTGCCTCATCGCTGAAGTCGGCGATAGCGTAGTTGGCGACAACAATTAACGCCAAGCACGCAGGCGCTAGTTTTGCAGCAAGCCTTTTGATGTGTATATCCATGAATGCCTTCTCCGAAACCTGTTACTAACTATTAATATAAGCCAAGCAAGCTTGGTCTAAAGTGTCTTTGAAAAACTATACTTAACGGAAAACTGGATGCGCAGATCCTCACTCGAGAAACTGCCATAGTTATCGCGCTGAGCCCACTGAATTTCCGGGCCCATGAAAATATTGCTGGCGGGGTGCCAGAGCAAATTTGCCAAAGCGTATTGGCCCGTTTTGAATTCGGTGGCACTAGCGCTAGCTGGTAGATCATTATCCTGCATCGAATAGCCAATACTACTGGTCCATTGCTGGCTCCAATTTAAATCGATGAAAGCGACAATTCCGAGTACCGGAATGGTTGTGCTTGTTATGTCGCTTGGTGCTGTGCCAGCGGGCTGCCGAACACCGATATCTGCACTGGCATCATTGAGGTAGTTTTGAATGCCTTCACCGTAAACAGCTGATGCTCGGATTACGTGCCTACCAAGGAAGTAATTGGTGCTTAAGTTTAGGCCCCATCCCGTCTCTTCGCCGCTTAGGTCAATATTGCTGTCGCGACTTGTGTCTTTCCACTTTATTTGCCGTAGTATGCCCGCGGCTTGGACATGCCCCCAATCACCCGCCCAGCGATAATGCGCCGCAATATCGGGAAGCTCAAAGTCACCAATAAGTCCTCGGGTAGCTATGAAATCACTAAATTCACCGCCATCACCGGAGCCGCCAGGTCGCTCAATGGAAACGGCGAAACGTGAATCGCCATCACGCCACGGCGTCCAACGAACCTGAACATTATTATAGAAAACCATGCCGCTGGGGCCCCAGTATTCAATGGTGTTGGGGAATAGATCTGCGTCCATGAATACACTGTTGTACTGGCCGGCACCGAAATCCCCGAACTCGCCCCACGCCTTCAATAGATGAAAGGCGGTCTTGCCGGCGTTGTCACCCACCCCAACTAAATCAAACTCTATAATGGTCTTTAGCTCGCCGTAGGCGGTAGGGCTAGTACTAGCAAAACCTAATCGACTTTGACGTACCCCAGAATAGAAATGACCGTCATTGGAATATTCGTTCTCGAATGACGGAAGCTTGGTAGGGCGAAGGACATCTGGCCAATCGGGGTCACTCTGTTTAGTTTGAAAGCCCATGTCGAGCATGGCATGACCATAGAGCCTAAAGCTGTCTTGACCAACCAGCGCTGAGCTACTCGTAGCACCGTTAGTAGGGGCAGGTAGCACCATCTCAGTCTCTAATCCTTGCTCAGTTCCCGAAGACAGCGGTTTAGCCTGACTCGCCTCGGTTGAGGAACTTTGCTGTGCGAGTGCTAACGGAGCCAGCAAGCTCAGCGTGGCGCCAGTAATTAGGTGGCTCGCGATGGCCATAGGGTCTCTCCTGTTTATTATGAACTACCTAATTTTCAGCGTAGACCAAACTGATTTTTTCGCGAAAGTTAAGCGCAAAACAATCCTGAAAAATTGACCTTACGCAACATTTATCGATGGTTTGGTTGGGCGAGTAAGGCCAAGTCAGCGTCCAGATGGTTGGGCCCAGATGGTATTTGTTGGCTAGCGCTATAAAAAGGAGTCCGTCAGGCGTATGATTCGCGCCGAATTTATCCCCCACAGCGCCATTTAAAAGAAGGTATATTTAACCCCGTGGAATTAGTCATCATTGTTATGGCAATTATTGCTTTAATTGCCATTGCGTGTGAAGAAGTCACGCACATCGATAAAGCAAAAAGCACCCTGTTCTTTGGCTGCGCGAGTTGGCTACTACTTTATGTAAAAGCCAGTGCCTCGGGCGAGTCAGCCAGTTTGCAGGAGAGCTTCGATCACAATTTGTTAGAGATCGCCAGTCTATGGCTGTTTCTTATGGCTACAATGACTTTTGTTGCATTTCTAAATGCTCGCGGCCTTATATCCGGCGCCGTTTTAAAGTTGATGCCCGGAGCCCTTTCCTTCAATCGGCTAATTATTTTAGTGGCAGTCTTTGCCGTGCTGCTATCAATGTTAGCGGATAACATCACGGCTACCTTGGTGTCATTGAGTGTGGTATCGGCCTTTAAACTCTCGGACAAGGAGCGGATAAAGCTAGCCGTGTTGGCGGTGTTCGCGGTGAATTCAGGTGGCGTGATTCTAATCACGGGCGACGTGACAACACTGATGATATTTAGCGATGGTCATCTATCTATGGCCCAGCTACTACAACTGCTGCTGCCAACACTGATTGGCGTAATCGTCTTAGTGGTATTAATGATGAGAGGCACTAACCGGCGTGTTGAAGCGGAATTATTCCGAGATAAGTCCCAGCGTTTAGATGTCGTGATCGCGATCCTATTCTTCATCACAATTGTATCAACCATGATCTTAAATATTCTCTTCGCGATTCCGCCAGTGTTGACCTTCCTCTCGGGACTCTCAGTCATGTTCTTAATAGGGGGGTTCGTGAATAAGTATCGCCACGAAATTCATCTGCTCGAGTATGTTCGGAAGATCCAGTTTGATACCTTGCTATTTTTCCTAGGGATCCTGTTGATTGTGGGTGCATTGAAAGAAATTGGCGTGCTTGTCTATCTTACCGAGCTGTTTTTTGCCTTGAGCCCTGAACTATCCAGCTATTTTATGGGTATCAGTTCGGCCATGCTAGATAATGTGCCGTTGACGGCCGCGCTGCTTAAATCTGAACCAACTCTCAGCATTACCCAGTGGCTTGGTCTTACTTACGCCGTAGGGGTAGGAGGATCTTTACTAGTGATTGGCTCGGCGGCTGGAATTGTGGCGATGAGTCGCATGAAGGAGCTGACCTTTATGGCTTACGCGCGTTATATACCAAGGCTGTTCGTGGCCTATAGTGCGGGCTACTTAGCGGTACTCTGGTTAAGCTAATACAATGAAAAACCCCGCTCGAAGGCGGGGTTTGTTGTCTTGTTACTTCGCAATCGCATCTTCATTACAAGCGCTGCGATGGTTGAACCGGGCAAAGTTCAGAACGGAATGTCTTCGTCATATTGGCCGAAATCAGCAGGCCCTGGCTCGGCTTGAGGTGCAGCTTGTGATTGCCCTTCGATTCGCCATGCTTGTAGGCTGTTAAAACAACGTTCTGGTTTGCCTGGCTGAGACCATAGGCGTCCTGACAAATTAAAGTGAACGGTGATGTCGCTACCAACTTGGTATTGGTCCATTAGCGCACATTTATCCTTGATCAGCTCCATTGCGAGGTAGTTTGGGTAGGCAGGATTCTCTCCTTCACCGGTTACGCGGATAACGAATTCGCGCTTTGTAAAACCATTATTACCGTACTCGGTAGTGTCACCAATGCTATGGATCTGACCTTGAACTTCAAAACTTTTTGACATGAATCTATCTCGCTAATTTGAGTCTAACTAATGCTGATACTGTAACGCGTTTAGGGATGCTTTAGTAGCCACTTTTCGGTGGTTATTACTCCTCAACTCTTCGCTTCGCTGTAAAACAACGGTCCATCTTTTCTAGTAACAGGGACTTCGGAAGTGATCCACTCCCCGCGAAAGAACGTTACTAAAGACACAGTCTTACCTAGGAAATCACCATGAATATACTCAGCCCCAAAGCACTGATGAAGTCGAAATGGACGCACCTCGAACCGGTTAACAAAGAGAGGCACTTTATGGTAACCCGAGTGTGCTATGACGAAGACCAGAGAGTTGAATTGTGTGAGCTGGAGGCAGTGATGACAGGGCGGGTACAGGCGATTGATTGGCGCAGCCTAAAGGACAATACTAAATGGCAGCAAGGTTGGTTATAGCGCTGGGAGGCACGATGACTCCATTCATATTCGCCATTAATTAGCACGAGTCCCTAGGGCGAATTTGGTCTATTCTTAATCACTTTGGCACCTGTGGTTTATACTAGTGCTCAACCCCAGATCCATGACAAGCAAAGGTTTCCTATGTTACTTTTGATGGGTAACTAACCCCACAAAAAGGTCACCTATGAACATAATAAATGCGAAGCTTCAGCGTCTAATGGCGTTGTCAGCTGCGGCACTCGTTCTCTCTGCTTGCTCCGATGGCCCCGCGCCAGCCCCAGATTTGGATGAAGAATCTATTGCGGCATTAACTGAAGACGCGGAAGTTTTTGAAGGCTTTTTCACGGCTTACCGCGATCCGGAGTCCGGCTCAGTTCACCTATTAATTAATGAAGATCAGCTGTCGGAAGAGTTTATCTATACCGCGCAAACCGCGAATGGCGTTGTTGAAGCTGGTCAGTTTACTGGCGCTTACGTAGGGAACAGTGTTCTCACCGCAGAACGTTACTACAACCGTATCGAGTTCGTGGCCCAGAACACCTCCTTTTACTTTGATCCAGATAACGCACTGTCTCGTGCTGCCGATGCGAACATCTCAAATGCTATCTTGGCGGTAGCTGAGATTGTTGCCGAAGACGAAGAAACGGGCGATATTCTGGTCAATATTGATGGTTTGTTGTTAAGCGAAAGTCTTCAGCAAGTCAGTGACTCAGACAACCCGGTAACCGGTGGTTTAGACGGTGATAAGTCTAAGGTGCTAGCTATCCGCAGCTATCCTGATAACACTGATTTTGAAGTTGAGTATGTGTATTCTGGCGGCGAGCCTAGCTGGAGCGAAGATATTACTGATTCGCGCGCTATTTCTATCCGCATGTTACACAGCTTCGTAGCAATGCCAGATAATGATTTTACGCCTCGATTCGCAGATTCACGTGTTGGTACCTTTGATACGCAGGTAACGGATCTGACTTCAACGTCATCTACTCCTTACCGTGATCTTGTCCATCGCTGGAACTTGGTCAAACAGGATCCAAGCGCTGAGCTTTCCGATCCTGTTGAGCCTATTGTTTGGTGGATTGAAAACACCACTCCTGTTGAGTGGCGTGAACTTATCATGTCGGCTGGCTTAGAGTGGAACAAAGCGTTTGAAAAGGCAGGCTTCTCTAACGCTGTAGAAATCAAAATTCAGCCAGATGACGCAGATTGGGATGCGGGCGATATCCGCTACAACGTATTGCGCTGGACTTCATCGCCTACTCCTCCATTCGGCGGCTACGGCCCGAGCTTTGTGAACCCACGTACGGGTCAGATTATCGGTGCCGATATTATGCTAGAGGCTTCATTCCTCAACCGTCGTCGTATTATCTCACGTTGGTTAGCCGAGGGAATGAACTCGCCAGAAGATCTTAGCAAGCAGTTAGACCATCTTGCTGGTCACACTTGCTCGCTTGGCAATCACATGCAGTCGGCGAATCTTAGCGCGTTTGCGTTCGCTGATTTCGCTGCGGCCGAGGGTATGACCGCTGCAGAAATGACTGAGCAAATTGTTCACGATTCTATGCACTACTTGATTCTTCATGAAATGGGCCACACCTTGGGTATGAACCACAACATGAAGGCAACTCAGTATCTATCTCCTGAGGAGTCTTTTGACCTTGAGGTGGTTAACGAAAAGGGTCTGGCCGCGTCGGTCATGGACTATCCATCCGTTAACTTTGCTCCACGCGGCTCAGAGCAGACTCGTTTCTACGCGGTTACACCGGGTCCTTACGACGCCTGGTTCATCAAGTTCTCCTACTCACCAGAGCTAAATGACCCAGCGGCGATGGCAGCGCACCTCGCTAAGTCCACTGCTGATGATTTAATCTTCGGTAATGATGCCGATGATATGCGCGCTCCGGGTTGGGGTATTGATCCGCGCGTTAACATTTATGACATGTCAAATGACGCGGTAAAATACTCCGAACTGCGCATGGGGCTGGTTCGTGATGTGCTAGACAACATGTCGCCTGCTGATGTTGAGAATGGTCAGAGCTATGACGATCTTGTTGTAGCCATCGAGGCCATGATGGGCGAATGGCGTTCGGCTGGTAACGTGACTTCACGTTATGTGGGTGGTGTTTACGTGGACCGAGCGTTGCGCGGTCAAGAAGGCGCCACACAACCTTATGAGCCGGTCGCTGAGGCGCGTCAGCGTGAAGCGATGGCTTTACTCGCTAAGTATCACTTCGCACCGGACGCGATGGAAATGAACCCTGAAGTGATTGCTCACGCTCAGCGTATGCGTCGTGGCTTCAATAACTTTGGTGCCCCGGAAGATCCTAAACTGCATGGGGCAATCCTAGCAGGTCAAAGTGGTTTGCTGGATCATTTGCTACACCCTGCTGTGCTTCAGCGTCTGGTTGATACCACGCTTTATGGTAACACCTTCACCGTTGATGAAATGATGGATGAATTGAACAGTGCCATCTTCTCAGAGGACAAGTCAGGGAATATCAACACGACGCGTCAAAACCTTCAGGTTGAGTACGTAAATCGTTTGGTTGAAATTGCTAAAAATGAAGAGGGTGCTTTCCCTACTCAGGCGGTATCAATGGCCGTTCTTCAGTTACATGAACTAAAAGAACATTTTGCTAAGAATCGCAGTGTTAATCGTTCTACCAAAGCGCACTCAATTAATTTGGTTAGTTTGATTGAGCGAGGTCTTCACGCTTAAAGCGCGAGACGTTTGAATCAAAACGGCGCCCATGAGGCGCCGTTTTTTTATATGATGATTACGATGAATTCACATGACTTCGGCCACTCGATCAAGCAGTGTATAAAATTCATCAAGCTCTTCTGCTTTGGCAAACTCCAGTTGATATTTATTGTGGAAGAAGACAGTGAGTTTGGCGTGATGGCTGTTTAAGTACATGGTGTAGCCGTCGAAGTCAGTGCTTGCCGACAGCCCCATAAAATGACGAACATCACCCTCTTTGTCGCCATGATCCATAACATGATTGAACACTCGCAGTGCTTTCATGACGTCCAGCTTAGGGTCATGATTTAGTTGTGAAAGAGACATATCGAGTTCCCTCGTTGGTGAGTAGTGTGTTGGACATCAGTCTTAGCCATCTTCAAAGCGGATAGAGCTAATCTCTTGCCAGCTTGGCCTTATTTAAGTGTAGAATCATCTACCATGAATGTAACACTTTACTCTACTAAGAGTTGCCCGCACTGCACGGCTGTAAAAAAGTGGTTTCGCGGTCATGGCATCCGCTACACCGAACTGCGTGTTGATCAGAATAGCCGCGCGGCAAAGACTTTAGCCCGTAAGGGGCTTCGTGGTGTCCCGCAAGTTGAGGTAGGTGGTACTTTTGTACTTCCATTGACCTATCCAAAACTCACTAAGGCCTGTGGAATAAAGTAGTACGACCGTTGGGATATCGTAGCACGACCGCTGGGATACCGTCGCAGGGCGTTGCGGGCGAGTTGCCAATCGCAGAACTCGGTCCTCCTCAATCAACAAAAGCACGAATACTCTCAGCTAAACTTCTAGGGCTACTACGCTTAGATCCGGCAGGCTGGATCAATATTCTCACTCATCTTCTCCGTCAGTCACACCACAATTCTTCGCGCGGTTCCCCGTCTTGGTTAACCAATTCACAGCCCGCAGCCCACAGCCCACCGTACACTGCACGTTCCGCGAATTATCGGTGTCCTAATTATCACAATCTGATTTTCGGGCGAGTAGGAAGTGTCCGACCCCAGTGTCCGCGGACACATTTGCCTGTCCGCGGACACTGCTGGGTGGTTGCCTATCTGCTGAAGGCCAATGATTCTGGGTGTTTCTAAAGTTGGCACAGGTATTGCTTTGTTGAAAACATCGTAGGAGATTTTTCATGATAAAGAATACTGCAGAACAAGATCTAATCATTGAAGCGAAGAAGTGGCATCAGCGCGCTGGTGTGCGCTGGGGCGTCATTGGACTGCTTGCTGTAATCGTTCTCAACGGCTTTGTTTGGAGTAATGACGCGGCTGAGCAATCGGTTGATCGCGACCAGCTTCTTATCGCTACGGTTAGCCAGGGGCTGTTTGAGCGTGATATCGCCGCCACCGGCCGAATGATTGCGTCTGATGCGCCCACACTCTTCGCTACCGAAGAGGGGCAAATTGAATTGCTGGTTGATGCGGCAAGAAGCTATTTTGCGCAGGGCAAGCGAATTGAGGGGGCGCTGGTTGAGGACGTCCTTAACAGTGCTCCAACTGCCTTTGCCGACGCAGACAAGACGATGACAAAGGGGCTATTTTCGGTCACAGCGGAAGAGGATGGCGAACGGATCAGTCAGAGCTGGCACATTGATAAGGCGGTGGTTCGTATTCATACTGAAGAGACCACGATGCTAAGCTTCAAGCATATGTCCGAGGAACTCAATAGGCAGGAAGTCTCCGTTTGGAAAAAGGTCATTCGAGTAATTAGTCATGAAATTAACAATTCTCTGGGGCCTATCATGTCAATGGTACATTCGGGGAAGATGATTACCCAAACCAGCAACGATAGCCGACTCACTAGAGTGTTTACGACGCTTGGAGATCGCGCCGATCATTTGAATCAATTCGTTCTGGGCTATGCCAAATTCGCACGTTTGCCTTCGCCCAGAAAACCAATCATCAGTGGCAGCCCTTTTTGCAGCGATTACAGGCTTTGCAGCACTTCGATTTGGAGTGTGAGGACGCGAGCTTAGAGAGCGCATTTGATGCCTCTCAGCTTGAACAGGCGATTATCAACTTGGTCACTAACGCCCGTGAGGCCTCGTCTGCTGAGGATCCCGTTACAGTTAGTGTGTTGCGCAAACGAGGAGGGGTAGAAATCAATGTGCTTGATAGCGGCAAGGGCATGTCGGATGATGTGCTAGCGCAAGCTTTCATTCCCTTCTATTCCACTAAACAGCGTGGCTCAGGAATTGGCTTAACGTTAGTTCGAGAGATTGTCGAAGCCCATCACGGTGTGCTCAATCTTTGCAACCGGGAAGAGGGCGGTTTACGGGTCTCAATCTGGCTACCTAAGTAGCTTGCGAAGAAAGTGTTGTCTTCGGATCAATAATGGCTAATTTGCTGTTGAGTAATATCGCGTTAGGGATTAAATGATGTACCCCTTCAACATTCAGCGTGATGTAACGTAAGTTGATATTGATCACCTCACCCCTTACGCCTGATAGCTCAATCACATTACCGAGTTCGATGGTTTTATAAACTACCAGCATCATCCCCGATACTAAATTTGAAATAGCGTCCTTCAACGCTAAGCCCACCGCAAAGCCCGTTAAACCCAAGCCAGCGACTAACGCTGAAATATCGAATCCGAGCTCAGAGAGCGCCAGTACCAAACCGATGAATATCAAAATAGTCTGTTGCGAGTTAGCAAGTAACCTGAAAACTTCGCTGGTGGACGCATCGCTGTGCCGCCCTAAACGATTAAATATCGCTCTGAAGATCAGACTCAAAACAATAAATGCAGCAAAGATAACGGCTGCGGAAATCCAAGCATTCATACAATCACCAGTAGCGGGAGTAAAAATTGCCCCAGCTGCCAAACGTAGCTAAACACCGGTACGCCGAGGACACTCAAAATAATAAGACCTAAGAATAACATTGATCCATAACGTGCATTGAACAGCACATAGGGCTTACGTAATCCCGAAGGCAGTAGATACGGAGCAATATAATGTCCGTCCAAAGGGCCGAGGGGAATAAGGTTAAAGATCATCAAAATGAGGTTAATGGTAGCAAGGTAAATGAAGAAATACTGCGGCCCCTCCCCCTGAGCCCAGGCCCATTCCCCCTGAATGGCTAGCATAAAGACATTTACAGTGATGAAGGCGATGAGTAAGTTCATCAACGGTCCGGCCGCTGCAATCCAGAGTTGCGCCCATCCAGAGGTATAGTTGCGGGGGTTGGTGGGAACTGGTTTCGCATAGCCAAAGCCCAAAATAACAACCATCAGCAGCCCAAGTGGATCAATGTGAGCAACGGGGTTGAGGGTCAATCTCCCCTGCTTTTGTGCCGTATCGTCACCGTAAAATTTAGCCATGGCGGCATGCCCAAACTCATGGAAAGTGAGTGAGACCACTAGCGCCACAACAATCAACAGAAAAATACTGTAGTGCCCCTCAAGAATAAGCTGATACATACTGCGGTGGGTTCCTATGGCTAACAGTTGCGATGGTGCAAGCTCAGCTTGCGAATTGGTGACTAAATTCTGGCGAAACTTGTTTTGTTAGCCGCCAAGACAATTACCAGTAGTATGGTGTCCAGAAGCAGGCTGAGAACTGATATCGGAATCTGCATCAGCAGAAGCGGTGCTTCCGTTTGGGCGAAGATGGCTATTCGAAAAATTTCCCACAGCATTGATAATGTCAAAGCCGTATAAAATATTGGTAACGAAATTTCGTTGGCCATTAGCAGGATGATACCGGCAATACAGTAGAGCAATGCAATGGCCAGGCTCATGATACCAATACTAAAAGCCCAGTCTTCGAACCATTCGGGGACATCAAAAAGGTGCACAACAAAAACCATAATCTCATCAACATCTACGGTTGTTTGCTCGCCATCAACGGTAATATCAATTTCAGCACTTCCATCTGCTGCACTCTCTTGAGCCATCTCTTCGACGTGCATCACCACTTCCTGCTGCATATCGAGGAAGCGGGGGACGGCGATTTCCTGGGCCGCACCTAATAGCGAAAATAAGCCAAAAATAAGGGTCAAAATTCCCACGAGCGTGACCCAAGTTGGGCGGTGTTGATGTGTCATTTAGCTATCCCTGTTCAAATGATAGTTTCAAGCTTACCACCACAAGAGCGTGCAATCTATCTTGGTTAACACGCTACTCCGCCAAGTCATCGGTGTTGGAGCATGAGCTGTTTACGTTATGTTGGCGTTGAAGAATTAACTCTCCAACTCTGATGATCTCACGCTGCTCAACGTCGGACTCAATCTCACTGACCTCTAGGAGTTTGATGAGACGCTCTTCAGTCATGGCGCAGGTCTTCTCTAAAGGCTCAACAATATAGTCTCCTTTATCGGTGGGTATCATTAACACGATCTCAGTCCAGTTATAACCGGATTCATTGGCAGCGAGAAAGCGTTCCGGATTGTCAGGTGTCGATGCCACCTTCGCTACAAATAATCGCATTGCCGAGGGTTGAAAGTGAGCATTCAACGCAGTGACGAGGTTGGTAGGTAGTTCCGGGAGCCCTCCCAACAGAACGATGCGCTCAGAGACTAGCAGATTATTTTCGCCATTTAACTGTAGCAACTCATCTCGAGTCAGCTGAGGGTTGTTCGACAGCACCGTATCAATTGTTTGGTCGCCAACTCGGCCAAGATGGCGGTGGATGTATTTCCAGTCAGTGTTTTTAAGTTGGTCACTCGGGGCCGCGCGACTGAGCTGGCTTTCAAGCGCAAGGGCTCGAGGGTTAATGAGCGGAGAGTTTACCGTAACGAGTACGCTGCAGAGTATCCAGGCCATAGGCACATTGACCCTACCAAGATGTTGTGTCCAGGTTACGCGATAGCGACTAATTAACAGGCCATAGCCAAGGCTGAATAAGAGTAAAAATAGTGTAGTAATTACCCCCCAAAAGCGGGCGATCGTCCAGCCGTGCTGGTCAATTCTTAACCACATTCCATAGGCGCCAAGTAGGCTAAGAATTGGCAGCGAAAGTAACATGATAGCGAGCAGTTTTCGGAGCCAGCTTGGGTAAATTGGAGCGCTATCTCCTTGGAACACCGCGTTGCAAAAAAACAGGAGTAGTGCGTTCATCCACAGCACGAGAGAAGTGCCAAAGCCGTTCCCCCAAAGGGATGACATCCCGGTGAAGGGGAGTGATAAGAGGAACATAGCCGACACGGCAGCGAGTAGCGGTAACAAGTATTGCAATAGCACACGAAAGAAGCGGGTAAGTGTATCAATTAGGGTGTCGATTTGTCTGAAGATTAGGATGCCCGAGGCCAGAGAAACTGTGGTTACTGGTAACGCGAACCAGTCTTTGTAAAAGAGTTTTTCGAAGAAGTCGATGCCAATTATATTGAAGATGCCCGCCCACAAAGCGAGCACCAGCCATAAAACGCCTGTGAACAATAGGCTTCCAGCTCCTAGGAAGGCGTGGCGCCATGAAAATTTCAAGAGCATAGAATAATCATTCGTGCCGTTCAGCCACCGTGTGCGACAGAACACTGAAACCTTAAAGCTAAGGAGGAAGATACAGATGATGTAGATGATGAGGATAGAATCTACCGGGAACGCCTTGTAAGGACCCATTTCATAGCCTGTGTAGGCGCCAAGCAAACCAAAAACCAGGCCGGAGAATCCAATGGGCTTAATACTTCTACGCCAATTGTGGCTATCTAGCAGTAAATAGCTTAGCAACGGGATGGTGAGCACCATTGTCCAAAGCGCTACATGGAGGCTAGGAATCGTCACCAGCCAACTCTCAGCCTCTATGGATCGCTTCAACGCGAGTACAGCTAAGCCTTGGATTATTGCGATAACTGAGAGAATTTTTGCCGTTGATGCCATGATCAAATCCTGTTTATTTTCAGTGTACTGCTCTTTCAGGGAGGGGTACATCAAGATCTTAAAGTATCAGAATTCGCCATAAATCATCATGGCGTGTGGGAGTGGCGAAGGTACTTGGGAATACAGCGCAATGGTTGGGCGAGCGCTAGGATGGGTGACAGAGCTTGATAGTCTTTCCCCGCTCGCTAACTATTTACCCATCGCTAACTATTTACCCATCGCTAACTATTTACCCATCGCTAACTATTTACCCATCGCTAACTATCTACCCATCGCTAACTATCCACCCATCGCTAACTATCCACCCATCGCTAACTATCCACCCATCGCTAATATTGCCTACACTAACCAATATTGCTAGGGAATTACCGCAGCAGCTCTTTAACTCTTCGCCTTGAGCCCTTATGTTTCAATGACAAATATTCAAAGGACCATCATTATGAGCAACAATTATACCCCTCCAAAAGTGTGGCAGTGGGACGCTGAGAATGGCGGCAAGTTTGCCAGCATTAATCGGCCTATTTCGGGAGCCACTCACCACGCCGAGCTACCCCAGGGGAATAACCCTTTTCAGTTGTACTCGCTCGCTACGCCAAATGGCGTGAAGGTCACAGTGCTTTTTGAGGAATTATTGGAAGCGGGCTTCAAGGATGCCGAATACGATGCTTACACCGTAAACATCATGGAAGGCGAACAATTTGGCTCAGACTTTGTAGCAATTAATCCTAACTCGAAAATCCCGGCGTTGATTGACAAAAGCGGCGATGAGCCATTCCGTATTTTTGAATCAGGGGCCATGATGATTCACCTGGCAGAGAAGTTCTCCGCTTTTATTCCTACTCACCCGGAACAGCGCGCTCAGTGTTTGAGCTGGCTAATGTGGCAGATGGGAAGCGCCCCGTTCTTAGGCGGCGGGTTTGGTCATTTTTATGCCTATGCCCCAGAGAAATTTCAGTACCCCATTGACCGCTACACGTTAGAGGTTAAGCGTCAGCTAGACGTACTAGATAAACAGCTAGCGGCCAACCAGTTTCTATGCGGAGATGAGTACACCATTGCCGATATGGCCATTTGGCCTTGGTATGGTGTGCTAGTTCAAGGTGGTTTGTATAGCGCCGCAGAATTTTTAAGCGTTCATGAGTACAAGCATGTTAAACGCTGGGCAGATGAGATCGCCGCGCGTCCTGCGGTTCAACGCGGCACGCGGGTTAACAGAGCGTGGGGTGATGAAGCAACGCGCGTACTGGAAAGACATAGCTCAGCAGACTTTCGCTGAGACATCGTAAGCGTTAGCAACACCATAGGCTAAGGATGAGAGTGGTGATGTCAGTACTGTCCGGTACGGCCCTTTGTAAGCCATTGGCTATAGTTTCATTTGAATCTAATGGGTTATGCTAATTTAACAGTGTGGTAAGGATTCCGCATTGCTAAGAGGGGCAAGGATCGCTCCGCTCTTTTTTTAGTTTGTCCCAAGTTTCATTCATACTCCTTGCGTCAATCAGTTTCTGGTTGGCGCTTTTTTATGTCAGCTGGGCTATCACACGGCCTAATCCAGCGTTATGCTAATGGTTCACTAAAAGTTGTTGGTCATATGGGATGCACCGGTAGGTGAATCATCAACTCTTCAATCAAAGGAGTGGACATGAAGCTCAGATTTAATATCTCAATCCTCGCCCTATGCATAGTAATGAGTGGTCAAGTATCAGCTGGGGCTATTGAGGAGTTTGGCCGGTACTATGAAATCGATCTTGCTCAGCCAATTGCTGAAGAGGTGAACTTTCGGGTAGCTTTTGATGTGGCGGATAGCGCGGAAACGGGTAGTTTCTCACCGTATATTAATTCTGCCGCAAGAATGAATAATATGCTGCTGGGGCATGGCGTTAGCGAAGATCGTATTCAGCTTGCGGTCGTCATTCATGGTTCGGCTACCTACGATGTTCAACGTAACACTGTTTATCAACAGCGCACAGGTGAAGCGAATGGTTCGGCGCCGTTAATTTTGGCGCTTATCGAACAGGGTGTTCGTGTCATTGTTTGTGGGCAATCTGCTACTCACTTAGGTGTGACTCAGGAGCAACTTATCCCCGGTGTGGAGATGGCACTGTCGGCCATGGCCGCTCACGCTCAGCTCCAGCAGGATGGTTACACGCTAAACCCTTTTTAATTGAAAATTGAGGTTCAATAGATATGTATAACATGGCTAAATGTTTCATCGCTTTGGTATGGCTTAGCGTAGCGAGTGGAGTGAATGCTTCGGTAGAGAGTGACGTTGAAGCTCGCTTGAATTGGTTTTTGAATGGTGTGAATGATGTAGAGGTACACAACGAGTTTTGGGCAGACGAGCTAATTTACACGAGTTCATCAGGTACTCGTTTCGGTAAGGCTACCATTATTGATGGAATGCGTGACAGCAACGCCGCGTCGGACGAAAGCACGGTGTGGTATGGTGCTGAGAATGTGACTGTTAGAAGCTTTGGCGATGCTGTGGTATTGACCTTCGAACTCACGCTATATGACTCGAAGGCGTCTCAAACACCGTCCCAGCGATACTTCAATACCGGAGTGTTGATCAAGCAAGACGGTAATTGGCACGCTACGGCATGGCAGGCAACCAAGGCGGCCGAATAGCAGTGCATATCCGCATTATTCCTAATGCTACCCAAGTTAATTTATCGCTACTTTAGTCCTTAGACTGTAGATGTTGATGACAGTCATCAGAAATAATTCGAGGTAACGATGAAACGCACAGCTTTGTTCCTAGCCACCAACTTAGCAGTAATACTATTACTGAGCTTGGTGTTGAATATTATCTACGCAACCACAGATCTTCAGCCAGGTAGCTTATCTGGCCTACTGATTTTGGCGGCAGTCTTCGGTTTTGGCGGGGCGTTCATTTCGCTCTTGATGTCGAAGTCAATGGCGCTGCGCTCGGTTCGCGGGCAGGTAATCAAAGCGCCGCGCAATGATACTGAACGCTGGCTGCTCGGCACGGTTGAACGTCAAGCAAAACAGGCTGGCATTGGCATGCCAACGGTAGCCATTTACGACGCGCCTGATATCAACGCCTTCGCGACTGGCGCTAAGCGTGATGATTCTCTGGTTGCCGTGTCCACCGGTTTGCTGCGTGCCATGACCCAAGATGAAGCCGAAGCAGTACTTGCCCACGAAGTCAGTCATATTGCCAATGGCGATATGGTCACCATGACACTCATGCAAGGTGTGGTGAACACATTCGTGATGTTCCTAGCTAGAATTGTCGCGAATATCGTGGCTTCAAACGGCAACGGGCAGCAAGGAGGCACCAATTGGCTCGTTTACTTCGGGGTTACCATGGTGCTTGAGTTAGTACTTGGCTTCTTCGCCAGTTTTCTCACCATGTGGTACAGCCGCCACCGTGAATTCCATGCGGATGCAGGCGCGGCCTCGTTGGTGGGTAAGGATAAGATGGTTGCAGCGCTGCAGCGTTTAAAGACCAGTCAAGAGTCTCAACTCGACAGCACATTAATGGCCTTTGGGATTAATGGTAAGAAAACGTTGACGGAACTACTGATGAGCCATCCGCCATTAGATAAGCGCATAGCGGCATTGAATGCTGGCGCTTACCGCGCTTAGTTTACGCTATTTAGTCTCTGCAAGGGCGAGCGGTTAAGCTCGCTCTTTTTGTTGCTGGCTGGTAACACACCTTCCTGGCGCTAGTCTTGCTTCGACAGCAGCGCTTTTCGGCGCTTTATCCAATCGCTCTGCTGTTTTAGCAGCCATTTGGTTGCTGTCCAAACACTCAAATCTTTATCCGCTTCACCGTTCTCACCAATAGCGGCTATTTGACGGTAGTACCAATACTGAACGGCAAAGCTGGCGATGGCTCGGATCGTTGTTATACGCTCAAGAAATTTGAGCCACTGAGGCAGTAGCGAGAGCGATTGCTCAAAACGATCCAATTCCTCTCTGCCCGCTAAAAGTTGTTTAGGTGAGTCGGCGACCACACAGAGTGGGCGACCTAAACCAATGATATCGGCGCTACCGTCCTCTAAAGCGGCTTCCATCACGGCGCGTTTTCTGAAACCTCCGGTTACCATAAGGGGGATAGTGACCTCAGATTGCATGGCTTTTGCAAAGTCGACGAAGTAGGCCTCTCGGGCCTTAGTAGATGTAGCCACGGCCTGTGGAGCTTCATCTTCAATACCTTGTATGCCAAGCAGTTTGGGTTGTTCGTAAGTACCGCCAGAGATTTCTACTAGATCGACGCCTGCGGCCTCTAGCCATTTTAGTACCACGAGGCTATCTTCAAAGTTGAACCCGCCGCGCTGAAAATCCGCGCTATTGAGTTTAACTGAAACCGGTATGTTTGGGCCGATTGCCGCTCGCGTAGCCGAAACAACCTCCAAAAGAAAGCGCGCACGATTCTCTAGTGAACCGCCGTATTGATCTTTCCTAAGATTACTGCGTGGGCTGAGGAACTGTGAAATGAGATAGCCGTGTGCCGCGTGAATTTGTACCCCGGTGAAGCCAGCATCCACTACAACCTTTGCAGCATGGGCATAACCTTGTATGGCCGATTGAATGGTTTCGATGCTCATGGGTTCAGGCAGGCCGAATTGTCCGCCAGGAACCCCGAGTTTTACCGCCGAAGGTGCTTTCGGTTTAGGGTTGATGTTTCGTTGTGTTTGCCTACCTGCGTGGCTAATTTGTGCCCAGAAGTGATTGCCGTTTACGGTTGCCGCCGCGGCCCACTGTGCCAGAGAACGTTTTAATTCCTCTGATGGAGGGCCTTCAATGATCACATTTCCAGGGCGCTCTAAATGTTGACTGTCAATTTGAATATTGCCGGATAACAGCAATCCAGAGCCGCCTTCGGACCAAACGCGGTAGAGGTTGGTTAGTGCCTCAGTAGGGCGGCCTAGGGGGTCTGCGAGCCCTTCTGTCATGGCCGCCTTAGCAATCCGATTCGGTAAAGTTGCTCCACAGGGCAGTTGAAGTTCTTCGGCGAGTAGTGAGTTCATGGTCTGAGATCCTGTTTTTTTCCTACTATTTCTTGTTTTCACAATGCTATCAAGTGGAATTTAGCAAGAACTCAACGCTGAGCGTGAATGAGTGATCTATTAGTTAACTGATTCGAATAAGCATGGTATAACTTGAGAAACTAAATGATGATTTGACGTGCACTGTTGCAGTGTTAGCTCAGCGAACAACAATTGGAGTAAACCGCATGAAATTCCCACGCCTATTAATAACCTTTGTCTGTATGGCTGTACTATCCGCTTGTACTACGTTGCCACGCGTTAACATGGACTATGATCCGAATTTCGACTTTTCAACGCTAAAGACCTTTTACGTGATTCCGGACGCGGTTGAGGTGCTGGGGATCCCAACGAATCCTCTATTGGACGCCCGAATTCGTACTGATATAGCGGCATCGTTAACCGCAAGAGGACTTACTCAGGCTTCACGTGAAGAGGCTGATGCGCTAATAAGTTTTCACGTTACCACTCAAGACAAAACTCGCGTGACGAGCTATAACAATAGCTATGGTTACTATGGCTCGTACGGCTACGCCCCTTATCATCGCGGCTATATGGGCTACCCTTCGCAGTCGGTAGATGTGAGTCAGTACACTGAGGGCACGTTGATTATCGATATTGCCAGTGCGAAGGAAGGTAAGGCAGTGTGGCGAGGAGTGGGCACTCGTTCAGTTCGTGAGTGGACACCAGAGGAGTTAGACGTGGTGGTTCGTCAGTACGTGGATACTATTCTTGGTCAAATCCCGGCCGCAGAAGCTGACTAATTCATGATGCTGATAGCTGGCTTTGGCTTAGTCAGTTATCAGCTTATTAGTTGGGCAGTGGCGTCCCAGTAGGAAGGGCGATGGTCATCGAAAAGCCATCCGAGTTATCCGTATCTACGTTCAGCTGACCTTTATGGGCTCGCACTATCTGTCGAATAATGGCAAATCTAAGACCTACCTCATCTAATTGGTTTTCGTCCTGAAAATCATAGGCTCTAAGCATTAATTGCTTGAATTCAGGAGTCAGCTCAAATCCGGTACAGCGAAGCTCTATTACCATTCGCTGATGCCATTCCTCGGGGTAACAACTTATATTAACTTCCATGATTTGACTGTCAGTTGAAGTCCGCATTTGCTCTATATTCATAGTTAGATGGCTAATCAATTTGACGAAAGAGCTTCTATCCACAGGGACAAGGGTGTTCTCGTCGCAGTTGACTCGACATCTGGGGTATCCGGGTGCTAAGACAGTTTGAGTTCTACTGAACTTAATGATCTCTTCGAGCGATGCGTTCTCGATTTGTATCAATTGCGGATTAAATCTGACCAAGTCTAGTAGGTTATTCAGGCGATTAGTGAGCTCGTCAGTCACTTTTGAGATTTGGGCCACACCAGGAATGAACAATAACTCTTCGTCTTTCTGGCGCTGGACAATTTTGTTTTCAATCCGAGCTGCCATGGCGCCAATAGCAGCGATAGGTTGCTCTAGGAGGAACGGAGAAGAGGTTACGAATCGCGTAAAAGCAGAATTCGCTTCCTTCAGCTCATGGGCGATAAGTTTGTGGTGGGTAATATCTCGAATAATGCTAATAAAATAGTCCACTTCACCATTATTTTGACGGACCGCTGCTACCGTTAGTTCAATCCATATGACTTGGTTTCGAGCATTGAAGTATCGCTTATCCATCTTATACCGCGGGATTTCCCCCTCGATAAGTGAATTAAGAAGGTCTAAATCCTTTTTGAGGTCATCGGGGTGCGTAATATCCATCAAGGTTAGGTTATCTAGCTCAGTGTCACTGTAGCCAAGAAGTTTCTTGAGTGTGCTATTGGCACGCAAAAACTTTCCGTCCAAAGATACGTGTGCGATACCTACTGGTGCATATTCAAAGGTGGCCGAATACCGAGCGCTAAGCTTGTCTAATTCTGCTCGTTCCTGGTGTAGTTGGGAAACATCCACGAAGGTGCCAATCAGATACTTGGCTTTCCCCGCATTGGTGTGAATCACAATGTCACGTGCTAGACAATGAATCCAACTTCCGTCTCTGTGTCGATAGCGACAGTGGATGTCGAAGCATGCGCCAGGTTTTGAGGATACTAGCGCCTGGATATGTTGCTCTACGTCTTTGAGGTCATCTCTATGGAAATTATGTAGAAGGCCTAACCCACTTTGAACAACTTTAAGTTCTTCTAGACTGAAGCCTGTAATCTTTGAGAACTGTGAATTGACGTAGACGGTAGTTGTAGTTGAAACATCAAAAATATAGATGCCGCAGATAGTTCCCTCCAGCAAAAATGGCGTGAGCAGATCACTCGGAAAGTCTGCCGGAAGCTCTGACTTAATCGGTAGTATTTCCTGATCATCTTCAGAGTTAGTGAGTTGGAAGTGGCTTTGGGAACCCGATAAAAATAGTCCCAGAAAGCCAATGCCGATGAGTACTATGGTGGAGAAGAAGGCAAGCGTTAACAATATCGCGGTTGCTCCAAGCGAGTAGCAAGCAGCCAAACTAGCTCCAGAGATTATTATGCATAAGACACTGGAGTGGACTAGACGTTTTACGAATACGGAGATTATAAACGTACCTAGACCAACGACAGCCCAAAGGGTAATAGCTAACACCATGGCAAGCTGATAATCTGACACAAACTGCATGAGGCTCTAGTGATTCCTGATTTTAAAAGACCTTCAAAACGCAGTGGAATAGGTTCTGCTTGACACATCTTTTTTGTTGTTGGATGACTAAGAAAAGGATAGCAGTTTAATTACGACTTGCTGTGGGAATGATGATAAGTTTCGCTACCGGTTGAACATTCTCGCCCAGCTTCGCGCTCGCGATTCGCGATACCGCCCCATTGCCGTCACTTCCAGCTTTTTGATCCGAAAGAGATGTGAGCCTTGGGGTTCATCTATTCCTTTCTGAGGATGCTTGATAGTGCCGAGAGTGCCCCTTCGTAATGACGCCAGCGAGCTCGGTGACTACTGCTGATAGGTTCACGAATTTGCCCGGCACTGGCAGTAGAAACCGCGCGTTGATTTAGCTGAAGGTCCAGGCATTGTGAAGGCAGTTGGAGTGATAAGTAGCTACTCAATGATTGTAATGCGGTAGTTGGGTCATCAACTAGCTGTTCGTAGTCCAGACGAAAGACACGGTTGGGGAATTTCTCATCCCACTTAGACATGAGCCTACTAAACGCTTGATAGTAACTAGCCAGCTCCTCGAGGGAGTAGCTGTAGTCCATTGCACGAGCATCGTCAGCGAAAATCTGTCGGTACTGAGCAAAGCAAACATCCATAGCGTCCCGGCGCATGAGGATAATCTTAGCGGTAGGAAATGCGTGAGCGATAAAACCGACAAGCTGATAATTCAGCGGCATCTTATCCACAAAGTAGTTGGCCGTACCGCGCAGCGGGGCTGTTTGTTCAAAATAGTGTTTGGCGACTAATCGACTGTCAATAATTTGGTTATTGGCTTTCGCGTGCTTAATGGCGCGATTAATGATGGCGGGTAGCTGAGGCAATTCACCCAATGCTTCAATATCGTTGTGTGCTGAGAGAATCTGCTCTAGCAGGGTGGTTCCAGATCTAGGTAAACCTACGATAAAAATAGGCGTCGCTTCACTACTATCGAGGTTTTCAGTCACCGTGAGCTGTTCGAAGGTGGCCATAATAGACTCAAGTTTTTGTTTCGGATCGCTCAAGCGTGGTCCCAGCTGCTGACGATGCAGGTTATTCGCAGTTTCAATCGCTTGATAAGCGCCTTCATAATCACCCAGGGACTCTAAAATACGGTACTTAGCTTCGTGAAGCCGTTTCAGTCCGGCTAATTCCTTGGTCTGCTGAATGGCTGTCGTAATGGTGTTTAACAGCTCATGAGGCCAATAGGCCTTCGGCAGCGTGGAGAGTAATTGCAAGGCTAAGGGATGGCCCGTGTGGAGCGCCAGTGCTTTGCTAAGGCTCTGCTTAGCGTTGTCAAAATCACCTGAAAATACAAAGCAGCGCCCTAATTCGAAGTGCGCATTAGCCATCTTAGGAGCAAGTTCAACGGTGCGCTGAGCAAGTGCGGTGCCTAATTTGTGTTGATCATACTGTGATGCGAGATTCATTGCTGAGGCGCTAAGCTTCGCTTCATTAATTTCCCCAGGGTCTAGCTGTTTTAGAGCGCTGAGAACCCAGTGAGGTTGCTCAAGCTGATGCCACGCTAACGCTTCGTCAAAGCGCGTAGCTTGCGTTGGCTCAAGTTTGTTGATTTGGTTGAGAATTTGGGCAATTTTAAGCGGTGTACGCGTTCTGAAGGCAATAGTTAACAGGACTTTTAATGCGCCGAGATCATGCGGGTTATGTTGAATAATACGCATCGTTTCGCGGTGCGCAGATTGCAGATCACCCTGCTGTAGAAAGTTTTGGGCAATACTTAAACTCATGGCTCAACCTTAACTTCGTAATTCTCAGACCTAATAACCACAGTAGCGAGCTGGGTGCACGCTGGCTAATCAGTTCATTCACGCCAATGAGTTAGCGCTTAAAGATATCCTCAAGTAACCCACGGGCTCGCTCTTCAAGCTCTTCTTTGGCCCGTTCCTCCGCAGCATCTTTAAGTGCTTGCGTTGCTTGTCTTTTAGCATCTTGAAGTAGGGCTAGCACGATAATACGTGCCGCTTCATTTGCCAAAACGCCATCCGGATTGCCAATGGGCTCAATACTCAGCGCGGGAAGACGAATTGACTGAGAGGGCTGATTAAGGGCTGAGGCATCGAGGGTCAACTGTGCGCCATCGATTGTGAAAGCATCAATTCTCACCTTAACGTCCGAGCTGCCTTGCTCTGGCTCAGTAACCTCAGATGTCCCAGAATTTCTGGGATAGCGAGCTTCCAATTCGTCTAGCATGACCTGGATATTAGTTCTATAGGCACTGTTGACTTCAACGAGCACTGCTGGCTCAGCCAGTAGAAATTCTTGGAGATGGATGGGTTGATTTAGAAGCGTCATAGGTACTAAAGAGAGTTTTAAGGTGGAGAAACGCACCGCGCTATCAGCGCTATATCCTGTTGGATTGGCGATAGTGAAATCAGCAATCTCAATGCTTCCCGACCACAGATCTAACGCGACAGCGCCAATGTCAACCTGAAGGCCCGTTGATTCGCTCACTAGCGGCGCGAGATCATTATTCAAGAACTGATCTAGTCTCTGTTTGGCGACGAAGCCGCCAGCCACAAAACCTACTAACAGAAAAACAAGTAATCCCACTAACAATTTCTTCATGGTTGGCCTCGCAGAAACGTTCAACAATTAGGTGTGATGGCAAGATTATCCCATACCCCGCTGGCTGAGAGAACTGGAGTTTTCGAGACAATTCGTTAACGATATCTTAAACTGAAAGCTTTACCCTCCAAAACTAAAGATAGGAAACAGATATGACGGCACTGTATGAGCTAAGCGTGGCTAGCTACCTAAGAGTTTTAGATGGCACCATTGCTACCATGAAGAAGGCTCAGGCCTTTTATGAACAACAGGGTCTGAGCGGTGATGAAGCGTTACAACTGCGCGTAGCAGAAGATATGTGGGAATTGCGACGACAACTACACTCGGTCCGTCACCACAGCCTCAACGCTGCTCGCGGCCTGCTTCGCGGTGAGTTTAATCCTCCCAAGGATGTGGAGGAGACAGATTTGAACGGTGCTATAGGACATCTTGTTGCCGATCGTGAGGAATTAGCTGCCATCACCGCGGCAGAGATTAATGCCCTCAGTGGAAAGCCAATGTACTTTCGAATGACGGGAGTAGAGTTGCCGTTTACCATGGAGAATTTCGTGATGTCCTTTACGTTACCAAATCTCTATTTTCATGCTGCTACCGTTTACAACCTGCTTCGTGCTGACGGCGTGCCGCTGGGTAAACGCGATTTTCTAGGACAGATGAGGGTTGGCTTAATTTAGCGCCAGCGTACTAAAGCAAAGGACCTAATACCCATGATCGATATCCCTCAGCAGATCGCCAGCGAAATTGCCCGAGTGGGTTACTGTATCCTGCCGAATGCGTTGCCAGCAGAACTCTGTACGACGTTGACGCAGGCTGCGCGAGCCGAGACTGATCGGAAATATCGTCAAGCGGGAATAGGAAGAGCTGATCAACACCAGCAAGATCGCTCAATTCGTTCGGATGAAATTGACTGGATAGATGATGGTTCGGAGCCAGGTAAGGCATGGCTAGCTTGGTGCAGTGAGCTGCAAGCCGCGTTAAATCAATGCCTATTCCTGGGTCTATTCTCCTTTGAATGTCATTTTGCACACTATGCTCCCGGTCGATTTTACGGTCGTCACCTAGATGCTTTTAAGGGACGGACTAACCGCGTTTTGTCGTTGGTTACGTATCTGAACTCAGGCTGGCAGTCCAGCGATGGCGGTGAGCTTGTTCTCTACCAAGATGAAGCGGATCAACGTGGGGTTGCGGTACTACCGGAAGCGGGTACTGTAGTGGTATTTCTAAGCGATGAGTTTCCCCATGAAGTCCTACCAGCAAAGGTTGATAGATACTCTATTGCAGGATGGTTTAGGGTGAATACTTCTTCAGGGCGATCTATTGACCCTCCCAGTTAGTAGGCAGCTGGGTAGCGAGTACTTGGGTCTACTGTTAGTTTACGGTTATGCAGAGAGTCTGCGGTTCTGCAGTGAGCTAATTGCTTTATCAAGTGTCCCTCGGCTTGCTCATCACTTAGGAGACGAAAAAAAACGCGGAGGCTCAAGTTAGCCACTCCGCGTTTCCAAGTATGAATAGCCCTTATGGGGTAACTATATTGAACCACATTTCGAAGTTATCAAGCATCGAGAAGAAATTGATTAGCACGTCTTGATCACCGGTGACGGATAGGTCGCCGTTATCGATTGCTTCTTGAAGCGTGACTTCACCAAGTTGAATTCGGTTCATTACCTCGGTGGTCATCTTCAAACTAACATCCGCATCATCGCTGAGGTTCTGTGAATGATTAAGCACGGCGTTCTTAACTTCAAGCTGATAGCTCTCATCAAGATCAGTGAGCTCAATTTGAATCTTGAAGGCTTTACCCGCGGCCTTTTCCCAATTCAAACGGACGGCTAGATAGTCAAAGACCATCTCTGGCGTCATGGCGCGAATGGTGTCCGGGGACGCAGTAGTCGTGCCGCCAGATGTAGGTACACCGTTGCGAAGCTCATAGGCCCCCTGAAGATATACTGAACGCCATGGGCCTGATTCAGCTTGATAGCCCAATTGCTCATAGGCATCGGCGAGTAGGTGTTTGGCATTGGTGTTAGCAGGGTTGTTGAAGACGAGATGCTTGCCTACCTCAGCCACCCAGCGGTAATCACCTTGATCGAACGAAGTCTGTGCCTTTCTGAGGGTTTCGGACTCACCACCCATGAACTCAACATATCGCTCTGCGGCATACTTTGGCGGCAGATTATTCAAGTCAGATGGATTACCTGTATACCAACCCATATAACGTTGATATACCGCTCTTGAATTGTGGCGAAGCGTGCCGTAATAACCGCGTGTTGCCCAGTTATTTTCAAGTTCTGGCGGCAGGCGGAGCATCTCGGAAATTTCTTCACCCGTATAGCCTAGATTCATTAGTCGAACTGACTGATCGTGAATGAACTTATAGATGTCACGCTGCTTCTCGAAGTAGGGGATGATGCGATCATTGCCCCAGACAGGCCAGTGGTGACTCTGGAATTTCACTTCTACCGCATCACCCCACATGGCGATAGTTTCATTTAGGAAGGTAGCCCAAATGAGCGGATCACGAACTAGCGCCCCACGAAGCGTTAGAATGTTGTGCATGGTATTGGTGGTATTCTCCGCCATCCAGAGCGCCTTCCACTCGGGGAAGTAGGTATTCATTTCAGCTGGTGCCTCGGAGCCTGGCGTCATCTGAAAAATCATCTCCACGCCGTCAATGGTATGTGACTCACCCGTCTCGATAATATCTTGAGTTGGCAGTAGTAAGCCGGCTGCACCGGTAGAGACGGTCATGCCAAGGCCACCATTTAAACCGCCTTGAGCGTTTCGAGGTAGAAGTGCACCGTACATGTAGATAGCTCGGCGCGCCATAGCGTTACCGGCGATGACATTTTCGGACACGGCATGCTCAGTAAAATGCTCAGGAGCAAGGACAACAACGTCCTCAGCTGATTGGTTCAGCAGAAGTCCGCGCGCACCGCCGTAATGATCAATGTGACTGTGGCTGTAAATGATGGCCTTCACGGGCCTTTCGCCCAGCTCGGCATTAATAAAGGCGAGCGCTGCGGCAGCAGTCTCCTCGGAAATTAACGGGTCAAAGACAATCCAGCCCGTGTCGCCGGCAATAAAGGTAATGTTGGTGAGGTCAAAGCCGCGAACTTGATAAATATCTTCACGCACTTCATAAAGGCCGTGCTCCATACCTAATTGGGTGTTTCGCCAGAGGCTGGGGTTGACGGTATCAGGAGCCGCCGTATCTAGGGAAATAAATTGTTTGTACTGCTCTAGGTCCCAAACCACCACGCCGTCCTCATTGCGAATGGTCAAGGTGTCCGGTCTTGCGAGAAAACCTCGACTGGCATCTTCAAAGTCCTGTTTGTCATTGAAGGGGAGTGACTCCAAGACTTGCTGGTTAGCAAATTGGGTATATTCCGTTGCAGGTTTTGATTCGTTTGAAGCGGCAGCAGTGCCGGCGACGACCATGGAACATCCCGCCAGCCAAATAAATATTATTTTCATTCGCATCTGTGTAAAGTCCTAAATGGTTAAGTCATCATCCGCCGAAAGCTGGCCATTTAGCCAGTTCGGCAAAAAGCTTCCTATTAATAGACTCTTCCTCCCCGTTGCTTCTCAGCGCAGTTAAGTTAAGTCTCTCTAGATTTTAGACGACATTTTCTAGGCTGTTGAAAATGTTGAATTTTAGTGTGTCTGGGAAAGCAATAGCTCTCTATAGTACTTTTCATCATTCGGAGCCAGGGTGCCCTCAATGAACCAATTTTTCATGGAGCTAACACGGTGATCAAGTTATAGTGGGGGTAATATGGCGTGCTAGCACACGCTGATCTATCTTGGAGGATAAACCGTGGCACTAACTCGTTTGAATAAATCCGTGACTAAATTGCGTAGCCTTAGCATCAAAGCCGCTTGTGTATTGGCCACCACAGCCATCTGTTCAACGGCATCGGCCGCTGACAATATGTATGTCAACTTTGGTTTGGGTGGTCTAAACGTTGACACCGATGAAGGCCGACTATTAAAGCTGATTGGTGACGCCGGCGTTAATGTAACCGATGTGTCCTTCGATACTTCAAGCACCACTTTTTTCCTTCGTGGTGGCTATGAGTTTAATGATTATCTGGCACTTGAAGCGCTCTATCAGGACTATTCCAGTACGCGGACGCTATTAGTTGGTCAGGTGATTGACCCCGATGCGCTCCCTGCTATTTTAGCAAACGGTATTCCTGGTTCAGGAGATGCTTACGGCGCTTCAGCACGTTTCACACTCCCGCTTAATAAAGTATGGTTTATTGATGCTCGAGTTGGCGCGATGAGTTGGAATTCGGAAAAAGTATTGAGTTTCCCTAGCCTTGACCGAGAGATTGTTCAGGAAAACTCGGGTACCGATCCGGTCTATGGTTTAGGTATGCGATTCTTCATTAATCATTCGTTCGAGATTGCGGCCGAGTACCAGTACGCAGATTTTGACACGAAGACAGAAAGCTATTCGGTAGTGCTTGGTTACCGATTCTAAGAAGGCTTAGATAGGGCAGCTTTAGCCTTGGTTGAAACTGCCCGAATACTCTGATTATCTCCATCCATCTGTTCTTTCCCCCAAGAACGCTTTTCCTCTTTTATGTATTATCTTAATGCTGACGAGCGCGAGTGCTGAACGCTTCAACAGGTCACTAAGCTATTGAGTTGAGTCAGCGTTCAGATCGAAGTTTGGCCGCTAAAACGCGTAACCAAAGCGAAAGCCAATCGAATTCTCAAAATCGTCTTTTCCTCGAAGCCCTTCGTATTCCACCGCAAAAGCCCAGCCGTCAAAATCACTGAATTCAATGCCACCCTGAAGCGCATAGTCAGAACTGCTAAAGTCGTCGAGATCAATACAGTTGTCGGCGTCACAGAGATCGATGTCATTCATCCAGTAGTAGCCCGCACCGCCATAAAATCGGAGATCATCGTTTACAGGCAAATATAAAGTGGCGAAGCTCTGCACTAACCTAGCCCTGACATCGAGGTCAAAATCGTCTGAGCTGTTTACGTATTCACCAAGTTCGATATTGATGCCGATGGTTTGGTTGAAGACATATTCACCAACGAACTGAGCTTGGACAGCAGTAGAGTCGCCAAATACGTTGTCAGCCTCGCGTGCTAGCGTGAACTCACCGCCAATACGAAATTGATTCTCGGCTGAGGCCGCAAGTGGAAGCGCTAAGCCAATCGCTAAAAGTAGAGTGCGCCATATCATAGTAGATATCCCCGAATTGTTAATTACTGATACTAGCTAATAAACATAGCGGATAAGCTAAGCTTTGCCTCACAACTTTAGTGCCCTAGGCTGAGTGAACCAATTTGCCGCGCCTGCCAGTAGGTGAAGGAGAAAAAGAGAAGAAGGGAAAAAGAAAAAAGTGAAAAAGGGAATTTGAGCGAGCAAGCCCAGCCCCACATCCATTAGGAATTGTAGGGCTTAAGCGCGCTCAATTTTACTCGGGCGGAGTGTGCTTAACAATTTTCTGATCAATCTGACCGAAGATGCTCTTACCTTCCTCATCAAGCATATCAATCTGAACTGAGTCGCCGAAACTCAAGAACGGCGTGCTTGGCTTGCCACTGGCAATTGTCTCAAGGCAGCGTACCTCAGCTAAACAACACGAACCCAGTAAGCTACCTTTGTTGGAAACGGTTCCTGAGCCAATAACGGTGCCGGTCATCAACGAACGAGACTTGGCAGCATGAGCAATAAGTTGGGCGAAGTCGAATGTCATGTCCACACCGGCGTTTGGCGCACCTAGCTGGACGTTATTTACCTTGGCGATCAATGGCAAATGCAGCTTGTTATCAACCCATGCGTCGCCCAGTTCGTCGGGCGTCACGGCTACGGGCGTAAACGCAGTCCAAGGTTTTGACTGATAGAAACCAAACTGCTTCCCCAGCTCTGCTGGGATTAGATTGCGTAGCGATACGTCGTTAACCAGAGCGACCAATTTAATATGCTTCCCCGCAAGATGCGCGGGTGTGCCGGCTGGTACATCATCCGTGAAAACGGCGACCTCAGCTTCTAGGTCAATACCCCAGTCTTCGCTCTCAACCAACACGTCATCATGTGGACCAATAAAGGCATCGGATGCGCCCATGTACATCAGTGGGTCTACCCAGAATGACTCAGGTAATTCCGCACCGCGCGCCTTTCTAACAAGCTCTACGTGGGTGACGTAAGCACTCGCATCAGCCCAGTGGTAGGCGCGAGGAAGCGGGGCGTCACAGGCCGCTGGGTCGAAGGCGAAGCTCTCGCTAGAACCCGCGTTCAATTCCTCGTAAAGCGCTTCGAGCTTCGGCTCACAGTTAGCCCAGTCATCCAAGGCGGCCTGAAGCGTTGGCGCCACGGCGCTAGCTGAGGTAGCTCGGCTTAAGTCTTTCGATACAACTACTAGGCTGCCATCGCGGCCGTGCTTGAGTGAAGCGAGTTTCATGGACATCTCCCACTTGGTTTATAGTTACAGGTGAAACTAAAATACCATAGCTTGACGAATAGCTCCACCTGTTTTAGTTACGCCGACTTGGGGCGGCTAAAGGCGCACGGCGATACTGACTGCGGAGTATTGACATTAGTTACACAAGAAACTAATGTTGGTTTCATATGTAACCAAGCCGAATGCAAAGATGGCGTATAAGTGGAGATAAGAAATGCCAGATCTATTTGAAAATCCAATGGGCCTAGACGGCTTTGAATTTGTTGAATTCGCCTCGCCAGAGCCAGGTGTGCTCGAACCTGTTTTCGAACTGATGGGCTTCACACTGGTAGCTAAGCACCGCTCAAAGGACGTAGTGCTCTATCGCCAAGGTGGCATCAATTTCATTATCAACAACGAGCCAAATAGCTTCGCAGCCTATTTTGCCGAAGAGCATGGACCGTCGGCCTGCGGTATGGCATTCCGCGTTAAGGATGCGCAGAAAGCCTATGCGCGAGCCCTCGAAATGGGTGCTCAACCAGTTGATATTCCAACAGGCCCAATGGAGCTTCGTTTGCCTGCTATTAAGGGTATTGGCGGCGCGCCGCTGTATCTGATTGATCGCTATGGTGATCAAAATAGCATTTATGATATTGATTTCGTTTACCTTGATGGCGTAGATCGCAACCCTGAGGGCTGCGGTTTAAAGATCATTGACCACTTAACGCACAATGTTTATCGCGGTCGGATGGCTTACTGGGCGGACTTCTATGAGCGTCTGTTCAATTTCCGTGAAATTCGCTACTTCGATATTAAGGGCGAATACACCGGCCTATTCTCCAAAGCGATGTCAGCACCGGACGGTTTGATCCGCATTCCGCTGAACGAAGAAGCGTCGAAGACCACGGGTCAAATTGAAGAGTTCTTGATGGCCTATAACGGTGAAGGTATTCAGCATATCGCCTTTGACTGTGACGATATTATCGATACGTGGGATCGCCTTAAGGCGCGCGGTGTGCCATTCATGACGGCCCCTCCGAATACCTACTACGAGATGTTAGAAACTCGCTTGCCGGGACATGGCGAGCCGGTTGAAGAACTTCAGTCTCGGGGAATTTTAATGGATGGTTCAACGGAAGATGGTGACCCGCGTCTGTTACTACAAATTTTCTCTGAAACACTTATTGGCCCAGTGTTCTTCGAATTCATTCAGCGCAAGAAAGATGATGGCTTTGGCGAGGGTAACTTTAAGGCGCTGTTCGAATCCATTGAGCGCGATCAGCTTAACCGTGGCGTAATCTCTGCCGACTAGGGCAAGGAGTGACGATGAATATTAAACGAATCCACCACGTGGCGTATCGCTGTAATGATGCCAAGGAAACCGTTGAGTTCTACCAGCGTGTAATGGGAATGGACTTCCAGCTGGCTATTGCCGAGGACGAGGTGCCTTCAACGAAGGAGCCAGATCCCTATATGCACGTTTTTTTGGATGCGGGAATGGGTAATGTTTTAGCCTTTTTCGAAATTCCAAATTCACCGCGTATGGGCCGAGATAGTAATACACCAGAGTGGGTTCAGCACATCGCCTTTGAGGTTGAGTCAATGGACGCATTGTTGGCTGCCAAGGAGAAGGCAGTGGCTGAAGGTTTGAATGTGATTGGACCAGTCAATCACACTATCTTTCAGTCCATCTACTTCTTTGATCCTAACGGGCATCGTCTTGAGGTTGCTGTGAATACTGGCACGCCAGAAATGATGAAACGCCTAAAGGACGTTGCTCAGCCGATGATTGAAGAATGGGCTGAGACTAAAAAAGCACCAAAACATGCGGCTTGGCTTCACGAATAGCCGGCTCTAGGAAGCGGCCACTTCGGTTGATGGCCGCTCCCTATCTCCTTTCTAGAACCACAGTTCTCCGTCACAGCTTAGTCTTTCTCCTGCCCACTACCTTTTCTTATTTCCGCTCGCTATCAGTTTGTATGCGGCCTGCTCATTGCTGCTGCGATTGGCTAATCTGTGCCCAGCTCACCAACATGGCTCGATGCCAGGGCTTTCGTACACGCCTGAGGATTTTCTTAAACGCCGCTTCGGTTATCAGCAGTTCTCTCAAATTCCTTGAATGCTAGGATGTGTTGCGAATAATTCGAGGTTTACCATGCAATTAAGAAGTGATTTCAGGCGCCGAGAGGTAGTTACTCCAGCGGATTACCAGTGGGTTCCATCACCAATGCCGGGGGTGGAGCGGATGATGCTCGATCGTATCGGTGAGGAATCAGCGCGAGCAACATCTATAGTCCGCTACGCACCAAATTCGGAATTCTCTTCACACGTTCATTCGGGTGGGGAAGAGTTCATTGTGCTGGCTGGGGTATTTGCTGATGAACACGGCGAGTATCCAGCGGGAACTTACGTCCGCAATCCTATTGGTACCGCTCACACCCCTCGCATTGGTGCCGAAGGGGCTACTATCTTTGTTAAGTTGCAGCAATTTGCAGCGGATGATCAAGCACAATTCAGCGTTGCTACTCAGCAGAAAGAATTCAGCCCGGGACTGGTTCCCGGCCTGAGTGTCCTGTCACTCCATCAATTTGAAGGGGAGAGTGTCGCGCTGGTTAAATGGGCTCCGAACACCCAGTTTCAGCCTCACAGGCACTGGGGGGGCGAAGAAATATTTGTGCTTGAAGGTACATTCCACGATGAGCATGGTAGCTATCCCGCTGGAAGTTGGTTGCGAAGCCCTCACTTGAGTGCTCACAACCCCTTTACAAAGGAGGATGGTGCACTCATCTACGTCAAAGTTGGTCATCTTCCTGAGTAGCGCCGTTACTGCGCTAATATAGCCTAAACACCGTTTATAAGCGCCAAACTCTATGCTAGGCGCTTATAAACCATAGTTCTCAGGCTGCCAGATAAAACTGCGCTAAGTGGTAGGTAATTGCTCGTTAAATCAATCACTCGGTAAATCAATCACTCGGTAAATCAATCACTCGGTAAATCAATCACTCGGTAAATCAATCACTCGGTAAATCAATCACTCGGTAAATCAATTACTCGGTAAACCAATTACTCGGTAAACCAATTACCCGGTAAACCAATTACCCGGTAAACCAGTGGCGTGTCTTGTTGGCGAAATATACTAACGACAGCATCACCGGGACCTCAACCAAAACACCCACAACGGTTGCCAGTGCAGCACCTGAATGAAGGCCAAATAGTGATATAGCTACTGCCACCGCTAGCTCAAAAAAGTTTGAGGTGCCGATCATGCAAGCTGGGGCGGCAATGTTATGCGGCAGTTTCAAAGACTTGGCGGCAAAGTATGCAATGGCGAAGATACCATAGGTTTGGATCATTAGCGGAATGGCAATCAGTACGATGTTGAAGGGCTGCGCCAGAATGGTGGTGGCTTGGAAGCCAAATAGTAATACTACTGTTGCTAGCAGACCAATCATTGACCAAGGTTTAAGTTGCGTGAGAAGACGATCAAGTTTGGCATGATCATTTCCTTTGTCTAATAGCTTTCGCGTGGCGATCCCCGCCAATAGCGGCAGTAGTACGTAGAGGATCACGGAAATCAATAGTGTTTCCCAAGGCACCGTAATATCACTAACCCCCAGTAGTAGCGCGGTGAGTGGGGCGAAGGCGAAAACCATGATAACGTCGTTCACCGAGACTTGAATGAGCGTGTAATTCGGATCACCTTTGGTCAGCTGACTCCAGACAAAGACCATAGCTGTACAGGGCGCCACACCAAGTAGGATCATTCCGGCGATATACTCGTTGGCGGTTTCTGGGTTAACCCAGCCGGCGAAAAACACCTTGAAGAATAGCCAGCCCAAGGCAGCCATGCTGAATGGTTTGATCAGCCAGTTTATAACTAATGTCAGCGCCAAACCCTTTGGTTTTCGGCCAACATCTTTGATGGATGAGAAATCAATTTGTACCATCATTGGGTAAATCATGATCCAAATTAGGACCGCGACGACTAAGTTGACGTGAGCCCACTCCAGGGCGGCTATGTGTGCGAAAACTGGAGGAAACCAGCTGCCCAGTAGCACGCCAGCAACAATTGCCAAGCCAACCCAAACAGACAAATAACGTTCAAAAACACCCACGCAAAAACTCCAGGAACAATAAAAAAATCTATGAATTTAAGCGGCTTAGCTTAGCACGAGAAGGTGACAAATTGATGACGATTTCTCTCGAGGTGCTAAACCTCTAAACCTCTAAACCTCTAAACCTCTAAACCTCTAAACCTCTAAACCTCTAAACCTCCAAGCCCGTTAGATAGTCCACCAATTACGCTGTGTAGGTTGGAACTATTTGCACGTTGCACGTTGCACGTTGCACGTTGAGCGTTGCTCGTTGAGAGCTAAGAGCTAGAGAGTTCAATGCTCAGTTGCTGAAGTTCGCCCGAGTTGGGGTAGAGCGCCATAATTCGAGCCAGCTCGGTTTGCGCTGCCACAATCTTTCCATTGCGCTGAAGGATTAAGATGTAAGCCAAGCTAAAATCGAGGTTCGTTGGGGCAATTGAACTCGCCTTCCTAAGGGGCGTTTCAGCGGCTAGATAGCCTTCGTTTAACACTTCAGCCATACCCAAGCTATACCAAGCTGCTGGGTCATTTGGCCAATAGCTAAGTGCCTCGGTTGCATAACGCAATGCATCAGTAACGTTAGCCTCTTGCCGCGCAATGCTCGATAGATTCAGAAGTGCTGCCGAGTGACCAGGGCTCACTCTTAGAGCCTGTTGAAAGGCAAGCTTTGCGGCCGGGACGTTGCCTCGATCTAACTCTAAGGTGCCCACCAACGTGGCTGAAGACGGACTATCATAGTCACTGCGGTAGGCCGCTAATACGGCATTTAGCCCGTGAGTGATGCGTTCTCGGTCCTGTGACGGTATGCCGAAATTGAGCGCCCCCACTAAACCGCTTGCGCAGGCAAAGCGCACACTGGCATATTCGTCATCAAGGCAGCTCATGAGTCCGGCATAGCGAATATTGATTGGCAGCTGGCTTAGGCCCTCAATTGCGCCAAGTTTCACTACGCCAGGATGCTCCCCAGTTAACAGTTGAACATACAGTGCCCGTTCGCTATTGGTGTTGGGGGCCGAGCTAAGTAGCATCGCGCGTTGCATTGCTGGGACCCGTTCATCGGTAGTGAGCGCAACGAAATCCTGTGCACTTAAAGTACCCTCAAAGCGAGCAAGAATCCGGTCAACCGTCTGATCACCTACTACCTGTTGAGGAAGTTGGCTGGCTAGGAACTGGCTCAAGTCGCGGGCAGGCGTATCTTCGTGGCAGCTCTGGCAGGCATTGGGAAGTTCATGAGAGACGGTGAGATCAGGACGCGGAATGCGAAAGCTATGATCTCGACGATCATCGACTCCCATGTAGGTGGTGGCAGGCATATGGCAGTCCACACACTGGGGAGCCGAATCCGTCAGAATGGAGTGAAGTGTGTGTTCCGTTTGCTCAAACTTAGCTGGACTATGGCACTGAGCGCAGGTGGCGTTTACCGCAGCAACTAATTTTCCTGAGTGAGGATTATGGCAGTTGGAGCAGGTGACACCGGCGGCATGCATTTTTGATTGTAGAAACGAGCCCATAACAAACGTCTCTTCCAGCAACTGCCCATCGGCGTGATAGAGCGGTTGGGTAGCAAGGCGAATTGCGGCACGATCTTCGAAACGCGGCAGTTGATTGTCTGCACCTAAATCTACGTGACGGGAGTGACAATCCGCACAGACATTAAGCTCGGATGATTCCGGCATGCTATTCATCGGCATGGCAGTATGGTGATCAGATGCGAATTGCCACTGAACTTCAGAGGCCATGTTGGCCGGGCGTACCAGCGGCTTCTCGCCCGAGAGAGCAGACCTTACGTGATTTGCGCTGGGGCTATGGCAGCTTTCGCAACTCACATTGATTTCGCTAAATGTGGTAGCGAATTCGTTACGACGGACATCGTAGTTTTTCTCAACATTGGTGGCATGGCAGCCAACACATTGGGTATTCCAGTTAAAGTAGGTGCCCGTCCAATGCAGCGGGTCTGAGTGCTCAATAACTTCGTTGGCCTCAGGGTGGCTGTTAAACCATTGTTGTCCGCCTTCCTCAGGGAGCCGACTATCCCATGCAAGTGTTGTGACCTGATACCGGCTTTCACTGACTTTGACCACATACTGCTGCAGTGGATAGTGACCGAAGGTATAGACAACTTCGTAGCGAATAGCGTTGCCGTTTTGATCAGTGGTCTGCAGCCAGTAACTACCATCTTCAGTCAAAAACTGGGTTTGAGTATCATCGTGGCTTAGTGTTGAACCATCGAACTGGCCCAGCACTGTCAGCTCCGACGGCATAGCCATCGCTCTATAATGATCAGAAGCCTGCCAATCCGCATATTCATTGCTGTGACAGCTTTTACAGCTTTCGGCTCCTGCGTAATCGTCAGCCGAAACGCTGCTTGCTAGGAGCGCAAGCACCACTAAGACTGTATTCACAAATTGCTGTGACCGTTGCATTAACTGATTCATAAACTACCAAAAACGATAAAAAAGACGTCGAAAAGTTGGAAAATCTTAGCATTTTAGGACTATTATCAGTGTGCGGGGATTCAGGTGCTTAATCAAGCTTCATGCGAGAGACGCCCGAATTTACGAAGCAGACCAACAAGGAGTAGTAAAAATGAAGAAGACACTATTGGCACTTGGGTGCTTAGTTGCCTTCACCGGATGTTCTCCCCAAGATGATAATAAGCCGGCGCCTAATGACAGCGCAGCTCATTCTGGAGTCAGCGTTAATGCTGATGGCGTCATGGTGAAGGAAGTCGAAGGATTCGGTGGGGTTATTGCTGAACGCTACGAAGATTCTCAAGAATGGTGGCCTGAAGAGCCTAGACCGGCGGATGATGCGCCCAACGTACTGTTGATCGTACTCGATGACGTAGGATTCGCGCAGATTGGTAGTTTCGGCGGCCTCGTAAATACCCCAAATATTGACCGCTTAGCGGCCAATGGTCTGCGATTTAATAATTTCCATACCGGTGCGTTATGTTCTCCATCACGCGCCGCATTAATGGCTGGTCGAAATACGCACTCAATTGGTTTGGGTAGTCACGCGCTAACCGCCATGGGCTTCCCAGGTTATAACGCGGTGATGCCAGAGTCAGCTAAGTCAGTGGCTAACTACTTAGGCGAAGAAGGCTACGTAAACTATGCAATTGGTAAGTGGGATCACACGCCACTTTATGAAGTCTCCCAGGTAGGCCCTTTTGATCGCTGGCCAAGCGGTGAAGGTTTCCACCATGCTTATACCTTCATGGCTGCAGATGTTCACCAATTCGTTCCGGTAATGTGGAATGATCACTCACCTGAACCAAATCGTACCAGTCGTCACCTAGATATAGATCTCGCTGACCGCGCTATTGAGTGGGTGACGGGGCATAAGTCGTTAAAGGCTGAAGACCCCTTCATGATGTTGTGGGCGTCTGGTTCTATGCATTCACCTCACCATGCACCGGATGATTATCTGGATAAGTATGTGGGTGTGTTTGACGAAGGCTGGGATGTTGTTCGTGAGCGAATTCACCAGCGACAGCTAGAGATGGGTGTCATTCCAGCGGGCACTGAGCTTACTCAGCGCGCTGAAGCGATTCCTGCGTGGGACTCACTTCCCGATGAAGAAAAGCGTTTGTATACGCGTCAAATGGAAGTCTTCGCAGCACAGTTAGAATTGGTGGATGAACAGATTGGCCGAATCGTCGATGAGCTTGAACGCATTGGTGAATTGGACAATACCTTGATCTTTGTGACCGCCGATAACGGCGCTAGCGGTGAGGGTGGTCTTCAGGGTACTTTCAATGAAACCTACGTGTTGAATGGTTTGCAAACCGAACTGGAAGCGAACCTTCGTCACCTTGACGATTGGGGTAAAGCGAATACCTATCCGCACTATCACGCTGGTTGGGCGTTGGCCGGTAACACTCCGTTTCAATACTTTAAGCAATCGGTTCACCGTGGCGGACAGTCTGATTTCCTAGTGGTTCACTGGCCGAATGGGATTGAAGATAAGGGAGCGGTGCGTTCTCAATACCACCACATCATTGATATCGCGCCAACCATTATGGATGTCGCCAGCGCTGAAGTGCCTGCTGAGTACCACGGTATTGAGCAGCAGCCTATGGATGGAACCTCTATGCGCTACGCGTTCAATAACCCTGAAGCACCGTCGCAGAGAACACGTCAGTACTATGAAATGTTCGGTAACCGCGGTATTTATGCTGAAGGCTGGAAGGCTGTATCGTTACATGGGCAGCGCATGCCTTGGATTACCAACTCGGTGTCTCCGTTCGAAGATGACGTTTGGGAACTCTACAACATTGAAGAGGATTTCTCGGAAGCGAATAACCTTGCTGATGAGTATCCAGAGAAGTTGGCGGAAATGATTGCCATCTTTGAGGAAGAAGCCTGGAAGTACAACGTCTACCCACTGTATGACGATATGATTCAGCGCTTGGCGAAACAGTCTGATCGTCTATTTGGTGATCAAACTGAGTTCACCTACTACTGGCCGGGTGCGGTTCGTATCGCTGAGAAAACCTCTGCACCGGTGAAGAATCGCTCGCACACTATCGAAACATCCATTGACTATGCGTCGGGTGATGAAGGTGTGATCGTCGCGGTAGGCGGCATGACCGGTGGTTATTCAATGTTCATTCAGGATGACAAAGTCTACTACGACTATAACTTCCTAGACGGCGTTCACTATATCTTGGAGTCTCCTGTTATTGGAGATGGCGAAGTGAATGTATTGTTTGATTTCCAGAAGACGGGTGAGTTTGCGGGTATCGGTAAGCTGTACATTAACGGCGAACTAGTGGATACCGTTGAAATGCCGCAAATGCATATTTCAACCTACTCCCTAGCTGAGACCTTTGATATTGGTATTGATAACGGTACCCAAGTTTCAAAACTCTATACTGACCCGTTTGAATATACCGGTCGTCTTGATCGTGTTCATATCAATCTAACGGACTGATAGTTGCTCAGTACAACGCTTAAGGTGAGCTAAACAGCTCACCTTTTTTTTGCCCCGGTTTTCTAAAGAACTTTTACCCCGAGCTTCTATACATTCTATGCTCCGATCTTCTTTAGACTTTCTGCTCTCGTTATTTACAGATTATTGGTACTCAGCTCAGAGTTTATTGTAATGGCAGTATGAAAATCATACAGTAGAGAGATTGCATTCATTATTCTAGGCGTCACAGAAATCTTGGTGCCGCGGCGACGTGCTAACAAACGGATTTAGCAATTCCAATTCAGGGAGAATCATTATGATCATTTCACGGGCATCACTGGTACTATCACTCTGCCTAGTAACTTCTGCGGCATGGGGCTCTGATAACCTTATGCCACCTCAGTCAGACCCAGACTTGGAATATGCCACCGCCATATTAGACGGTGACTATCACCTAAATATCACCGCTCCCAAAGACGTATTGGGCTACCCCGTTGGTTACCATCGTATGGCATCGCCGGCACAAATTAGTACCCTATTTAATCGTTGGGATACTGAGTCGGAACGCATGAAACTGGTTCAGTACGCAACGAGTCACGAGGGCAGACCGCTCTATGTGGCCTATATTTCCTCGCCAGAGAACCTCGCTAAGTTAGACGAGTTTAAGCAGATGGCGCAGCAGTTGGCGCACCCTGACGAGCTCTCGGGAACCGAAGTAGACACCCTAATTGAGCAAATGCCCGCTACAGCCTGGATGGCTTACTCTATCCATGGTAACGAAACCTCAGGTGCGGACGCAGCGGTAGCGGCAAGTTACCACTTAATTGCGGATCAGAGTGAAGCAACCCAGCAGCTCTTGGCAAATATGATCGTTATGATTGATCCAATGATGAATCCAGACGGCCGTGCTCGCTTCTCTAAAACCCTGGAACAGTTCCGAGGAACGGCCCCTAATGTTGATGATCAGTCACTCCTTCACAGTGGCGACTGGCCCTTCGGACGAATGAATCATTACCTCTTCGATCTTAACCGAGACTTCTTTTACCTTACTCAGCCAGAGTCTCGTGGTCGCGTAGCTCTGATCAATGATTGGTATCCGCAGCTGATGATTGATGGCCATGAAATGGGTGCTCAAGATACCTTTTTAATGGGGCCACCTAGGGAGCCTATTAATAATCACGTCCCGGCTAGCGTTCGCACCTGGTCTGATCAGTTTGCCGAGGAACAAGCCGCAGCGTTTGATCGCCATGGTTGGCGCTACTACACCGGTGAATGGTTTGAAAACCTCTATACCGGCTACTCGAATTATGCCGAATACCGAGGTTCGATTCATATTCTTTACGAACAGTCACGGATGGCAGAAGACGGTGTTCGTAGGCCCGAGGGTACGGTGCAAACCTATGCTGAATCGGTTCACCATCAATATGTCAGTACCTTCGCGAACTTGGCGTCACTTGCTACTCATAGTAAAGCTATCTATCGTGATTTTGTTGAGCTGAGACGCGTTGCTACGGCCTCTAGAGGCGAGTACGCAAATCGCTCCTATGTGATTTTGCCCACCGATAATACCTCGCGATTAAATCAGTTGGTTGAAAAGCTGAATGCGCAGGATATTCAGGTTTTTCGCGCCGAACGGGAGCTTTCCGTTGGCGAAACCAAAAGCCAGAGTGGCCGTGTGCAAAGACGTTATACTATTCCTGCCGGTAGCTTGGTGATTCCCAACCGTCAACCGGAAGCACGCTTAATTGCGGCGATCATGGAGTTCGATGCGCACATTAATGATGAAGTACTTCGAGGTGAGCGTAATGCGCTGCTGCAAGGTGAGTCTTCGTTAATGTATGACACCACAGCGTGGAACTTAACCATGATGTATGGTCTAGAGTCGGTAGTTGTTAGCGAACACATTAATTCTGGCCTCGCCCGCTATGAAATCCAACCCGCGGAACGCAACGAGGTTAGCGAAGGCATTGCTTTTGTGGTGGATGGTGCTGACGACCTGTCTCTTGCCTACGCAGCTCGCCTTATGGAGCAGGGCGTAGAGGTAAGGGCTAGCAATATTTCCTCAACCTACGGCAATGACAGTTTCAATCCGGGCTCCGTGATGGTCACCCTTGCTGATAACCCCAACTTGGCGGTGCCGCAGCTGGTGGATGTAGCGAATGAACTTGGCCTAACGCTTAAACGTATCAATACGGGCTTCGGTCAGGGTGATCTACCCGAGTGGGGAGGGCGACATTTTCCACTGCTGGAACAGCCGCAGATAGCCCTACTTTCTCATATGCCAATGAGTCCCTATGTCACAGGATCTACTTGGTTCGCAATAGACAGTATGTTGGGGATTAGGCACTCTCAAATCCACAATCAGCAACTGAGTTATATGGATTTACGCCGTTATAACGTGATTATTGTACCGCCGTCTTGGGGATCAGGCTTGTCCGAGGGTTCGCTTGCCGAGCTCCAGCGCTGGGTAGAACAAGGTGGAACGCTAATTAGCTTAGGTGGGGCATCCCGTCAGTTTGCCAGCGCAGATTTTACCCAAACTGCGCTCTTGAATGACTCTCTGGAATCCGTAGAACCCTACGACCGGAAGGTCTACGAAGAGTTAATGGCCGAGCATCATCAATTCGACCTAAGTGATACTAAATCTCACACACTATCTATGGATGTTGTTGCACCTTGGGTGCGTGATGTGAGCTATCCCCCGGTGGCGCAGATTGTTGAGCGAGATCGCTGGAATGCCCGTTTTATGCCCCGTGGTTCATTCATTACCGGGCGCGTTGATGCCGACCATTGGTTGAGCTTCGGAGCAATCACCGAAATGCCGTTGCTTTATAGCAGTGCTACGCTGCTGATGCCTAGTGGCTCTGCTGAGGCAGTGATTCGTGCGGGGCATTATCGTGCGCCGCAAGGGAGTCTCTCTGAGGCACTCACTGGTGCGTGGCAGAACGTAGGTTGGACAGCGGTTCCAGAAGACTCAGAGGTGAGTGTCCGTATGAGCGGCTTACTCTGGCCGGAAGCGGCTCAGCGCATCGTTAACACCGCTTATTTGGTGCGTGAGCAAGTGGGTAGTGGTCAAGTTATCATGTTTGCTAATGAGGCTAACTTCCGTGGCGCCGCGCTAGGTACACAGCGCCTCTTACTTAATGCCATTGTGCTGGGTCCTGGAATGGGTACGGAGCCGCGGATTCAGTTGTAGTCCTCACTGAAAGCCTGAGTAGCCCAGTCAACTTACGCTTGGGTACTTAGGCTTTCTTCTCTTTCGTCTCTTTCAGAACGCAGAGCTCAGAGCTCAGAGCTCAGAATTCAGAACTCAGAATTCAGAACTCAGAATTCAGAACTCAGAATTCAGAACTCAGAGTGACGAGCTGGCGCTAGAGTTCATAGCCAATACTAACCACAAAGCGGGTATCGTCCTGCTCAGGAAGCGAGCCGTCTTCTAGGGGAATGGGCTCTCCAGTACGGTCAACGTAATAGGTGAAGTTGACCGTAAAGTCATCAATTGGCTCTATTTCGAAGCCCGTCTCTAAGTGTTGAAGTGACTCGCCAAGTGAGGCGTTAACGTTGGTGTAGCTGTACTTGAGGATATAAGTAAAGTCCTTAATAAACTCCCACTCCCAGGCGGTTTCCATGGAAAAGACTTTGGACTCGTTTTCTTTGTTTTCGCCCGGTTGTACCGTCACGTACTCGGTAGCCTGGTAGCCGGGGCCTGCAGAAAATTCTAAGTCTACAGTGGAAGTATCGATGGCGGTATAACCCGCTTTGACCCCAAAGGTTGAGCGCTTGGCGATATTCTGGAAGCGGTCATCAAAGTACTCGTAGTCAGCAAAGCGAACGAACCAACGTTGGTCTAAATAGTAATCAGCAATGGCTTTAAAGCGAACGCTATCCGCAATGACGGTCTCGTCGCCAGAGTCTCGGTCAGTGGATTCGCTGTAGTTGAGGTTGTAGTCCAATTGAACCCTGGATGAGGCTGTTCGTCGTTTGACAGTGGCCGTAACCGTCCGGCTATATTGAATGGTATTACCGCTTTGAGTGTCCAAACCTAAGGTGATTTTTGCGTCCCAGTAGCCGCGTCTATCTCCCTGAGCGGGAGCCAGCGAAACGAGCTTATCATTCGCAATAGTGGTAGTAAGACCTGCGGCAGTAATAGTCAGCTCACCATCCTTAAACGTAATGAGCCCAGTGATGATACGGTTATCGTCAATACGAACACTCTGATAGCCCTTAGTATGCAGTTCGGCAACATCTTCCCAATCAATCTCGACAACGCCTAAGTTATCACTATCAAACTCTAGAACCTCCTTATACATGGCGATGAAATCACCCTTTAGCCATTCGTCGGAAGTTAACTTGATCCAATCCCAATCATCATCAAACACTGGCGCCGGCGCCTGAGCCCAACTTTGTGCCGCGAGCAGGGTAGTAATGGCGACCAAGGCAGCGCGAAAAAGAGCACGAAACGAAGAAAGGTGTTGTTGAGAGTAATTGTTCATAAGCCCTACTAATTAGTGATTAGCTTTTTTATTTCGAAAGGGTGCAAACACTTAATGAAGCTTACCCAGCACATTACTCATCTTCAAGCGACGCCAAAGGTTCTTCGCTAATAAAGGTGAAGTTGGCAAGTTCTACCGCACACGCGTTAGTGCTTTCCTCGAGTTTTCTGAAGCGAATACTTGTAGCGCTGAGCGTTTGTCTACCTACCGTGATGGTAAAACGGCCCGTGTCGTGATTAAAGTTGATCTCTGTAGACGGGAGTTTATCGCAGGGGATATTTACCTCGGCAATGGACTCACTCTGGACTTGATTGGCTGCAATGGAGTCACTCTGGACTTGATTGGCTGTAAGGGTGTCACTCTGGACTTGACTGGCTACAAGGCATAGCAATGTGATAAGTAAGCATACTCTGTACATGGTTTAGGCTCGTTGGTTGAGAGTTCGTTACTTGAGTGTATCGCTTCGGCAACGCTTAATCTGCTAAATTCGTCCGTGAATTCCCTCGAGTTGCCTTGGTAATCACACTCAGCAGCTCAGAAACATTAAAGGGTTTAGTCATAAATTCGCTCATGCCTGCTTCAAGACAATGCTTTCTATCCTCAGGTGTCGCATTGGCGGTCAGGGCAATAATAGGCAACGTGATTCCCTGATCTCTAAGCGCTCGACTAGCAGTAAGTCCGTCCATATTTGGCATCTGAACATCCATTAGAATAACGTCGAAGGATTCGTTATCGGTACACATCGCGATAGCCTCAAGGCCATCGTCTGCTACTTCCACGGTTGCGTTGTTGTCCTCAAGTAAGCTCACAGCGAGTAGTTGATTAACCGGATTATCTTCGGCCAATAGAATGTGTAAGCCAGAAAGGTCGGCATTGTTCGCTTGGGTCTCGTCAGTTTGGTATTCAGCTTGATCAATTGGGAGTGTAAGGCTGATGGTGAACGTAGAGCCAATGCCTTGCTCAGAGCTTACATCGATGTTGGCGTCCATAAGCGTGGCGAGCTGAGCACAAATTGCCAGGCCCAGACCGGTGCCGCCATACTCTCGAGTGGTGCTTGAGTCGGCTTGGGAGAATTTTTCGAACAGCGTCTTCTGCTGTGCCTCAGTGATCCCAATACCGGTATCTGTCACCACGATATTCAATGAAATAGTATTATCGTCAAGCGTTTTGCCATCCAAACCTAGCGTAACATGTCCAGCTTTGGTGAATTTGACCGAGTTAGAAATGAAGTTTTTGATGACTTGGCTGAGCCGATAGGGATCACCTATCACCACTAGGTCATTACTAAATACGGATTCGAAATGGAGCTTGTTTCCCAGTTCGTCGGCTTTTGCCGCGTAGAGGTGGATGATCTCTTCAAGCGTTTTATTCAGGGGAAAAGCAATACTTTCCAGGGTTAACTTACCGGCCTCAATCTTGGAGATGTCGAGCAGGTCATTGATTAGCGCGAGTAGCCCCTGCGAGGCCGTGCTCATGTTGTTGAGGAAGTTTTGCTCTCGCTTCCCCAAATCAGCCCGCTCAAGTAATTGAATGAAGCCAATGATTGCATTGAGCGGTGTGCGAATCTCGTGACTCATGGTGGCGAGGAATTCACTTTTGGCTTTGCTTGCCCGCTCAGCGGCCTCCATCGCATTCACGGCCTCCAATGTCTTCTGTTGAACCTTTTCATCAAGATCTTCATTGATCTTTTCGACTTCTTGAAGGGTGTTATAGAGTGCGAGCGCCTTCTCCTCAAGTAGCTTTTCCGCCTCTTTCCGCGCCGCACGCTCACGCTGAACGCGCCGCTTATACTTAGCCTCTAGGTCTGAAGAGTCTGCAGGCATGGAGTTAGTGAGCCTCTAGCTCAAAGGTGGCTGCGGTCATGTCTTCGGAGATGTCCGCACGAGTAATCTCGATGGACTCGCCGAAGTGTTCAATACAACCATTTAGTAAACCTTTTGCTAAGTAACCAAAGGGGCGCTTTGAGTCGTAAATCATGGTCATTTTTGGGCCCTCAATCTTTGCGTCGAAGACGGGTAGTTCGGCGTCGGGATAGAGCTTTTTCACCTCTACGTGAATATGGTCATCAATCCTCGCTAGGAAGGCGTAGGTAGAACTAACCCCTTCGAAGAAGCCTGGGTACATCACCACGAATCGACCGAACAAATGTTTTCCGTAAGTTTCTATGAGGTCGGGAACGGGAATGTCCGTTTCAGCTGAGAGTGCTACCACAAGCTTCACCATATCATTATGATCATACTTGCCAACGGCCGTGTAAACACCGTCCGAATCGAGATCAGCGTTGTCGATCATATCGTCCAAAACATCTTCACCGAACGCCGTCTCGACCAACTCAAAGAACTCTGTAAATACAACGCCTTTCATGTCTCATCTCCTGACGAAAATTAATTATGGATAGTTTTAGCGAATCAAACTGGCTCAAAGAATCGTTAAACTTAAGTAATAATTTTTAGTCCCTAACTTTCGTTATAGTTGCAACAACACCATCTATGCAACCTCAATATTAGCTTGGTCAACTAAGCCACTAAGCCACTAAGCCAATATGCTATTGTTTTAGCTTTTGCGACACTGAAGCGTCCAGATTCTTCTACTAATCATGCCTAATTCTAATTGGTAGCGGCACATCTTCGGCTACAGAGAGCTGGCTTGGTTCTGTGATGGGGCTTCATTGAGCCACTTATTCAGTAGTTTATAGAGCTCCTGAGCATCCACGGGCTTGGAAATATAGTCACACATTCCGGCTTGGAAGCATTTTTCTTTGTCGCCTTTCATCGCATTAGCAGTCATGGCGATTACGGGTGTTTTAGACTTTTCACCTGCTAGGGCTCTTATGCGTCGAGTAGCTTCGTAGCCGTCCATGTTGGGCATTTGGCAATCCATAAAGACCACTTCGTAATCCTTCTCCTGCACCATGGCTAGGGCTTCCACGCCATCTTCGGCCATATCTAATGAGACATTAACTTCATCAAGTAGAAGCTCTGCCACCATTCTGTTCACGTCGTTGTCATCCACCAGGAGCACAGATCTGCCACTGAAATCAAAGGAAACTTGAGGGCTCTCCTCACGCTCTGTTCGGAGCGTACCACCATGAATACTAGCCAATGAATCCATTAGTGCAGAGGGCTTTATGGGACTTGAGATGTAACCACTAAAGCGGAGTTCATCGGCTGGGATATCTTGATGAAAGAGCGGCGTTAGCTCTACCACAGGCAGATGTTTATTGAGCAGTGATAATTGTTCTAAGGTCTCAGTCGGAAGATGCTCTGTTTCGGCAATCACGCAGGTGTAATCGGTTTCACCAACCGAGAGCTTCTGAAGGTACTCCACGAAGGCGCTCTCTTTGCTGAAGGAGGTGCAGACGAGGTGCCAGCTCCTGAGGTGATCCAAGAGCGCTCTGCCGCGCACTTCGTTGGTGTCGTAAATAACGGGCTTAATATGCGTGAGGGGGCCTCGCTTGGCGCGAATCGTTTCTTCAGAAGCCCCATACTGAAGGGGAATAAAGAAACGGAATTTGCTGCCGAAACCCACTTTGCTGGAGACGGATATCTCACCGCCCATTAGTTCAATTAGTCGCTTGCTGACCGCGAGGCCTAATCCCGTTCCGCCAAATCTGCGTGTGGTAGATTCATCCTCCTGAGAGAAGGCCTCAAAGATAGTGTCAATTTTGTCGGCGGCAATACCAATGCCGGTATCCTGAACCACAACTCTTACTCGGCGATCGCCGTTATCTTCAGTCACTTGCTTGACACTGACAGTTACCACGCCATGGGAGCAAAATTTAATAGCGTTGGAGAGAAGGTTGCGTAAAACCTGCGCGATACGTGTTGGATCTGAGGTTAATGATCTCGGCAGTTCTGGGTCCAGCTCTACAACTAGCTGGCATTGATTCCTATTGGCGGCGTGGGTGAGTTCATCAATGGTAGACTCCACCAATTCGAGTAACTCAAACTCAACATTCTCAATCTCAATCTTTCCGGCTTCCACTTTAGAGAAATCTAAAATGTCATTGATGATGGTTCCTAGCGTGCTTGAGGTATTCAGAATCGTACCCACGTACTTTGACTGATCATCGCTGAGATCAGAATTCTGCAGAACTTGGGCCATTCCGGAAATGCCGTTGAGAGGGGTCCGCAGTTCATGCGTCATGTTGGCGAGGAACGAGCTCTTTGCCTCATTCGCTTCATTGGCTCGTTTGCGGTCAATCTCAAGTACTTCCATCTGTTGGCGGATAACGGCGGTCGCATCAGAAATTCTGGCCTCTAAGGAGTGATTGAGGTCAGCTAAGGACTCGTTATTTGCTTGAAGACTGCGCGTGAGTTTGACGACTTGAGAAAGTATAACGAGAAGACTTAGGATACCAAGGGCGAAGGGGACGACTAGCAGCTGATAGTTAGCGCTCTTCGCCTGCTCAAGATGGCTTGCGAGAGCCGAGACGCTGCCAGAACTGAGGTTGTTATCAATCTCGGTCAATGTTAAATCAGCCTGTGTATCAGCTTCTAAGACATAGTTGAACTGCCTCTCTAGTAGGTTTAGCTCGGCTAGACTGTGTTCGCTGGCCTGTGCTTTGGCGGCAAAAATTGCGGTACTAACCTGTTCTGAGTTGGTTGAAGACTTATCACCTAGGTAGCGCAAAAGGCTTTCGTTTAAATTGCTTACTAGTACAGGGGGTGCTTCCCAGGTCTCATTGATGAGATCTACGCGATAGGAGAGGAAGCGCTTAGCGTTACGAGAAATGGCATCGAGGCCTTTGAAATTCTCAACTTTGGTTGAGGTGTCTTGAAAGGAGGATGCAAGCTCATTGGCTAACCGATGCTCTGTTTCGCCGCCACGCTGCTCGAGAGCTACCATCAACTCAACGAGTTGCTGATTCATTTCTCGTTGAACCTGATTGAGGGTGTCGTAGTTGTTTTGTCTGCCGAAGTATAAATTCAAAACCGTCACTCTAAGTTCCGCATAATTCGCTTGAAATGCGTTCAGCTGACGGTTGATGCCGTCTATCTCTCGAATGTTAGAGAGTTGCCAAAGCAGAGCGCCTAGCGAAACCACCAATACCATGGCGGCGAGAAAAGTTCCTTGGCTACGCTGAGTTTTCACTGTTGACCTCCGTCATCCTTGGCGCTGGTATCAGTACCTGTTGAGGCGGTCCGAACTTCTAGCGGGGGTGCGCTGAGCGAGGTTAAGAATGCGGCCAAAAGATGGACTTCACCGCTGCTTAAAGGTACTCCGAGTTGATACTGTGCCATGGTTTGAATGGCGTCTTCTACGGTAGTTGCGGAACCATCATGGAAGTAGGGTGCGGTGTCTGCAATATTTCTTAGTGACGGTACTTTAAACTTAAAGCGATCAGTCTCTATTCCGGTGACATTGTAGAGGCCAAAGTCTGCTTCAGTTATGTTGCCGCGATCGGCAAAATAATCTCCCATCACACCAATTCGTTGATACATATTTCCGCCAATATTTATGCCTTGATGACAGCTGACACAACCCAAGTCCTGAAAGAGCTCATAGCCGGCGAGTTGCTCGTCATTGAGTGCTGTGTCGTCACCACGTAAATACAGATCAAAGGGGCTGTTAGCGGTTATCAAGGTGCGCTGAAACGCGGCGAGGGCAGCAACCACGTTACCTGGGGTAATTTGGTCCGGGAAGAGGTTGTCGAATTGTTGAACGTAGTCGCCGTCTTTTTCAAGATAGGCCAGAATGTTGTCCCAAGTATTGTTCATTTCAATTGGGTTGGTTAACGGCCCGTGGGCCTGCTCTTCAAGAGACTCAGCTCGGCCATCCCAGAACTGTCGAAAATTAAAACCAGAATTTAAAACGGTTGGTGAATTAACCTGCGATAGCTCACCAGTGACTCCCGGAGATCTAGGAAGTCGATCAACTCCACCACGATCAATATCATGACAACTAGCGCAGGAGATAGTGCCGGAAGAGCTTAATGCGGTGTCATGAAATAGTTGCTGGCCGAGTGCAGCTAAGTCTTCGTCCTGGAAGTGTGCAGTGGGCAACGGAGAAATACTGCCACCTTTTAGTTCGGGTGTTGATACGACCTCTTGATCTGCCGGAGCATGAGAGGACGCACTGTTATCGCACGCCGAGATCGACAATATCATAGCGACCATCAAATAACTCTTCGATATTCTGCGAGGCATTAGCAACTAGCTCATTTTTAATTGGAATAGCCTGAGTATAGTCAAGCTAGCGCTAGCGCAAGTTCAATGCATGATATTAGTTCGCGCAGGCCATCTCAAAACTAGCGCAATAGAGGGTAGTAGAATTAAACCTCAAAGAGGTGGCTTTAAATTGCACCGGGGCCCCAGTTGGCACAGAGTAGACTGCGCCAACTAGCATAGCGGGGTTCATGACAGCGGCAATTAGCGACGTTGGTTCTTGGGTACGTAATTAAGGATGGAGATCGGTACCGTTTTGCGAACCGGGAACGCTTCCACCTCTCTGCGTTCGATAAGATGGCCAAGACTGCTTTCTATTGCGCAGAGTTTCTTGAAGTCACCCCATGTGACCAGTGAAATGGCTTCACCCGCGGCACCTGCTCGACCAGTTCGGCCAATTCGATGAATGTATTCTTCGGGCTTAAAAGGTAAATCATAGTTAACTACTCTCGATAGCTTGCCAATATCAATGCCCCTCGCGGCGACACCAGTGGCTACCAAATACTTAAGTTTTCCTGATTTGAACTGCGCAAGTACCTTTTCGCGCTGTGCCTGACTGCGATCTGCATGAATACAATCGGCTTCTATGCCGCGTTTCCCTAACTGAGCAACGAGCTTGGCGGCAACATGCTTTTGTTCAGTAAAGATGAGTGCCTGATCCCAGTTGCCCCCCTTAATAAGGTGGCTCAGTAACGCAGATCGGGTGTCTTTATCTACCGTGATGAGCCATTGCTCAATACTACTCGCGGCCTCATTCTTGGCGGACATACGAATTTCAATCACGTCACCATTAGTACCGTAGTGAGTGAGGTCATCACCTAAGTTCTGAACGTCATCTGACATGGTGGCTGAAAACAGCAGGTTCTGGCGTTGCTGTGGTAGGCGGTCAATGATGTCATAGATATCTTTGCTGAAGCCCATGTCCAGCATTCGGTCTGCTTCATCCAGCACTAAGATCTTAAGCTCATCAAAATGCAAAGCACGCTGATGAGCCATATCTAATAAACGACCAGGTGTGGCCACTAACACATCTACACCTTCTATAAGGCGCTGTTTCTGTGCGTCAATGTCGGTTCCACCGTACATCGCCATTGACGTTAAGCTTAGGTTTTTGGCGTAAGCAACAACGTTATCATGAACTTGAATGGCTAATTCACGGGTGGGGACCAAGATTAGCGAGCGAATGCGCTTACCTCTTAGCTTATGACCGTTATCCAGCTGCTGGAGAATAGGTAGCACGAATCCAGCAGTCTTACCGGTGCCAGTTTGTGCCGCAGCAATCACGTCACGCCCTTTTAGAATCACCGGAATGGTCTTGGCTTGAATAGGCGTTGGTGTGTTGTAGCCCTTCTCGGTTACAGCGGAAGCGATGGAAGACTTTAGGCCTAGTTCAGAAAATGACATGTGCGTTCTCGGGGTGATTGGGGTAGCGGGAGTATAGCGATATAAGTTTAGAAATATCACATTTGGCGCGAATTATTTAGCCAGAACGCATGTATGTAAAACGATTCGCAGGCTATTCCGCCTATTGTTTACCGTTGCGGCGAATTATCAACGTGGCTTGGCAACGAATCCCAAGTCTGAAAATCGGCTAATGCGAGACCATGAAGCCAGTGGTGAAAAGTTGGTAAATTTGGCTGGCGAGAAAGCCGATACAAATTAGTGCGCCAAGTGCTGGAATCAGAGGGTTAGCCTCTAGGCTAGGGTCGCGCTTGATTAGGCGTAGCAATGACACGTTAACCAAAAAGAAGATCACAATAATGATAAAACTAGTGATTTTAGCGAGCAGGGTGAGCTCAAATCCCGATGCCAAAACCCAGACAACGGAACCGATCACAGCGGTGGAGACATAAGGTGTACGACGTGAAGCATGGATGACAGCAAACTGCTGGGGAGCTAATCCTTGAGATGCCATACCAAATAGAACCCTAGAGCCCATAATAATCTGCACCAAAGCGCCGTTGATGATGGCCGCTAAACTAATCAAACTGACCACACGTGCAGCGGTGGGGCTGTGTTGCTGCATCACATCCGCTAGCGGCGCACTGCTAGTTCTAAGCGCCTCAATACTCAGCTGACTCACAGCGGCAATGGCAACCAAGACATAGAGCAAACTGCTAACAATAATGGCTAGCATGATAGCGGTTGGCATGGCTTTTTCCGGTTCTTTCACTTCCTCTGCCATATTGACGATATCTTCGAAGCCAATAAACGCATAGAAAGCGAGAAATGCACCCAATACGATACCAAACCACAAACTGGAGTCATGGGCAGGGGGGATGAGCTGAGCGAACGATTCAGGGTGGTTAATGAGGTGTGGTGCACTATAAAACAAAACAATAGCCAGCCCAATCAGCCCCAGTATGGTGGCTATCGACGTGGCAATCACTGATTCGGCGGCCCCCCAGATAGCGAGCAAAGTCATGATTAGTACCAACCCGGTGATGGCTAATACGTAAGGCACGTCAATAAACACCTGTAAGTAGCCAACGAAGCCTCGAGTGATTGTAGCGGCGCTCACCACGCCAGTGAGGACCACTAACCAGCCTACCGCTCGAGACAGGGCGCTAAGGTGGAAGGCGTTCTGAACGTAAACCACCTCGCCTGCGCTTTTGGGGTAGCGGGCACTGAGTTTGGCGTAGCTATAGCCACTCAAGGTTGCTAAAAGTGCTGCTAAAAGAAAGGCCGCTGGCGCGTAGATACCAGCGTAACCCGCTACCTTCCCAACTAAGATGTAAATACCTGCGCCCAGAATAGTCCCAAGACCATAAAGCGTCAGTAAACCTGTCCCGATGTTTCGTTTTAGTTTGAGCTCGGAGCGATGTTCCATAGTAGTTGACCTATTCTATTAGGAAGTATTTGCCTGACAGAGCAACCTTTAAATTTAGTCTAACGTAGAAGCGCTTTCGTTTGCCAAGAAATAGTAACCGCTAGAAACTTTAATCCACATTAAGTGTGTAAAGAGCTGTGTGTAACTCAAGGATATGTCTTCCTCAGTAAGCTATGTCAGGGCTTGGCGCTAGCGGTTAGCTTTTGACCAGCGAAGAAACGAGGCCCTAAAGTTGATCGAATAGGGTGCAGAATGATTAGATAATCAACAGTGGGATATCAGCCTGTGCATAATAAACTCACGGAGAAGGAGCGCGCTGAAGAGTTACTCACAACCTATTGTTAGTTTCCGTCTTAGTCTCGCTCTCTTTGATCGTCTCAGTGGATTCAGCCGCCTCAACAGCCTCAAGAGTATCAAGAGTATCAAGAGTCTCAACAGTATCAACAGCCTCAAGAGTATCAAGAGTATCAAGAGCCTCAACAGTATCAACAGTATCAACAGTATCAACAGTCTCAAGAGTATCAGCAGAACCGGCTGACTCGGCAGACGCAGAAGGTGCAGCAGACTCGCCAAACACGGCGGACTCAGTATCAGAAAGCTGTTCCACATTTACCTCAAGTGACCCACTATTGTGACCATAATGAGCCCAGGCATCATTGGCGAAGAGATAGAGATAGCCGCTGCTAGCGGCGGTCCATGTTAGCGACTTGCCAACTCTAAGTACCTTATGATGAGGAGGCGTGCCATCGTGGCTTGGATTGGGGGCGTCAGCAATGGCGGCCATCACACAAAACCAAGGTTCCTTGGGAATACGGCGAGAGAGGAACAAGTCGGCACGCTGTTTGTTGATGATGCGTTTAACCGCCCATTCAAGATGGTCAATCAGTGAACCGCCAAGTTGGAGCAAAATACGTAGCCGCATCTGCGGCAACCTAATCCCATTTGATGCTACCTCTAAGGGCGCATCTACCCATTCATCGGCGCATTGAATGCGATAGCTAACACCCGCTTGAATGTAAACGCCGGTCCAGTTCCAGGCTTCATTGGCCGAAATAGTTAGACTTACGCCGCTGGTACAAACACCGCATTCGGGGCGGTAAATAGGATGTAGGTCGGCATTCTGACGCTGTCTCACCGAGTCATGAACGGTTACTTCATCGGCAAGATTGGGAATGCTGCGTGGATGGGGTAACAGAAAGCGCATGATGCCTTGGTAGGTGTTATGGATAGGCGCTTCGGGGTTCGGTGCTAATATCGCGGTAACGTCATGGCTGAAACTTAAAGCGGGAACCTCCCCATTTAGGTGGGGGCTGCAAGCCTCGTCAATCATCCATGCCAAGCTAATGTCGGCGCTCCCGCGTTCGGCATAGCCGCCACCCACATCCCCATGTGCGCCCGCAAACCAAACCTGTTTCACGGACGGATGATGTTTATTACTCCAAAGGGTAGGAAAGAAACTAGAGCGTTGTTCGTCGATGGCAAGGGCGTGCCTGCCATTCAGTACGGCTGGACTGAGTTCAACATCGTGGAAGCGATAACGCCTCGGGGCATCAAAAAGATCGAAGAGAACTAGGTCATCGGGAATGCCTAAAGCGCCTACAGTGTCCCAAACGCCTACAAAACCAATAGCGGTAGAGTGAGGGTGAAAATCCATCGGCCTCGGCAGTTGGTAGTCCTCAAGTCCGTACTGATAGCCCTTGCGATAGAGCGTTTTCACGGCTTTTGAAAGTGCCTTGGCCGAGTCAAACCGATTACATAATATCCCATAGCGGTTGATGAGTCCGGCCAAACTTCGAGCACAAAAGGCACCGCGGCTGAACCCGATGAGATAGATGATGTCGCCCGGTTGGTATTCGGTGACTAACCACTGGTAGCAAGCCATGATTTGTTTACCCAAACCTCGGCCATACATGCCGCCAATATGCCGATCAAAAAAGCCACCCGTGCCCACGCCCGGCTGATAAAAGCACCGTTGGTTGGCTTGACCCTGATCTAGTAGGTTGTAGAAGCGGGCAACGTTGGTAGTTTCAAACTCATTACTACCTTTTTGGGTAGCATCGTTCCACGTGCCATCGCAGCAGACTACCAATTTCCTCATGGAAGACTCAATATGTTTGCCTATGCAACTATAGAATATGGATAAATTACACCTTGAGAGCAAGAGTTTTTTGGGCACAGAGCGCCCGAAAGGAGAAGTTCAGCTAAGTCCCGATGACTTCTGTTGGCCTCAACGCTGAATGAGCTGAAGCCGAAGCCTCATCTGCCGGACGCTAGAGAAATAACGCTAGGTCAATAAAATCAATGGCTCTAGGCAATGTGACACCTCACTGTCACAGCGAAATTGGCGCTGACAGTGAGGTGACAGCTATCTGTCAGCCTTGTGACAGGCATATTGGTGTCGTTTCGGACATGACAGCGTTATGTGAATCTGGCATCGTACTTTCATCAAGGAGAAAAACATGTCACAGGAAATAACCAATAAGCCATTATCAGTTTCAGTACTTAATGGCGTTACCGCACACTTTAATATTGATGGCCAAGAGCTGATTGTATGGGGCTCTAGCTGGACCGGTATGGAGAAAGTGTGGTTAGACGGAAAACTAGTTTCGAAAAAGCTGAGTTTGCGTTTTAAAACCGTGCACACCTTTTGCGTAGACGGCGTTGATTATGAGGTTGAGCTAGATATCACCAAAGCTTACAAGAGTGATGTCTCGGTGAGCGTGGTTAAAGATGGCGCCCACTTGAAAACGGTCACCTTCAACTACTATCGTGACGAGAATGGTAAGTTTGACTGGAAAAAATTGGCCACCGGTTTGTTGGCAGGCGCTGCAGTAGGCTTTAGCGGTGTAATGATCTTTGAATTGTTATTTAAGTAGGGAGCGTTGGGATGAATATCGACGCTCAACAACTTAAAGCACTTCGCTCCGCGAAAGCTTGGACGCAACAGCAGCTTGCTGATACGTCGGGGCTTAGTTTGCGAACTATCCAGCGAATTGAACGCTATGGCACCGGCGCAAGTGAATCCGTTTTGTGTATTGCGGCAGCGCTGGATATTGATGCGAGCACCATCATTTCGGATCAAGCTTTTGAGGTGGTCGAAGTGGTTCAAAGCTATAGTTTCGCCCAGTTAATTGGCGGCGTATTGGCGGGTGGTGCAGTTGGCGCCGCCATCGTATTACTGCTAGTGAGCTAATCCTCAGCTCCGTTGTGAGCGTTAGCCGAGATCATTCGGCTAGCGCTCGACATTGCCTCCGTTTACTGTCTATCATTACCTCTTCATTTCCCTATTATTCGTTTTGGCACCGATGTCGGTGACGAAGCTGGGCTGATTCGCTAAATTAAGCAAGGTTGTGATGTGGTGTAAATAGCCTTTAGTCGGACTTTAGCCGCTATCAAAGGCTATTTAATGGCTACGTAAACACCATTTGAGGCATCGAGCTCTTGGTAGGGATTCGGGAAGGTAATCCGAGTGCCCTCTACACGGCTGAATACCGTTTCTAACAGCGCCATAAATTCAGGGTCGGGATCATCGTCTGACCAAAGTGCGAAAACGCCACCAGGTTTTAGCTTATCGGCAATAGCGCGTAACCCTTGCACACTGTAGAAACCTTCATTACTGGCCGTTAGCCAATGTGCAGGGGTGTGATCAATGTCCAGCAATACCGCGTCTAGACAGGCCTGATCGCGTTCGCCATCCAGTGCCCAGGCAAAGAAGTCATCGAGCACCAATTCACAGCGCTCGTCGTAAGTTAGCGCTTTGGCCATCGGGACTAGGCCGCGTTGATGCCAGCTAATTACTGGCGCCATGACATCAATGACTCGCAGCTGTGCAACACGATCATCTTCCAGCGCCGCACCGGCGGTGTAGCCAAGCCCTAGGCCGCCCACCACCACATTAAGTTCATCGCGATCCAGTGCCGCTAAGCCAAGATAGGAAAGTTGTAACTCGGCCTCATAGAAAAGGCTAGACATCAGAAACTCATCATTCATCTTCACCTCGTAGACAATACGATTATTCAACCGTGGTTCGCTACGACGTCGCAGGCTAATAGAGCCAAGCGGTGTTTCCTGATAATCCAGTTCTTCAAACATAGTCGGTACGCCTTTAAGTTCAGCTTCATCATACACTGAGTTATCTCACCGTGGGCACAAAAATAGATCGCTTTGAGTGGCGAGTATCGGTACAGGCCTCAGAGCAATTTCAACTCAATATTGAGCTACTCGGTTAACCTGCAGCGGCCACCATGCCACCATCCACAGTGAGCGTATGCCCAGTTACGTAAGCACCGGCGCGTGAAGACAAATAGATCACGGTACCTGCTGCGTCTTCGTAACTCCCCAGACGTTTGAGCGGCACCGATTCCTTGAGGGCGTCATCGGCTTCAATAATGTGTGCCGTCATTTTGCTCGGGAAGTACCCCGGCGCAATGGCGTTGACCGTGATGAACTCTTCGGCCAGATCAGCGGCCAAGTGACGTGTTAGCTGGTGAACTGCGGCCTTACTGGCTGAATAGCTGTAATTGTTCATCTTCGGGTTGGTTAAACCGTTGATGGATCCAATGTTAATCACCCTAGCAGGGTCCGCTTGGGTAGCGCTTTGTTTGAGTTGCTGGTGGAATTTCTGAACTAGGAAGAAGATTGATTTCACGTTGAGGTCCATGACTTTATCAAAACCTTCCTCGGCGAAGTTATCTATGGTGTCGCCCCAAGCCGCCCCAGCGTTGTTCACGAGAATATCAATGCTGGTCTCGCGCTGACTCACCGCCGCAACGAATTGACTGATACCTTGCGTTGTTGAGAGGTCAGAGGCAATGGCAATGCATTCACCGAATTCACTAAGGCGGGAGGCGGTGGCATTGAGTTCCTCGGCACGACGTGCAGTGATGTAAACCTTGGCGCCAGACTGAAGTAAGCCGGTGGCTATCATCTCACCGATACCGCGTGAACCGCCGGTTACTACTGCTACTTTTCCCGCCACACTAAAGAAATTATTCATTGCAAACTCCGTGATTAGTTAGTGTTTAAAGTGTGCGGTAAGGATAGGTAAATAGCTAGTAACGCAGGTGACAGTGTCTTGTAACGAGCTCACTGGAACAGAGCGCAAGACGGTAAGCTAAGTGATATTAGGAGCAGTGAGGTTAGCCCGTGGGGCCTACTCTCGTCTTTCCGCAAATTGCTCCAGGCCTAGCTAGGGTGTAACGTAAGCGTTCAAATAATAATGAGTAACAAACATGAAAAAATGGTTTCTAGCAGTACTAGTAGTGATATTGGGGTCTGGTACCTACTATTGGCAAACTATTGATCGCGATGTTCGCAGTCTGATCTTGACCTTCCCAACCAACAAAGACCTGCTGTTCTGGACAAACGAACAGCGCGATTATGCCTTCCGAGCCTTGGACAAAGTACCACTGTTAGCCAAGTCCCGTGTGATAGCAAGCGGAGACAATGTCTTGGCGCTGCCTGAAGGCGAGCCATTGGCATTGGATGTGGACGTGGACGCCTACATGGCGGCTCAGCGTGCCGCCGGTATGGTGATTATCCACAAGGGTGCGGTTCGCTATGAAAGCTATCAAAATGCGTTCACCGCCGATGGGCGTTGGACCAGTTTCTCGGTAGCCAAGTCATTTACCTCAACGCTCGTGGGTGCAGCCATTGAAGACGGCTATATTGACAGCATTGATGACAATATAGCCATCTATCTACCGGGATTGGCGGGCTCAGTTTACGACGGCGTATCAATTCGCCAACTGCTGACCATGACCTCGGGTGTCCGCTGGAATGAAGACTATGGTGATCCTGAGTCCGATGTGGCCAAGTTTAATAACCACGTGCCTGAACCGGGTGTGGATACCACAATCTCTTATATGCGCAGTCTTGAGCGCGAAGCCCCGGCGGGGGAAAAGTGGGTGTATAAAACGGGTGAAACCAACCTTATTGGTCTGCTTGTTAGCACGGCAACTAACAAAACCCTTGCCGAGTATCTTTCGGAAAAAATCTGGGCGCCATTCGGCATGGAAGCGGATGCAAGCTGGCTACTCAGTTCCTCTGGGCAGGAGATTAGCGGTTGTTGTATCCAAGCAACGGTGCGAGATTTCGCTAGGATGGGCTTATTTATGCTAGGCGGGGGTGAAGTTCAGGGCGAATCCATTCTACCGGACGGTTGGATTGTTAACGCTACCACCAATCAGGTGGGAAGCGATACGGCTGAAACCGGGTACGGCTACCAGTGGTGGACGCTTGATAACGGTGCTTACATGGCTCGCGGTATCTTCGGCCAAGGGATCTTCATTGATCCAGCGCGAAATCTAGTTATTGCCTCAAACGGTAACTGGGAAGTCGCCAGTGATCGCACGCAAATTCCGGAACGGCTAGCATTTTATCGCGCTGTACAACAGGCAATTGATGCTGAAATAGCGCAATAAAATGCTTGACTGTTGGCGTTTAATTCAAGTTTTAGGCTGCTTTTTAATCACTGGTCATTCGCCAACCATTGCTCCCAACGCCCGTGAATACCGGCTATCGGGAAGTTACCCACAGGGTTGTTAGGTGTTTGCTGGGGGTAAGGGCGACAGGCGAAGATTCGCGATACTACCGTGCCCTCTCAGGTGCGGGAATTTTTGGTTCTTGGACGAGGGCCACCGAGAATGAGCTCTCCGTGAAGTGTTTAGGTTATGAATCTGAAGATTTCACTTTGCTGGCGGTGACATCAAGTAATGATCCCGAAACGTATTTGTGAAGAACGCTGGAGATCAGTGTTTGATATGGAATGCCCTCTTGAAGAGAGCGAGACTGAATGGCCTGTAGATCTCGGCTAGAAATACGGATATTGATGCGCTTATCCTTCTTAAAGGTGTTCTCCACGGCAGTGGAGAGCTCCTGTTGACGAGCTTCCGACAGTTTGGATTCAAAGTTACCAGCTTCTACTTCGTCCAGTAGCGACTGTTCTTCATTGCTAAGCAGTTGGTCTTTCATGACTCCGAACTCCGTAGGTAACGTTTGGTGAGCTTGCGACTAGGTATAATAGTTTTTAAGAAAATTTCGCTATCAGACTCAACGTAAGGGACAAGGTAAGCATAGTCATTCAGTGCAACCACGAACACACTTTGGTTGGGGTAGTCTTGGCTGTTGGGGTACCTAAGGTCATCTAATAGGCCACCGTTTTGCAGAAAAAACAGCACTTCCTCAAATGAAACTCCGCGGGTTTCAATGAGTGATTGGTTCTTTACTGCATTCCAGTTGAATAGCTTCATGTGCAGCTTATCATACACGTATGTGTGCCTTTTGTCATCAGGTGGCGATTGCTCGATGGCTGGTTCGTCATACGGCGCGGGGGGTATAACATGATGATCTGCCCATTGGCTTAACTAGTAACTACCCAAATAGGTAGTTCTTTGCCAAACCTAACGATGTTCATGTTGATGTCAGGGCACGACACCGGTTAGCGCGACTCGGCGGGGTGCCGAGCTGGAGGCGTTCCTCCATAGAAAGATCGAGACGCAAATAGCGGCGCTTGCGCAGTCAATCACTGGCTTAGTAAGATAGTGGTTTATTGTTTTAACTAATCATCGGCAACGCAGCAGGGTTATTATCCTGTTCGGTCTATCCAGAAAAGGACTTCCACCAGAATGGATGTCCACAGAAAAGGACTTCTATGTTAACTAGCCTTATTTTTTCATTGGCTACCGCAGCCACTAATCCAGTTGAACTTAAACAGGATGAGTCAATCTCCACCACGCCAAGTGAGCATGTTGTCCAGCTTTCCGCTCAAAGTGAATTTGTGGCACCGGTTGCGATACAAAAATTTGCACCGCAGTTTCCCCGGCAGGAATTAAGGGAGGGTCGCGAAGGGTGGGCCGTTGTCAGTTACGTTGTGGATACACAGGGGAATGTGGTCAATGCCGTCATTGATGATTCAAGTGGCAGTCGTTATTTCGAGCGTGCGGCCATTGCCGCGGCGCTTAAGGCGAAATACGAACCGGCAACACTAAATGGTGAAGCCATTGAGTCCTGTGATAACGCTAATATGTTCACCTTCGAGTTTCAAAATAGTGATGGCAGCCCATCGAACGATGGTGGCTCCCGTCGTTATCGAACAGCGAACAACGCCGCCGTGGAGGCCTATCAGCAAGCGAATTGGACTGAGTTTAGCGCGGCGGTAGCCGAGCTGGCAGAGATCTCTCGCGGTAGTTTCTACGAAGAGGCTAACTTCCAAATGCTAAACGGCTTAGATTTGGAATTAAGAAATGAGCCAACGGAAGCGTTGAAGGCATACCAGAAGGCGGTAAATTGGGGGGTTGAACGCTTATCCATGGATAATGCCGCAGTGGTGGTTAAACAGGGCTTTGCGTTGCTCTTAGATACCGAAGATTATGTTGGCGCCGTGGATTGGGCAGCGGGTATTCCTGAGGAATGGCGGGAAGTACCACAGATTATGGAAGTGATTGCACTGGGTGATCAGATTAATGCTCAGCTTGAACAGCGCGAGTATGTGGTGGCTAACGCAAGCTTGGGCGAACGCGGGGCGTGGTCGAAAAAACTGGCTCGTCCCGTGTTTGAGCTAGCGGTTAATGAGGGTGAAGTATCGGCCTTTGAACTGCGCTGCAGCGGTAAATTCAAACGCTACGATTATACCGGTCAAGGTGCCTTCACCATCCCAAGTAGTTGGGGAGAGTGTTCACTGCGATTAGAAGGTTCGACCAACGCGAACGTGAGTGTCTATCAATTCAATAGCTAATTGGCCGGGGAAGACTCGCTGTTGTTTCCATTGGAACGCTAGATCTAGCCGTTAGAGCGAACTAATTTTCTCCAGCGTCTCGGGATGCTGTTGCACTAATTTTAACAGGGTGAGCGCAGGCCCATTGGGTACGCTGCGCCCTTGCTCCCAGTTCTCAAGGGTGCGAGGCGAAGTGCGTAGCAAATGCGCAAAAACGCTCCGCGATATATTCAAGCGCTCGCGAAGATCCATGATTTCGTAGGGTGCAATTTCAAGTTGAGGCAATGTTGAAACACCCAAGCTGCGCAAGGTTATTTTGCCTTCGCTGTGCTGCTTTACTTCGTTGAGAGAATTTGTCAGCTCGTTGAATAAATCACGTTTGTTCATCTAGCCAAGCCTCCATAAATCGTTTTATTTGCTGCTTCTGCACAGGCGATAAATCGCTCATTTCGCCTTTACGATAGATCGCTAGTAGGTAAATGGTTTCAGCGCAATGCCTATGGCAGTAGATCACTCGAAGACCACCCCGTTTACCCGATGTGCCACGCTTGAAACGAAGCTTTCGCAGACCTCCCGTACCTTGGATAACATCTCCCGTAAGCGGGTACATTAACAGCAAGTTTTGGAGCTCATTAAATTCCCCGTCGTTCAGATAAGAGCGACGCATTCTCATAAAAATCGTAGATTCAATAAATAGCCAGTTCATTAAATCACTCTACGCATTATACGTATAGTTTCGGGATCGCACCAATAGCTAGTTTTTATGACAGGTTGGCAGGTTGGCAGGGTAATCTAAAGTCACCAGCGGCGTTGGAAAAATGCTGGTAACTAAGATAGGGTGAAGAAGTAACGCAATCTTGCCACTCAGGGAGCGAAACGATGAAAGCAAAAGACAGATTAACGCTTACGGCTAAAAAACTACTCAGCGGGCTCTTCCTGGTTGGTTTTACGGCTTCTTCTCTAACAGTTGCCGAAGAGCAATCCGATAACTCAGCGCCGGTCGTCAAACAGGTCGATCACATACTCTATGCCGCGCCCGACCTCGAAACCGGTATGGATGAAATCGAACAGCTACTTGGGGTGAGACCAGCCATTGGCGGTAAGCATCCTCAATACGGCACGCACAACGCGCTGTTGTCGTTAGGCAACGGACAATATTTCGAAGTGATTGCGGCCGACCCTGAGGCATCACCGCCGATTCGCGGCATGCTCTTCGATATAGACAGCCTAGATAGTTCGCGCCTGATTGCTTGGGTTATGCAGGTGGATGATCTCGCTAACCAAGAAGCTAAGTATGACGGTGCCGGCATTGGTGCAGTATCTTCGGGTGTTCGTGAACAGCCCGACGGTACGGTGCTTCACTGGGCACTTTCCGATCCGTATGCTTTATCTCCAAGCGGGGCAATTCCTGCACTCATCGATTGGGGTAATACGCCTCATCCCTCAACGGGTGCTCCGCTTGCAGGCGAGTTGGTGAGCTTTGCGATCTATCATCCTAATCCTAACGAGATGACCGAAAAGCTCGCTATTCTCGGGGTAGATCTCGAGGTAAAAGAATCAGCGCAGCCACGACTCGTCGTCCGAATCAAACGTCTCGATGGTCAGGTGGTGGAAATTGAATAGCGCGGTCTTGAACATACATTTCTGAATCTATAAGGCACTTACATGAAAGCATTTCGATTGACCAAATCACTCGTCGCGCTGTTGCTTAGCCTAGTAACCATCTTAACGAGTTTAAACACCCGTGCAGAGCCCGCGCCCGAGTTCCAGCTAGATCACGTGGCATTATCGGTGGCTGATGTCGATGCCTCCGCCGAGTTTTACCACAACATACTAGGGCTTGAGGAAATCAATAATCGAACACAGATAGCGGGCATTCGATGGTTCCGTTTTTTCGATGGCCGAGAATTGCACCTAATTTCGTTGTTAAATGACGAAGTTAAGGTAAACAAGGCGGTTCACTTTGCGCTGACCGCCACCAACTTCGACGCCTTTATCGATCGCCTAGATGCCAACGGCATTGTTTACTCCGATTGGCCGGGCGAAGAGGGCAGAATTAATCAACGAGCCGACGGTGTGCAGCAGGTATTCATTCAAGACCCCGACGGCTATTGGATTGAAGTGAATAGCGCTCGTTGAGTCCCACCTATTAACTGTGAGGTAATTCCCCTACCTCACAGCTACTATTCGCCAAGGCGGCTGCGGCATTCTCGTCATCACCAATAGCCGACACTCGCAATAACATAACCCCTCATCCTCGACCCTCCCTCCAGACGGACCGATAGGCAGCCAATTGACCTCCACGCGCGCACTGCATGCGTGGTCGGGACCGATTGATAGATTGAACCCCGCGGCAAAGCCCAACGCCCAATTTCCCATTATTTCGTGTGATTGCTCAGCGCACTAAATCCAACTACAATGTGTATAAACTAATAATTTATGTGTATAGGCTGGGGTTATGCGAACTAACATTGTTATCGACGATCAACTCATGGCCAACGCGCTAAAAGCAACCGGTCTGCGCACTAAGCGCGAGGTGGTTGAGGAAGCGTTAAAACTCATCGTGCGCCAACGCCAGCAACAGTCAATCAAATCCCTCCGTGGGAAGCTTGATTGGCAGGGTGACCTAAATGAACTCCGCAGCGCCGAATGATATTTGTTGATACCAGCGTTTGGGTTGATTACTTTAACGGGGTAAGTTCACCTCAAGTTAACGAATTAGATCGAAGGCTTGATCATGATGTGGTGGCGATGGGCGACCTGATTCTCCTCGAAATTCTTCAAGGGTTTAATAACGACCGTCACTATAACCTTGCGCGTGAGCGTCTGCTGCAACTAGCGCAACATGAGTTTCTGAATTACCGATTAGCGCTTAAGGCTTCCGAGAATTTTCGCTATCTCCGCAAGAAAGGAATAACGGTTCGAAAATCAAATGACGTCATTATCGCCACGTATTGTATTGAGTATGGCGTACCGCTGTTATTTTCTGATCGCGATTTCGAGCCGTTTGTGAAGCATTTGGGATTGCAGGCGGTATAGGTTCCCCGACCGAGCACTTAGTGCAAGTGGTCGGAGGCTCCGTAGACTAGAGGTATGGGTTAAAGTGGTCACTTCCCACGGTATGGGACGGTGACCTCGCAAATTATGGCCCTAAACCTCCACCTCACAGCTACTATTTGCCAAGGCGGCTGCGGCATTCTCGTCATCACCAATAGCCGACACTCGCAATAACATAACCCCTCTAGAGGTAGGCGATTGAATCACTTCGCCCGCTTGGCTGTGCACATTACTGTTAGGTCCAACCAAGGTGACATTAACCTGAGTGCCAATGCGGAAACGCTGTTCACGCTGGTTAGTCAGGCCGGCAAAGTTGCTGGTGTCCATTTGATAGAACTGCATTGACCAATAGCGCTCCGGTACTTCGGCGCGGATGGTAATGGGGCCCTCATCAAGGTCATAAATGCACAATGCGTACAGCAGATCGGGACTTGGCCGCACAATAGTGCGAAAGTTTTCGTCGGGCTTGGCGCGAACATGCAGGGTGTTGTAGCTCATGGTTTCGCCAGCTTTGCTATAAAGACGTTCCATGATGAGGTGGGGTACTAGCATCGCCAGCGGGAATTGCCCTAACCAACCCAGTGCCAGGATGGCTACTATCCAACGTAGATACATCATGCGCAACCCTCCAACTTAACGTGAGGAAGCGAGGCAGACTCTGGGCGCTGCAGGTAGTCATCACCGGGGGTGTAGAGCCTAAGCAGTAGATCAAAATCGTTATCCACGGACTTATCCTCGGCCCTCCCTCCAGACGGACCTATAGGTAGCCAATTGCCCTCGGCGGCCGCTGCGCTAACGGTAATTTCCCAAGAGTTATTGGCATTGCGAATAAGGTTCTCATTGTTGAATGAGTAGCGCTTTTGTTCATTGGGGATGAGATAGAAGTCCCAGCCGTAGGCGGTAATGCTCCACCAATCTGCATCATAGTCATCGCCGGTGATGGTATAGCGGCAATTTAGTTTAAGCGGCTCACCGTTGAGTGATTTCAGCGAATAATAGATGGAGTCTTCGCGGGTGGATGCCAGTAAGCCGGCAATAGCAACCAAGGCTTTCAGTCTTGGGCCGGCTTCTTCCGAGCCGATGTTCATATGGGTGGCCCAGTTGCCGTTCATAATGGCTGTATTACCCAAGCCGTCTTTTATGTAAATGCTGAGCAATAGCGCTGACAGCGCCAGCGTAGCGATGGCCGCCAGTGGCCACCGCAGTAACTTGAATAGGCGTGATGATACTGGGGGTGTGGTGGCTGTCATCGAATATTCTCTGTCATGCTTGCCTACGGAAGGCGCGCTTATTCTGTTGTTATTATGATGTTTAAACATGACTATTCGGTGTTGAGCGCTTGGTGTCAAGTTGGGCGGATGGATGAGCGTTGAGAGTGTATTGAGCGTGCGGGCTGTACCCCCTACACAAATGGGTAGGTTTAGGTTAGATTTACTTAATAAGTAATAGCTAGCGCCGTAACGACAATTTATGCATGGAGCGCATAATGAAGAAAAATAATTCGAAAAGCGTGGTCGGCGCTTCGAGTTTTTCGCTAAAGATGGATCGCCTAAAGAAAAATGATTCTTTCATTGTCGACTTTTGGGCCTTGGTATTTAGCGCGCTTGGTAAATTATCGTTATTCACCTTGGTGAGGAAGATATTTCCAAAAGCTCGAACGGGGTTCTTTTCCGAGGTCTGGGCCCTAGGCCATGTCTTTCTATCAATTGCAGCAGTTCCAGCGGTGTTGTACATCGAGAATCGGACGGCTGGCATCGCAATATCTATTTATGCGCTAATACGTGTTTTCGAAGTGGTGGTTTATCAAACCAACGTGCTGCTCTTCGATGAATATCGCGCAACCAAAGCCTCTAAAGAATATGCGCTAAAAGGTTACCGCCGCATTGTTATTTTGCTCATGCAGAACTATTTCGAAATTATTTTCTGGTTCGCGGCGCAATATATTGTCTTTCAAGGGATGTTTTCATTCGCGGTGGAGGGTTCTCATGAGAGCGTGTTAGGTGCTGTTTACACAAGCTTTGTGGTGATGACAAGCTTCGGCTACTACAACGTCACCCCGCTTGGTGTTCTCGCATATTCACTGGTTATAGGTCAGGCAATGATTGGTTTGTTTATGACGTTGCTGAGCTTAGCTCGCTTTATTGGCCTCATTCCCACTCCTAAATCAATGGATGTTCACGAGCAGTAGCAGGTTGTCTTATACAACGGCCATATCACGGCTCCATTAAAACCAGTTCAATCTTGGGAGATCTGTGCCAAACTGAACTTAACACCAAAAACTACCTAAAAAGGGAATTGACGTAGTTTGACCGATTTCTACGAAAGCCAAGCCGAAGAGCTGGCGGCGCAATACAATGCGATTGCGGCGCCCTCGGTTCACGACAGCTGGAAGGACTACTGGCCAACACAAGACCAGCCTATTACCGCGCTGGACGTTGGTGCGGGTACCGGTCGCGATGCCAAATGGTTGGCCGAGCTTGGCGCTGAAGTGTATGCCGTAGAACCAGCGCAGGCGATGCGCGCAATTGGTAAGCAATACACGCAATACCTCAATTCCACTACCCACGTAACTTGGCTGGATGATGCCTTACCTGGTTTGGCCACAACTCATCAGCTTGGACTGCGCTTCGATCTCATTCTTGTTAGTGCCGTGTGGATGCACATTCCCAAGGGTGAACGTCAGCGTGCTTTTCGTAAGCTCACTAACCTCTTAGCACCCAACGGTAAGTTAGTGATTACGCTTCGTCATGGTGAGTTCACTGATGGCAGAACTACCCATGGGGTAAGCGTTAGCGAGCTGGAGGCCTTTGCCAAACACCACGGTATGCTGGTTAAGCACGTAGGCACAGATGGGGATCAGCTAAAGCGCGGTAATGTGTGGTGGGAGACGGTGGTGTTGCAACTACCGGACGACGGCTCAGGTGAGCTACTTAAGGTCCGTCATGCATTGGTGAACGACAGTAAGTCCGCTACCTATAAGCTGGCCTTACTCAGATCACTAGTTCGTATTGCTGATACCCATGCGGGTTGCGTGGTAGATAAGTCAGACGGCAGGGTAGCTATTCCGCTGGGCTTGGTGGCGTTGTACTGGGCGAAACAGTACAAAAAGCTCTTACAGTTCCCCATTCAAAAACCAGTGAATGCCAACGAGGTTGATCCGTGCCATTGGGGTATTCAACAGGCCACGAATACCAGCCGAGGTTTGGGTTTTGTGAAGGAAGGTTGGCGTACTCTAGGCCATCTTCAGGCGGATGACCTACACATTGGGGGAGTTTTTCTGGCAGAAGAAGCCAAAGCAATTAGCTCCTTACTCAGTGACAGCGCAAAAACTATTAAAGAGATGCCCGTTAAGCACCTGTGGCACAAGGAAAAGACCAACTACCTGTTTGAAGTGAATCGCCGCTCCGTTAGAAAGGCCGATTCAGTGGTGCTTGATAAAACCTACTTCGAAAGCTTTGGTGAGTTCATCTTGGATGAATCCCTCTGGCAGTGCTTTAAGGTATTCGGCAGCTGGATTGAACCGCTGATTGTTAATCAATGGGTGGCCCTCATGCAAAGCTACCCGCTTAACGCTAAACGACAACTCAGCCAGGAACACTACCGCGCCGCCTTGGCTTGGATTGATGCTGACCACGATACCTCTCAGGCACGAAAACGCGCCGACGAATTGCGTAAAGACGGCTACGATCTCCGATCGGTATGGAGTGGTAAGTTAGTAAGCGATAACTACCATATGGACCATTGTGTTCCTTTTGCTCACTGGCCCAGTAATGATCTTTGGAATTTACTTCCAACCACCGCCAAGGAGAACCTGAGTAAGAGCGATAAGGTGCCGAGTCAGGCTAAGCTCATTAAGGCAAAGGCCCAAGTGATCAGCTGGTGGCAGGATGCCTGGGATAACAGCTCAACCAAATCGACTTTTATGATTCAAAGTGCGATGGCGCTGCCGGGGTTAAGTGGTGAAGTGAATAGCTTTGATGAGGTGTATGAAGCCATGACGGTTCAGGTTCGAGGAGTGAAGGATCGGTTGTTGGTGAGGGAGTGGGTGTAATGGATTTGATATCTACGTTGTTTGCAGGTTATTTTAGTGTGGCAAGGATGGCTAGCAGCGCGAATAAAATAGCGTGGGATTGTAGGCTCATAGCGTACCGACAGCCAATAGAAGTTTAAAGCCTAAGGCGAACAATACGGCTAAAGTGCGTGTAGCGTGACCTATGAAAACGCGGCTTATTGTCTTCCTAGGCGAAAAATATCCTTGCGCTATTATCAGTTGTTGATAAGATATGGAAGGCATGTATAGGCATACAGTTGTTTCGAATGAGCAAACGCTGTTTTACACTCGCTCTGTTGCTTTGTCACTTTGAGCATCGGAAGGGAATTTAGAGAGTAGCGAGCAAGCAAATAATTCGAGCAAGCAATACGAGTTACTCAATGAAAAACGCTAAACAATCGCGCTGTGTAATCGGGATTAAGGGACAAAGCCCCGACCCAGATTATCCCATCGATATCTGGTTCGATTCGCTGAAATCGGTGGCCAATGTGCTGTCGAGAGAAAACCGACAGTTGTTAAAAATAATTGCTGAGAAACAGCCGCAGTCGGTAACTGAGCTGGCCACGCTTACAGGCAGAGCGGTTAGTAATGTGTCGAGAACATTGAAAACATTGAGCAAGTACAACTTAGTTGAAATGCAAAGTACAAAAAACATGCTTCGCCCTACAGTCAACCATCAAAATTTTTTAATAGTAGTTAATGATGAGAAATAAGAACGACATCCTTCTGCAAGCGGAAGAAATTATTAAACCTTTAGCACTAGAGCATGTGCCACAAGCCAGTAACGTCGCAGCAGTAGTTGATCAATGGCTGCACGCCATTGCGACTGATAGCCAGTTTTACTGTAATCCTGATGTCTGCAAACCAGCACAGCTAAAGAAAAGTGTAATAACTCAGTTACAACATAATGGTTTATATACAAAGCGAGACACATTCTTTGACGATGTTTTCGGTGGCTTAAATTTGAAGCCTGAATTTGATACTAAATTTCGTTTTATCGACCTATTTGCGGGAATAGGTGGGATCAGATTAGGCGCTCAATCTAACGGTGGGGCTTGTGTATTTTCTTCGGAGTTCGATACGTTCGCTCAAAATACCTATTCATGTAACCATGGCGAGTACCCATTTGGTGACATAACAAACATTCGGGAAAAGAACATTCCAGATCACGATCTTTTATTAGCGGGATTCCCCTGTCAACCATTCAGCTATTCAGGGCGCTGTGAAGGTTTTGAGGATAAAACGAGAGGCACATTATTTTTTGATGTTCTTAGAATATTGGAGCAAAAAAAACCAAAGTTTGCACTTTTAGAGAACGTGAAAGGTTTTAAATCCCATAACAACGGGGAGACTATGTTTATAGCGCTTAAAGCGTTAGATGAAGCAGGTTATGTCCCTCATTGGACTATTCTGAATAGCTACGATTATGGTGTGCCGCAATATCGAGAAAGGTGGTACTGCGTAGCTATTCGAAAGGATCTCGGTATTACTGATTTTTCATTTCCAGACTTTAAAGATAGAAAAACTAAACTTAAAGACATAGTCGACTTAAGCGATGATGATGAGTCTTTATCAATTACGAATTTTGAGAAAAATAGAATTAAGTATCATTTTGATAATTATGAAAAACAGGAAAGAGTTCAGCATGACAACTCAATGTATGAACCTCATACGAAGAAAGGAAGACATGGAGTATTTTCATTTTTGAAGCCTGATGGCGCTCTTAGGTTTCATGTTGGAGACGTTGCAAAAACTCAGATACAAGAAGCGTTTTACGCTAGCTTAGAAACGTATGCGCCTACTATTATTGCCAATCGAGTCCCGAAATTATGGGATATTCAACGAAAGCTATCTGTAACAGAATCGTTGCGTCTCCAAGGCTTTCCTGATGAATTTCATTTTAGAGTTTCCAAAGCTCAAGCATATAAGCAACTAGGTAACTCCGTGACTCTAAACGTTGTCCAAGCAATTATTGGGAATATTATAAAAATTAAGGACTGATTATTATGGCGTACTTGTCTTTATCTAAAATCCAAGACGCAAGAACCTATGTTGAACAAAACATAAGACAGCCCGAGACCTTTATGGGATTAGTGTTGTTTTTGATATGTGTCGTAGAGAGAAAGAGAAATGGTTCTTATCTAAAGTCAGATATGAATCGGTTTTCAAAGCTTGCGGATGATGCTTTCTACTTATCTAATGCACCGTCGTCGTACTCAGCTAGGTACTGGTTTGCATTACTCACAAATGACTGGGTTGATCAAGTCAGAGATCACTTTCTCAAAGGAAATAAAGTTTCGGCAAATAAAGTTATGCAGTCACTTTTTTGGCGAGACAGCTTTGTCGAGCTTGAATCCAAAGCCAGTTTAATTCCAAACGATATTTTAGAGTCACTATTCATAGTAGATCTCGATGAATCAGAATTCAATCAACCCAGCAACGTAACAGCAGCTGATTTTTTAAGTAATTATGGGGGGACACAAGAAGCATTAACCATCAAATTCGATGGTACTTTTGTAAAGAAAAAAGCCGGAGATTTGAGTGCTGGGCCTTTTGGGCAGACCTTGTATGCAGCTAGGGAAATAAAAAAGATAATATCAATTTATGACTTTGACTTTATAGAGAAATTCGACTTGTCTTCTGAATACGCAAGGCCAAGCGTTAAACTTGATGTGATTGTTAATGCGATAAAAGAGAAATTTAGCTTATGGATGTTAAGTAAAGGTTTGTCTGAAGCAACCGCATCATCGTATTCTGGATCCGGAATCGCCTACTGCGATAAGTTCACAAGTAATATCACTGCCAATGTACGTAGTTTTTATCAATTAAACTCTGAACAAGTATTAGCCGCTTTAGGTGAACTTGAGCAGGTAGCTGAATGGATGCAAGCTGATGAAAGTGGTAATCGAATGTATAGTGCCGCTTGCAAAAAGCTAGCTGAATTCTTGGATGAAGAGTATTCGAGTTCATTTACGACCTTATCCAAACCATTTCTCCTACTCGCTGGTATCTCAGGCACGGGTAAAACCCGCTTTGTACGTGAGCAAGCAAAAGCTTCAGGCAAATTTACTGAAACCTATTGTTTAACTTCTGTACGACCCGACTGGAATGAGCCGAGTGATTTACTTGGTTACATATCGCGCCTAAATGGCGCTGCTGAATACATTACCACCGATGTATTGCAGTTTATCGCCAAAGCTTGGCGTGCCATTACTGATAGCGGCTTAGCCGTTGAAGTACAGGAGAGAGAGGGCCAAGGTAAGCGTTTAGTAGTGGCAGGCGAACGGAATGAATTAAATAGGGTATTGCCTTATTGGTTGTGCTTGGACGAAATGAATCTTGCCCCCGTTGAACAGTATTTCGCTGACTATTTATCGGTAATGGAAACCCGCGAATGGCGTTGGACCGACGAGAGCTTCACCTACGGCAGTGATGCCTTATTAAAACCTGCCACTATCAACGAGGTCGCTGATAAAGAAAAGCTACGCGAAGCGCTAGGCTTTAAAGGTACACAATACGATGAGCTGTGGGGGCATATTTGCCTGTATGGTTTAGGTATACCGTTTAACCTGCTTGTCGCTGGCACGGTAAATATGGATGAAACCACACATGGCTTCTCACGAAAAGTAATTGATCGTGCGCTGAGCTTTGATTTCGGTGCCTTTTTCCCGAACGATTATAACGACTTTTTCACTCCGACTAGTTGTAATAAGCGTCTAAGTTATCCCATTTGGTCAAATGCTAATAAAGCAGACTTAGCCAATACCTTCGACACTGATGGTACAAAAACGGTGGTGTTTTTATCGGCTGTCAATGCAGTGCTTAAAAACACACCCTTTGAATTGGCATTCCGTGCTTTAAATGAACTCCTTCTGGCTGTTGCCAGTAGTCAACCACAAGATGATGCGGCCCTAAAAGCCGTGTGGGATGACTTTATGATGTGTAAAGTTTTACCGCGTATAGAAGGTGATACCGACAAGCTCACCACATCAGATGGTAAGGGTTTATTGGAAGAGCTTAATACTGTGCTAGCTACTCAGTTAGCTCTGATTTGGGAAACATCTGAAACGGACGAGGTGAATTGGCGCCCCGACTTATATCGCGAGAAAATCGTGGCCGATGGTGCTACGGATGAGGAAAACGTACTTCGCATAACTTGCCGTTCGAAAGCAAAGTTGGAGTGGATGAGTGATCGATTAGCTAGTGCCACGTTTACCAGTTTCTGGCCTTAAACAATTGGCTAGGGGAGGGTGAATAGATGCCGGAGTTATTAAGGCTTAAAACAGACGAATTTTTATTCACCGTCAAATCGAAGTCTATTGAAAATAAAAGCCAAACTTTCAATAGAACAATGCACACACGCCGTTCTGGAGGCTCTGAAGTATTTATTAGAGTTGAGCCTGCACTAAAACTAAGCGAAGCACCAAGAGGTTTTTGCGATGGGGCGTGTTCGCTTTTGCGCGCAGTGGAAGATCTAAATCATTGCGATCAAGTGAATATAGATACTCCTATATTTTTTGAGAATACGCTTTATCAGATTGAGTGGATATTTCTGCAAGACGCTCAACGCGCGAGACTAAATCATCGCTCTAAGTCGGTTTGTGATTCATTTATCTTTACATCTAGTGAAGACGGATTAAGTGCGCGTTTAACCGGTACCATCAATACTGGCAACGATGTGGGGTGGTTAAGTTTACCAGTTACTTTTGAGTTGAATGGAGAAACGCAAACCCAACACATAGCGTTTGAAGTACTACCAACCAAAATGGCAATGCACCAAGACTTGCCTGCTATGTACGAAACCATCGACAGAGTTTACCCACTTTGGCGCTTTAGTTTAGTAGAGAAAACACAGCAAGACGCTGCGGCTAGCCAACAACGCGGGAATTTTCCACTCATGTGGTTGGCGAATTTTGCCTCATTAAGGGAGCGCTTTGAGCAAGGTTTAAAGGTGATTTGTGCCGCGCCTCATAGTCGCTTACAACCCACGGTGGCCCAGATAAAGGCCGCCAAGTTAAAAGGTCGTTTGTCACATAAATTAGCCGAGCGAGTGAAGCAAGACTTTGCGAACGGCCAGTACGATAAGCGCTACTCGATCGAGAAAAAGCAGCTGAGTGTCGACACCCCAGAAAACCGTTTTATCAAAATGGCGGTGAGTAAAAGCAAACGGCAATTAGCAGCGTTCGAGCAAAAGCTTAGGGAAACTAATGAATCGCCAGAGCGGCAACGGTTGTCGGATTCATTTCTGAGCGAACTTCATAGTTGGCAGCAACCGCTGCAAAAAGTGTTGGGCCAAAGTTTTCTAAAAGAGGTTGGTGCGTACTCTGGGTTAAGCAGCGAGTCGTTAGTTCTGCAGCAAAAAACAGGTTACAGCGCGGCCTATCGTGTTTGGCAAGAGCTGAAATTTTATTTAGATGTGCTTGGTAATCAATCGAGTATTTCGATTAAATCGGTGGCTGAGATTTACGAAGTGTGGTGCTTTTTGTGTTTGAAACAGATTTTAGAGCACGACCTTGGCTTTGAGATGGTGGAAAACAACGCGACGAAGCTTGCTCAGAATGATTTTTTTGAGTACCAGCTAAAGGATGGTTTTGCCGGCGCTTTTAGTTTTAAACGAAGTGATGGCGTCACTGCTAGGTTGGCGCACGAGCCTAAATTTACCAAAAAAGGTAAAACCATTCGTTCCTACTTAGTTAACCAAGAGCCGGATATCGTTTTGGAAGTCACTTTGCCAAAAGACGCGAGCTCAGCTGTAGGTTCATCGGAACAAAGGCAGTTTGTTTGGCTGTTTGATGCCAAGTACCGTATTAAAACCGATAGAAGTCGCTTTGATGATAGTGATGAAGATATTGAAGGTACCGATTACGTCCCAGATGATGCCATTAACCAAATGCACCGTTATCGTGATGCGCTGATACGTTTATCAGAGCCACGCGTGCCGCATTCTGCTTCAGGTTCCATTGTAGGACAACCTAGTAAGAAAAGCCGTCCTGTTTTTGGAGCGTTCGCTTTATACCCCGGATTTTTTGATCAATCCATAACACCTAATCCTTACGCAACCGCAATAGAAGAAGTGGGTATTGGCGCATTTGCATTACTACCGAGCCAGGATGAGAGCGGGTATTCTGGCCACCAGTGGTTGTTAGAGTTCTTGCAAGCTCAGATTGGAAGAGCTCCGAGTACGGCGATAGGGCGAGGCAATAAGATAAATTATCCGTTGGCCAGTCTGGCTGAAAAACTCTATGTACAAGAGGCTGCACGCATACCGTATTACGGCATGCGACAAGTACTTTATCCTGATCTAACTATGTCAGCGTCTTTGAGTGGACAACGTGGCCGAGATAAAGGCTATTTTGAAAAATTTGAGCAAGGCACAGCAGAGTGGTATCACCTTCCGAAAAGCACATTTCTTAACAAGTTCAAGCAGCACATCGCAGAGGAGATTAGGTATTTAGCGTTGGCAACGACTTCAGAGATGCAAAGCTCAACCAAGAAAATTGACAAACTTTGGCCGGTGAAACGAGCGTCGCTCGTACCTCGTTATACCATTACCGAGGATCAAGCAGGTAAACAGTCAGACTCAGCTGATTTGTACTATTTATTCGAACTAGGCAAGCCGCTCTTGCTACAGACACCGGTAACCAATGTTCCACATCGGCCAATGAAAAATTCAATGAAACTTACAACGTTATCGCGCCTTGAGGGCGCAACTCAGTTTGCCGAGGTTGAAAAAGTATACGAGGAGGCATTGTCGGTCCCTATTCGATAATTAATTTCTTATTAAGTCTGTCTTATTTTAGGGAAGGGACCAAATAACCCCGGTGCCTTAAGGACGTGGTTGATTAACTCGTTACCTGCATCACCGCATAAGTATCTTAGCAGTGATGATTGAAGGCTCATTTTCATAGCCCTTTGAGGCCAAGTCAGTTACTTTCTCGCGGATATCCTCTGGCGACAAGAAATGCCACCCTTTTGAATTTAAGAATTCACGTATTTCTTTGGACTTAGATTGATATACATTGCCCGCGGCTAATCCTAGAGTAATTTCTGTTTCATTTGTACCCATTCCTAAGTCAATTAAGTCCTGCTTCATACGTGAAAAAACAATGTTTCGATAGTTATCGCAAGTGAATAGCTTATACCTACCTTCGGGAATTTCGTGTTTCTGCTGAAGCTCTATAGCTCGCTCAATTTGACGCCTGGAGAGTCGAGGTGTGACTTGGCCTCGAAGGCAATGATCTCATTTTTTTCTTGTTTAAAGGCAAGAATGTCAACTTCTGGTCGTGGAATTGAGTGCTTACCAATATCACGCTTTTCTTGCTTAGTAAGGTTTACTTTAAAAGACTGTTTAACCCAGTACCCGTCGTGCTCCAGCAATGTTTTTATTAATCCTTCAAAGTAATCCATGAACTCTCCTGTGCACGTAACGCCCAAATCAGCGGCTAGCTTTAGCTAGTCCGCTGGATTTGCTTGTTAGCTGCTCTTCTCGACTAACTGAGTAATCTCGTACCTGTATGTCTTTGCGAGCTTTCTTGATAGAAGTTGCAAATTGAATTACATATTCTCGGTCATTCTTTAACTGCAACTCTCTATCACTTATATCGTTATTAAATATTTTTACAATAAAGTTTATGACTTGATTCATGCCACACTCCTAGATTTGTTTGTGTGAAACTCATACTGCCACTTCTTAATTGAGTTTAGTGTAAGTTCTAAATCTATTCTTCGGCAAATATCCGAAAAAATTTCTGATATTGCTTCTGATTGCTGTTCATCCAAAGGGTCACATAGCCTACGACCGTAAGTTACAATTGAAATAATGTAGTTATCTCTATAATCACTGTTAACAGTGAAAGCTGGATAGCAAAAAACACTACCATCTCCGGTACGACCATCCCTTTCGGACAAGTAGTATTTTCCCTTTTTGTGGGCTTGTCTTTTACATGCGTGGAAAACAGGCTCTCCAATCGAAAGACACTCAGCGGCAGCAGACTTCCCTTCGATCAGCTTGATCGCTTTTGTGTGCTTCCAACTTCGATTAGTCTCGTATTCGTAATACCAAGTGTCACTTTGGGGATCATTGTGCATTATTGTTATGCAGATTTGATTACGTTTAAGGGAAAAGTTATTTAGTAATAGCGATTCAATTTCACCTAAAATTAAGTTTATCTGCTCTTTAGGTTGAGTGATCTGTTTGAAAGTATTTCCGTTTGGCTTTAACTTCCCAGATTCGTCTTTAAATCTATCTAACTTTTTTTGTACCACCCTTGTGGTAAGCAATGTAAAGCCTTCAAGAAACTTTTTGTAAGCATCCCCAGATTGCTCTTCATACCAATCCGCAATGCCTCGGATTAGTAAAGCTAGCAATGAAACAACAATTAAGATTGAAAATGCGACTTCATGCTTATCTGTGTGGTTTTTTATTATATCCCATTGCTCTCCCCATACATCTAATGTAATGAAATATGCACCTGTAAAACCTGGCAAGAATACTTGTAAAAACCTGTTTCTTATAGTCCTGACTACTGTATTTTCATAAAGAACTTTTCTGAAAAGCTTTCTATGAAAATACCTAGACTGTTCAAAGAATAAACTAAGCAACCAAATGGCAACCACCCCAACTACGATAATCATCTGGTTGTTTGACACATTTTCCAATCTTATATTTCCTTTTGTATATTCAATTTAAGCACAATGCTACGATGGAGCAGCTAACTAATTAATTATACGGAAGCGTTTCTAGCTAATCCGTAAAACAGACTTTGCAAGAGTCTTCCTTTTAACAACATACTCCACGACTAACGCTGCATGGTCATTTTAAAATCACTCCAAACTCGCCAACATCGCCGCCTCAGCCTTCGCGACCCAACCCCTTATCTCGTCCACTTCAACGCCATACTTCGCAGCACACTCCGCCACCTTACTTGCGTCACCACGCACGGTATCCACGATCTCTTTTTTAATCACGGGCGGCAGCTCACTGCGCTTAAACTTCTGCGCTAATGCCGTTTTAAAGTACGCGCGTGTTTCGGCATCTTCGCTGTATACATACGCGCCTTTTTGACCTCGCGTGAGTAGAGTGCGGTAGGTGTTCTTAATGATTTCGTCGGCGCGTTGGTGTGCCAGTGTCGGGTTTTCTTTGAGCAGCTTTTTAAAGCCCTTTAGGGTTTGGTCTTGGCTCGATCGTGCTAGGCCATTGGTGATTACTTCGCCATCGCGAATGATTAAATCGGGGCCGATAATCACGCCCACGTAATCGAGCTCTAAGCCCTGACATGTATGAATACAGCCCACTTCGCTAACCGATTCTTCGTGAATGATCCAATGCATGCCATAGTCGGCTAGGTTCCAGCGTGCTTTAAACTCAAAACCCTCGAATGCAATGTCGTAGGCTTTTGGGTCTTTCTTGCTGGTCCAATTCCAGCAGTAGCCCGCCACTATGCGGGCTTTGTTGTTGATGAGGTTCTTGGCTTTAATGATGTGCTCTAGTTCATCGGGTGAGTCGAGCACCTGTAGGTCGAACTCTTCTGTATCAAGCTTAATATTGGCGGTTTCTCGAATATTCAGTGTGTTGTCGAGCCACGCTAAGTAGGCGTCGGAACCGTTACAGCGGAACTGCGACTTAAGATCGAGCTCAATCACTTCTGCGTTAAGAAGGCTAGCCCATTGTTTGATGGCATCTACCGAGCCGATGTCTTTTATGTGAATGCGCTGCGCTTCATCAATGAAAAACACCGAGCACTTGGCGGCGCTGATGATTTCTTTAATTTGGTTTTCGCCCAGGTTTTGGAACATGCCCGACTTTTCGTTTAAGCGGTGGGCTTCGTCTACCAGCAGTAGGTCGAAGAAGTTTTCGTCTGAATTAACGTAGCTGCCCGAACCTTTGAACAAATTGTCGATGTTGGTTTTCTTCAAAGTACCCGTGAGTTTGGATTTGAACACTTCCCGTGGGGCAGAGTTACGAGAAATGTATTGCGCCACGGCTTGTCGCTTCGTGGCCTCAACGAGTAAATTGATAGCGAGTACTGACTTTCCGGTGCCGGGGCCGCCTTTAATTACCACTACCTGTTTGTGTGGTTTTTGGGTGGCGGTAGTTAGGGCTTGCAGTACCTCTTCGTAACAGACCTTCTGGTCGTCGAGTAAGATGAACTCTTGATTGCCGCTGATCATCGATGCCAATGAATCGGCTAGATTCTTCGACGGCTTAATCTTGCCGTGTTCAATGCGATACATCAGATCGGTTTTGTCACCGTAGCGGATATGCTCGGCGAGGAATTTTTGTAGCTTCGCGAAATCACTTTTAATGAACACGGGGGCTTTCAGCACATGATCGCTGTAGCACGGGTCGTTGATGGCATCGCGGTTGGTTAAGTTGTGTAGGTGCGCACAGGGCACGAGTTTGGCGTTCATTTGGCGCACGGTGGCGTTGTAGTCTTCGATATGCGCGGCGTAACTCCATGCCTGATACGACGGGTGGTTGGTTGTTCGTAAACCGCCACCTAAGTAGGTTTTTACAATGCCGTCGAGCGGGGTGCTTTCTACCTCGCTCCATTGTTTTAGTTCGATAATAACGGCGGTGCTTTGTTGGTTTTGGTTTTCACCGGTCAGCACCAAATCAATCCGCTTCGAGGTAAGCGGAATGTTGTACTCAATGGCCACGCCGGCATCATCAGGAATGCTGGCATGGTTTAACACATTGCCCATATGGGTGAGTGAATTCTTCCACGAAAGTAGCTCATTTTTGGCAACTTTCGTGCCTAATCGCTGCAGAACCTTCTCTTCAACGATATTGGCAATGGCATCACTGGATGCGTCGGTTACAAACTGAGCTTTGCTTTGGCTGTAAACGATCATCGACTAGTACTCGTTGTACTTCTTAGCCGAACCCTTCACCAGCTCGGCGGGGTACTTGGCTTCGTTCTTAAGGATTTTGTTTTCGATGATGGTTTTAGGGTCTAGCTTGAGTTTATCGGCCAGCAGTAGGGCGAAGGTCAATACGTCGGCGAGTTCGTCGCTGAGCTTTTCGCGATCAATGCTGGCGATGTCGTCGTCGGAGTTCTTCCACAAGAACAGTTCATTCAGCTCGGCGGCTTCAATGGAGAGCGCAAGGGCGAGGTTTTTCGCATCGTGGAACTGAGCCCAATCGCGCTCGTCGCGGAAAGCTCTTAGCTTTTCGGTAAGTAGACTGATGTCTGATGGAGTACTCACGCGCTATCCTTGCTTGGTGATTAGGCAACTAATGTAGCGTAAAACTACCTTTTTGGGTAGGTGCTAATTCACTCGCTGAAGCCGAAATCGCTCATCAATGTCAATCACGAGGAATTAATCGCTCGGTAGTGAGCATCTGATTAGTATAAATTCTTCACCGGTTCGAGGATGAATGCTAACTAGCATGCCGTTTCGTATCTCCCATTGATGGCTACCAGTGTAGTGATTGCCATCGAAGGTAAACTCATAATCGATCTTGATGACATTTTCGGCTAGCCACTCTACTGCGGTAACGTGCTTTCTTGCGCCGTAGCCGTGAATAACGTGTTTTTTAATACCTGCCAGAGCGTCGGTACTTCTTTCGCCTTCATTGCAGTGACGGTCCCAAGTGCCCCAAAGCGACTGTGGAATTGACGGCGGCTCTGCCTTCGCGGGCATGGCTAATAGCATCGCGCATAAGAAGATATGTTTCATTCATGGGCCTTGAATTATCTGTTGGGTTTGATCGGTTTGTTGTTAAATAGGTTGCCAGATCAGCGAAGTTTCGACAACACCGAGGTTCGGTTGAATAGTTGGGCGGTTGTGGTGGCTCGCCTTGCCAGGTCGAGCCCCCAGACGACTCGTGCTATGCGCTCGCTGGGGGAGTTGTCGTGGCTAGCGCTAACTTAGTTACAACATCCCGTCTGAGAGCTCACTCAATAGGAAATCATGCGAATGAGTGCTCGACTTAGACCAAATACCTATGTCGTATCCGTGTACAAAAGTTACGTTGATAACGTCTTGGTTTACGGCGTTAGGGTAGGTTTGCATTACCAATTTAGCGATTTCTTTGGCACGTTCTCGGTCGTCAACCGAATCCTGGCCGATTTGAGCTGTGGCGCTAACGTAGTTGAGGTTATGGGAATCCCCGTCTCGCCAGATGGTGTTTGTGCCGATGGTGACTCCGACTTGGATGACGTCAGCTTCTTCAGAAAGGGCGAGCTGTGCCGCTAATAACTCTTGAAAGGGCTGTTGTTCGAGCAGTTTCTCGCTTAACACCGGTGCTAATGCGGCAAGTACCACAAGTAGCCCCGTAACAACCCAGTGCCCATTCCATACTGCTCGAGGTGCTTCGTATTTTGCATCGGATTTTACCACGTAGGTGCCGGTAATAACGTCGTGTAACGACTGCCTAGTGCGGCGATTAAATATGATCAGATAGGTGATAACGAAAATGCCGCCAAAAAGCAGGATTGAGAGTGGGTAGACCGCTACCGACATTAATAATTCCATTGAAATCGGGGCGCCATTAAGCAAAAAAGGTACCGCAAGAATGCTGTAGCGTGCCATCGAGCGGCCGAGCCCGATTAGCTGGTTGTTTCGATCAACAACAACGATACCGAGTAGACGTTTTCCTAAGGTTTTTCCACCGCCGATTCGACTGTTCAACACACCGAAGTAAGCAATGCCAACGCCAAAGCCGACCAGTCGTGCCCAACCTCCTAGCTCGATAAAAATGCTTTCGAACAACGAACCCAGTAAGAAGCCAACGAAAGCCAAAATCGACACATCAATAACGTACCCTAAAACTCGTCGCCAGAAGCCGGCAATCCATTCTGGTGTTGGTTTAGGTGTGGTTGTTTCAGTCGTTGGTGCGGCGTTTGGAGTTAGATCGGAAGTAGTAGCTGTTGTCATGGGTTGAACGCCTTGCTGCTTAGTTGTTTTTGTTTGCTATTATATTTTTAATTTCTGCCGTTACATTATCGCAAAAACTAAAATTGAGGTAGGAGTTCGCGTCAATAAAACAGTTGACCACTCACCCATAACTCGTAAAGCTAAGAGCTTATGGAGCCACTAGTAATAAGGATGTAGGAAATGGCAAAACGGAAGGACCTAGGCGTCTATGATATTCTCGCGAGCTTCCCGTGGTGGGTAAGTGTCATTGTTGCCTCGTTGGTGTATTGCTTTTTGAAATTCGCGCTGCCGCTAATAAGTTTCGACAATCAAATCTTTGATGTGGTGGCTCGGTCATTTTCTCAAGTTGCCTGGGTTTTCGGTCTCACACTGTTGATGCCGGCGTTAGTGGGTCCCGTTATTCGAGCACGAAAGCGTCGTTTGCTAGATACCCAACAGGGTATTAGTACTATTCGGAGTTTGTCTTGGCGCGATTTTGAGCTGTTGGTAGCTGAAGTTTTCCGTCGTAAAGGTTATGCGGTCATCGAGAACGACGGGGTAGGTGCCGACGGCGGTATCGATATGAAACTGCGCAAAGACGGCGCCCTGCATTTAGTGCAGTGCAAGCATTGGCAGCAGTACAAGGTAGGCGTGCCCATTATTCGCGAGATGTACGGAGTCATGGTGGCAGAGCATGCACTGAGTACCACCATCGTAACATCGGGCGTGTTTACCCAGCAGGCGCAAGACTTCGCTCGCGATAAGCCCATTGACCTAATAAACGGCGCAGCGTTGGTTGCCTGGATGAAACAGGCTCAGTCGGGCTCTGTGAAAGCAGCGGGTGATGCCGAGTACAGCAACGCGGGAGAGTCTTCCGCCGCTTCGCCGAAGGTTGAAGATAAGCCGATTTCAACTGAAGCTCCGAGTACAAATGATGACTCGATGGAGTGCCCGAAGTGCGATAGCCCATTGGTGTTACGCACGGCAACGAAGGGCGACTATGCGGGGCGTCAGTTTTACGGTTGCTCGAGTTTTCCGAGTTGTCGGTATATTAGGAACTTGGCGTAGTGGAGCATCGTGATTTTATGCAGGGTCTGCGTTTATGAAGTCGAAGTGGCGATTTAGTGTTAACAAATTTTGCGTCGGCGCGGGGATAGCGTGCGTAATCAGTTTGGTCACAGGGTTACTCGCTTACTATTACGGTAACGACGACTTATCTGACAACGCGATTCTACTTTACATCTTGTTTGTGTTGGTATTTTTGCTATCCGTTTTTGTTGTTCTGCTTCGCCGGGCCAATCTTTCAAAGTATGCTTATATTTTTTACAGGCCGTTTGCGATCGTTGGCGCCATCTTCGTCGCGTTCATATTTTATTGGATGGTGATACCAGTGATCGCCGTTATCTCCTGAATAAACAGAAAAAAAAGTACTGAATCCATCGAGGCTGTGAGAGAACATGGTTGAAAAATTAAAAGGCGTATTCGGCCTGTTGTTTGGCGGTCTATTAGCCGTCAAGCTTATTCAATCGGTAATTATCCTTGAAGATCCTTTTGTGGTTGCGGTGTATTTCACGCTATCACTAACCTTTCTTTACGTTGGCGTAATTCAGCTAGATGCCTTGAATCATCTACGTCGACTATTCGGCCTTATCGAGGGAGTCGTCATTACTGTGTCTCCCAATCAAATGATCGCAAAGAACTTGAATAACGCTAAAACCGCTCGCCTCACGCGTAAAAACCCGCACCCGAGAATGCTTTCGGGTAACTTCCGTGAACTAGAGGCGGATTTCAAGGAAGTTATCGGTCAATTAGCGCTGAAGCGACGGGCGAAACTTAATGTAATGATTACGTTAAACGGTAAAAGCGAAGGCGGTTATACAGATATCGAAAGCCGCGCATTTCGGGAGGCCATTCTATCGAGTGGTGTGAACGAGGTGTATTTAAGCAAGCAAAACGTATCGGATGAAAAAGCCTACGGCATTTTAATTGAGGGTAAGATTGAGTAAAAGATCAAAACGGTTCCTTGTTCTTCGATTAATCCAGTGCGATGTATTCACCCTAGTATAACCTACAAACGCTCCCCAGCTTTAGCTTGAAATTCACGAAGAAACTAAGCAAGTGAGGTAGCTTCGGCACAGCAAAAAGCACCGAAGCCAGGGACGACGTGTTACGGCCGTCCCCGATAACCGGTTGCTAGTAAGCTACTCGCTCACCTTCTGCACCGCTGGAATTTCCCATGTCCCATCGAGTATTGAAGGCGACTCTTCGGAGGGCCAGTAGAGGCGAAGCATAAGGGTGAATCGGCCAGATGGTGAAGGAAGCCAGTTAGACTCCTTCTCGGGGCCTGGGTTGCTATGCTGTAGGTAGAGGTCTAAAGAGCCATCTGCATTCAATTTATAATCATTGCGAGAACTGATGGTATAACGATTGAGCGGATTATCTACGAAGAAATAATCCTCGTTATACATCGTCAGAGACCAAAAGCCTTCAACCGGCGGAACTTGGCCTTTCGGAAAATGCATGACGTAATTATTTTCGCCCGAATAGTGGTTTCCTTCAGTGTCCCGCTCCAACGTTGGATAAATAGCATCCTGAGGGCGATTTGCGCCTAAACCTATTGCTGTAATGAGGGCGCGCTGGAGGTAGTCTGTCTCATAGATACCCGTCTGCGTGGTAAATAACCACCCGTTAATATTTTCGCCGGCACTTGAGAAATGTCCCATGATCTTCGCAACGGCTGATTTAGGTACACCCTCCATCGCAGCCTGCACATCAGCATCAAACTGGGTGACGTCAAATGGCTTTCCTGCCTCAATGCCAAGTTCGGCCATCTTTTCAATAATTGGCGCGTCTGCGGCAGAGGCTGGGTTGTTAACCATCAATGTTGCCAGCAAGTTGAAGTAGCTGGCGATGTCTAGGTCGTGGACCTGATCACGCACAGCGGTGTTCATGTCAACACTGGTATCAACATTACCGGCAGCTGGGGTAAATGGTTGATCATAATAGCTAAGCGGAGTGAGTGAGATGTCATCTTGCATCCTGTGGACCTTGGCGTAGTCTTCAGGCGTGCCATCACAATAGATACGCCCAAGAAGCCATACGATGCTAGTAGGTGACTTATATTCAGTTACGCCATCAGGAAGCTCGCCAGCCCAGCCAGGACCGGTAATAGCGTACTTCTGCGGGCCCGTTCCGGTAGTGCGTTTACCCGGTACCTGAAAAACGTCGGTCCAACCACTAAGCATGGGGAAGAGCGCGTAGCGATTATCCGAATCAGGTAGACTTAGAATCCAGGGCTCATTGGTTACGTCAACCCAAGCCGAGGTATAAAGTGTGTCTGCATTGGGGGCCGTCACATCGCGGAATTCAGCTGTAGGATAGGACCGGTACTTTAGCAGATGCCCCATGGGCGCCCTCGCGCCGTCTGGCTCAGGGACATTGGTCATTACTCGGCGAGTCATTTCCATGGTAACTAATGGGTAGCCAAAAATATAAGCTTCCTCTGCAATCTGCTGTGCTTCTTGTGCAGACAGAGTTTTGGCAGGTGGCGAGCACGCCGTTAAAACGGATAAGGGTAATAGCACTACAAGTATGTAAAGAATGTTCCTAAAGATTCGCATCATGTTTCTCCGCAGCAGTCTTTTAATCGCAATAATTGCATTTTGTAGGGTGATTAGTTAACTAAGTTAGCGCAAAGCTAATTAAAAGGGTAGTGCACAGCTTGAACCCAAGCTTTGGTCGTGGTTAACATCTCTTGAAATAAATAATCCTGATAAAGCAAGTCATGAGTGGCGATTGTGTACCCACCTAAATCTCCGTGACAGATTCGTTCATTAAGGATGTTAACGTGAACCATCGTAAAGTTGCGTGGTCAATTTACTTCTCAACAGGGACGTTTGTCGTTAAGGCATGTTATGAACAATGAATATGAGTACCAGGAGCGGGTTGTTCACAAGAACAGCGATAAAGAATTTCGGCTGGGTGAAGGGCGCATCAGCGGATACTTGTCCTTTACGCTGGGACTACTGAGTTTACTGGCGGTATTTGCCTACCTCTACCCTTCGCACTTAACCACTACAGAACTGCGCGCCGTGTATGACGCTGAAGCGCTGCAGCTGGTGCTGAAGTATGGAATGTATTTCTCGCTATTCTTCGCATTGCTCACGGTGGTGTTGAATCGCGGGCGCTATAAAAAGCTCGGCTTTTGGGGAGGTGGATTTACACTACTGGGTTTTGCGCTGGGCGGTTACTCCATTCCCGTAGGTGACGTTGCACCGCGGGCGCTGTCACTAGGTGTGGATTGGTTGATTCTGGCATTTCTGTTATCCACGCTTGTGTTTATGCTGTTGGAGAAGTTGTTTCCTAAATATAAAGATCAGTTGATTCTGCGCCCGCAGTGGGGGCTTGATCTCTACTATTTCTGTTTTAATCATTTAGCCATATCGGCCATTTTGATTTTCACTAACTACCATGTTGGCCATTTTGATTGGGCCTTGAGCCAGTCCTTCCAGGCATGGGTGCAGTCCATCCCCGTGTGGGCCCAGGTGGTGATGATTATCATCTGTGCGGACTTTGTGCTGTATTGGGAGCATCGTCTTTACCACGAGGTGAAGCCGCTTTGGCCTATTCATGCGGTGCATCATTCGGTAGAAGATCTGGATTGGCTAGCGGGTTCACGCGGCCACTTTATTCAGGTGTTCTCGGAGAGAGCCATGGTCATGGTGCCGCTATATCTGCTTGGTGCGGATACCGAGGCCTTAAACATCTACGTTACCTTTGCGGCGTTGCAGGCGGTCTATATCCACTGCAACACCTCAATCAGTCTTGGCCCGCTGAAGTATGTGCTGGTAACGCCGCAGTTTCACCACTGGCATCATAGTTCCGAAAAGCCGGCCATCGACACCAACTACTCCGCTCACACGGTATTGTTTGATCGTCTCTTCGGCACCTATCACATGCCAAACCAACACTGGCCGGCTAAGTACGGTACAACGGTGCCGTTACCAACGGATGTGGTAGGGCAAACGCTCTACCCAATCACGGCATTAGTTAAGAAGAAATAACGGCGTTGCACAGGGTGCTATAGGCCAGTCACACTCAGCCCTAGGAGGCTCTATGAAAAAAGGATTTATATCAGGCGTGTTATTAGCGGCTAGCGCCGCGTTAGCCACTTCTGCGTTGGCTCAGGATGAACTACCCGTCCTCAGCGGGCCCTACTTAGGTCAAACGCCGGCGGGCAAGGTGGCAGAGCCGTTTGGCCTAGGCGTCATCTCCACCCAAGGCTATGAGTACAACGGTGTGTTCGCGCCGGGGATGGAGGAGTTCTATTTCATCCGCGGAATAGAGGGCAGCCGAGACCAAGTATTGATTCGCTATAAACAAGTGGGCGAGCAGTGGTTTGGCGAGGTGATGTCCCCAAGACTTGGACAGCACACCTTCTCCCCAGATGGAAAAACTATGCATTTAGGTAGGCGCTACTTAACGCGTACCGATGAAGGCTGGTCTGAGCGTCAGGAACTGGGCTCACCCTTCGCCCAGAGTTTTATTATGCGCCTCACATCATCGCAAAACGGCACCTATTACTTTGACACCTACGACGAGACCAATGAGGCGTTTCCAATCCGCGCTTCACGATTGGTGGACGGCGTGCGCCAAGCACCCGAAGCACTCAGCAGTGCCATTAATACCGGTACCTATATTAGCCACCCGTTTATTGCTCCCGATGAATCCTACCTGATATGGGACGCCACTAAAGCGGATGGTTTTGGGGATTCGGACCTCTATATTAGTTACCGCCAGGCAGATGGCTCTTGGGGCGAGGCCATCAACCTCGGCGCCGAGATCAACTCCGAGGGTTGGGACGGGGCAGGCTATGTAACGCCTGACGGCAAGTATTTGTTCTTCAACCGGACGGTTTCCCCCGGGGTGGGAGAGGGGCTGCCAAACGTTGATCTGTACTGGGTTGATGCCCAGTTTATTGAAGCGCTTCGGCCGAAGAATTAGGCAGCCTTCTAGCGTAGTGATGGTTTAGGTGTTCACCTGCGCTCCTGTGGCGCCGCGTTAAATCCGCGGCAGCCACATTCCCATTGTTGCGCCAAACACACCCAAGATCATGACTAACGTCAGTAACACAACACCTGTAGCAGTCAGTAGTTTTTGAACGGCTGTGCCATTCGCTTGGGCGCGTAGATACACCTCTAAAAACAGCAGCGGCAGCACATATACCGTGGTGTATAACGCCGTTAGGAAGGGGCCCGTAAAGGTGCGCGGATCAAATCCAACGGGTTCGCCATGGAAGCTCAACCACGCCATTAGGCCAATGCGGAAAAACCACACACCACTCACCGCAATGAACAAGCGAAGTGCCCAGCGGCGGTGCACGGCGAATTGACGATTACGCGCAGTTTTAAACGCTAATACGGCGCATACCATGATGATTAAACCGTTAATCATGAGTGTGGTGTGGCCTATCGTGCTGCCGAAGATCTTATCCCAGCGGGTGAGAATCATGAATGAACCGCTCAAGCTCATGATGAAGGCAATCAGAATATAGAGGCGTCCATTCCAGCGGTGGAGAGCCGGAAGCTTCTTACGAATGATGGGGATGAGCTGCATCAAACCGCCAATGGTAATGATGGCGGCGAAAATCACGTGCGCAATCACGGCTACGTTGCCCCAAAAATCCCCCTCAATGTAACCGGCAGGCATGATGCTATTAAAGTGCTCTATATCCCGGTTGATGGTCGCGGTGTAATAGAACGCAATGATGTAGTAGGAAAATATCGCTTGGCCGACGAGTACCGCCGAAAACCAAAACTTAGCTGCGTGGTTGATTGCTTGCGTGGCGAACGCATTGGATAGCCAAGTTAGGCTCTTAGAAGATGGCATGGTCATAATGTATAAATCCTTAACTACCTTTTTGTGTAGGATATCCAGCTGTTATCAGTGAAGCTGAACTAGCAACTCGCTCGCCAAACTGAACTACCTTTTTGTGTAGGGTATCCAGCTGTTATCAGTGAAGCTGAACTAGCAACTCACTCGCCAAACTGAACTACCTTTTTGTGTAGGGTATCCAGCTGCTGTCAGGGAAACTGAGCTAGCAACTCACTCCGCAAAACCACTCATCAAGGTATCAGCGGTTGAGCGCTGACTTATGCAATGAAGCGTGGTGTGTTAGTATTTGCTTAGCACGCTAACTAGGTGTGTAGGCAAGTGATACCAGTATCGTCAGCGGCGTTCACAATGCTTGCTGTTTTGGAAATCGACGATTAATAGTCAAAAAAAGAGCCAAATTAGGACCCAATCATGTGGACTGAGAGCGTTATACATTATCTTCGTGCGTTCCCTATCACTGACACGCCGGTGTCAGATGACGAGTCACTGTATGGTTCGTTGAAGGCCCGCTTTCAACGCATGGAACCGCTCAGATTAATCTGGTGGATGTTGGTCTTTACCATCACCGCGTCAACCCTTGCACGAACGCTCGCGTTGCCAGCCGGTGTGCTGCACACCTTAACGGTCATAGCGGGCTCCGGTGCCTGTGCGTGGATTTGGTTTCTTAGCCGTTTACTGTTCCGAAGTAAGGCGAGCATTACCACGGGCGCTATTGCCCTAGTGCCGGTAGTGATTGTGGTGGAGGCGGTAGCGCATCTGGTGGTGCCGCTAAGCGGCGGTTTGGTGGGTGCAGAGACCGCTAGGGTGATTGCGAATTCCGCCTCATTCATCTGTATTACGGCTATTGCTTTCACCTTTAGTGAACCCCTGCAGGGCCTTAATAATATTCGTTCAACACAGTAGCGCCGCTTCCGTTTAGCTTTTGTGGCCGGAATAGTGCTGCTGGTGGCGTTGGCCATACTCTGGGTAGCAGGGGCATCCGCTGATTCCTTTGCGGCACAATGGAAAGCACATATTTTGTCCCTCTGTGGGCTTATTGCATTGGTGGGTAGTCGCTGTGCAGTGGAGTACCGCCTTAAGCATCCACTTTTAGTTAAGAAGGCCGCGGTAACGGCGGTCATGTCAGCTAGCGCGGAGGCCGATGAAACCATGGCGCTGGCGAAGCGTATTCAGGAAGCGCTCAATGACGATGCCTTACTCACCACGCCAAACTTGAAGGTGGCGGAGTTTGCTGAGCGTATTAATGAGCAGGAATATAAAGTTACCCGCTGTCTTACCGGCCAACTTCAGTACCGAAACTTTAATCAGTTCCTCAATCACCATCGGGTAGAGCGCGCCAAACGCTTACTGGTGGATGGGAAGCATGCCCACCAAAGTATTTCTACCATTGCCTTTGATTGCGGTTATAACTCCATTGGCCCCTTTAATCGCGCCTTTAAAGAACTCACGGGCTTCACCCCGAAGGTCTATCGGGATAGCCAATCTCGCTGAGCTTTCGTTGTGAACGCTGGCGGCTTAACGAAAGGCGTTTAGCGACAACAGAAGTTTAAATGGGGCTAAAAGTAGGGGTGAAAGTAGGGGCGGAACGGTGCCCCGGAACCGGATGTGGATGGGCAGAGCTTCTACCCATCAACGGCGTTACTATTAAAAATAGCGATACTCGCAAAGTTCAAACGTTGTTAGTTAGCGTAAAGCTGACTAACAAACTCATTGATTGGTTCAGCAAGCAGGTCTTGTGGGTGATCGCCGCCCAACGTGCTCCACTTACTATTACTCACGAATGAGGTCTTTGCTAACTCTTCTTTAGTGGCCGCAGCATAAACGGTTAAATGTACTTCAATTCGGTCCGGCTTTCCTGTCCACTCGGTTGCACGGTCTTCCCAGTGAAATATCTCGGCCTTGACGAAATAGCCATACTGGTTGGCATCAATACCCTGTAAGCAGCTGACCCCTTGGCAACTATTCGTGATATCAGCTCGCTCGGTGTGTTCAACAAAAGCATCACGAAGCGCGTTAGCGGTCATAGAGCCAGACCCTTCATAAACAATATCTTCAAATTTACCATCTACTGGAGTGGCAATGAGCACGCCGAGGTCACGGTCCAGTTTACTCGTTGGCACTGATACATCGGTGGACTGATAACTCGATGAACAGCCAATTATGGCGCTGCCTAGAAGAACGATTAACAGTTTTTTTAGCATAATCTTATTTCCGTTTGGTTGAGGTTTTAACAATTATATTAGACTTTTTAGCTAAGTCTAGGGATGGTCTTAGGGGCTCCTTCTTGCTATTGGGTTTCACTAAATTCGCGGTAGCTTCGCCGCGCTAGTTAGGGCCTTGCAACTCAGTCAGTAGGCTTGAGGGCTTGGTACACCTCATCCAGAAGGGAGCGCGTAAAAGTCTGTGCGCCAATGTAATCATAGCGTGGTGATTGAGGATTCATGAAACCGTGGTGATACTCGCTAATGGTGCACGAAAAGAATGGCTTTGAGCGCAGCGTCTCGGCCATGGTAACCACATCAAATTGACTCTCTTCGCAGGGGAAAATGATGGTTGTCTTACACGGTGGCGTAACCGCTTCTGCGTTGTTAATTTGGTTTGGATAGAAACCAATGAAATGGATCACCTCGTCAGCTTGTGTAGCTGAAAGGGTACGCCAAATTGCGTTGGCTCCGGCGCTAAAGCCAATGGCCAAGATCAAGTCGTCGGTAGCCGATATCGCCTGTTGTACCTGCGAGCTATAATAGTCATGGCCACACACTTCAAGGAACTGCTCATAAACGGCATTTTCTTCTAACCCTTGCTCGGGTTGATCCTCAGATGACGAGTAGGGAGTGAGAATCTGAATGTCGTCGCACAGTTCGCTCAACTGTAACCGTAATTCATCAAGATGTGAGTCTCGTCCGTAGATATCGCTTACTAGGATAATCTTCATTTTTTAAAAAAGAGCCTCTTTGAAGTTAAGTATCGGTCAATCAACCGGGTGCTAATTACTGTTGATCTGTGTCTAAGATTAAGCGCGAAAAGCATGAATCTTAGCTTTACCGATATATTGCCGTGATCTAACGCTAACAAATCCTTTCAAAAAACCGCCATAACGTGCAAAATTCAGTCTACTAAATTCAGTAGCTCAACTGCGACTACCATTTTTCCGCTAATTGGCGAATAACAATAATGACGAGGCGGCAGAAACGCACTCTCAGCCAGATTGATTTAGCGTGAAGTATCTTAGGAGACTAGTACACAATGACCGAAATAGCCGAAGCCAACGAGAAGATCTCGTTTATTGAGCGGGTGGGGAAGAAAATTCCTGATCCCGTGATCATCTTTATGTTCCTGCTGGCATTCTGCCTAGTGCTTACCGCTATGGTTGGCGGCTTAAGTTTTGAGACCCCCAACGCGGGTGGAGGCTTCACTTCGCACGTTATTAAAGACATGACGGAAACGGAGAACGTACGTTGGTTGTTCGACAATGCCCTGGTGAATAACTGGCTGGCATTCGGTAACGGCGTATTAGGGGTGATTCTTATTGTGATGCTAGGTGTGGGCGTAGCCGAAAGCTCGGGTCTGCTTACCGCTATCATCAAGAAGTTAGGCACCAAGTTGCCGGACCGTTTTCTTGCGCCGGCAATTGTCTTCCTAGGCATCATGAGCTCCATTGCTACGGATGCGGGGTATCTGGTTCTTATTCCGCTAGCCGGCTTGTTGTACGCGGGCCTGGGCAAGAATCCGCTCATTGGTATGGCGGCGGCATTTGCCGGGGTTTCAGCAGGTTTTAGTGCCAACCTTATTCCGGCTACGCCAGTGGACGTGATTATTGGTATGAATGCTCAAGTGTTTGCGGAAGCGCAGGGTGTTCCCTTCGAACGTGCCGACGGTACACCGCTAACTCCGGCTACCATGCATTACTACTTCATTTTTGCCTCTACCTTCTTATTGGCAGGCTTGGGTGCATGGGTAACCAACCGCTTTGTAGCACCTCGTTTAGAGAAGATGGATTACCAAGTTCCCGAAGATATTAGCATCTCCGACTTTGAAACCACTGCCGAGGAAAGCCGAGGCCTAAAGGCGGCGTTACTTGGATTGGTGGTTGCACTGGGCTTGGTGGCATTCTTAGCACTGGGGCCATTGGCTACCTTCACCGATGAAACGGGCCGCACGGTATCGCCGTACCTCAACAACGTGATCCTATTGATTGCCATGGTGTTTATCATTGTGGGTGTGTCATTTGGTTTCGCCGCTAAGAAATTCAGCTCCATGATGGATGTGGTTCAAGCCATGGTGGGACAGATGAATACCATGGGTTACATTTTGGTACTCACCTTCTTCTGTTATAACTTCCTAGGCCTACTGGCGCATTCTGGTTTAGGTACCTATGTAACCTATTTGGGTGCAAGCTTCCTACAAATGCTGGGCCTTCAGGAATTCCCCATTCTGCTGATTATTGGCTTTGTGATTACCACGGCGCTTATCAACCTATTCGTAGGTGGCTTAACCTCAAAGTGGATGCTATTGGGGCCTATCTTTATCCCCATGCTCTACGCGGTAAATCCAGAGATGACGCCAGATCTTGTGGCAGCAGCGTATCGTGTGGCGGATTCCTCCACCAACATCATTACACCAATGATGAGCTACGCGGGTGTTATCTTGGCGTTCATGCGTAAGTACAAGCCAGACCTAAGTTTCGGTGACATGATCTTTATGATGGTGCCGTACTCGGTGGCCTTTATGATTGTGTGGACCACGCTGTTGGTTTGCTTCTTTGCCTTCGGAATTCCGTTAGGCTTCTAAGTGGCGGGGTCTTGTTGGTGCAGGCTAATTAGTTGCAGTTAATGTAAATTGCAGTTAGTTAGCGTGCACCGCTTGGCATATTAACGCTGCGTATCTCTTCGGTTGTTAATGCTCTAGCCTCTCCCGGTGCTAACTCGGGATCTAATAGTATCTCCCCAATACTCACTCGGTGAAGCGACAAAACAGGGTTGCGAAAGCGCCCGAACATCCGTTTTATCTGGTGGTATTTACCTTCCTTGAGCCAAACCTTGGCTTGGTATGTTGAAACGATTTCTAGTTTTGCTGGTTGCGTTACGATGTCCTCAAAGGGGAAGTGCATACCAGCGGCAAAGGCGTGGATATAGGCTTCATCCAGAGGGTTGGCGAGGGTCACATGATAAAGTTTCGCAACCTTGTTGCCAGGGTGAGCCAACGCTTCGGACCATCTACTGTCATTGGTGAGCAGTATGAGCCCAGTGGAGTGCAAATCTAGTCGCCCGGCAATATGCAGCTCAGATTTATCGGTAGTGTTGAGTAGGTCCACAACCGTTGGGTGCTGCGCGTCAACGGTGGCCGAAACTACGCCATTTGGCTTATTGAGCATAAAGTAACGAGGGCGATTTGCTTGGAGAATTTTGCCCTCTACCACAATGCGCGAGAAATGATTGATTCGCTGGGCTCGGTCATGTGCAATAACGTCATCTACTTCCACCAAGTTACGCGCCAACAATTGCTGGACATCTCGCTGGTTAAGTAAGAGTTGTTGGCGAAGAAACTTATCTAAGCGTTGCGTGTCCCGGGGCATGTTTCGTATTTACCGCCATAGTAGAGTGCGTTAAAGCGAGCTTGGATTAATGGCGAATTACCGCGCCTTGGCTTACAAGATGTAGAGTATCTCAATAATGAGATATAGTTTACAGTCTTCCCTACACGGCACTGAGAAAAGTACTATGACCCTTCTACCTCGTTCGCTTAACCCTCGTTCATCTAAGCGCCTGCCGCGCTGGATTTCTCCGCGCTACATGGTGTTGGCAATATTGTGCTTGGTTGCAAGCGTGCACGGATCAGCGCTAGCTGGTGAAAATACATCTGTTCACGAGCTCCCCTCCTTAAGAGCGCGTGCTGAGATCATCGATACCGTGCTCGAAGAGCGAATCAATAACGTTTTACCTATGATCATGGAGCGCTCAGACGTTGATCTCTGGGTGGTGATGTCCCGCGAATATAATGAAGACCCAGTGCTGAAAACCCTACTTCCTGCGGATTGGATGTCGGCGCGCCGACACACTATGTTGGTGATGCATAACCCGGGTGAGGGTGCGCCAATTGAAGCGCTGGCGGTATCGCGTTATGGCGTGGGTGACTTATTCACCCAAGCGTGGAACAAAGAGGAACAACCTGATCAGTGGGCGGCGTTGGCTAAGGTCATTGCCGAGCGCTCCCCCGAGGTCATTGCCATTAATAAAGATGCCCATTTCGCCCTAGCCGATGGCATGAGTGCTAGCGAGTATGAACAGTTCATTGCGGTACTCACCGCCGAGCAACGGGAAAAACTGGTGTCGTCTCGTGCTCTGGCAATTGGCTGGTTAGAAACGCGAAGCGAATCCGAGCTGAAGATCTTTCGGCAGCTTGTTGGCATTGGTCATGAACTGATTGCTCGGGCCTTTTCGAACGAAGTGGTTACACCCGGTGTGACGACTACCGATGACATTGCCTGGTGGTTGCGGGAACAATCGGCGGCGCTCAACATGGGGAACTGGTTTCACCCCTCGGTATCGCTACAGCGCTTCGATAATACTGAGTTCGATCAAATAACAGCTTTTAGCAATTCCGTTGATGAAAACGTCATTTACCCCGGTGATTTGTTGCATGTGGACTTTGGTTTGAGCTACTTACGCTTGCACACGGATCAGCAGCAGCACGCCTATGTGCTTAAACCCAATGAAACTAACGTGCCGGAATCACTGGTCAACGCCTTGGCGCAGGGCAACCTACTCCAGGATATTCTGATGGATGGTTTTGAAACGGGGATCACCGGTAATGCGCTCTTGGCTCAATCACTGGAGCAAGCCAGCGAGGCGGGCTTAAAACCCACCATCTATACCCATCCGTTAGGCCTTCATGGCCACGCAGCAGGGCCAACCATTGGTATGTGGGATGCTCAGGAAGGTGTGCCTGTAGTGGGCGACTACCCCGTGTACCCGAATACCGCCTATTCCATTGAGCTAAACGTGGCCGTGAACATTCCCGAGTGGGACAATCAGGAAATCCGCATTATGCTGGAGGAGGACGCCTTCTTTGATGGTGAGTCCATTGAATTCCTATCTGGGCGACAAACTCAGCTGCATGTGATTGAGGCCAACTAGAGCACCTTTACTAGGTGTTGCGGTGGATGAAAAGATGCCAATAGGATGGCATAGGCATGCCGATTTCACCGTAATTTTACCCCCAAGATGTTACAACAGTGTTTGAACAGAGAGAGTGACTATGAAAATTCTACTGGTTGAAGACAATGTTGAGATAGCTACCCAGGTTATCGACTTTTTAACGGGATTGGGTTGGGACGTCGACTTCGCTCGCAATGCTACGCAGGGTGCCGAACTGGCGGTTGCTGACAACTTCGATGTCATTCTATTGGATCTTAATCTCCCCGACGGCGATGGCGTGACCTTGTGTGCGCAGATCAAGGCCAACGCGACCATTGAGCCGGCGATCATCATGGTGACCGCCCGTAACAGTTTTGAAGACAAGGCTGAGGGCTTTAATCATGGCGCTGACGACTACTTGGTAAAGCCCTATGATCTGCGTGAACTGCCGCTGCGCTGCCAAGCACTCCTACGCCGTAAGCAACTGTATCAATCCAAGAAACTCAGCCTGGGCGAACTGAGCTTAGATGCACACACGCACGAGGTAACACGGCAGGATCAGCCCCTCAAGCTCACCAAGATTGGCTTTAATATCCTGTTACAGCTGGCCCGTGCCTACCCAAAACCTGTCTCCAAGTCACAGTTAGTAGCCGAACTATGGCCAAACGATGTACCGGATAGCGATCCGCTTAAGGCGCATATCTATGCGTTGCGCCAAGTGCTCGATAAACCTTTTTCCACACCTATGCTGGCAACGGTTCAGAGCTTAGGTTATCGCCTTGAGGTAGCCAATGCTTAAGCCAAAGGGACTGCGAGCGTATACAACTGGGTTGTTGGTAGCCTTTACCTTAATCTTTTCTAGCCTGTTCCTGGCGGTAGGTGTGCTCACGGCGTACATTGTGGAAGATACGATTATTATGCGGCTGGTAGGCGCGCAAGTAGATCAAATTGAACAATCGCTTGCGCAAGGCGAATCGCCACAACTGAACGCAAAGCAACGGCTCTATACAGAGGCCGAGGACATACCTTCAGCGTGGCAAGCCATCATCCTTAAGTATCCGTCTGGTGAGCTATTTACGGACACCGAAGATCACTATCACTTTCAGCATCTTTCCACCCCCTCTGGTGATTTCGCGGTACTGGTGGTGGAGGTATCGGAGGTGCTTGTGGTGACGGAATCCCCGCGCGCGTTCATCATCTTTGTCGTGGTCTTTGCGGTGATGGTCTTGGTGGCGGTGGGGGTGGCGCTAAAAATTGCTAATCGGGTCACCAAGCCCGTGTTGGATCTCTCGACCGCGGTGGCACAGCGCGCGTTGGTTACGGAGCCTATGCCAGATTTACCCTTCGAGTTGAAACAACTGGCCAGTAATTTCGAGGCAAGTTTCAGTAAGATTGAGCAGATGTTACAGCGCGAGCGAGATTTCACCACCGATGTGGGTCACGAGCTAAAAACACCGCTTACGGCGTTTAATAATCTGCTGGTTATCGCCAGTGGGCGACCGCTCAGCTCAGCGGAGGTGGAGCAACTGGGGCGGATCAATGCCGACCTTGCCAACACCGTTGAGGTGTTACTCGCGCTCGCTCGCGAAGAATCGCTGACAAAGCAGCCCGTTAACGTGATGGCTTGTATCGAGCAACTCGCCATTGACCAGCCACAGGTGGTAGCAGGGGAGTTTTCGATAGCGCTCACGGGCGATCGCTCGGTGGTGATTCAAGGCAACCCCGTGCTCACTAAATTACTGTTTCTTAATGTGATTCAGAATGCGATTCGTCACGCTGATTCGCCCCAACTCAACATTGATATCGCGGCCGATAGAATCGTTTTAGCTAATTCCGCCGCGTCAAGGAAACAGCTGGATTTCATGGCACCTGGGGTTCGCGATGAGACGAGTACGGGTGTAGGTCAGGGGCTCTATTTGGTGCGTCGCATTGCCGAAAAACTAGCACTGAGGGTTGAGCTGAATCTGGGCAATGAGCAATTCGAAATCGTTTTTCATATTAATTGACTCCGATTTTACCGCTTGGGCGATAGCCTAGCGGTAAATAACTTGGAGACTACTACTATGAACATCAAAAAAATTGCTATTCGCGTTTCACTTTTTCTAGCCGTTATTGGACTCTTGATAGCCGCCGCTATCTTTTGGCTTTTTAGCTTTATACCCGAATCCGGAATGAAGCAGCTTGAGGAAAGCCAGGCTCACGAAATTCCCTATCTGATGTCTGCAACGGGCGATACCAACGGTCGTATCCTAGCGGTTGTCACCAGTGTGGATAAGATGGGTGAGAGCGGTAAAAAAACCGGCTATGAATTAACGGAGTTGGCACGAGCTTACTGGGTATTTAATGTTAACGGCTTTGAGGTAGACATTGCCAGTACGCAGGGCGGTGATGCCCCGAAGATTCTAGACTTGGATGATATGGGCCGCTACGACTACGCCTTCCTTAATCACCCCGAAGTACAGTTGCAGTTAGCTAACACATTGTTGATTGATGAGTTGAACCCAGCCGATTATGACGCCGTGTACTTCGTTGGCGGCAAAGGCGCAATGTTTGACTTTGTTGATAACGCCGCAATTAAATCGTTCATCGCGCAGATGGACAGTGAAGGAGGCATCATTTCGGCCGTTTGTCATGGCCCAGCCGCACTGCTAAATGTGGTGACTGCAGAGGGTGAAAATCTACTCCGCGGCACACAGGTGACCGCCTTTAGCAATAGCGAGGAGATCTTTCTCATCCCTGACGCTGAGCAGATTTTTGGTTTTCTACTCGAAGATGGAATGACGGCACAGGGAGCGAGTTTTTCGGCAGCTGACAATTACTTAAACCGCGTAGTAGTGGATGGTAATGTTATTACTGGGCAAAACCCATGGTCGGTTTGGACGCTTGCAGAAGAGGTGGTACGAAGCCTTGGCGTTGACCCCGTTGAACGACCAGTAACCGCTGAAGAACGCTCGGTTGATCTGCTAGCAATCCTGCAAGAGCAAGGTTATTCGGCGGCTAAAGCGTCAATTGAAGAAAATGAGTACGAGTACCAATCTTTGCTTATCCTAATGCACGCCATCATAGCGGCTATGGAGCTAGATTTGGTTTCCACCGTAAAACTAATGCTATTGGCGGAGGCGTCAAAAACGGCGTAACTTACCGTTTAATCGCAAGGTATCCCCCCCCAAAAGAATGCCCACAACTCGGTGGGCATTTTCTATTCTTTCAATTCACTTAGCTGCTTGCGCCACTTCCTAGACAGCTTTGTCGATTTCAAGGTCACCCCTGAATAGCGAGCTTGGGTGATAAAGTAGGTTAGTGATCAATCACATTGCTTGCAGGCCAGGTAATAATTGGTTATTGTTACTTTGAAGCAGTAGTTAGTACAGCACATTGCTTACTGGCATATTTCATAGAAAAAGGATTTTTTATGTCATTCTTGCTTATTGTCACTATTTGTTTGATCGTACCGTGCGTAGCGCAGGCGCAGACTAACCCTTTTGTGTCACCATCAATACCTACCAGTTCGTCCACCTCTTCTTCACCTGCAAGCTTTGATTATTCAGAGACTGAACCACTCATTCCTGCTCGCAGGCTTGATAGAGATTCGTTGGTGTATTCGAGTTATGAGTTGGGGCTGCAATACGAAGGCTGGGTAGTTGTGAGCTCGGTAATTGATCCCGAGGGTCAGGTGGTTAAAGTTATCATCGATAACTCAAGTGGGAACATTATACTTGAAGAGGCCGCGCGTGAGTTAGCCCTGAATGCTAAGTTCGCTCCTGCAATGCTGTATGGTAGGGCGGTTAGATCTAGTGTTAATCAACAGCAATATCGTTTTAACTTCAACGATGGTGTTCAAGGGCTGTCGCCGTTCTATCGATCCGCCAATAGCAGAGCGTTAAGCGCCTACGGCGAGGGTGATTGGGAGAGATTTCAACAAAGCTTAGAAGCGCTGGCTAACATGCAACGCCGTAATTTCATGGAGGAAGCTCACTTCAGCATGCTGGTGGGGTTGAGCTTAGAGCGTCAAGGCGATCGACAAGGCGCATTAAGGCAGTATCAACAAGCCATTGACTGGAACATAGAACAGCTTAGCGAAGAGCGAGCCGTTGTTGCCTATCAACATGCGTTCTCACTATTGGTGGAGAGCGAGAATTATCCTGGGGCCGTTTCTCTCGCCAATAGAATCCCGCCAACATTAGCACCGCTGCCGCAGCTGCAATACACGATTGAACTAAGCGAGCAGCTTCGCCAACATATCGCGGGGCAGGTCTACCTTGAAAATCAGTTGGTTTTAGATGAAGAAGGGCGGAGCTCACTTGAGCTGTGGCGGCAAACATTTGATCTATCCCTGACAGAGGGAACCCTTGACGCTTACGAACTGTGGTGTAGCGGTCGTTATATGCGTTACACATTCACAGCTAATACCTCAACGAGCATACCGCGTAATTGGGGAGACTGCACATTGAGGCTTGAGGGTAAGCCGGGTGCCCGCGTCAGTGTATGGCAGTCTAGCGGTTGATCACTTCACTCAATGGGTGCAAGGCAAGAGCCTGCAGACCCTAGAGAGAACAGGGCCTGCAAGACGATGGCGAGTAGCAACTATTGAATCGGCTGTCCCCAGCGATCCAGCACAAGCGGCTCCCCAAGTTGCTCAACAAGCGCGTCGTATTGCGTAGCCTTATCACCCACAATAACGTACAGCAGTTGATCTTTCGCTAAGTACTGATTTAACAGTTCGCTCACACGGTCTGTGGTCATGTTAGCAACACGGGTCTGGCGGGCGGCCACATAATCGCTTGGGCGATGGTAGCGGGCCATCTCAGATAACATCCCCGTCTTCTGGCTTAGACTTTCGTAGGCACGTGTTTGCGACTTAATCAGAATATTCTGCGTGGTGGCTAAGTCGGCGTCAGTAAACTGAGCCTCATAGCCCTCAATGAGCCCCCTAAATACATCCATTGCCTCTGAGGTAACGTTGGCGCGAACACTGCTGTAGGCTAGCGTAGGCCCATTGTAACGGCCACCATAAACGGCGGCGTAAGCACCGTAGGTGTAGCCCAGTTGAATACGCAGTGTTTGAAATAGCTGGGCACTACTACCGCCGCCTAAGCGGTTGATTGCAGCCTCCAAATCAAAGGCGTCCGTTGAGTAAGATGATGGGCCTTGAGTACCCATGAACAGAACCGATTGCTTCGCCTCGGGTAAGTCTACGAACACCCAGTTAGGTAGTTCGGTTCGCGGCGCACTAATTGCCTCGTTCAAAATATTACTGTGGGAGGCAGAATCGCTATGCCTAGTCCAGTTGCTGAACTGCTGGTTAAAGGCTGTTTGAATACGCTTACTATCAAGGTCTCCGGCAACACTCAAGGACGCGTTATTCGGCTGGACAGCTTGCTGGTAAAAGGCCTGTACGTCATTCAGTTCAATACTAGCAACCGAGTCTAATGTACCCACAGTGGGCGATGCCGCACGGAACTCTGCCGGGTAGAGGGTAGCAAACGTAGCGCGCGAAGCGATGCTATTCGGCGAGGTTTCGCTGGCTTGAATACGCGTGAGTGTTTGCTGTTTCAAACGGTTGAAATCGGCTTCGTCGAAACGCGGCGATTGCAGCATTTCGGAAGCAATGGCTAGGGTTGCTTCGAAGTTACGGGCCAAACCACTTCCTCGAACTACCATGCCGTCCATGGACGAGCTGATGCTTAATGAGGAGCCCAGTAGACCGATATCGTCTTCAAGTTCTGCTGGGGTTCGCATTGCGGTCCCTTCGTTCATCAAACTTGCCGTGAGCGCATTGATACCGTATTGGCCTTCCGCTTCTTGCCAAACGCCACCAGGAATAAATAATTCGAAGTTAAATAGCGGAAGCTCATTGGATTCAATGCTGAGCAGTCTCACGCCGTTGTCGGCGATGGCGTCATGAACGGTTGGGGTCTGGATCTCAGGCATTGGCCCCAGCGGTGGCTCGCTTCGATCATGCACAGTAGGCGTGCGTTCGTAGTCCGCTTCGCTATCATCAAAGCTTGGCTCGGCTCCGGCGACAATAGCCTCTTCTTTAATTCCAGCGTCTACCGAACCTGTCAGCACTAGCTCAGGCGAGGCCTTTGGAACAACACTGGTGTAAACAGCATTGGCGCCCTTTACGTAGGTGTTATAAACACGAAGCACATCTTCACGACTCACGGCTTGAATGCGCTGGATATCCGTTTGGAAGTAACCAGGATCACCCGCGTATTCAGCGTAAGTGGCAAGTTGGAATGCTTTGTTCAAAACCGATGAAACGCCCTGATAAAAGGACGTCTCTAATCCTGCTTTAATACGCTCAAGATCGCGATCATCAAAACCATTTTGTTCGAAGTCGGCAAGGGCGCGCTCAAGTGAGGCGTTGATATCATCGAGCACAACGCCGGCATTACCGCGGACAGCAATGGAGAATTCACCGGCGAGTTCACTGCTATTTTGGCTGGCGCGTACACTTGGTGCTAAACCATCGTCTTCCACAATGTGACGGTAGAGCGGCGCTCGTTTGCCATCGGCAAGCAATTGCGCCAAGGCTTCTAGGGCATAGCTGTCGGGGTGGTATTCTTCAACCGTTGGAATGGTGATGCGTAGTTCTGGCAAGCGAGCGAAATTATCGAGGTGTGAAAGACGCACCGATTGCTCCAACGTCACAGGCATAGGGGCTAAGTCACTAATGTCTTGACCCGCAGGAATTTCACCAAACCAAGTTTCAACTAGCGCTTTGGTTTCCTCAATATCAATATCGCCAGCAATGACCAGCGTGGCATTCGAAGGACCGTAATAGCGATCATAGAACTCGCGAACATCGGCTAGCGTAGCTGCTTGTAAGTCTTCGAGCTCGCCAATCACGGTCCAGGAATAGGGGTGGCCGGCCGGATAGAGCGCACGGCGGATGATGGCTCCGGTATGACCGTATGGCTGATTATCTACGCGCTGACGTTTTTCGTTTTTAACGACTTGCTTTTCGCGTTCAAGCGCGGATTCAGTGACGGTGTTAATCATGTAGCCGAAGCGATCGGAATCAATCCACATGAGCTTTTCCAACGCGTCCTTGGGAACGACTTCGTAATAGATGGTGCCGTCACTCCAGGTGCCGCCATTACGTGACCCACCTAACTCTTCAATCATTTGTCTATTGGCGCCGCGGGGTACGTTTTCCGAATCATTGAACGCCATGTGCTCGAACAGGTGAGCGAAACCGGTCCGACCGGTCTCTTCGCGCGAGGAACCCACGTGGATAATGGTTGCAGCCGCTACAATCGGGTCAGAATTGTCCCGATGGAGAATCACATTCAAGCCGTTATCAAGTTGGTAGTATTCGTAGTCAAGCGTTAGCTCATTACTTGGTTGGCTGTTGGCCGCGGTATTTGAGGTGTCGGTGGGTGAGCAGGCAGTGGCTATTGCGACCGCCATGAATCCAACAAACAAGTGTTTCATATCCAAAGTCCCTTTCTAAAAATCGCAAAGGACTAAACATAGCGCTAAAGGCGGTTGGGCTCAAATTAGTTTTTAGTGGCGGGGTACCATGGCCAGCCTAAGTTCCAGCAATTTGTTAACTCGCAGGGAAGTATCTAGCGAAGTCTTGCTGCTAGCCCGCCAGATTGATCAGAGCGGAATACGCTCTGACCTTAGCAGGTTATCTGGCCTCGGAACTAAGCCGCTTTGTACTTATTGATCATAGTGATCATTTCATCTTTTAGATAAAGCCGCTTTTTCTTCAGCGACTCAAGGTAGTCATCGGCGGTATTTTCGACCCCGTCTTCAATCCGAATGATCTCATCGTCCACGTCATGATACTCGTGAAATAGTTTCGAAAAGTGTCGGTCATTCATCTTTAAGTGGTGAATCGCTTCTTTATGTTGAGGTACATCGTTGACTAAATTATGGCGCTCAATATTCATGCACAATCCCTATGTAAATTCGGTAAATGTAATATGTGTGGTTTGCTCAAATTAAGCATCTTGCGCGCTGCCTCTAACATTTTTCGAGCTAACAACCACAGCCTTCGCATTGTCTACCACACCCTTTAACTGTAGTTGAGTACAGCGGATTTGCCGCGTTCCATTTGCTTGCTCTATTGATGCTGGTGACTCAGCAGCAAATAGCGATAGCTCTGATGATCTTGTGCTGTTACACCGCTTAGCTCTGAGAACTGCACCCTGACAGATCTTAGCGATGCTCACTGACAGATTTTAGCGACGCTCACTGACAGATTTTAGCGACGCTCACTGACAGATTTTAGCGATGCTCACTGACAGATTTTAGTGATGCTCCCTCTTTCTATAGTTTTTAGCTATCAGATTAATGATGTTAATTGATTTAATGTTTTTTCATCCCGCCACTACACTTACTGGGTAATGTTTAAACAGCAGTAGAATCTGCCAGGGAGATCAGTATGTCCAACGACAACACAACAGCAGGAAAATGCCCGTTCATGCACGGTGGAAATACGAGTGCAGGCGGCAGTGGCACCAAGAATCAAGACTGGTGGCCGAATCAATTGAACCTGAAGATCCTTCATCAGCATGACCGCAAGTCCAACCCCATGGGGGAGCAGTTTGATTACGCGGAAGCTTTTAGCTCGTTGCCGCTCAGTGAAGTCAAAGCGGATATTGCGGCGCTCATGACGGATTCCAAGGACTGGTGGCCAGCCGACTATGGTCACTATGGTCCATTCATGATTAGGATGGCTTGGCATGCAGCGGGCACTTATCGCAGCGCCGATGGCCGTGGTGGTGCAAATACGGGTAATCAACGCTTTGCTCCGTTAAATAGCTGGCCAGACAACGGCAACTTAGATAAGGCACGTAGACTACTGTGGCCCGTTAAGAAGAAGTACGGCGCCAAGCTATCGTGGGCGGACCTATTCATTTTGGCTGGTAATGTCGCCATCGAGTCAATGGGTTTACCAACCTTTGGTTTTGGTGGTGGCCGTGCCGATATCTATGAACCAGAAGAAGATGTCTATTGGGGTAAGGAAGCCGAATGGTTGGGCAACAATCGTTATCAGGGTGATCGCGAGTTAGAAGCTCCGCTGGCAGCAGTCCAAATGGGGCTTATCTACGTTAACCCAGAGGGACCTGATGGTAATCCTGACCCACTTGCTTCAGCTCATGATGTACGCGACACCTTCGCTCGAATGGGGATGGACGACTACGATACGGTTGCGCTGGTGGCAGGTGGCCATACTTTCGGTAAGGCACACGGCGCCGCACCCGACTCCAATCTAGGCCCGGAGCCTGAAGGCGCAGCAATGGAAGAAATGGGGTTCGGTTGGCGCAATAGCTATGCCAGCGGTAAGGGTTCAGACACCATCACAAGTGGGATTGAAGGTGCTTGGACAGCTAATCCAACGAAGTGGGATAACGGCTACTTTGACGTGCTCTTCGGCTATGAATGGGAGCTGGTAAAGAGCCCAGCGGGCGCTCAACAATGGGCCGCTGTTGGTTTGGCTGAGCAAGACAAAGCCCCGGATGCTGAAGATAGTGCTAAGCGTGTAGGCTTAATGATGACCACCGCGGATATGGCATTGAAGTTAGACCCTGCCTATCGAGTCATTGCCGAGCGATTCCACCAAAATCCGGCTGAATTTGCCGATGCGTTTGCACGTGCCTGGTTTAAGCTAACTCACCGTGATATGGGGCCAAAGACGCGTTATTTAGGTGATGAAGTGCCAGCTGAAGATCTAATTTGGCAAGACCCGCTTCCTGACGCAACGGGTGAAACACTGAGCAGTGCTCAGGTAGCCGAGTTGAAGTTGGCAATTTTGGCGACCGGTTTGAGTGTTTCTGAATTGGTCTATACCGCTTGGTCATCTGCCTCTACCTTCCGAGGCTCAGACTATCGAGGCGGCGCAAATGGCGCTCGGATTCGTTTGGCTCCTCAGAAGGACTGGGAAGTAAACCAACCAGAGCAACTTGCTAAGGTGCTCACGGCGCTTGAGGGTGTTCAGAGTGCAAGTAAAATCGCGGTCTCTATGGCGGACCTCATTGTTCTGGGTGGCGCTGTCGCCTTAGAGAAGGCGTCTTCGGACGCAGGGGTTGAGATAGACGTACCGTTCACTTCAGGAAGAGTGGATGCCTCTCAGGAGCAGACGGATATAGAGCAATTCTCCTTGCTTGAACCAGCTGCTGATGGTTTCCGAAACTATCGTAGGAAGACATTCACGGTTGCTACCGAAGAATTACTCTTAGACAAAGCGCAGCTGTTGGGGCTTTCTGCTCCAGAGATGACGGTTCTCGTAGGTGGTTTGCGTGTATTAGGTGCCAATTTTGATCACTCAGAATTGGGCGTTCTTACTGAACAGCCTGGTGTGTTAAGTAATGACTTCTTCCTTAACATCACGGACATGGATGTGGAATGGCGCCCAACGTCTAGAGATGCCGAAACGTTCACCGGTACTAACAGAACGTCCGGCAAGAAAAAGTGGAGTGCGAGTCGTGCGGATTTAGTGTTTGGCTCTAACTCTCAGTTACGTGCCTTAGCAGAAGTTTATGCGGCGGACGATGCCAAAACTAAGTTCGTTGAGGACTTTGTGGCGGCCTGGACTAAAGTGATGGATGCTGACCGATTTGATCTAAAAGCCTAATATCATGACTAGGTTGATCACGGGGGCTAGCTAGTAGTTAGCGCTTAACCTTCTTCAACACGTAGCACCCATTAGAAAGGTCACAGCATTCGCTGTGGCCTTTTTTGCGTTACTACAAAGAGAAACTGCCAGGAAACGTCATAAATTCATTGCGATACATCGCCCTAAACGGTCCATTAACTCATTGGGGTTAGTCATGATTTCATTACATTATGTAATGCTGGCTTGACATGTAAGGTTTTCATGACATAATGTCACACATGCCCGACAAAAAACGGGAAATTTAGTGAGTCAGTGTGACTCTCCCCCAAAGCTAAAACGAGGATGTATCAATGGATATGATCAGTAAAGTTAAAAACTGTATGCCGAAGTTCGCACTATCAATGGGATTGTTTCTAATCCTGATGGCCATTCAGTCAGTGACAATGGCAACCTTTGAATTATCACTGGTGCCTAAAGTAATCATCACGTTGATTCCTATATTGCCGCTGTTTTGGGCGTTTGCGATATACCGCCGCTACTATCTGCGCCAGGATGAATATATGCGCGGTCGCATAGGTGAAGCTTTTATGTGGATACTGGCCACGCTCTGCTTTGTTTCTTATACCTACGGCATGCTGATGTATAAGTTTGAGATTCCAGCTATCAATCCGGCTTTCATCCTGCCGGTGGTATTTGGCTGTCATGGACTTGTTGTAGAGCTATTGGTAAAGCGAGATAGTCATGAAGAATAAGATCAAGGTGCTTCGGGCCGAGCAAGATTGGTCCCAGGAAGCCCTAGCGAAACGCTTGGGTGTATCAAGGCAGGCAATTAATGCACTGGAGCGAGGCAAACACAGTCCATCACTTCAGCTAGCGTTCGATATTGCTCATGTATTCAGTGTCGATATCACGGATGTCTTTATTCCCGAGGTATCAGAGCTTCCTGTCACAGAGGAGTGACGTATCGTAGAACCGCTGTGAGAGAGCGGTTCTATACAAGCCCGCTAAGTTTTATCGCCGTGGCGTATTCCCCCACCTATTGCCCCCATTAGGTTACGCCACAGTGATACCTCCAGAATCTTTCTCCCTAGTCTGTTTAGCTATTGCTGCTGGTTTTGCCGTGCTAGCTTCGAGCTTTTAGATAGTTATTAACTTCGCCCTGCTAGCTTCGAGCGTTTGGATAGTTATTGGTTCTGCCAACAGCGTGAGGATATCTCCAGTCAAAGTCATTGACCTTGCCTGTAGCACCTTGCGATGATAGGTGAGTAAAGTGTCCGCGCAAGCTGCGCAACAACACGATGAATCGTGAAAAAGGAATTGCTATGAATTATTTTGGATTACGACCGTTGGCGCTGGGTATCGGTGCCGTGTTTTTTCTAGGAGCCTGCACGCCAGGTTCAGAAACGTCGCCAACAACGATGTCGAAAAGTCAGTTAAGCGAACTTCCCAATGCCCCGTATGCATCTCAACGTGAGCACGAGTTTAGTCATCACGGTATCACGGTATCGGACCCGTGGAATTGGCTTCGCGATAGCGACTACCCTACCGTTGATGACCAAGATGTGCTGGACTACCTCAACGCCGAAAACGCCTATTTTCAAAGTTGGTTACAGCCGCAAGCAGCGTTAACCGATACACTTTTTGAAGAGTTCAAAGGTCGCCTAGATGAGTCGGAGTCCTCGGTGCCGTGGGTGTCAAACGGCTACGAATATTCTTGGGTTTATGAAGAGGGCGAGGAGTATCGTACTTACTTGCGTAGAGATTTAAGTGATCCCGAAGCGCAGGCCGAAGTGTTCTTGGATCAACCAGGTCTAGCTGAATCCTATGAATACTTTGTGATGGGTGGATATAGTGTTTCCGATGATAACCGTTACTTAGCCTACTCCTTCGACACCTCAGGTGATGAACGTTACACCGTTCGAGTAAAAGACCTTGTAAGTGGCGAGTATTTGGATGATGTGATCACCGATACGAATGGTAGCGCGCAGTTTATGAAGGATGGCTCGTTAGTTTATGGCCTCCTAGAAGAGGGTAAGTGGCGAACCCAGTCTATTAATCGCTACGAGCTTGATTCAAATGCGAGCACTGTCCTGCTGGTGGAATCCGATGACAGCTTCTTCCTTGGCTTTGGTTCGTCTTCCGATGGGGAGTATTTGTTGTTGGGCTCTGGTCAGGGTGCGGTGTCGGAATACTATGCACTTTCACAGAACAACTTAACGGCCAAACCAATGCTGTTGGCTTCGCGCTCAGAGGGTTTCTCGTACACCGTAGATCACGCTCATGGTGACTTCTGGATTTTAGCGAACGACCAACACGTCAATTTCCGTATGGCAAAAGTTGCGGACACTAACCCTAGCTATGAAAACTGGGAAACTGTAATTGCAGGAAGTGACGCGGTCTATCTTCGCAGCTTTCAACCCTTCAATGACTTCATTGCTATCAAACAGTCCGTTAATGGTTTAGAGCAAATTCACGTTAATGGCTACGATGGCTCGTCACATGAGATCGTATTTCCTGAAGATGTCTTCACGGCTTCTATTGGCAATAACCCTGAGTTCGATCAGCGCCACCTTCGCCTTAGCTACAGTTCCATGGTCACTCCGTCAACGGTGTTTGACTATCAGCTAGACGAACAAAGCCTAGAAACGCGGAAAGTCGCGGACATTCCGTCTGGCTACGATAAGAGCCGCTACGAAACGAAACGCTTAATGATTACGGCTAGAGATGGCGCTGAAGTACCGGTGTCTATGCTTTATTTGAAGGGCACTGAGCTCGATGGCAGCAATCCGCTTCATCTATACGGTTATGGTGCCTATGGCTCGGGCATGTCACCGCGTTTTTCAACCACTAACTTATCTTTGGTAGATCGCGGTGTGATCTATGCTATTGCGCATGTGCGTGGTGGAGATGAGATGGGCTACCAGTGGTATCTGGATGGCAAGCTTGAAAAGCGAACTAACACCTTTAATGATTTCATTGACGTAGCACGTGGCTTGATTGCTCAGAATTATACCGCAGCTGGGAATATAAGTAGCTCGGGCCGTTCTGCTGGTGGTGAGCTAATGGGGGCGGTAGTTGTTCAAGCTCCCGAACTTTGGAGTAGCGTGATTTTAGGTGTGCCTTTTGTAGATGTACTCAATACTATGCTTGATGCAACCTTGCCGCTAACACCACCTGAGTGGAGCGAGTGGGGTAATCCTATTGAAGATAAGGCGGCATTTGAATTACTTCAGAGCTACTCACCCTATGACAATATTGAGGCGCGCGATTACCCATCGATGTTAGTCACCGGCGGTTTGAATGATCCACGTGTGACCTATTGGGAACCGGCCAAATGGACGGCGGCAATGCGTCACTATAAGACCGACGATAATCTGTTAATGATGCGGATGAACATGGGTGCTGGGCACTTCGCTAACAGCGGTCGTTATGGCCGTCTGCGTGATTATGCCGAGGAATACACCTTCATTCTGATGTCCCACGGTATTACTGAGTAAGAGAAACTAAACAGTGGGTCTACGGCCCACTGCTTCCTTCTTTTGATTAGTGAAACACTGCAGGATAGTGGAACCTCTTCTGGGTTAGCGCGTTGCAAAGCGTGCTAGCTTCTATATTAGCGCGTTGCAAAGCGTGCTAGCGCTTCAACGTCAAGCACCTCAATACTACCGTATTGCAATCTAATTAACCCTTCGTTAGCCAGCTTGTTTAAAGCGCGATGAACGGTGAGCACCGTAAGGCCCAAGTGGTCCGCAAGATCAGTTTGGCGAAGCTTTACCTGAAGTGAATCTTTTGCTACCGAAAAGTTGAGCAGTAATTTGGCAAGACGTTGAGCCACGTTGAGATGGCGCAGATCGTCCATCAAATCCACACAGGTTCGTAATTTTTCGGCCAACATCGCAAGCATCACATCCTTTATGGCAGGGACTTGGTTGGCATAGCGTTCGTAGCTATCGCGACTGACCTGAATAATTTCGCAGCCAGTGAGGGCTTCTACGGTATGACTTCTAGCGTACTGGGTGAATAGCGTGATTTCGCCAAAAATTTCGAACTCCCCCAAAACCTGAGTTAACAGGTAGTTGCCCTGCTTATCATAGTTCCCCACCTTTACGTTGCCATGGCTGATAATTGAAAAACCAGGTTTTTGCTCATCGCGTTCATGAATTACTTCGCCTTTTGAATAGCTAACACAGGGGCAAAACGCGGCGAGTGCCAGTAGGTGTTCGTTGGGAAGACGTTGTGGCGAAAGGTTTGGGGAAATCATGGCTACTCTGAAAACTATACAATGATATATTTTATAACACAGTCTCAGGATAGGATGACAGCTCAAACCAAGTTAATGAGTTGGCTGTTATGAAAATTGAACTAATTATTCTCTTCATCTTTGCGGGGTTCGCCATTCTTGAGGCTTGGCGAGGTAAGTTGTTTCGTCGCGACGGTGAAGTGAGTGATGATGCCCGAGTTGAAGCAATTAGCACGTTACTTGTGGTTGCAGTGACTCAGCCAACTATCATCTTTACCGTCAGTTATGTGTTGGGTTCAATTCTGCCCGAATATCGTGACGCGCTTGTCGGCACCGCTATTATCTTCCAGATTTTGTTGCTGCTGGTGTTTGATGACATGATGCAATATTGGTGGCATAGGATGTCTCACACCTTTATTCCTTTGTATAAATTACACCGTGCTCATCATAACGGTAAGTACATGAGTATCCGGATTGTCTATCGTAATAACATCTTCTACTACGCCATGATGCCATCGCTGTGGCTTTCTGGAGTGCTCATCTATTTGGGATTCGGCGAAGTTTATGCGGTCTATTTGGTGGTGAAGATGACGGTGATTTATGGGGCACACTCGGAATGGAAGTGGGATCGCTTTCTCTATAGCCGGCCTTGGTTGAATCCGTTCACGTGGGTGATTGAGCGTACAATTTCCACTCCCTCAACCCATTCGGCCCACCACGGTCTTGATCCAAGTGACGGCATCACCACCTTTAAGGGTAACTATGGCAATCTACTGTTCTTTTGGGATGTGCTGTTTGGCACGGCGAAGATTACCCGTAAGTATCCAGAGCGCTACGGTGTGTCCGGTATGCTGCGCGCAGATTGGAAGGAGCAGTTGATTTGGCCCTTGTATACAACACCTCGAGCTAAGCAACCACGTCCGTCACCAAAAGAGTCTGACGCCTAAACGCTAAACGCTAAACGCTAAACGCGCGTAGCCGCTAGCTTGGATTGACGCTGGCGGCCACTCCACCGAATTCCATGCCGAACAGTGCGATAAAGGCAATATACAAGGCCGCGTAGCCAACAACGAAAACCTTTGTGGCGGTAATGCTATCGGACCACCAGAGAACCAATGAGCAAATAATAAACCCGGCGAAGATGGGTGCGGTGGGAGCCATCTGCCCTATGAAAATTGGCATGAAGGCCAACGCCCAAGCCCAGAATAATGCTGAAATACCGAAGAACATACTTCGGAACTCCATGAAGGTGGCTTTGAGGTCAACCTTAGCGTCCTCGATGTCGGGAACCATGAGGGAGGTGCATAGATAAAGCAGAGTGGGGCCTATCAGTAGGTAGAGGTATATCAAGAAGTTAATTTGAGCTAATGACCGCATCCCGAGAATAGACCACCAAAGGAGGAGGTGTGCCATTAACTGAGACGCAACCAGCAAATAGAATGGCCAGAAGGGTTCTACCTTAATTGTCTTGCGTTTCTTTACAAACTCGCCGAATCCGCCAATGAGTCGAACTAGCCCCATACCATTGACTACGGCTGCTAAGGCAATAATAACTGGCCAGATTGCAGCAACATTATTCATTAAGGATCTTCCCCCAAACGTTGGTTAATCTTGTGTCATTACTCTAAAAGATAAGCCTAGCGGTTTTTTTCACAACTTGCCGTCTTAGTGGGTTTACACAAGTTGCCGTCTTAGTGGGTTTTACACAAGTTGCCGTCCCCGCGGGTTTTACACAAGTTGCCGTCCCAGCTGGTCCTTCAGAACCTTCAAATTGGCACCACATTGCCTACTCGTTCGCGGAGTGGTTACTTCCCAACCATGAGCTTCAAGGGCTGTGTTTCGGGGCAAAGTCTGAGTTACCCACAGGGTTATACGGTGATATCTGTTGGTAAGGATTGGGCTCGTTGTGCGATGAATTTGGGATGGTTGAATTCCATTCAATGACGGCTGAAAACATACAATTTGCGGCTTTGATTGGGGGCTGATAGCGTTATCGAATCACAGGAAGGGACGATTATCATGGTGTTAGAGCTGGTAAGGGATTTGTTCACAGGGCTGTTATCAAACAGTCTGCTAAGGGGCGTTGTCGTCACCGGTGTGGTGGTGTTTGAGGTAGGTACTGTTTACGCCCAACCAGAGGAACATAATCTGACTAACGTTGAGCCCAAAACTACTTACGCAGCGTTCACTGAACCGCTTTGGCCCGCGGAGATGCCACTGGCCTTAACGGCGGCGAATACGGAATACGAAGCCGATTGTTTTGGTGTGCAATGCGCCTATGAGGTCAGCGTGCCCACGCTCAGTTTCTACCCAGCCAAAGGCGAAAATACTGGCATCAGCCTAATCATCCTTCCCGGAGGGGGGTATACCGTGGAGGCTATTTATCACGAGGGGCATGAGGTAGCAGAATTTTTCAGCCGTCACGGTATTAATACAGCCGTTTTGAAATATCGTATCCCCAGCCCCACACACTCGCATACGCCCTGGGAAGTGCCACTAGCGGATGCACGCCAAGGGTTGCTTCGGCTCCATGAATTGGCGAGTGAGTATGAATTGAACCCGGATGCAATTGGAGTAATTGGGTTTTCAGCGGGAAGCCACCTAGCCACTTGGCTAAGCCTGGAAGAAAGTGAACAGTTGGCGCATAACCCCGATTTCGCTTTGCTCATTTACGGAGTGACGCAAATGAACGAGGAAAACACTCGCTGGCTAGAGGAGTCCCTATTTCATCGAAAAATGACGGCGGCGGAGGTTCGGGAATTTAGCTTCTTAGATCGTGTTACGCCAAGCGCGCCGCCGAGTTTTCTCGTTCACGCCATGGACGATGATGTCTGTCACTACCATGAAAGTACTCGCTATTTATCGGCTTTGACCCAGCAAGGTGTTAAGGCCGAAATGCACCTGTTTCAACAGGGTGGCCATGGTTTCGGCTTGGGTCGCCAGGAAGACGGCAGCCATCAATGGCCAGCGCTGGCGGTAGAGTGGTTACGGCAGTTTAGCCGCCCGATGGATTAGCTTGCCCTGTTGCCACCCCTAGCAATGCTACCCTAATGGGTAGCTATTCTTGCGGCTTCGTGCGTCTTCAGCCATTATCAACGGAGCGTCAACGGAGCGTCAATAGAGCGTCAATAGAGCGTCAGCAGAGCGTCAACGGAGCGTTTTGTTGCGTTGTCTGACATGAGTAGTAGCACTTCGCTAGGAACAGCAATGGATTTTCATCTATTAAACGAATTAGGTATGCGTCCCTTCTTTCAGCAACAGCTTTCGCTAGATGAGTTGGAGAATTGTACGTTGGGCCGAGTCGTTGCGCACCATAAGTCAGAAGTAGCGGTGCTCGATGGCACTGAATCAGCTCGATTTAACCTGCCGCAGAATTTTGAACAAGTCTGTGTGGGAGACTGGGTGTTGATATCAGGCGAGCGACTGGTCCGCACACTTGAGCGGCAGTCTTTGTTTCAACGCAAAGCCGCCGGCACTGCACAGGAACGTCAGCTTATTGCTGCGAATGTCGATAGCGTCTTTATTGTTAGCTCGCTTAACGAAGATTTTAGTCTTAATCGTATTGAGCGATATCTCGTGTTAGCGAAGGAAGCAGGTGTTGAACCCGTTGTGGTGCTGACGAAAAAAGATACTCACGATGACCCAGAAAGTGAAAAGGACCGAGTTCAGCAGCTAGATCCGCTATTAGAAGTACATTGTATTAACGCCCTAGCGCAGGATGAAGTGTTGGTGTTAAAGGAGCACTGCAGGAAAGGGCGGACCGTTGCCTTTCTGGGTTCCTCTGGGGTTGGCAAGTCCACGTTGGTAAATAGCTTAGTGGGTGAGCAAACCATGCAAACTGCTGCCATCCGAGAAACCGATGGCAAGGGACGTCACACCACCACGCATCGAGCGCTTAAACGGATTCCTGGTGGCGGACTCCTAATGGACACTCCAGGAATGAGAGAGCTACAGCTAAGTGACGTTAAAGAGGGTATCCAGCTCACCTTTGCCGAGATTGAAGCCATAGCAGCGAACTGTCGGTTTGGTGACTGCCAACATGAAAAGGAGCCAGGCTGCGCGGTCTTAAAAGCGGTAGATAATGATGAGATATCACCACGAAGGCTGGACAACTATAAAAAACTTCGGCGCGAAGAGGCGCACAATAGCGCTACCCTAGCGCAACGCAGGGCGAAGGATCGAGCCTTCACAAAAATGGTGAACTCGGTGCAAGAACAGTCGCGAAACGCGAAAAAATTTAAGTGATAAAAAAACGCGCGCCCTAAGGCGCGCGTTTTCGTTTTGGATTTACGCTTCTAGTTAATCTCGGTAAAGCCAGGGTAGAGCGAATCAATTGGCGTATCGTCCGGCACATCACTAATGACAATTGCCCCCGTTCCTAAGTTATAGGCATAGGTTTGGTCATCCAGCGAGCGGCCGTTCGAGGCAAAGCCAACCAAGTCGCCATTCGCATCTTCAGCGATAAAGCCAACCATAGAACGGTTTGGAACCGTTGCTACTTCAGCAACACTATTAGTCGACTCGTTGTAGCGCATTAGCTTACCGCCCTCTGTGCCAAAGTACATATTACCGTCGCTTGCTGCAATGAGTGCTGTGGAAGGTAGATCAGTTAAACCTGCGACAGAACCAGAGATAGTTGGCATCGCACAGTTATTACTGAGGCGTTGAATGGTGCCTTGGTTAGCGGCACCGTCGGCACGCGTAGCGAAGAATCCATCACCTCCAGCCGTTGGGAAGGTCACCGCATAAACGGGATCATTGGCTGCTGAAGAAGCCAATACCAGAGAGCCATCGGTGTTAGAGCTAAGATCTCGGCAGTAGAGTGTGTCGTCTACAAAGAACCATAGGTTATTGTTGTCCAAGCGAAGCTCAGTATCGGGCGCTTCATGATTCAGTGCCGAATAGGAGGTAATGAAGGTCGATGTCATGGAGTTAGGATCCAACTCATAGAGATCGGTGGTTATCGTAGTAACACCTGTTTGATCGCTGGACAGTAGATAGATCGAACCGCTAGCGGTTTCGGCCATCGAGAGTCCAGGCTTAGCTCGACGGCTAATGAGGCTATTCTCAGTATCGCCAGTGGTGGAATCGTAGCGAATAATGCGCGCGGTGACAGCACCTGAACCAGGGCCATCTGAATGCTCGCGAACTGGGAAGAAATAGTCACCCGCAGCGCTCTTAAGTATCCGCCCATAGGGTAGTGCACCACGAGGGTATCCCATAGGGATTGTTAAGGTGTTGGAGGTTTCTCGGTCGTAGGTGATGATATTCCCGTTGCCATTGAGCCCTTCGTCAATGCTAAAGGTCACAATGTAGCGGTCATTGATGGCATCATTGACCGAATTCACAACCGCAGGGTCTCCGAAGAAGTAGTAACCTAAATCTGGCCCCCCGGTAACGAGCGGACGGATACTGAAGTTGGGTTTCGTCATCTCGCTAAGTGTGGGTGCTTTCAAGAAGCTGGTTGCGGTACTAAAGATAAAGTTCTTTGCGAGCGAGTCTGAAATTGTTAAGTACGCACTAGAGCGAGTTGTGGAAACCGCTAGGCCTTTAAATTCATTGCCAGCCAACGAGCCGAATGTTGCCGCTTGAGATGGCTTAACAGCGCTGGTATTACTGGCAAAGAGAGCGGGGTCATAATTAGACCCAGCTCCGTTACACAGTAGGAATACCTCGGGGCTTTCCCATAGGAAAGTTCCAATTGGGTTTTTACAGTCTAGTAATCTGAAACCGTTAGCGCCATTTGGGGCGTTTTGAACAAGTCCTGGTTGAACATCGACAATGACTTGCGTATCACGCTCTACGTACATCTTTCGCCCGGCGACTTCAATCGTATTGCCAAACTCCTCAATGTTCCAAGATTTAGTCAGATCCTGTGGGTCGCTTGGAACAATCTTGAGCACATGGCGTTTTTCAGAGCGTGAAAAGGTGTTACCCACAATCAACGCTATTTGATCGCCATTCCAGTAGAGATCAGTAGACGGCGCATTGGTATAACCTGGGAAGTTGGCTGACGCCAAACCAAAGTCGGCAATCACGGTGACTTTTTGGTAGTCGGCGCTAGCCGAGTCGAAATTAACATGAAGTAAGACTCCCACATTGGTCTTTCCGCCTCGAGTACTATAGAGGTACGCTGACTTACCGTCTGGGTGGAACAGCAGTCGCGAGCCAATCTCTCTGACCTTGTAACCTTCGTGCATAATGTAGGGCAGGGTCATGAAGCGGGTAGCGGTCTGAGTTGAAGGTTCGAATTCGATAATATTCCCCACATCATTCTCGCCACCTAACGACAGCGTGAGATAGGCTTTGTTGGTGATGGGGTGCACGGTCCAACCTTGGAGTGGATCGGTGAGTGCCGCAACCGGCAAGCCATGAAAACTCATGATTTCCGTTGGTTGGGTTAGGTTACTTTCAGGAACGCTAATAAGTGATCCCACGCCACTGTCACCCCCACGAGAACTTAGCATCATCAGATTGTGTGTGCCGGGAGTAGGGATTGCAGCGCCTTTTACCGGGTCCTTCACCTCTACAAAACGTGAAACCGTGGAGCTTTGGTTAACACCATCCGAAACGGATAACGCGATTAAATACTGACCGGCTTTGGTAGGCGTAAAGGATGGCTGGGCGGTAGTTGGATCAATTAGGGCCTCGCCATTACTAAACAGCAGTGTCCAATTATAGCTTAGCGCTTCACCCTCTGGGTCTGAACTCTGACTGCCATCAAATTGATAGCTTTGACCAGTAGTACCGTCCGGTGTTACAGCTATGATGGCCGTTGGCTCTAGGTTCTTTTTGTCATCGTGAATAACCACAACATCAGGGAAGCTGGTGCTCTTTCCATCGCTGACCACCAGTTGGATAACGAAGTCACCTTCTACGTCTGGTGTGAAATCAGGGTAAGGTGTCTGCGGATTATTGAGCACTGCTGTACTCCCTGAAGGTCGACTCAACATAGACCAGCTGTAAAACAGCGAGTCGCCATCGGCATCGGACGAAGCTGTGCCATCCAGAATAAACTGGTCGCCTAGGAGGGTTGTAGAGTCTCTACCGGCGTTGGCCACCGGGAGGGTATTGGTGGCTGGGTCACGGATGACAATAATGTCAAAATCACTTTGTCCTGATTCATCGCTAACTTTGAGTTGAATCACAAAGTCTCCTGCTAGATCGGGGACTATGCCGGCCACAGCAGAGCGTTCATTGCTAATCACAGCACCGCTACCTGCCGGGCTTGAGATCAACGACCACATAAAGTTCAGCGTTTGATTTTCAGGATCACTGGACAGTGAACCGTCAAGTGTTACCGCGGTGCCGGTGGCTGCCGATTGGTCAGGGCCAGCCGAAGCGACAGGTGGTAAGTCACCGTCACTCATAATCACTGTGGCCGGAGCGCTGTCGAGGAGACCATCGTTGACAACGAGTTGGAAGACATAATCGCCAGCCGCGTCAGGCGTAAATGACGGAGAGACGATATCCGCATCGGAGAGCTGAACAGAGCTCCCACTAGGCAGCGATAGAATGGTCCATTGATAGCTTAGTTGCGCACCTTCTGCATCGGAAGATGCCGAGCCATCTAAGTTATATAAGCTACCGGTAGCAACACTTTTAGATTTGCCTGCATTCGCGACAGGGGCAGTGTTATTAGTGGATACGGTAATTGAGGTTGGGACGCTATTAGCGGTGCCATCACTGGCAACCAACTGAATGACATAATCGCCAGATAGATCGGGTGTGAAGGTGGGGTGAACAGTGTGAATGTCACTGAGTACGGCACTTGAATTGCGAGGCTTCGAGGTAAATGACCATTGAAAGCTCAGCGGATCGCCGTTCGGATCTGAAGAGGCCGATCCGTCTAAATGAACAATTTGACCTATGGTGCCAGTGAGGTCTCTGCCCGCATTAGCTACGGGAGCTTGGTTGCCCGAGTGAAGTGCGATATTACTCTGGCGACTATCAGCGGTGCCGTCATTAACCACCAAGCCGATGACGTACGGACCTGTGATATCCGGGGTAATCGAGGCTCGGCCTTGATCGGCATTGGCCAGTACAGCGGAACTGCCACTTGGAGCGCTCACAATGTGCCACTTAAAGCTCAGTGGATCACCATTCGCATCGGAAGAGGCCGAGCCATCCAGAATAACGGCTTGTCCGACTACGTAAGATTGATCGATGCCCGCATTGGCAATCGGCGCAACATTCGCAGTTGAAACCACAACCTCATCGCTGTTGCTGTCTAAGAAGCCATCTGAGACCACTAGTTCAATTACATAATCGCCTTCTACATCGGGCGTTAACATTGGATAGGGAGAGTCTGAACGAGAGAGTGTGGCACTGCTTCCGGATGGTGCACTGGCAATTGTCCAACTAAAACTGAGCGCATCGCCGTCCACATCAAAACTACTGGCGCCGTTCAGGGCGGCTGGCTGACCTACCGCGACCGATCGATCGGGTCCGGCTAAGGCAACGGGCATGGTGTCGGTGTCGGAAATGGTGACCTGACTTGGCGCACTGTCCTGTTCGCCATCGTTGACCACCAATTCAATCACGTAATCGCCAACGGCATCGAGGTAGATACTCGGAAAAACACTGTTTTCATCGCTAAGCACTGAGCTGCTAGAAGAGGGTTGGCTGACAACCGTCCACTGGTAAGTTAGGGAGTCACCATCGGGGTCATATGAGCCGCTACCATTCAACGTTGCCGTAGCACCGCGTTGCAAAAGGATTGATTGTCCCGCATCGGCTACCGGTACCCCAACGGGAGGCGTAATTCCGCCGCCTGGGTTGTCCGGCTGGTTTGGTGAATCATTACTACAAGCGGCTAGCAGCAACGCTAAACTAATGGCGAGTATACGCATGTTCGAATCCTTCGATAGTTGGCGGGGTTTTAATTGTTGGTTAAAGAATAGTCTAGCGCAATATTCTTACTTGAAATAGTTGTTTTGTTAACTGCCTCTCAATTCATTCTCGCCGCCTGTGGTATGTGTTTTTTTTAGAAGCCTGTTCGAAGGTTACCCCAGCTTAGAAATACAAGTTTCTATTGCTGAGTTGATTGCCTTACTGCAAAATGGACTAAACAACAATTAATAAAAAACGGTCTATTCCTGCGAAGAAATTCTAGCACCCACACCTAATTCAAGGACGAATCAATGCAACTTAATTCTGCTGCGCGGCTGCGTATGTACGTCATCTTATTATCAGCGCTGCTGACGGCCTGTGCCGCAAATGTCACCTCGGTTGATGATGCTCAACCCACGGAGGCCCGCGATGATATGGGCTATCTTGTGCTTGGTATTGATGAGCGAAGTCGCTTTCGTTCCATCTTAATGCATGGCGAAGACACTGTTCGTATCACGGCCGACAGCTTAATCGAAGGCTCCAATTTTATCGTCTATCCCTTGGAGGCAGGCAACTATAATTTTGACTCCTTCTACCTGAGTTCATCCTTCAAGGTGCGTTTAGATAGCGAGAACTGGCAAGTCAAAATTGAGCCCAATAAACTCACCTATGTAGGCCATATTAATGTCTCGATGCTCGGTTTGTTTTCCGGTGCAGCCATTCAATTAAACAATCGCTCATCGGAAGCGCTGGCATTTCTCTCTTCCAATTATCCGAAATTGCTCAGTCAGTTTGAAGTGGCCTACGGTGGTCCCGGAGATGATCCCTATATGAGCTATGTGGCCACGCTAAGCAATGCCACCCCCATCAGCAACCAAACAGAGCAAGCAGAGCAAGCAGAGCAAGCAGAGCAAGCAGAGCAAGCAGAGCAAGCAGAGCAAGCAGAGCAAATAGAGCAAGCAGAGGTGTCGCAATGAGAATTATTAGCTTCTTTACACTCTTAGCCTTCAGCGTATTGTCTCAGGCTCAGTCATTCGAACCCCTCTACGATCAGGACGTTTTCATCAAGGCGCGGTTCGAACCCATGTCGAGTGAACAGCTGGTCAGCAAACCAACGATCAATGACATCAAGCTGTCGCCATCGGGTGATTGGCTTATTGCGGTTGACCGATACGACGGTAAAACAGCGGTCAGTGTAATTACCTCACACCCGGCGGAAGTGGTTCAAATTATTGGACTGAAGAATTTCTTTCAGATTGATATTGATTGGCTGACCGATGAATATTTTGCGGTTAGCGCAATAACACGGGGCGTAAGTGGGCGCGCAACAAGCATCTTTAAGGTCAGCGCGTCTGGCGACGTTGAGCAAGTTGTTGCGTTTATGCAGGGCAGTTTCGTCCACATTTCCCCCGCGGATAATGAATTTGTGTTTCAGCGCTTAGATAGACCTGGGCTGTATAGTGTTTACCAGTTGAGTGCCGAACAATTTAGTTTCGAGGCCATCGAGGACGCCACGGCAATTATTCGCCGTGAACGTTCGCTTCTGCCGCCGCTATTCGACCCCATTTCAAAGCGGGTGATGTTTATGCGCGGTACGTCCGTGGAAAATGTGACCTTCAAAGCCATCTCAACGGTAGATGGATCGGTGACCAGTGCTCGTGTCAATCTCAATAGCGAGGTGACGATTCTGCCACTGGCAATGTTGTCACCAAGCCAATGGATTGTCATCACTGACGAGGAGACTCCCCGCAGAGCGGTACAGTATTTCAATCCCGTGGAGTCCAGCTTTGGTGAGATTCTTTATCAATCCACGGAACACGATGTTATTTCCGCAAGGCTTGAATCAGATGGCAAAATTTCGGCTGTCACTTATCTTGATCAAGGAAGCTTGGTAACCAAATATATTGATGATGGTGAACAGCTACTTTATGACCGAATTAGCGCTGCCTACCCCGATACATCGTTTTCACAAATCAGTCAGTCTGAGGATCGAGAGCATATTCTCCTGCTCGGTACCGGCTCGCTCCTCGAACCGAGCTTCTTTATGTTTCACGGAGAGAATGACTCGCTCCAGCTTCTGCAGTCTCAGTACAGCGCCATTGATACTCATAATTTGTCACCAACAACCGTGATGTCGGCTACCAGCTCAGATGGTGAGAGGATTGAAGGGTTTCTTACACTGCCCTTGCATGGCGAGCCATTGGGTTTGATTGTGAAGCCCCATGGAGGTCCTATTGGGGTGAGCGATAACCGATTGTTTAATGCCGAGGTGCAGTACTTTGCTTCGCGTGGTTTTGCGGTACTTCGTACCAACTTCCGTGGTTCGGAAGGATATGGCAGAGCTTTTCGTGAACAGGGGCGTGGTGAGCTAGGGCAGCTCATTGAGGATGACATCATGGCGACAGTGAATGCCGTGCAGTCTGTTCATAACTTTGACAAAGTCTGTGCGATGGGCGGAAGCTATGGTGCCTATTCGTCGATGATGTTGTCGATTCGCCATCCAGAGTTATTTGACTGTGCCATTGGCTCGTTTGGTATTTACGACTTACCACTTGCCTTGAGCTTGTCTAACCGACACTTGAGTGAATCTACTCAGGAGCGAATTAGGGCAATAATGGGTGATCACGACACCGCTACGCTCATGGGTAATTCACCGGTATATCTGGCCGAAGATATTAATGTCCCCGTAATGCTTATAGCCGGGGCGAAGGACGCCATTACGCCGCCTGAGCATACCCACCGCCTTGAGGCCATGTTGTCACTACAGGGTAACCAACCGGAGGGAGTTATTTATAACAACGCTCGCCATGGGCATTCGTCATTGCGAGATCGTCGTCATGACTTCGCCCTTCGCTATGACTTTCTTCTCCGGTCCATGGGCATCCAGCCCCCGCTGCCTGAAGAGCTTTATGCAACGGCGCGCTCAACCCTAGCTGACGACTATCTCATGTTAGGACGTCTTACCCTAGATGAAGATTTAACGGCCTTTGGTGCGCAAGCGGATCCAGCAATGACCAGCTACTACTTTGAGCGAGCGGCCGAGTTAGGAAGTTTGCGAGCAAAGTATGAATTAGGGAAGCGGTTACTTGATGCGGAAGATGAGCATCACGATACCGAAGGCGGTTTGCGGCTATTAGAGGAAGCGGCGGAATACGACCAGTGGCAGGCGCAAGTTGAGCTGGGCAAGCACTACCTGCGCGGAAACTTCGTGGATCAGGATTTCGAACGTGCCCAGCAACTGATTGAAGACGGTTTCCGCCAATATGACGAAGAGCGTAGGCAAAAGTTACTGCTTGCCGAATTCTATTGCGTGGCGCCGCCGCCATATCAAGATCTAGCGCGCTGCGCCGGCGAGCTTAAACGGCGCGGAACCGATAATCGTTACGTGACGATGGATTTCCGTAAAACGGTGGGGAGAATCTACGAACAGCTGAATGCTGACGATGACGCTATGCGCGTGGTGCGAGAGCGATTAGTGGAACATATTGGCGTCTCAGCGGAGCGCGGTCAGATAGATGAGGTAGCTGCGGGCCTTGCGACGCTTGATTATGGGCGAGACTTTGGTACTTCTCGAAAGTTCAATGTATACAGCAGCCCCGACTCATTCAGCTTAAACGAGAACCTAGGCAAATACATGGGACTAACCGTGCGACCTGAAGTATCAATAATGGATCACGATGTGAAAACTGGGATGGTTCTAATTTGGCGCTTCCCTGATCAAAACGGCAATCGTAGATCCACCGCCACACTCTTTTGGGGGAGCGATGCCGAGTACAAGCTCCAGCATGAGTTGACGACGGCTCAAGGCATAGGGGATTACGAAATAGAAGTGCTTAATTTGCATGGCGAGGTTTTATATCAGTATCGCTACGAGATTACACCATGATAAGAGGTTGGAAGTTTGGTGAAAGCTGGGAGCCTATCGATCACCCAACCGAATACAACGACGTTACTGACGTGTCGGCTGAGTCTCTATTGCCTAATCGCCATATGTATTCGCGTGAGCTAAGCTGATGCTATTGAGGGTAGGTTGAATATGATCCGTGATAATGGTTTAGCACAGGGCTAGAAAATGGGCATCAATATTGTTCCGACAGTGATTTACGCTAGCATGATGGGAATGACCTGTTTTGCCCTTATTGATGTGTTAAGTCGTAAGCGTCAGCAGCAATCAATTTACCTTGGTGTTCTACTGCTCCTGTTGTTAGCGCATATTCTGGGCGAGCTATTTATCTATTCAGGCGCCTACCAATATGCTCCGGCCTTGGCGGGAATGCAGCTTCCTTTGCGGATGTTGTTAGGTCCTGCTCTGTACTTTTACGCTATCGCTACCATGTCGCCTGATCGGCAGGTTAATGGAAGGGCGTATTTGTTAGCACTCACTGGGCCGCTACTCGTTATTGTTGGGATGCTTCCTTTCGCTTTAGGCATCAGTTCCGCGGATAAGTTAGCGCTGGCTAATCCAGCGACTCGAGACCCTGAGCTTTGGCAGATCGCGTTTATGACCTGCTTGTTTGCCACCATTGCCTTTATTTTGTTCACCGCAGCTTACCTGGTTGTAACCTTCCGATTACACGCCCGCCATCGGCGACAATTAATGGAGCGCTTTTCTACCATCGAGAAGCGTTCGATGGATTGGTTCAGGGTTCTACTGGTGTTGTGGGGAGCGGTGTGGGGTTTGTTTGCGCTGGACTTCATGATGGGGTTCTTGGGTGTTAGGTGGTTTGGGTCCGGGGTGGTACTGCCGCTCTTTGAGATGTCAGTGCTAATGGTATTTACCCATTTTGCGCTGAAACAGCCTATCCTCGAAGAAAGCGATAAAGCCGAGCCACAGCGTAAACCAGCCAAAACCTATGCACTGGCCACCGAGCAGTTGCAGCAGATTGCCAATAAACTCAGTCAGGCGATGAAACAGGATGCGCTCTATCTGGAGGAGGACTTGTCATTGAAGCGTTTGTCCGATGCTATTTCGGTCAGCGAAAACCAAATTTCAGAAACACTCTCGCAGTTCCTCAATACCAACTTCTTTCATTACGTGAATAGCTTTCGCGTTGAACAGGCCAAGTCACTGCTCTTGAGTACTAAAAATCAAGTGACGAGCATTGCTTACGAGGTGGGTTTCAATTCGAAATCAACGTTCAATACCGCCTTTAAGAAATCCACGGGTTTCACGCCAACAGGATATCGAAAGCACCAAACAGTGCAAAGCTCCGACAATTTTATCCATTAAAATGTTCGAATCGGCCCATTTGGACGAAAGTAGCCAGTTTACAGCTCATTCTAAGCGCCTAATTTGCTTCAATGAGATATCGTACAATGGAAAACACAGTAACTGATTCAGCTACCTCAGCGGCCGCTACGCAACAAACTTCTCCGCAGAATTCATCGGCAATGACGCTGGCAAACCGAACGCTTAAGTATTCGACGATTTTCTGGTTTCTTGCCGTCATGGCAGGTCAGTGGTTCTTCTTCTACTACATTATGACCTTCTACGGTTTCTCCGTGATTAGCAACAATATGGAAATTTGGAATCGCTGGGAAGCCATGGGATCAACGCCGTTTGTGGCGGGGGATTTTGGTGGCAATCTTGCCTTCGCTGCGCATGCCATTGGCGGAGGTATTGTGGCCTTTGGTGGTGCTCTTCAGTTGATACCTCAGCTTCGTTCGCGCTTTCCCAAGTTTCATAAGGTGAACGGCTATACCTATCTAACCACTGTGTTTGCGTTGGCAATCTCAGGGTTCTATTTGGTTTGGATTCGTGATCAAGATCCCATTGATATGTCGGGCGTGGGTACCAGTATTAATGGCCTGCTCATTTTAAGCTTCGCCTTCCTAACGGTGCGTTTCGCGATTAAACGAGATATTACTAGCCATCGTAAATGGGCGCTGCGTTTATTCTTGGTGGCTAACGCGCAGTGGATCTTGCGAGTGGGAGTGTTTAGCTATTTGATATCTGGCACACTTTTGGGTCTTGAACCGTCTTTCGGTGACCCATTCTTCCTCATGTGGACCTTTGGTTGCTATGTGATACCGCTAGCGGCACTGCAGCTCTATTTCTACGCGAAAGAGAAACGTAGTCTTGGCGCCAAGTATGTGGCGAGTTTTGTGCTGGTGGTGTTAACGTTGTTGATGATTATTGGGGCGGTAGGCTTTACGCCATTTCTGTTGACGGTTGCATCGGGCGGTGAAATAGCCTTTTAGTGGGGGAGGTATGGCAGCGGGGCGGTAGTTGACCTCAGTAAGAAGTCTCTGCGAGCATCTGTAGGTTTAGGCCAAACGAGCAACTACAGCTATTGCTTTAGTGCCGTGAAAATCTGTTTGAAGCGTATACTCTAGAGAGGCTGTTATAGCGTCAAGAACCTCTTTATACTTTGTATTTACAGCCAAGTAGATGACAGACTTTGTCTGCCACCTAATAACCAGGCACCATCCTGAGTTAGGCTTAAGACGTAAATAAAAACGGATAATAATATGATTAAACATGGATACGGAAAGCCTCTCTTCATCGCACTTCTAGCGAGTTACGCCCTCACAGGTTGTGGCGGCGGAGGAAGAGATAGTGGACCTGATGTGCCACCAAGCGGTGGCGGCGGTTCAACTGGCCCAAGCTACACGCCGGGAGTATTTGAAGACGCTGATAACTTCGTGGCACGTTGTGAGAATCCTCGGACGTTTAATGATATTAATGGTAATCCCTATAATGATCAGGCGGGTTCAATACTCTATGAAAATCACTTCCTGCGCTCTTGGAGTAACGATACCTACCTCTGGTACAATGAGTTACCGGATATTGACCCAGGGAGCTACAATGACCCTGTGGAGTATTTTGAGTTATTAAGAACCGATGCTACCACTCCCTCAGGTAATCCAAAGGATCGCTTTCACTTTACCTATGAAACCAGCGAGTATGAAAAGCTAACCCAAGCGGGTATTTCCGTTAGCTATGGCATTGACTGGGCTTTGGTGAGCTCGTCCCCGCCAAGAGAACTATATATTCGCTATATTGAGCCAGGCTCACCGGCTGATACGTCGGCAGCAAACCTTTCGCGCGGCATAAAAGTCTTGGCCATTGATGGTGTTGATGTTGAAAATGGTAATGATGTTGATGCGCTCAACGCGGGTCTATTTCCGTCATCTATTGGAGAGAGTCATACCTTTACGGTACAAAACATAGGTAGCAGTGATACTCGAGACGTTATGCTTTCAGCCGTTGAGGTAGAAGCGGACCCAGTTCCCATTGTGGACGTTTTTAACACCGGGAGCGGTAACGTTGGTTATGTGTTCTTCAATGATCACAACTTTGTCTCGGAAGATAAACTCGTTGATGCCGTGACCCTGTTGCAAAGCAACAACGTATCAGACCTAGTTTTAGATTTGCGTTATAACGGCGGCGGCTTGTTATTTATCGCCAGCCAGTTGTCTTACATGATTGCCGGACCAGCCTCAACGAACGGCAGAATATTTGACGAGCTTCGTTTTAACGACAAATACCCGAATACTAATCCAGTGACCGGCGAAACGCTCACTCCAACGCCTTTCTATAACGCCACCAGTCAGTATTCAGATAAATATGGTAGTGGCTTCCCGTTACCAACTCTTAACCTTAACCGAGTATTTATCCTAACTACGGGCGGTACTTGCTCCGCCAGTGAGGCCATTATTAATGGCTTAAGCGGCATAGACGTTGAAGTGGTATTGGTTGGTAGCACTACCTGCGGCAAGCCCTATGGCTTCTACCCCACGGATAACTGCGGTACCACCTACTTCAGCATCCAGTTCGACGGCGTGAATAATAAGGGGCAGGGCGGCTACTCAGATGGCTTCACTCCAATGAACGAGCCTATCGCGCCCGGCATACTTCAGAATGGTTGTTATGTGGTGGATGACCTTTCCTACCCATTGGGTGATGTTAATGATCCACTGGTTGCCGCTGCACTGGACTACCGCGTCAGCGGTTCCTGCCCCGTTGTTACCCAGGTCTCCACACGTTCCGGATTGGGTGGGCAACAGGGCTTTACGGTTCCAGCCTCTGGATTTCAGTCCTTTGATACCGGTGGCTTTGGATCAACACAGCATATGATACGTCTAATGACTAACTACACCGATCCATTCAAGCAAACGGAGCAGTAATGAAAAAAATTATTAGTAATCTAGTGCTGCTGATGGCGTCGCAAATGCTGATGGCTTGTGAGCTGAGCACCACGAGTCAGGAGTCGGCGGCGCTAATTCCGGTTCAATCGGAGGAGTCGCTGGCTGAATTGAGGGAGTCAGCCAGCATGCTGTTCGGTGGCCGAGAGATCGCCATTGGCGCCAACGCCTTTGCCACGAGTAACCGGTTGCTGATCCAGCGAGCGGTTATTCGCGCCCCAGATGGCACGGTGATTGACAGTCGAGTTGATGAAGCTCCCTTCATTCTAGAGCTCTGGCTCCGAGAGGGAGGCTGTTATCTACGAAATAAAGAGACCAGTGAGGAAGTGCTTCTTATGGAGGCTGATTGTACGGCTATGTAGCTAACAATCAGCTTGTTGTTTTAGGCGCGCGCGACTTAACTTAGCCCTGCAATTATTGCTATGCTGCCTCGAGTTAAACTAGGAGCCACAGTATGCAACTCATTATAGGCAACAAAAACTACTCCTCTTGGTCGCTACGTCCTTGGCTTTTATTGCACGCTAGCGGCATTGTGTTTGACGAGGTTCACGAGTCACTGAACTCGCACCAACTTAGCGAACGCCTCAGTAAGTACAGCGAAAGCTGCCGCGTGCCGGTGCTGATTGATGGCGATATCAATGTGCACGACTCGCTCGCCATTTGCGAGTACGTAAGCGAAGTCTATCTGCAAGGCAAAGGCTGGCCAAGTGATCTAAAAAACCGTGCACAGGCCCGCGCGATCTGCGCTGAGATGCACGCTGGTTTTAGCGCGTTACGGAGCGAGATGCCGATGAACTGCCGCATGTCTAAAGCCATTAGTATCACAGACGACGCCAAGTGCGACCTTGCCCGTATCGAATCGATCTTTAACCAATACGCCCGCCCCGACACCAACGGCGACCTACGTTTATTTGGCGAGTTCGGTATTGCCGACTGCTATTTTGCTCCTATTGCCTCGAGGCTGAATACCTATCAGATGAAGCTAGCTGGCACCGCCGGTGAGTACGTGAAAGCGATACTCGCGCACCCCTCGTACCAGATGTGGACGAAACAGGCGCTAGAGAATACTGAGATTGTAGTTGAGGATGAGGTGTAGGCCTTTCAGGATTAAGGAGATTGCTAGTCGCCTTCCGCAACCAGTGGCAGGGTTCGAGTGAGCTAGTGAGAGTCTAGATTTCCAGGACCGTACCAAGTGGTCTTAGCAGTTAATTGTGGGTTTCACTCACTTTTTCACGGAGCATTAAATGAAGTCGATTTTCAAGGGATTAAAGTGGCTGATTATCCTCTATTTCTCGATCACTATTATTCTCATTGCACTTTACTCGATGCGCTTAGCGTTGACCGATTGGAGAGAGGCTGCCCGCGAAGATATTAACGCTTGGCATGCCTTGATTTTGCAGCATCACCCGGGCCCGGTTGACGAAGAAAACCCTGAATTCATCGCGCTTATGGAGCATGCGCGCGACGAAGCAATTGCGCTGACCGAAGAGATTGGTTCGCGAGCGGGTTATATCTGGGCCATGGAACGTTACGAGGCGACATATAATGACCCACATTTAGGAGGAGCCAGTATTGGACTTCCTGACAGGTTCCTAGAAAACACATTCACCACTTATCAATGGACTGGATTCTACGCGTCGCTCGATCAGCGTGACAACGGTGAATCGGTAAATCGGTAATGAAGGTGGTCTCTACAGGTGGAGGATTTAACGAGGGTGATATCATTCTCGCCTGCGACGATAAATCGATTACAACGTTGTTAGAGGATACGGTTTTTAAATTCAGAGGCTCGGGTATTACACCGAGAGAAAATGCCGCTGCCCCCTGGTTATTTACTCAGCACGGTAACCCATTTGTTGATGCTCCTATATCCTGCCAGGTTGTGGGGGATGATAGCGCCCGCAGGCTTGAATGGTCTTCGATTGACTCTTCAGGATGGCGTTCCGGTGCGCCAGGACAACAAAAATGGGGCGGCCAATTTGAATATATCAATCACAACGATGTGGCTTGGATCAAGCTCCCAAGCTTCAATAATCGCGTTGCGACGCAATTACAGGCTCTTTATTCTCAGGTTGAGTCAGACCTCGATAAGCTAAGAACAGCCCCCTTAGTTATATTAGATGTCCGAGGTAACGGCGGCGGCAACAGCCAGTGGGGGGTGAAGTTTTCGCAGCTTATCTGGTCTCCTCAATATGTCGAGGCCTATAGACGTTCTTCCGCTTCGTCCGTTGAGTGGAGAGTTTCAGAGGATAACGCAGCGCATGTCGAGTCCTTCGGGCGACTGAACTTAGCGCAAACGATGCGGGCTTCAATTCCGGACGGTGGTGCACTTCTCCGTCAAGATATTCCCCAGCGACAGCCAAGCAGAGATATTGATGCTCCTTTGACCGGAAACGTTATCGTTCTAATGGATTCAGCATGCGTCAGTGCCTGCTTAGATTTCCTCGACTTACTTAGTTCTTTTGAGGGAATTAGTTTCGTTGGCGAAGAAACGAGTGCCGATACAAACTATATCGAGGTTAGACGGACGTTCCTTCCTGGATATCGCTTTAGAGCGGTTATACCAATCAAAGTGTATCGAGATCGTATCAGACCAGATGGCGGGAGTTATAGCCCAACAATCCATTTTCCAAACGATCTAGATCGCGGTAGTGACAAAGCAGTGTTGGATTGGTTGCGTACAATAAACTAGCTAAAGCGTTGGTTACCCGGTTGGTAAGGTAAGCAGTGATTAGGACTGGAAGTCCGAAATCCTTTTCAATCAAGGCCCGTTGTGCAGTGAGCAAAAAATACGGCGCCCTTTAGTTCCAGTGCTTTCAGGCGTTGACTAACTCAATTCTGTGCAATGTATCCCACCTCAAGGGACGCATGATTCAACTCCCAGAAGGGAATTGAATGGAGAGTGATTAGTCTGTCGATATTGCTGTCGATAGGGTCGACTGATAACTGAATTGAGTAGTGTTTTCCGAAGTGGTGCCATTCCTATCATTTAAGGCGAGTGTGATAAAGCTTGCATCATCATTATGCTCAGGCGTTGACTGGTCCCAGAACCCGTCGGTCGCTATATAAACTTCGTCAAGCTCCGCAAAATGAAGTTTCTCAATATCATGTGGAGTAAATCTTCGTGGGTCGAGCTTTTTGCTAACCACCTGACTGTTTTGATGCGAGAGTCGGATAGAAAAGCGCTTGCTCTATGTGTCGGACTGATCCAGTTGATATCATTATCGCTAGGCAACTTTTTTCCAACTCGACAATCTGTAGTGGTTGGTGTTTATTTTTATCATTGGTTTAGGATTTTCTCCATAGTTAAACCCTGGGTATAACTATACGCCATTACGCAAATTGCTAAAGCAATAAATAAGTTGCTTTAGGGGCTTTCTGGATCAGCTTGAACTTAAAGCAATATATTAGTTGCTTTTTGTGGTAGGTGAAACTAATATGTTTCTTTACAGGTAAAAGCAACGCATATGTTTACAGGATGGCATGAATACTCTACTTCAGCAGCTCAAAAAGAGGCGTTTAGATTTAGGTCTCAAACAAAACGACATGATGTTGCGTGTTGGCGTGTCTCGTCAGCAATATCAACGTTTGGAGTCTAAAGGGAACCCACGGCTGGATACGCTCGAATTGATAGCGAAAGGTTTGAATAGCGAGTTAATGCTTATTCCCAAGGAGAAGATCGGGGCTGTTTTCGCCGTTCTTGAAGGTAAATCTGCAGATGAGTGGGAAGCAGGTTCAGAAGGTCCGGGCTCTGGCCAACGAAGCACAACCAAGGCAGCGAGCAAGAAAAGCCTGTCTGATGATCCGTGGCAAGATTTGCTTGGAGATGACTCGTGAGCAACGCTGTAAACGTTATTCAGTTAACGCTCCATGGAGAACTGGTAGGTTATTTGGCTGGTTACCTGAATGGCAGGAACGTACTTATTTTTGCCGATGAATTTAGCAGTAATGCTCACCGCTCGACGTTTAGCTTGATCACCCATCCAGCATTCCCTCACTCTAACAAATTGTTGTCAGAGCCTTGGGCACGAAATCAACGCTTACATCCAACATTATCAAACCTATTGCCAGAAGGGTCGCTACGAGAGCTTATTGCGCAAGGATTAAAGGTACATGTAGATAACGAGTTTCACATCTTCTCTTATCTAGGGGAAGATTTGCCGGGTGCGATTGTTGCCACACCCTTAGGTCCTGAAGATGTACCTGATAATGTAATGTCGCTTATTTCTGGCGGACATAATCGAGACACTAAAGTTGTGAAGTTCGAGAAATTAGAACGAGAAAATAAATTTTCGTTAGCTGGTGTCCAGATGAAGTTTTCAATGAAGGAAAAGGATGGGCGTTATAATCTCTCTAAATCTGGGGATTTAGGTGATTGGATAATCAAAACACCATCGACAAAACATAAAGACGTTCCTGTTAATGAGTTCTCGGCGATGACTCTAGCGTCATTAGTCGGAGTAGATATACCCGAAATTAAGCTGGTTGATATGAGCCAGCTGGATAACCTGCCACAAATCAATTTGCCAGACGAAGCCTTTGCTTTTGCAATAAAGCGTTTTGATCGACAGGAGAGCAATAGAGTTCACATGGAAGACTTCGCCCAAGTGTTAGTGAAGTATCCCCATGAAAAATATAACTCTGCAAACTATGAGCAGATTGGCCGTGTCCTGTACGAGTTTTCAGGCGATGCTTTAGCTGACGTCCAGCAGTTCGCAAGACGATTGCTAGTGAATATCTTGTTGGCCAATGGTGATGCGCATTTAAAAAACTGGAGCCTACTATACGAAGATAAGGTGACGCCGAGACTATCCCCAGCCTATGACATAGTAACAACAAGTGTGTATATCGATGGGGAACGCAACTTTGCTTTGAATTTAGGAAAAACGAAGGATTGGTATGCTGTATCTTTCGAAGATTTTAAGGCATGGTCAGAAAAGTCAGGTATACCTTGGCGAGCAATAAAGCCTCATTTGGAAGATGTAATGGATAAGGCTCGAGCACAGTGGCATTCGGCTATTGCGGATCTTCCGATGAATGAGGCGCACAAACAAAAGTTAATTGAGCATTGGAAAAATCTAAATCAAGATTTTAAACTGTAGACGGTAGGTTGATGGATAGGGCAACTAGCGTTAGGCTGGTTTTGTAATCCCCCCGAGAAAAGAGAGCGGTTTTAAGTAGAGAATTCCATTAAAATTAAGGAAAGGAGTTTTCTGAGAGTAAGTCTAGCTACTTCCAAGGAGTCAAAATCAGTCGAGAGCAAGCTGGCAAAACGTAGTTTAATTGAAGGCGCTAATAATAACGGCTACTTTCTACGCGACTCACCCTCGAGCAATTTAATGTCTTCCTCATCGAGATAGATGCCGATATTTTTGCAGCTATGCTCTACAGATAAAGCGACTACCGAAGCTGATAAAAGCATTACTGAAAGGCCGAGTAGAAATGAGTAGGGGTCCATAATAAAACGCTCTTCCTAGTGTTGTTCTAAGTATAGAGCATCTTGATTCAGTTGCGACAGTGCTGAGACCTCGCCTCATTAATTCAAATTACTTTACCCGCGAAAATTTAAGTTAGATCAACGCTTTGTACCCGCTTGACGAAAAGAGACGCTCTATTAATTTAAGATGGGAGAATACTGTTCTACTGGGGTGTAGCTAAGCGGCGACCTTCTTAATCACTGTCAAAACGTGTCAAAACAGTCCGCACATGTGAAGAATGCTCCATTAGAGGCAACCTATGACGTAGCTAATAGTTGATACAGGAGCCTATTGGTCAGCCTGTGTAACCAGAGCCGATGTGGTTTCTCTGGGCCGGCTAGCTCCTTTACATTTATGCGCTATCGAGGTAGATTAGCTAACGGTTTTTAAAGAAACCATCACCGATTTAAACAGCAACTTGCAGGTGAATAAACATGGCTAAAGCGTTGAGACTCACTAATTCCGGTCAGCATCCTGCTGACACCTTTGGAACCTCATCAGCCTTATTTTATAACGTCAATGATCTAATCATTGTGTAGTCAGCGCCATGTTTGTTACTTCGCTATGGAGGGAACATGAGCATTATCAAGTCATACATTTATAGTCGAATTCGTGAGGTTGGTATTTCTCAAACTCAGCTAGTAGCGCAACTGGGGTATCGAAATATCAACAAGGGATTGCAGCGCCTGGGTTGCTATTTCTCTGACCCTACAGATAACCTAGGTTTTCAAGATCGCCTTCTTTCCATTCTGGGGGAAGACGAGGGTAAATTTCGATTGGCAATAGATCAGCAGGCTAAGGCTTTGAATAAACGGCGAGAAGAAATGGATAGGTTGGCGTTCCGCCCTCATCTGCGCTTTAACCCCGCAAAGAAGTTTAAGCCTCAAGGGTTGATGGCTCGTTGGGGGTTTCATACGGCCAGGGTAATTAAGCTACCTATGGAGTTAGCTAATTTGTCAAAGGATGATGAGCATCGAATGATCGTTGCAGCTTGCCGAGCCCATCAGGATGAGTATCAAGAGATGTGGGCGGAGGGTGGTACTTTCGACTATTACCGTATTTATGGAGAAGTTATTCAGCTAGATCAAAATCTTCAAGTGATCGGCCCGACAGAAAAAGTGACACCTATGATCACCCAGTGGTAGCTGGATAATTCGACAGGTCTCGAGATATTGTTAGACAATAAAAAAGCCCAAAGCTAATAATGCTGTGGGCTTTAAGATACTTTTGGATGTTGCTAGATGCTTGTTTGGTGGAGCCGGGGTTATTGTTGATGGTGCAATAACTTTTTGAAATGTTTCTAAAATTCATTAAATTTACGCCATATGTGTATTAATTGTATGTAAATTCGTTGATCGTGTTTAATTGAGTTTAGTTTGAATCGATCTGAATAGCAATGAATCGGTTTGGGGAGGTTTGACGATTAATCTACCCCAGTCGCCGGTTTCTCTTCTCTACCTCGTTGCGCGATTTTTGTTGACGGCAGGCAGAAAATTTTTGTAGTCTTTTGCGCATAACTTATATTCTTAATTACATAACCATGGACGGTTGCATATTTCTCAGTGCCCAAAGGTGAAAGGATTCTTTTGATTGGGCGTCTTCGGATAATCAATTGTCTTCAACTAACAGGGCTCCTTAAGTGCCATAGAGTATTACTCAGTTGGTCGAGATAACGGCGTAACGTTTTTACTTTCATCGATCTGAAAAGTTGCTTTGGTCGACAGCTTTTAATCTGCAGGGGTGGCCTCACGTGTCCAAAGTTTGCTGGTGACAGCATGCGACCAATACTATCAAACGCTTTGCCCATCTGTGAGTTCACTTCGAAGATTACAGATGATAGCGTTTATTTGATCGTTAGCTTTAAGGCGGCTGTCGGAGTATACAGCGCCAACGGTAGACTGGGTTATCTGATATCTGCTAGTAAGCTTCCTCAAGATAGAAGGCCGATTGTTGAGATTTTCGGTAAGTTCAAAAATAATTTAGGTTTCAGCATGAGCAAAACAGGAATGTGGCAGTATCGGGTTTCTTTTGCGCTCAAAAAGCTAATTGGAAATGTACCGAAACGCGCAGACTATATGTTAAAAATGAACCGTTAAATTACTTAGGGTAGCGTTAGGGTCACTAACCTAGAGACTGGTGATATGCCACATTTGGTGCATCACCAAGTAACTGAAAAGCCTAGCATTGAAGTGTCTCTTGTATGGGGGAGTGGACAATTGTTTTTGTTTCGCTGTGATGACATCTTAGTTGTGATGTGTTTGTGCGGCGCTGCTTGAGATCGCAGCGAATGATTGACAGAACTACGTGATGCTTTGCATCGCATAAGGTATGGAAGCTTTAATGGAAGTAGTTATTTGGGAGGGTGGACTCCACCTCCAAGAAATTGATGCGATCGACGCAATGACAGAAGCGTTTGTTGCTAAGACAACAGCACCAACGAATAGCGTAAAGACTAAGCATAGTTCTATGGCAGCTCAGCTCGGAGAAGCCTTTGGCAAGCCGATTGATGAAATGTTTCCCTGGAAGGGTTACGCCGGCTTTAGATTCGTTGATAGCAAAGGTTTTGAAGGTGAATTCGACTTATTACTTATTACCCATGATCGGGTGTTAATTGTTGAGCTTAAAGATCTAAAAGGCCGAAAAGTAACCTATCACAACGACAAATGGTATTGTGACGGCTTCGAAAAGTATAGATCTCCGGTACGTGTAACCCAGAACAAGGTATATTTGATCAAAAATAAGCTCGATAAAATCAACTACGAGTTTTCTAATAGGAGGACGCCCTGGATCGATTTTATGGTCGTCCTGAGTAACAACAATGATTACTCTGCGCTCCCAGATCAGGAGAAGAGACATGTGATGGGGATAAACGAGTTTTTAAAGTTAGCTGATGAGTCGAAATACAATAAGAGGTTTAACGTTCGACAACCTAATTACGCGCTTAACTCCCAATTCTCAATTTTCGATGATCTTATATCTGGCGATAATGTAAAACCTAAGCATCTATCCGTACAAAACTATGTCACTACTTCTGAAGACCAAATTTTCCCCCTCCCTGGACAGAGTTCTGTTTATAAAGAATACATTGCTACAAGTGAGGCCAACAAAAATGATAAGGCCTTATTAAGGCAGTGGGACTTTGACAAAGTCGGTGACAAAGAGTCGAGAACGCCTGATGGTCGTTACGGCATTATATCCCATGAACGCGATGTTCTTGTTGAAATCAAAAACCAAGCACCAGATTTGTACCGTTATTGTCTTCAGCCTAAAACCAATCCTACAAGTGAAGAAATTACTCGACAATTTCATGAACTCTATGATTTACCAGCGGATCACAAGCGGCTCAACGAGTATATTAATCAGTACGTCGAGGGCTATGACGACTCTGAAAGGATAACGTTGGTACAGGTACTGCTCCAGCAGTTCGCTGATCTACACCAGGCTAATATCGCGCATCGTGATATCGGCGATCATAGTATTTGGCTGTCTCCTAGTAAGAAGGTCTCTCTTTCTAGCTTCATATCATCGTACTACCAGCCTCTAGGGACAGTTGGTCGCAGAAGAGATCTACTAAGTGTGGGGGTTATCCCGCTCCCCGAGGATGACCGCACCGTTGATGTTAATGAGCTTGGAACTCCCTTTCATCGTGATGTTTACGCGCTAGGGGTTGTATCGCAGCTGATTCTGACGGGGCAGCGTGTAACAGTTGATAATATAAATGCAGCATTAGCTGAAATATCAACATCTCGAGAATGGTATAGCAACGTTCTCCAAAAGGCAGTTAGTACTGATCCAGTTGCTCGCTTCAAGAATGCTGCTGAGTTTCGGGATGCATTCACTGAAGCTAAGCCATCCACAGAAACCTATCTACTTCATAAGGAAGAGCAACTTGAAATATACCGTAAGAAACTCAACCCCTACAAAGTCTACCCTGTAGAAGAGGAATTGATCGATAATGACTTCAAAGAAGTCTATATGTCAGGCGATTCAGTTGTCCGACTTTGGAGTGATGTTAGTCCAACCGTAGACCAGCCCCAATTATTTCAAGCGTGTATCGACTTTCTTAGTAAAGCCAGCAGGCTGTCAGCGGTAAATTCGATCTATCTAGCAGCAATCCAGGACTTTGGGATTACGTCAAAAACTAGCCAACTGTTTCTAGTTCAGGAAAATGTAGAAGGTAAAACATTAGCTAATTGGCTTGAAGATGAACAAACCATCGAAAGCAAAAAGCAAGTCATTGATCAAATTGTTCGCGGTATCGAGTATCTTCATGGTATTGAGGTTTTTCATGGCGACTTGCACCCCGGAAATGTCATTGTATTGGACGACGGAGACGGTCTATCGGTTCGTTTTATCGACTATTTGGATTTCGTTAAGTCCGGTGAAAGAGTTAGAAATCACCGTTATAGCCCAACCAATATTGACTCAGCTAGCGAATCTTCATGCGATATCTTCGCCGTAATTCGTATGTCTGCAGAGATCTTGGACATTGATTGGGGCTGTATTGAAACTTCGACCGAGGAGTATCCTGAATTAGTTTCTGCCATTAACCAGGAGCAACAAGGGGTGGGTTCATATCTGTCATTAGATAGATTTAAACAGGCAATTGAGATCGAGTTTACTGATAGCGCTGACCTTAATTTTATCAATATTATCACTCGCTCTGACGACAACCGACCTGACGCCTGTATTCTTCCCGATAACGAAGAGCTGTTTATTCATGTTGAAGCAGCGAAGTCTAAGGGGGAGGTGAAAATACATTTTTCAGGTGTAGGTGGAAGTATCAATATTTTTTACATGCCTAAGTCCGGCATTGCTAAGGGAAATGCCCCTTTTCATGACAGTGACACTGCTAGCGCCTGGGAGAGAAAGAATAGCCAGCTGGTTACAAATTCGAAGCTAAAGGTTAGCTTTGATAAATATTCTGACTATTCAGAGCTTAACGACTTCCTCTCTACATTAGACGGCTTTAACGGAATTGCAGAATCTGTACTTCGAGAGAAAGAAGAAGCTAATCGTGAGCCAGATGAGGACGAATCAGAACCTGATCTCGATATTAAAGCCCAAGAGGCTCCCTCTTCCATCAGTGGAGATAACCGAACTGGGAAGCCGTCTGTTATTGAAGGATCAAGTACTAAGGTAGTAATCAAAAGGAAAATTCTTAACCTAGGGTTAAAGTCTCCGGGGGTTGGGGTCGAGAAGAAGTTAAGGCCAAAACCACAGAAGATATGGCGTTCGATGATTGACACTGAAGTAGATGCTCTACCTACGATTTCGCTCACAGCGAAGCCAGACTTCTCGCCGGAACATGGCCAGACAAAATTACAATACGTCACTAGCTCTAATTTCATGGACAAGTTCTCTCATGATGATGAGGTTGAACTAATAAGAAAAGTCGACGACAAGATTTATAGCTGCGGAAAGCTCGACATAAAAGAGAGCAATAATAGGTTTCTATATGTAACTTCGATAAGTTCGAAATCCCAATTCAACATTGATGATACTTTATATCTTCGAACCAACTCGGAGCGCTCATCATTTACCAGACGTAAGAAGGCTGTTGATCGAGTTCTCGATAGAACGAGCGTCATCCCCGATTTGGTTGATTATTTTGGCGACTGCAGCGCTGATAAAGCTATCGAGTATTCAAAGCCTCCCACCGATGATGATTTTTCTGTTTATGATCGCGATGATGGTCATGGCGGCGTTATTTCACTCAATGAAAGGCAACGAGCTGCATTCTCTAAGCTTGTTACCACAGGGCCGGTTTCATTGCTTCAAGGCCCGCCAGGCACTGGAAAGACAGAGTTTATTGCAGCATTCACTCATTATCTTATTAGCAAGGAGGGGGCAAGACACATTTTGCTAGTGAGTCAGTCTCATGAGGCTGTGAATACGGCTGCCGAGAGGATTCGTCAGCATTGCTCCATGCATAGCACTGATCTCGATGTGGTGAGGTTCAGCAATCAGTCATCTAATATTTCGTCGGGCTTGGTGGATGCTTACTCGGTGTATTTGATTGAGGAACGTTTGGCGGAATTTCGAGCACAATACGCTGAGAGGCTGTATTCACTTAAGGAAGCTCTGTGCCTACCCAAGGAATATCTTGAAGCGGTAGTGGAAAAAGAGTTAAGTTTGAGTAAGCGCATTAAGGTCCTTTCACAGGTTAAGTCTGACGTGGACAGCATGCATATCGACAATCCTGATAGAGAGCGATTATTTCAAGTAGCTAACAATATTAGGCTTCAGATTACAGCCCAGTGTAGTGAACAATACGGTGTTTCGGTGGAAGATCAGTCCACGCAAGAGATTCACAAACTGGTTAATGACAGTATTGCAGCCAGATATGGAATCGCACCCAACGAGTCCAATCGTGTGAGACTGATGATTGCCCTTATGAATGATTATCAAGAGCGCTTAGATACAAGCCCTGGAAGCTATGAAGAGTTCTTGGCTCGTTCTAGAACCTTGGTTTGCGGAACTTGTGTAGGAATGGGGTTGGGCCATCTCTCTGTTCGAGACAACCAGTACGACTGGGTAATCATCGACGAAGCAGCAAGGTCTATTTCAAGTGAGCTCGCCATTGCCATGCAGTCTGGTAAGCGTGTTCTCCTTGTTGGTGACCACAAACAGTTACCGCCAACTTACCAGGATGAGCACAAGGTAGAGCTATCTCGTAGCCTCAAGATCAATAAGAGTGACCCCGACTTCGATTGGGTTTTGAAAAGTGACTTTGAACGTGCTTTTGAGTCTGAATACGGACAGGCTGCCGGAGCCAAGCTTTTGATTCAATACCGTATGGCAGAACCTATAGGAAACATGGTGTCTGACGTTTTTTATGATTCAGAATTGAAAACCGGAAGCCGACATATTCCCGACATATATAGAGACCAATGCCCTCAATTGTCAGCCCCGGTAGCTTGGCTAGATATTAGCCCAATCGGTAGCTGTGCGAGAAGCCAGCAAGACAACAATCACAGCAGCTTTAATTCCGAAGAAGCTGAACAAATCATTCATTTGCTAAAACAAATCGAGGAAAATTCTGACTTTGTAAAAAGTCTTGCCGAGGTTGCTGGTGACGAACCTGCAATTGGTGTTATCTGTATGTACGGCGCACAGAAACGCCTTTTGTTCAGAAAGTTCAATGAGCAAATATGGTCTGACGAATTTGTGGATATGGTAAAAATTGATACTGTTGATAGCTATCAAGGCAAGGAAAATCGTGTGATTATCGTATCAACGACTCTGAATACCTCTGATAAAAATCCAAGGTTTCTTAGGGTTCTAAATCGAATTAATGTTGCATTGTCCAGAGCAATGGACCGGCTTGTGATCGTTGGTGCTACAGATATGTGGAAGGGAAAGAATAGCCGATACCCCCTTGGTAAAATCGCTAATTACATGCAAGAAAATCAAGGTGCAGATTATTGCTTTGTTAAAGCGAAGCCAACTCAGTCTAAAGGTAGGGGTAAAAATGTTAAACGATAATCAGTTGGCACTTATTCCTATTGATATCTGCGTGCCTGTTCAGGTATTTCGGGCAGATTACACAATAGTTCAAAATAACCAATTGCCCTTTGTCAGGGAGTTTATTCTTAGATTGCTTGAGTTAAGCAATATGACAAAAGATCAAATTGGCAAGTTTATGGGTTTTACTGAGAAGGAAACGGAGGTTGCTTTAGGGCAGATGATTAACCTTGACGAAATTCAAGTCAATGACAAAGGGAAATTCCAGCTGACGCCAAAAGCCCAGGGCTACTTTAGCTCACAGCAAGAAAACCGGCCTAAAACGCAGTGTCTTGAGGACATTCGTAAAGAGTTTAGATTTGACTTACTAACGTTCTCCTATGTTAAAAGCAATGAGAAGGTTGGAAGTGCTACGAGTGCTATACGCATCTACCCATCGACTGAGGCAATATCAACATCTGGCAAATCTGCCAAGTCTGCTTTCCAACGCTATTTTCACCAGATTCACGAGGAGGAAGATTTTAGATATCTAACCATTGATAATCCAGATCTTTACAAGATATCCAGTTTCAAAAAACAGTCTGAAAAGTTTCAGCGCTTTAATCAGGTGTACGGTCTAGACACCGATCGAAATAGAGTTGAACCAATTCAGAGCCCTGACTTTCTTTCGAAAGAAGAGGTGGTCGCGTTCCTGTCAAAACATCTGAGGGATAACAGGCCTGCCAATAATCACCGAGAGATTGCCACTGTCTTTGATAGTTTTGACTATGAGTTTGGCGTGTCGTCATTAAAGCGGGGCTATCTCGATGTTGCAGAATACGGCATCGAAGCTAGACGATCTGTTCTAAGTGGGGACAAGTATAAGCCTCTTGTTGGCTCACTTATCCTTAACGATAACTGGTCCATTTTTGAGAAGCAGCTGGATGCAGCTATTAATGCTTCGCCTAAAAAGTCCGTTAATGTTACATGGATCGCGCCTTCTGATGGTTACTGGGCGAAATCAGAATATCAGTTGCAGCACTTTAAAAACCTGTCTGCCAAGAAGAAGGTCAATCTTGAAGTTTTTCTGCCCGTACCTCATAGAAAGGACAGAAAAGTTCGCAAGGGTTATATAAACCAATTCCGGCCGTTGAAAGAGAGCTTACGCGGTTTTGTTGAGGGTTATCTTAAGGGCTGCGGAGAGGTGGTGATCATCAATGATCGTGCTGCGTTTGTTATGTGTTATCTCTATCAAAATAACGACTTTCTGCCGATCCCTTTTGGTTTTCTAACCGAAGATCCTCATGTTATTTCCGAATTGATTTCAAGTTTTAAAAGTTACTTGTCGCAGCTCGATGGAGAGTTTGAATCACGAGATTTAGGCTCGTTGCACAAACTAAAATAATCTCCTTGAACTTACAAATTCAGAAATGCTATAGCTTAATCTATGAAGCTATAGCATCAATCGAGCCGATGCCATGTTTTTTACAGGTATCTTCAGCTTTACGCCCTTGATCTGCTTCGTTAAGAATCGAAACGATCTGTGTTTCGGTAACGTTTTGATTTTCTTCATCGTAGTCTCTTGAGGGTTATCATCTCAGAGAACTCTAATTACGTTTGTGTCATCTTAAGGGAATCGGACAATAACCATTAATACAAAAAGGATTATTTTTATGGAACTCAAAACTTATATGGCCACGTCTTTAGACGGCCAAACAGTAATCGTAACGGCATACACAGAAACCGAAGCGCGAGAAAAAGCGGAAGAGCAGCTTGGTTGGGGTAACGTTTACCAGTTTTCAGAAATGTGATTTGGTGTTAACGTGTTCGCAAATAAAAAATGATTAGTCACACAGCCAAGGAGTAGGTAGTGTCGATTGCTGTAGTCGAGCCCGATATTTGTTGTCAGCCAGATGGAAACCTTCGAATCGATTGGACGAACGTCCTAGGTTTTCGTTGCGTTAATATCATTAAACCATGGTGCGGGTTTCTAGAGGGATTCGTCGAAAATGACGAGGAAGAAATCGATCCCGTTTATGTTTTTGATTTGCCCATATCGCTTCATGAGTCTCGTGATAATCCCGATTTGGCAGATTGGTTCAATACCATCCCCGAAGATATTCTCAATCGTTGCAAGGCGCTGCCTTCTATCCAGCTGTTTGTGTTGTACTGCGCGTGTAAAAGCCGCGATGCATCCGATCTACTGGTGTCGAATCCGGTGCTCTTATATCTATGGGCAGCCGCGCAACATAACGATTTAAAGAGCTACCCCGAAGATATCTCGGCGCGGCTTTCGCTGCTAAAAGCAAAGCAGTATCAGGTGTTACAGCAAATCGCGCCCGACGCGCCCAAAGCCTCGGTTAAGCTACTTAAACGATTAACACCTAATTCCATTTCTCGCCTCGATCGCAACAAATTACTGGTCATCTTACAAAACCAAAATCTGGTTTCCAAGCTGTCGCATCAGCGCGATTTAAAGGGCATGCATTTCGAAATTGCAGACGCTTACCCATGGGCGCTAACTCACGCCATAAGCGATATTTTGGCGAACCTGACGCGTGACGAACGTCGGATTGTCAACGATACGATTGCGATGAGTAATGGCGGAGCCATCCCGGTACTTGTGAGGTGCACTACCTGGCCTGAAGTCGTTGCTTGCCACGATCGTTGGGCGCGTCAGTGGACTAATCGCCGTCGGTTTCAGGCTAAGTTACTGCGCGACGACAATGGAATGGCGATTCCGTTTCCACCGCCGCCAGTTAAGCCAAGCGGCCTGATCAACTGGCTATCGACGCCCGAGGAAGTTATCGATGAAGGGCGAGCAATGCGACATTGCGTTGCGTCTTATGCGCAACGAGTTCAGCGCGGCGAATACGCCCTGTACCACATGAGCGAGCCTGCAAACTTAACTATTGGATTACGACGATCTGTTGCTGGTTGGCAGCTAGACCAAGTGCGGGGTATTTGTAATCGCTTGCCTACCAAAGAGGAGTTGGAGGCGATTGATGAGTGGTTTTTGGGGAATAAGAATTGTTAGCAATATGTGCAAAAATGTTTCGGACGTGTCGGAAGTTGCGGGCGATCAAGTGTAAAAAGACCTCTATCTCGTTCGTAAAAGAGGAACTAAATTGAAGAATTACGCGATCAACATTGATGGTTGTATAAATATCCTTAACGACGCTTCAACAGCGGCGAAGCATTTGACTGAGATGCTCAAGGATGACGCAGTAACTCTCAATGAAAAGCTCAAGATTTTAAATCGTCATATTATCAAGATCGTTACCATGAAAGAGCTCGCTCGTTTTTCTGAGTTTTGGTTCAAACATAACTCGTCGGAGAACGTTAAGTCCCTTGCTACGCGTCTGGCTTCTAAAAATAAAAGCGATATGGCCGTCAACCTTCTAAACAATATTGGTCTTTCAAGAGAAGCCGATACTCTCCGCGAAGAAATTTTCAAATTAAATAAAAACAAGGATTTGGATAAAAAAAGATTAGAGCGCCTGAATCAAATTGACGAATTATTCTTGGCAGATCAATCCGGAATCAGACGCTATTTAAGCGATGATCTACAAGTTTTAAAACGTCATTCCGATCTCCCAATCTCTCGCCGAATCGACGCGACCAACTTTAGCTGGTTCTTGACTAAGAGTTACGGCACTAAGATTTACGGTGATGTTTTGGAAGTTGGAAAATTACGTTGTGGTAAGTCTTATCGGCTAATGCACTGGGCAGATCTAAGAGCTAAATATATTCTGACTCGATCCTTAGGCGAAACCGTTAGTCTAGGAGTCATCGATAATGCTGTTGAGGGCATAGGTAGCTTTATCCCGACTTCGTCTCCAGAGCTAGATTTAAAGACTGTACAGTACTTCAACAAAGAAGGGCGATGGTATTATCCTAGTGCGTTCGAGCTACTGAGCGGTGAAAATAACTCCGAGATAGAGTCGCATCGATTTACGTCCTCTATTCTGGGAGATTTTGGCGAAGTTATTCCGACGCCAGCCCAAGCTAAGGCCATATATTCACCGGGCAATATTATCATTGACGGGCCTGCGGGAACTGGAAAAACAACTAGTATCTTGCAGAAAGTACGCATTGAGTGTGCGCAAAATGGGGTTCGCGCAGATCGTGTCTTGGTTGTTGCTAAGCACGATGGTGTTAAACGGCAGTTCTTGAAGTTACTGGAGGAAAATCGTGTAAACGACGTCAGAGTTGTTAGCTTTAAGGAAGCCAATAACGAGAGAACTAGTGCATTTTTAAATTGTGACACCGCGTTGATTGCGAAGCTTAAAAGCAGTGCGAAAAGACTGGTTGATGAGGTGGCTTCGATTAGAGGCGAGCTAAGCGATTTCTCACGTGACAACGTCACAGAGACTAGTCCGACAGTATATAAAAGGGATGATATATTTGGCCTAAAGACCCTTCGTGCAATAGATCTGAGCGATGAGTTGATAAGGTCAATTGAAGATACCAGGTTGGAGCACACTGAGTGGATTAGGTTAAGAAATATGTTGGCGTCCCGACGTAATCATCTGCGTCAGGAACATCTAAAGCAACAAGTCAAGGAAGCATTAGAGAGCGTAGTTTTGAAAAGAACTGAAATATCTACAACCGTAGCCCGGGGCAATTTAGTTGACACTTTAGTTCTCTCTCGTTGGTCTCTGACCTTAACGCCTGCAGACAAAGATAGATCTAAAGAGCTCGATGCACGATTATTTTCGATAAACACGAACTATGGGAGTAACCCAGACGCTGTCGCTATTGAGAAGCAACTAGCGCACGATGCCATAGATTTTCTGGTGGATGTATCTGACTCACAAGAGGAGGCAATGCTTAAACTTCTCTTTAATAACTTCAGATTCGAGGATTCTCTTGACCACGTGACAAAGAATATAGACCAAAAGGTAAAAGAGGACTTGAATGAGTTAGACACGACAACAACAGAACAGAAAGAGAAGCACAACAAGGCGTTTAAAGATTCTGAGGATGTTTTACGAGAATTTGAGAAACAACTTTATTCTCTTAGTAACTTAAAAGCATTTGCTGGGGATTCCGAACGAGCATGGGTTATTAGCACCTACATTGACAAATTAATCGATCCGTCGCTTCTGAATTTCGATTTGATGATAATAGATGAAGCGCAAGATCTGGATGCTCGTATGATTGAAGCTTTGGCTCAGCGCGCCAGGTGCCTGATGTTGTCTGGTGATGAGGCGCAGTCAGAGAACGCTGATGGTTTACACAGGTGGGCCAACTTAATTACACCAGAATTCTTCAAAGACGATCGTCTTGAAATTCATTCTCTCAAGGTTAATTTCAGGCAGTCTTATGAGTTGGGTGCATTCAATCACAACTTTAGGCAAGCACTATTGAATCGAGATTTTGAAGATATTCGGAGCGAGTACTTTGATAACCAAGCAGGTTATCCGCATCCTGAGCTAAAAGCAGTGAGTTCGACATCAGAACTCTTGGACGTGATCAATGAGTTGATTAAGTTTGCAAAAGAGTCTTTAGACGAGATTGTACCAGTAACAGTTATTTATGGTTCATTGGGGGAGCGTGATGCCCTTTTGGGTGCGCTCAAAGGCCTGAAAGTGGAGTCTGAGACCAATCGTTTGGATAGTTTTGATTACGTCCCGGATGTGATTCTTGTGTCGTCAAGCGAAGTCGCAGGTCGCAGTTTTCCGGTTGTGTGCTTTCGTTTAGAGTCTTCGCTACCTCTAGCAACCACCTACATACGAACGTCGCGCGCAACCGTAAAGCTGGTTATGTTCTGTGATGATATTTGTGTTCTCCCCCCTCCTATAGTAAATCTTCATAGTGAAGGGCTATTAAATATTTGTGGATACTAATGTAATTCGCTACCTGAAATAGCTACATTTCTTTGGTTGTAGTTGTGGTTACAGGGAGTTGGTAAAATTACATTAATATTTGAAGCAACGCTAGCGCGTAATAATGCTGATCGGAAGGCTCCTTCTTGCGATTTAGCTCGCCGAGGGCGCTAACACATTCCGTGAATGACAACGCATCATAAATCTGTTCTGATGATAGTTCGCTAACAAGTCTTACTCTATTTTGTCGCCACTAAGTAAGAATGAGATAAATATTTTATACTGCAGGAAGCTTATGGAATCTTGTTTTATCCCCATCAAAGAATATTACGCTGATGCCTTCTCAATACTTCAACAAGCCGAAACAAGCTATTCGGAAGGTAGGTTTCCGCATTGCTGTAATGACACAAGAAAGTTTCTCGAGATAATTCTCGATGCGGTCTTCGAAGCGAAAAAACTTGCACCTAATAAAGGTAGCTTGAAACTTAACGATCGAATTGCTCTCCTTAATAGTGTTTTGCCGAATTCGTGGGTGATTCGTGATATACGTAGAATTCAAAATATTGGCAATCGGGGCAGTCATAGCAATGATCTTAAAGAGTCGGATGCTGTGGCCGCACTTGAGTCGGCTTTCGAGGTTTGCCTGTGGTCGCTTGAGGTAATCGAGGGTGTTCAGGTTTCAGTTCGTGATTATGTTTTACCTAAGCTCGCTAAAGACATCTGGTCGTTTGATTCGGTTGAGAAGAGCGCACATTCTAATGGAGCTGAAGCCTATGGTCATGTGACCTTGAGCCATGAACAGAAAAAGTTGGCTGAGTTATTCACAGGTAAACATTTTCTTAATGCCCCTCCCGGGACAGGTAAGACACAGTTACTTACTGCTCGCTTATCGAATGCAATTAGTAGATTTAATGCTGAAAGAGTCATTTGCTTAACTTTCACTAGCAGGGCTGCTCAGGAAATGCGCAATAGAATGCAGTCTGTCCTCAATAGCGAATCAGTATTCATCGGTAACATTCACGCTTTTTGTCTAGAGAAAATTACAAGCGCGCACGAGGGTAAAGGTGCTCTCTTTAATAACCCCTCGATACTGGATGACACTTACCGCGAGGAATTTTTTGATTCGGCTTGGGCGATTGCGATCAACCAAGACACCGCACAGCAAGAGGTAATGACTCTTCCGGAACAGATCCGAGAATGGCTAGAACTTGAGCTTGGCGCTTCAACGACTCCCGAGGGAATTTACACTCCGGCCGATATTGAGGAGTCGCAAGAGAGTTTTCAAAAGATTAAGTCTACTTCTTTGAGGCTAGTTGTGCCTTTTGTGCTTTTGAATCACTCCGAAGATGGCGATTTACACGAACTAGCGCTATTCGATTTCAAAAAACAGATTCGAACGTTATTCGCTGAGATAACTTCGAAGCGTCTTGTAAAAAACTTGAGCCTAGAATACTTGGTTAGCTTGATATGGCGATGTTTACTCGAGTTTTCACAAACGAAGGAACGCGTAAACAGCTTGGATTTCGACGACTTGATTGGATTCGGGTTAATTAATGTTCGTGGTTTACAGTTAGCTTACGACTGTATCCAATTGGATGAAGTTCAAGATTTGAGTCCCTATCAGTGGATGCTAGTTAGCAGTATTTCGTCGTTGAATACCCATGTGTTTGTTGTAGGGGATACTGAGCAATCGATATACGGCTTTATGGGTGCCGACACCGAGTTGTTGAGAAAGTACACTGCGGGTTTTGAGGCTCACCGCCTAACTCAAAATTTTCGGAGCACTCCCGGAATTCAATCGCTTCTGGAGCGATACCGAGAGGTTAACTTCGGAGTTAACAAATCGGAATCTGGGGAGTTTAAAAGTCACCAAAGTACGAGTAGTTCAACCCTTCTTTTGGGGGTAGAAGATAATGTAAAAGAGTATCGGCTAATAGCAGACGCCGTAGAAAAGATTTTCAGGGAGGAGCCGACTAGGCAAGTTGGAGTTTTATGCCGTTGGAATAATAGCGCTGCAGAACTATCCCAAGTTTTTAGGGATAATGGTTTCAAAGTTTTTCTTATCGCTCAAAATGATTTCATGCAGCATTCACTTATCAGGGATTGGGTAAGTGTTTTAAGAGCCTATGCGGGACAGGGTACTCGAGTCGATTGGTATAGAATTGTTTACCGATTGAGTAAATCCGCAAGTTTTAATGTCGGCCGCCGGGAGGTAATCAAGCTTGTCGATAATCTGTATTCTAAGAATATCGCTCCAGATGAGGTTGTACCTTTTTCCATTTCATCTAAAAATATTCAGAATACGAACATATTCGAATATCGTTTGAGGAGTCTCGTTGATTATGCGACCGACAGTAGTAAAGGCGTTGTTATTTTCGACACAGAGACAACTGGGCTTCAGTTCGAGAGTTCGGCCGTCATTCAGCTTGCCGCGGTGAAGTACGTTAACGGCCTTAAGGTTAGCGAGTTTAACGAGTATATTTACCTGCCTGATGACATGACAGATGAAGAACTTGAGAGTTTTACCGAGAGTCAGAAAGTCCACAAAATAAGCAATGAGGTTGTTAACTTACATGGGCGGCCATTGGAGCAAGTCGTCGACAGCTTTTTTGAATATGTTGAGGGATGCGCGATAGTCGCACACAATCTGCCGTTCGATCTCACAATGTTATCTAGAAACATCGGTAGCCGACTCAATTCATCGGATCGACTTGAGTCTCTTTTTAATCGGGCAGGAACGCAGCCAATGTTCGATACGTTAAAACTTGCGCGTGAGCTTTACCCAGGTTTAGAGAGCTATAAGCTTGAGAGTTTACTATCGCATTTTCGGCTAAGTGGAGTTAATTCTCATAATGCTCTCGATGACGTCTTGGCAACTGGGGAGCTCCTTAAGCAGCTTGTGCATGACATTTCCTCTCGTTTAGACTCCATTGATAGTACTCTTGATAGATACGCTAACGTAGTAAGGGTTTTTCAACGAGAATGGCAAGAGCTTCGTCGTCAGTTGTGGTCGATCGATCGTGGAGGGCGACGAGATGGAGTTACGACACTTCCAGAATTATGCGACGTCTGGATGAACAGTGTTCTGGACCCTTCGAAAGCGTGGTATTCGTCGCAAGCTGAAGTTGTTCGCTTAGAAGCCGAAGAAAAGCTTTATCCATGGATACGCAGAAATATGGGAGAGAAGGGAAGAGTTAGCGAACTTTTGAATAAGTACTCTTTAGAAATTGGAACGCTCAAAGAGTCGGACTTAATTGACGCTGAGCATGATAAGTTGGTCATTAGTACGATTCACAGGTCAAAAGGACTGGAGTTCGGCACGGTTATTCTTCCTATGTGTGTAGACGGGCAGTTTCCGGGGTGGAGGCCAGACGGCTTTTCGCAGCGAGAGCGAGAGCTTGCGGACGAAGAGGACAAGAGACTGCTATACGTTGCAATGACACGGCCGAAAGATAAATTGATAATAACCTATCATCGTGTTTTCCAATCCAACTGGGGAAATAGATATCCCAAAAAACTTTCGCCCTATCTAGCAAGTCTGATCGGTGATTTCGACTATCGAAGAGAGTTCTGAAATAGATTTGCTTATCGAGCTAAGGTGTAAACACATAGTAGTTGTCATTGACTTTAATCGCGTGAACACCTCCCTCATATCTCTCCTTTAGGAGCGAGTCTAAAAGCTTACTAGCCTCAAGAGACGACGTAAAGATATAGTCGGGCTTGAGCTTCAATAGCATTGTGTATTCCGCACTCCAGACAGGCGCGGAAATTCTTTCAAATGTGTTGTGACATGTCATTGTTTTAGATCTTCTAGCCTTTTGAGTAGGGTAATAAAATTTCTAGATGGTGACAAGAGAACGTAGCTTCCGTCGCAATGTGATACGGCCTGAGGTCGTTGCTTGCCACGATCGTTGGGCGCGTCAGTGGACTAACAGCCTTCGGTTTCACGCTAAATTACTGCGCAATGACTCAGGAGTGGCGATTCCGGCTCCGCCACCGCCAGTTAAGCCAAGCGGCTTGATCAACTGGCTATCGACACCTGAGGAGGTTATCGATGAAGGGCGAGCAATGCGACATTGCGTTGCGTCTTATGCTCAACGAGTTCAGCGCGGGGAATACGCCCTGTATCACATGAGCGAGCCAGGAGACTTAACTATTGGATTGCGACGGTCTGTTGCTGGTTGGCAGTTAGACCAAGTTCGGGGTATTTGTAATCGCCTGCCTACCAAAGAGGAGTTGGAGGCGATTGATGAGTGGTTTTTGAAGGGGGTGTAGTGGTGCTGTCCAAATCTCTTAAGATGACACCGCCGGAAATAGATTTTTTTGGGGCGATTACAGACGACTCGGACCAAGTCGGTCTAGCAACTGGGGATTATCGATTTCACTGAAGCCAACAAGTTCAAAGAGTTTTTTCGAGGGCACGCAAAGGTGATGGAGTGAATCATAGGCTCCCATTTTTGGATGTTACGCACTTTTGTAGTGATCGAGGGGGACTCCCTACTCAAGATGATACGCTGGTTACTTAGGGCTGTAAGGCGATTAGACGACGCTCGTATGGCTATTGCCAACGTCATCGATAAACTTTCAGGTGAAAAGTCGATGATCGTCTAAACCAAAAAAAACCTTGGTCTTGTGGCCGAATTGAGCCTAATGCGTATTAAGTTTGCAGGCTACTCAGTTGACGTTTATGGCAGCTAGCATTACGCTGAGTTGCTATCGTGCTTTTAGGTCACTAAATCGCTTCGATATCAGACTCACGAACTTTTGAACGGGCTGTAACGACAACGTCCTAAGGAGAACCTCATTGGTTTTTGACTCCCCCTTTTTAAACTTGATTTTCATGACCTCTTTTGGCGTCTTTTCTATTGCGGCTAGATTATTCTTTGCGTGGTTATGTTTCGACATAAGCTCAAGGTACGGAAGGAATACTGTTTTTTGGTCAATCATAGGTCTTATCTTCGCTATACTTGGCGTCATTATCTGCTACGGATGGGCTAGGAGTCGAGGTACCCGACTTAGGCCGCCCTCCGGACCTCAAATTCTTTGGGGGCGCCGGAATTCAGTGCAACCAACCGATTTAGACGAAAGTAGATACGTATCAGACATAAGTTATCAGAAGGGTAAATCATTAACTGAGTCGCCAGTAAAAGTGATGGGCGCCGATCTTGAAACTAACGACGAGTCAACTAAGTTGTTAAAGACGCTAATTATTAACTATAACAAAGGAAAAGACAGTTTCAGTCTACAAGATATACAAACACTATTCGAGTGCACCAAGATTCATGCTGAAATATATATTGAAGAACTCCTCGACGAAGAGCTTATCAACAAAATTGCTTCTAGCTCTCATCTCGACAAAACCTACGAGTTAAATTCATCGGCGAAGAGGCTCGCAATTAGCCGAGGCTGGATCTAATTAATACGAAAGCTATCATATAGGCTTCCGCTAGGGTACTGACAAGTTAGGGCAATGACACGTTAAGGTACTGGCAAATTAACTCAGTCTCCGAGATAATCGGCCGATAAATAATTACAAACGTCACCGATGGTCGTCCGATGTTATCCCATTCGCCTTTTAAAATGGGGGGTAGTATAGCTAGGGTTGAAAGTGAGACTCCCAAATAAAAGAAGGGATAGACCGATGTAGGCAAAACAGTTATTAGCGCGAGGTGCAGGCGCTGCACTCTTTTTGTTTGCATATGTTGTCCGTAAACGCGAATTTGAATGTAGCCATAAGCCCTGCCCACCGGGTATTTGTCGACGAAGCGTTTACGATTGTTAACCTGCCTCTCGTAACCACACGGATTAAAAGCGGCGGGAAATATCCGAATCTGCGCCCTTTACATATGTCGCTCTTAAATGTCTCTTAGATAAATTTAGGTATCTATTGACATTGAATGTGTATTTCAGATCCGATTTCACTGCTTATGCAGTTAATACGTTTGCCATTTTGAGGATTAGCATCAACGAGTGCCTGTATAGCTTGAACCTGAGCTAGGGCTTGCTGCTCATTATATCTTCGAAGTTCTACATATAAACTCTGCCAAGCAAACTTAGCTGATAAGTCTGTACGCTGATTTTTTTCAACTTCCTCAGCCAAAAGAGCGCCTCGTAGAAGGTACAATTGGCCTCTATAGTCGTTGAGTATATCTGGACGCTTCTCCGCGACAAGACGGTAAGTGCATTCATAAATCTCAATAAAACCGCTAAGCTGAGCTTCACATTGGCTTTGAAGGTCTCTACCTGTTGGTCCAAATACCGTACAGGACGCCAACCCCGTTAAGACGAGGATACCTGTAACAATTCTCGCTAATTCCTTAATATGCATTAATTTCGTCCGCGTCGGCTAATTTCAACAATATTATTGTACACCTTTTATCTTAGTCTAATTATTTCACCAGCTATTGATAGCTTTGATGACACAATGAATGAGCCTTAAACTCTATCGTCCTTGAGCTCACAAGACTTTTAGCTTGCTTAATATTTAATGACCAAGGGGCGTATGCTTGGCCTGCGTATCATAATTGCTAAAGCCAGTGAACAGCAAGTTCTTGGACGCTCGAAATGGCCTCGTCCCATTTGGCGGGAGATGGGTGATAGACGAGGGGCCCAATAAATTGATCGTATCGTGCTAGGTGGTGTGACTGCTCAATTAATAAAGATAGGCCGTATCGCAGCTCGGAGTTTGCATCGTTTACGAACTCTTCGTGCTGATTTCCAAACTGACTTTTGTCGATTTCAATAACTCGCTTAACCATTGCTTTTAAATCGGCAGGTGATGCCATTGATTCGTATATGAGGTGCAGATCATAAACGTGCCGAATTAATGTTTCATCGTCTGCCCTGGAATTATCCCGAGCGTGTGATGCAGTCCTGCGAAGGAGTGAAACGAATTTTTCACTGGCAGTCGAGTGCACTGTCACGCATGCAATGTTTTGAACCTCACCTGCTTCTTTAAGAGTGCTGGCATAAAGGGAGCTCAAGGAAAGCTCTATTGGATCTTCAAGTAAGTCAGACTCTGTTAAGTCAAGCTGCAAATGCGGTCTTAGTGCATCTGGGGTGTCATGCTCTCGTTGTTGTGGATTATCTCGACAAGGTTTTGCCAATGAGTCTCAATGAGTGGGAGAAAAATTGCGAACTAGGCACAATCTTGCAAAGGCTTGTTGAACACGACGAGAGCTTACGGGAAGATTCGACTTTGATTCGCGTGCGCCAAAGGATCGAGTAAGGAAAGGGTTACATGTTGCGACTTGCGATTAATCGAATACTCTAGGGCATCACGGATGCTGAGCTCCTTTCGTTCTAAGCCAGGCTTAAATTTCAGCGAAACACAGCTAAATTTCGCTGAGGTCATTCTGGCATGCATCTGCATAGTGATTTAGTGTGTATTAGGTTAGGATTAAGGGTAAAGGAAGCAGTTAAGATTGAAAGGGAAGTCAATGATAGCTTTAGTCACTAAATTCTTCACTACCAACGCTTTAATCATTTCGGGGATTCTTCTAATGACCTCCTGCGGCGGAGCAACGCCTATTCAAAAGGCGTCCGACTCGAATTCTGGCTTTGATGGAGCTTTCTATGACGGTGAGAGCGTTGAGGTATCTGAGAATTCTTCCGGTGCGGAAGAGTATCGATTGTTTCATCACGATGACGTCGGTTTTCAGAATATGGTTGCTGTGCGTCAGCAAGCCGAAAACCGCGCGAATCAGTTTTGTGGGCAGCGCAATTTAGCGTCGCGAACGATCCGAGAGCAGGCGTCGACACCACCATTTATCTTAGGTAACTTCGCACGCATAGAAATCATTTTCGTTTGTGAAGAGCCCGAGTTGGTTCGCTTAAGCGTGGAGCAGCATGAATCAGATAAATGGGAAACCCTGGAGACGCTCGCAAACCTGCGTGACAGAGGAGTTATTACGGAAGAAGAGTTTGAGGTTGAGAAAGCTAAAATTCTGTCGCAGTAGCGGAGGACTTTCTGCTTAATGGTCGGATTTAGCAATATAGTTTGAGCACCACTCCAACATCTCTCGCCGTTTTTTCATGTATGTGGCTCGATTATAAGCTGCACGTACGTCATTTTCTGGCGCGTGAGCAAGCTGAGCTTCGATCACATCATAGGGGAACTCCGCTCATTAAGTGCCGTACTCGCGATAGATCTCAGTCCATGCGCAACTAACTCTCCTTGGTAGCCCATCCGTTTAATAGCAGCATTTGCACTCTGTGAATTCGTAGGCTTTTTGCGCGAGCGCTGGCTAGGGAATATGTATTCGCTCTCGACGGTGATCTGCCGTTTGTAATCCCCCCGAAAAAAGACAGCGGTTTTAAGTAGAGAATTCCATTAAAATTAAGGAAAGGAGTTTTCTGAGAGTAAGTCTAGCTACTTCCAAGGAGTCAAACTCAGTCGAGAGCAAGCTGGCAAAACGTAGTTTAATTGCAGGCGCTAATAATAACGGCTACTTTCTACGCGACTCACCCTCGAGCAGTTTAATGTCTTCCTCATCGAGATAGATGCCGATATTTTTGCAGCTATGCTCTACAGATAAAGCGACTACCGAAGCTGATAAAAGCATTAATGAAAGGCCGAGTAGAAATGAGTAGGGGTCCATAATAAAACGCTCTTCCTAGTGTTGTTCTAAGTATAGAGCATCTTGATTCAGTCGCGACAGTGCTGAGACCTCGCCTCATTAATTCAAATTACTTTACCCGCGAAAATTTAAGTTAGATCAACGCTTTGTACCCGCTTGACGAAAAGAGACGCTCTATTAATTTAAGATGGGAGAATACTGTTCTACTGGGGTGTAGCTAAGCGGCGACCTTCTTAATCACTGTCAAAACGTGTCAAAACAGTCCGCACACGTGAAGAATGCTCCATTAGAGGCAACCTATGACGTAGCTAATAGTTGATACAGGAGCCTATTGGTCAGCCTGTGTAACCAGAGCCGATGTGGTTTCTCTGGGCCGGCTAGCTCCTTTACATTTATGCGCTATCGAGGTAGATTAGCTAACGGTTTTTAAAGAAACCATCACCGATTTAAACAGCAACTTGCAGGTGAATAAACATGGCTAAAGCGTTGAGACTCACTAATTCCGGTCAGCATCCTGCTGACACCTTTGGAACCTCATCAGCCTTATTTTATAACGTCAATGATCTAATCATTGTGTAGTCAGCGCCATGTTTGTTACTTCGCTATGGAGGGAACATGAGCATTATCAAGTCATACATTTATAGTCGAATTCGTGAGGTTGGTATTTCTCAAACTCAGCTAGTAGCGCAACTGGGGTATCGAAATATCAACAAGGGATTGCAGCGTCTGGGTTGCTATTTCTCTGACCCTACAGATAACCCCGGTATTCAAGATCGCCTTCTTTCCATTCTGGGGGAAGACGAGGGTAAATTTCGATTGGCAATAGATCAGCAGGCTAAGGCTTTGAATAAACGGCGAGAAGAAATGGATAGGTTGGCGTTCCGCCCTCATCTGCGCTGTAACCCCGCAAAGAAGTTTAAGCCTCAAGGGTTGATGGCTCGTTGGGGGTTTCATGCGGCCAGGGTAATTAAGCTACCTATGGAGTTAGCCAATTTGTCAAAGGATGATGAGCATCGAATGATCGTTGCAGCTTGCCGAGCCCATCAGGAGGAGTATCAAGAGATGTGGGCGGAGGGTGGTACTTTCGACTATTACCGTATTTATGGAGAAGTTATTCAGCTAGATCAAAATCTTCAAGTGATCGGCG